>CAIMFY010000124.1 GCA_903840415.1 uncultured Opitutia bacterium | reverse complement strand
GCGGGAGGGATTTTCGTCAAAGACAGTTCGATTCTCGCCACCTCCACCGGCAGGGCCAGTTCGAATCTCTCACTCTCCGGGAGAAGCCGAAGCGCCGTGTCTTTGAAAGTGGGTTCGCAGGTGGTAGACTAACCTGCACCAAATTGATGATCGAGAAAGGTGAACCACCTCGAGGCTGAGGACCGTTGACGGTGATGCGGGTAGGGGGAAATCCCTCTTTCCTCCCCGGTTTTTCTGCGCACTATCGCGGACATGAAGTTCGTCTTGGTGGAAGACCAGGTAATGTTCCGCGGCCTGATCCGGCGACTCCTGATCGAGGATTGCAAGGGCAAGATCGTGCTAGAAACCGGCACGCTGGCGGAGTTGCGCGCCAACTTTCCCCTGCTGCAACAGGCAGACGTGATCCTGCTCGATATCCGGCTGCCTGATGGCGACGGCATCGATTTTGTGGATGAACTTTCCAAAGCGCACGTGCCCACCCCGGTGCTGCTGATTTCCGGTTCCTGCGAAGACTACATCGTTCATCGCGTGAGCCGCGCATTCGTGCAAGGTTTCGTGCACAAGGAGGAGGAGCCGAAAGTCTTGCTGACCGCGATTCAGACGGTGGCGGCCGGTGGGGCATTTTTCAGCCCGCGTTTCGTCGAGCGGCGCGGGCGGTTGGCGCGCGACCAGACGAGTTTCGACAAGCTGCTCTCGCCGCGCGAACAGGAATTCTTGCGCCTCATTGGCTCCGGCAGCACCGACGTCGAGGCCGCGGCCGAACTCGGCCTGGGCGCGGCCACGGCGCAGACGCACCGGCGCAACATCATGGCGAAACTCAACCTGCACACCGCCCAGGAACTGCAAACCTACGCTCTTAAAATGGGTTTCACGACGGTAGATCGTCTGAACTCGGCCTGAGCAGACGTTCGCAGGCTTGGAGAAATGGTGCGGCGGGTTCGTCGCGCTCCAGTGCACCTTCGAGCAACTCGAGCTGCTCGGCCAGATCGAGATAATGAAATGCGCGGCACACGTTGTTGAGTCGGTGCGCGAGAGTAGCGGCGCGCTTGGTGTCGAGCATCGCGGCTCGCTTTAACTCGGCCCAGCCCGACTCGATCGCCGCGGGTGGCTGCAACGGCAGCGGGCGGTGGCTCGCTTCGAGGGAAATCGTGGTGAGTCGTTTGTCGCCCCAGCCGGCGAGGGTGGTGCGGAGTTTTTCGAGCGTGATCGGTTTGCTGATGAAACCGGCCATGCCGGCGCGCAGGCATTCCTCGCGCCGTTCGCGCGTCGAGTAGGCCGTGACGGCGAAGACCGCGGGCTTCGGCTCGGGGCAGAGGCGGAGAATTTCTCGCGCGAGGTCGACGCCGTTGGTGTCGGGCAGCCGGTAATCGGTGAGGACGATGTCGTAGCCGTTTTCCTGCGCGAGCTTCAGCGCCTCGGCGCCGGTGGTTGCCCAGTCGACGGAGTAATTCATCTTCGCGAGGATGCTGCCGAGCACGATGCGGTTGTAATCCTCGTCCTCGATGGCGAGCGCGCGGGCCGGCAACACCGATCGTTCGGCGGCGGGGATCGGGGGCGCGGGGGCGGCGGCGCCGGCGCGGGCGCGGGCGAAGGGCAGGTTGAGATAGAACGTCGTCTCGCCGTTCGTGCTGACGGCGCCGACTTCGCCACCCATCGCCTGCGCGTAACGCCGGCAAATCGCGAGGCCGAGGCCAGTGCCGTGGATGTTGCGCTCCATCGCATCGGCGCCGCGCGTGAAGCTCTCGAAAAACTGATCGAGCGTGTCCTTGTCGATCGTCGGGCCGGAGCTCGTGACGCTGAGCGTGAGCCGCACGCCGTCGTCGGTGGGAACCAGGATCGTGGCGACTCGCGCCTCGGGCGGAAGGCCGTATTTGAGGGCGTTGCTGGCGTAGTTGGCAAAAATTTGCCGGAACTTGCCGGCATCGCCGAGGAGCGACAGGTGCGGCGGGGGTTTGTCGGTGAAACGGATTTTCGTGCCACCGGGATCGATGGTGGCGGCGGAGGCTTCCAGAGTGTCGAGCAAATCGAAGGTGGTGCGTTCGAGCTCAATGCGACCGGCTTCGATTTTCGAGAAGTCGAGGATGTCGTCGACCGTGGTGCGGAGCTGCTCGGCGCAGCCGTGAAGCATCTTCAAGGTGTGGGCCTGCCGCGGCCCGAGCGGTTCGTCGCGCAAAATATTCACGAGGCCGATCACGCCGTTCATCGGGTTGCGAATCTCGTGGGACATCGACGCGAGGAATTCGGTTTTGGCGGCGCTGGCCTGAGCGAGTTCGTGGGTGCGATGCTCGACGAGGCGTTCGAGTTCGAGATTGCGCCGGCGAATCTGGAGGGTGCGGAAGCGGAAGATCGAATAGGACGCCAGCAACGCGAGCGCGCCATAGCCGGCCAGCGCGATCGGCGAGGCATACCACGGCGGGAGCACGGTGAACGTCTGCGCGGTCGCCGGGCCGGTGTGGCCGAGGTGAGTCGCGCGGACTTCGAGCGTGTAGTCGCGCGGCGAGAGCGAGGGATAGCTGATTTTTTCGCCGGCCTGGGTGGGAATCCACGCGGTCTCGGTGGGCAGTAGGCGGCGCTCGAAACCGGGTCGCTCGCCGAACTCATCGAACGCCAGCGTGCCGGTGAATGTGATACCATTCCTTTCGGCGGACAGCTTAGCGGGCGGATGATCGATCGTGGAGTTGATGCCGGTCGCCGAGTCGGCGAATGTAAAACTGAGCCGCGGCGCGTCGAGCCGGTAAGCGCGCGGCAACTGATCGCTGTTGAGCGAGAGAATCTGATTTTCGCCACAGATGAGCAACGTGTGACCGCTAGCGTTGAGCGAGTGCGGGTCGGCCAGGAGACTCAGGCCCTTGGCCTCGACGGTCTGCCATTCGATCGCGTCGCCGGCGAGCGCGAGCCGGCCGAGTCGGTGCGCACCATCCTGTTCGCCAAGGAGCCAGACGCCGTCGGCGTTTTCCGCGAGATGCGGATTATGCAGATTGCGCGTGCCGCCGACCGATCGCAAGTGCTCGCCGAAACGCACACCAGAATTCGACGCGGTGACAAGGATGGTACCGAGGTGAGCGAGTTGGGTCGCACTGGTGCCTCCCAGATCCGAGACGTGGGCAAACGCGAGCGGCGGCGTGACGGGCGAGCGGTAAAGCGAGCCGTTGAGACCGGCGCCCCAGAGAGATTCTCCGATGACGGTGAGACCGGTGAATTCGGTTTGCGGCGCGGCAACGGGCGCGGATTCACCGCTGACAGGATCCACGAGATAAACGTTCTGAACGGCGGTCACGAGGAGTTGGCCGCCGGGCAGTTCGATGCTGGCGCCGATACGGCCGCCGGGAACTGGAATAGTTTTGGCCGCCACCTGGATTTTATCCCAAAACCCGAGCGCGTAACCCGAGCGGAAGGAAATGAACTCATAGACTTTTTGCGGGATCGTCTCTTCCCGGCCATCGTCATGGTAGAAAATGGCTGAATCTTCGTGGCTGACGAAAAGTCCTTGATGGCTGGCGGCAAAACGCGGGGCATTGGCATCCGCGTTTTGCTGGCCAAATTTTTGAGACTCAAACAGCGCGATTCCTTGGCTCGTGCCGACCCAAAGCCGCCCGCGGGTATCCGGGAAGAGACAGCAGATGGCCAGACTGGGGAGTCCCACCTCGCGATTCAGAAAATGCAGTTCGCCGGTCTTGGGCACCAAAAGCGCGAGGCCACGCGAGGCACTTCCGACCACCACGGAATCTTCCCACTGACAGAGCGCAGAAAGGGCTTCCGATGGAGCCTTGAGGGCTGACGTGGCAATCACTGGCCGGAAGCCCTCCGGTGTCGTTTGATAAAGCGCCTTGGCGGTCAGGACAAACGAGGAGGTCGCCAAACCCCATTTTACGTCGGATTTGTCGGGCAACGGATTGTCGAACGGCTCCAACTTGTCCCCCGCCATTTTCCATAAGGCGGTGCCAAATTGGAGCACGAGGGTTTCCTGACCGAACGATTGCACAATGAGATGTCCCCGAGTGGGCAGGTGAGTGCGGGTCGTTTGCTTGGTCGCCGGATGATAAAACCAGACGTCGTCTTTTGTCGTCGCGACGATCGCATCGCCCGATTTGGCGAGGTGCCACACCTCGCCCGCTTCTGACAGACCGGCGATTTCGACGGGCTCGTAGCGACTGTCTGCCCGCAGCGGTAGATGAAGTCTTCCCACTTGGCCGGGTGAGGCGATCCACAACGTTGCCCCATCGACCAGCAGGCAACGAATCGCCGCCTTGCGCACTCCATTCACCGCGGTCCACCGGCCGTCTTCGTAGAAAATGATCTGCTCGCCGGAGGCGATGAATTGATGCTCTGGCGTCTCGGCGATTTGCCAAATGTAAGTCTCTCCTTTGAGCTGCGGACTGGCAAAGAGAACGTGCGGAGGGCTCGACACGAGCGGCGCGGCCGCGAGTGGGGCCAGCAGTGCGGACCACCAAAACAGTAGTCGGATACCTCTTAAAAGGTAGTGCATTAAGGTTTATCCGGTAAGCGGCGCAGTAGAAGCGTGGATAGGCCTAGGATAAGATGACGGCGCAATGAAAAAATCCACATCCCTATTCTTCGCCATCGTTTCGACGATGTTGCTCGCTGTAGGAGCCGCCCGCGCCGCCGAAAAGTTCGACAACCAATCCCGCAAGAATGCTTCGTTGCCGGACACGATCATGGATGGTCCCGCGATGCCCTGTGTCGTAATCGAAAATAACTAATCCCAAACCATCCGCGCCATGTTCAGCCTCGCAGCGATTAACTACCGTGACGTGTTCACGAGCGACGGTGGTCCGATTGATCGGGTCTCGTCGGGGTCGATCGATGTGTTGGGGAAGCAGGCGCATCAGGCTAACGCGTATCTTGCCCCGGGACTCATCCGCGGCAAGCTGCCACTCAGTGTGTATGGCAATGCCGATGGCACCGGCGCCAGCGGCTCCGCCCAAGTCGCGCGATACATGGCGATCTCGGAGGCGCTGGAGCGCTGGGCGTTCTACGAATTATCCCAGGGCGACGCTGCGGCCAGCTATGGGTTCGACGTCGACAACTCGACCAACGGCATGGCCGCGTTTCCCGGGTTCTTCAAATCGCAGGCGCGCAAAAACGCCTACCTTGAGGCGCTGGAGCGCTGGGCGCTCGTCTCATGGTGGTCGGGCCATTTGCGGGCGTCGGTCGTGGGCGATGCGATGCTCGGCGTGACGGCGCTACGGCTCGAGCATTCCGCCAAGATCGGCGAGGTCGCGATCTTGTTTCGCCGCTCGGCGGCGGGGCATGTGAGCTACGGTTACTCGGCGGGCACGACGTTTCGCTCGGCGGCGGCGCGGGCCGCGGTCGAACTAGCGCGCAACGAATTCGTCGTCGGCTACTACAAGCTCCGCAGCGTGGTGCGCGACGTGCCCAATTGCTTCGAGCGGCGTTGCCTCTACTTTGCCGGCGAGGAAGGGCACGCGGAATTTCTCCGCCGCGTCTTCGATCGCAAGCCGCACCGCGAGGCGGCGTGGTCGGTGCTGTTTGACGGCGAACTGCCGGGCCCGTGGTCGAAATATGCCACCGTGTGGCGCGTCGTCCCGGCGATGCCGTCGCGCGAATATCTCGATCCGAAATCATCCTGTTTTTTCTGGTAACCTCATGTCCACCGCAGGCCTCGCCCAAATCCGTGATTGTGTCGCCCAAGGCAATCGCGCGGCGGCGCTGAGCGCGCTGCGCGCAGCGATTAACGGAGAAAAAATTGGCGCGCGTGAAGGCGTTGAAGTGATGCTCGCCGTGCGACAAGGCTCACCGGCCATGGTCGCCGAGGCCATCGCGGCGATGGAGTGGGGGGTGACCGGCACCTATCGTTTTGTCCCTCAGACCAACCATGTCGCGGCTTGAAGAGGCGCTCTTTGTGGCGCTGGAAGAGGAGCGCAATCTTTCGGAAGAACGCGCGCTCCTTCCAGGGATTCTACAACACGATCTGGCCAACGTCCTGTGCCAAGTCTCGATGTGCACGACCATTCTGGCGACGACGCGTAACGACGCCGTGCGGTCTCAAAGCCTGCGCGATTTGCAGGGCGGCGTAAAACGCATGAACGAACTGTTCGCGGGGATGCGCCAGCTATTTTTGACACGCGACGGGGCGAAGGATTTCGCGCACGGTGATCTGGCGGCGTTTATCACGGCGCTCGTGCGAGAGCCGGGCGTCTGGCCGGCGGGCGCCCCGATTGCGCTCGATCTCCCAGCGGTGGTGCCGGTGCTGTATTCGCCGCTGCTGATGCGGCATGCGCTCGTCAACTTAATCGGCAACGCGGTGGCGTATTCCCGCGGCTCGTGGGTGCGGGTGCGACTGGTGCGAGCGGCAGGTGACAACTGGCACCTGTTGGTCGCCAATGGCGGGCCGGGCATTCCAGTCGATCATCAACCCTATCTGTTTGAGTTGACGTCGGAAGGGAAGACCGCACCTAAAATTGGGAGCACTGGAATCGGGCTCTACATTGCTCGTCGGTGCGTGCGCAGCCACGGCTCGATATTGCGGGTGCGATCACGGGAAGGCCTCACGGTGTTTTCCTTTCATGTGCGCGGCAGGCATCATCCAGCGACGGCGAGCGGGGGCGACATCCAGCCATTAGTGGCAGTTTGAACAGTGGCCGGCAGGGTGGTGGGAAACTGCTTGCCACTCCCGCGGTGTCCCGGGACACTCCGCGGCAACTGCGAACGGCAGCGTTTCACCACGCCAACACCCGCGGGCTCACGCCCGCTTCCGGACTACATGGACGACCAACCTCCTCAGGAGAATCCGCCCGCGGATTTCAACAAACTCGATCTGAGCCAGCTTCAAGGCTTCAGCTTCGGCACGCAATGGACCCAGGACAAATCGGCCGCGGCCGATCGACACTCCGGTGAATCCGGTGGCGACCGCCCACGGCGCGACGATCGTCGTGGCGGACCTGGTGGCGGTGGTGCGCCCCAAGCGCGCGATCGTCGGCCGTTCCGCCGGCCGGCTGGTCCCGGTGGCGAGGGTCCGAGCGGCGCTCCGGCTTCGGCTGGTGGCGCGCCCGAGCGCCGGGAGTTCTCTGGGGGCCCGCGGCCGCGCCGAGAGGATGGTCCTGGTGGTGGCGGCGATTATCGCGGTGGACCGCGGTATGGCGGTCGCAGCGAATCGTTCGATCGCGGCCCGTATGAGAGTCCGTTTTTCGCTGCGACGTTTTATCCCGAGGACACGAGCTTTAACACGCTCGTGCAGACGATCCGGAAGTCGTGCCGCACCATCGAGCTTTTCGAAATTGCGCGGACGGTGGTCGCGAAGACGGAGCGGTTCGTCGTTGTCGTCACCCGCAAGACACCGGTGGAGTCAGGTGCACCCGCGCCGGGTGGCGAGGTCGCGGCGCGTCCCGCGAAAGCGCCGTTCTACATTTCAGTGCCCGATCATTTGCCGTTTGAGAGTGATGAGGCGGCCGTGGCGCACGTGCTGTCGAAGCATCTCGGAGTGTTTTTCGACACCGCCGAGGTCGAGGTAGAGCCCCCGAAGGGAAATTTCCAGGTGATCAACAAATGCGGCGTCACGGGCGAATTGCTCGGGCCGCCGAACTACCATCGCTACACCCAGATTGTGCAGCAGCACCATGCAGCGAAGGTCGCCCGGATGGCGTTCGAGGCCTTTCGCAGCCGCATCGAGACGATCCGCGATCCGGAGGTCGTGAAGCAGTGGCTGGACAAGATGAAGAAGACCACGCGCTACACGTGGAAACTGCCGACTGGAGCCAAGCCTGTCGTGGCGCCCGTTGTGGCTGCCACCGCCGAGCCGACTCCCGCGGAGACACCCGCCGCCGAAACGCCCGTGAGCGAAACCGCCGCAGTTGCCGCAGCGGAGCCGACGCCCGCGCCGGTCGCCGTTCCGGAGACTCCGACTTTCGATTCGCTCGAAGAAGCCCGGATTTATCTGCTCACGCATGCCCGCGACAAGGTGGTCCGACCGGCGGAGAACGCCCGTTTCCACGGCAGCGTCGCTGAGACGATGCCGCCCGGTGAAATCCGCCGCGCGATCGAGGGGGCGCTAGAACGCCAGCGCAAGTTCCCGCTCGACACCGCCAACGCATTGCGCGGCCGGCTGCGCCGCGAGCACTTCACGATTTTCAAGAAGGGCTCGAAGGGCGTCAGCTACGTGTGCGCCGTGAAGCGGAAGTTCCGCGTGCCCGGCCAGATGTTCTCCGACAGCATCGGTTCGCTGATCTCGTTTATTGAGACGCACCCGATGATCCGGGCCAGCGAACTGCCGACCAAATTGCTCGGCATCGCGCTGCATGTGCCGGCGCTGCCAGCCATCGCGGGCCTGCCGGTTCCGGAGGAACCCAAACTCAGCGTCGAGGAACGCGCAAAAATCGCCCGTCTGCAGGGCGACCTGATGTGGCTCGTTCACGAGGGCTATGTGACCGAGTTTATTGACGGTCGTCTCTTCGCCCCGCCGCCAATGGCAGAGGCGCGCAAGAAAGAGGTCGAAGGCGAGGAACACGATCCGGAGAATTTTCCCGAGGTGCCGGCATCGTCGCCGCCCTTCGAGGTGGCTCCGCCGGCGCCCGCACCGATCGCGACCGTGCCTGCGACTGTCGAGCCGGCGCCCGCCGAGGTGCCGGTGGAAACGGTTACGCCGCCGCCGGTCACACCGGTCGCGGAAGAACCGAAACCCGAGCCGCCCGGGGTGTAATCACGCCGTCGCGTCCGAGGCGCGACGGTAGAGGTTCACTTTTTTTTGTAAACGATCGCCGGATCAAAAAGGCGTTCGGCGGTGAACTTTAATTTCAGCGCGTCATCGTCGAGATCGGCGAGCTGGCGATAGAAACAGGACTTGTAGCCGTTGTGGCACGAGGCGTTGGCCGCGCCCGTTTGCTCGACCTTGATGAGGAGCACATCCTGATCGCAGTCGGTGCGGAGTTCGCGGACGTGTTGCACGTTGCCAGACTCTTCGCCTTTCACCCAGAGCTTGCTGCGCGAGCGGCTCCAGTAGGTCGCCTTTTTGGTCCGAAGCGTGTGCGTAAGCGACTCGGCATTCATGAACGCGAACATCAGCACTTCGCCGGAGTGCACATCCTGCGTGATGCACGGGATGAGGCCGTCGGCGCCGAATTTCGGCTGCAGTGTCGTGCCGAGTTCGATCTCGGCGGTGGTGGTGCGGGCGGGGAAGACGTAGGTGCTCATGGAAAAATCAGGGCTCGTTCGCGAGCTTGCGGAGATAGTCGTAGGCGTAGAGGCCGGTATTGTGGCCGTCGCTAAATTCTAATCGCAGCGCGTAGTTGCCGACCAGCGTCCAGCCGGTCACTTGAACGCCGTCAAATTTCTTCGGCCCATGGCCGCCGTATTGCCGGCCGAAAATATCGCGTTCGCCCGCGGTCTCCGCGCTCGGTGAGGCCGCGCGCAGTCGCTCGAACGAAAAATAACTCTCCGTGCCGTCGTCCCAGACGATAGCCAGTTCTTGCCCGACGAGTTGAATGTTAGTGGGAGCGTGCATCAATGGGTTTTCCAGCTAGAAAACATTCATCACAGAAGAACAGCAAATTTGTCCGCGGGGCGATGCGCCCGATGGCCACCGCGTTCGGCGGCGCCGCTGCACTCAGCGCGCCAAATTAGCGTCGATGCGCAACTGCGCCGCCTCGGCAAAATGTTTCGTGGCCTCGGCCTCCAGGCCGAGCGCCTGGCAGACCTTCGCCCAGTTGTCGTAGACCTGCGGCAGGTTGGGATTGAGCTGTGCGGCGCGGGCAAACGATGTTGCGGCCTCCTCCAGTCGTCCGACGCCAGCGAGGGCGATGCCATAGTTGTTGTGCGCCTGATGGAGCTTCGGGTTAAGGTGCAGCGCCTGCTCGAGGCGGGCGATGCCTTCATCAGGGTGACCAGATTGCGCGAGAGCCAGGCCGAGATTGGAGAGTGCCTCCGTGTTGGTCGGGTGGAGCGCGAGGGAGCGTTCGAAGAGCGCGATTGCCTCGGGGAAACGGGTGCGGTCGCCGGCGAGTTGGCGACCGAGATTGTTGTAGGCCATCCAGCAGTCCGGATTCTGCGCGATGGTCGTGCGGTAGAATGTCTCGATGTCGCGATACATGCCGCTCTGCTGCCAGCTCAGCACGGCGAGCGTGCCCAGCACCACGGCCTGTGCGGTCCAGCGCACTGGTGCGGCGAAACGCGCCAGCGCAGTGACGATGACTGCCGCAGTCAGCGCCACGAGAGCGAGGCAGGGTAAATACTGCCAGTGGTCGGCGACGAATGAATAGGTGAAGCCGAAGACATTGAAAAATCCGAGCACCGGAAACAGCGAGCCGGTGAACAGGAGTAGCGCCGCCAGCGGTGCGCGTGAACGCAGGCGCCACGCCCACAACGTCGCGACGACGGCGAGCCCGCCGATCGGATACAGCCATTGCCACCACATCGCCGGGTCGACGCTCCAGCGCGGATAGATGAAAATCAGATCAGCCGGCCAGAAGAATTTGCCGAAATAAAACCAGACGATGCGCCCGGCGAGCAGACCGCGTTGCACGAACGTCAGGGCGAAATCCGCGCCGTCCGCTCCGATGAAGGTGCGCTCCACCCAGGCCGAAAAAAGACCCAGCGCGGCGGCGAGTCCGAACCACGGCAGCAGCGGCACGATGTCGCGCCGCCATTCGATGCACCCGCGTCGCCACCAGAACGCAACCAGCAGCGCCGCCGGCAGCGTGGCCGTCGTCGTCTTGCTCAGCAGCGCGCCAACGAAAAGCGCGGTGGCGAGCGCATAGTGCGAGACCTGGCGCTTCGCGTCGAACCGCAGGTAGGCCAGTGCGGCGAGCAAGTAGAAGACCAGCGAGAGCGTATTCTTCTGCTCCGTGATCCAGGCGACGGATTCGACGCACACCGGATGCAGGGCGAAGATCATCGCGGCCAGCCCTGCGCCCGGCACGGCCAGTTGGCGAAGCACCAGTGCAAACAGCCATGCGGCCGAAGCGTGCAGAAAAATATTCGCGAGATGATAGCCGAGCGGAGCGTCGCCCCAGAGCCGGTGTTGCACCCAGAATGCAGAGTGGAGCAGCGGGTAGTATTGCTGGGTCGCACCCACCTCGAACCAAATGCGCCAGAGGCCGTGCAGCGAACGCAGGTGTGGCGCCGTCACGTAATCGCTGTCGTTCCAGATGAACGCCGCACGCACCGCCGGCAGATAGGCGGCAAACACCGCCGCAAACACCGCGACCCAAATCCACCATCGTGAGTCGAGAGGACTGCGTGGTGCGGCGCGATCAGGCGTGCTTTGCAGAGACGAGATGGGGCGGGGCATGAGCCGTTGGAGGAGCGCAGCGTAACAATAAAAGTGCGGCTGGGAAGCCGCGCCTTAGGTGAGCGACCAAGCCGTCGCGTCGCGCAGCCAGACTCGGCTGACGGTTACTGCGCCGTCGCGGCGAGCTTTGGTGCGAGCTGGCGATGAATGCCAGCCGCCGCACGGCGGGCATCCCGCACGGCATGCACGACGAGGCTCGGTCCGCGCACGGAATCGCCGCCTGCGTAAACCCCCGGCACACTCGTCATCTGATTTCGATCGACGACGATGCCGCCCCATTCGTTGACCTTGATGGCGGCAAATTCACTGTCGTCCGGAAAAGACACCGGATCGAAGCCGTAGGCGACGAGCACGACGTCCACCGGTGTGTCGAATTCGGAGCCGGGGACTGCGCGTGGTTTGCTGCGGCCGGAAGCATCAGGCGCGCCGAGTTCCATCTTCACGCAGCGCACGCTGGCGATCCCGCCGCGGCCGTCGGAGAGGATTTCCGTGGGATTCGTGAGAAACTGAAACTCCGCGCCTTCCTCGAGGGCGTTGTAGTATTCCTTGCGGCTGCCGGGCATGTTGGCGAAGTCGCGGCGATAAAGGCAGACGGCGGATTTTGCCCCGGCGCGCAACGCGGTACGGAGGCAATCCATCGCGGTGTCGCCACCGCCCAGCACGGCGACGCGCTTACCGACTACGTCGATGGGTGGCAGGTTCACCAATTCGGAATCGACATTTTTCTGGATGAGAAACGGGAGCCCCTGTTCGACGCCGCGGAGATTTTCTCCGGGCACAGCAGCCGTTTTTGCCTTCTGTGCGCCATGGCCGAGGAACACCGCATCATGGGTGCGGCGCACTTCCGCGAGTGGGACATCGCTGCCGACCGCGACGCCGAGTTTGAACTCGACTCCGCGCTTCGCGAGCAGGTCGACGCGGCGTGCGACGATCGATTTTTCGAGTTTGAACGCGGGGATGCCGTTCACCAGCAGGCCGCCGGGGAGCCACAGCGACTCGAACACAGTCACGCGATAGCCGAGCTTTTCGAGTTCATCGGCGCACGCGATGCCGGCCGGGCCGGAACCGATGATGGCGGCGCGCAGACCGTTCGGCGCCGAAGGTGTGGCGTCAACCGCGCCGTGCGCGAAGGCATACTCGTTGATGAACCGCTCGACCGCACCGATCGCGACGGGATCGCTTTTGCAATTGAGGATGCACGCGCCTTCGCAGAGCCGCTCTTGCGGACAGACGCGCGAGCAGATTTCCGGCATGTTGCTCGTGGCCCGCGAGGCGGCGGCCGCTTCGAGAAACAGCCCTTGCGCAGCGAGGGCGAGCCACTCCGGAATGCGATTCGACAGCGGACAAGCTTGGGCGCACAGCGGGTTAGGGCACTGGATGCAGCGGCTGGCTTGTTCGCGGACCGTCGCTTCGTCGTAGTCGGAATAGATTTCGTGAAAATCGCCGACACGCTCCGCTGCCGCCCGCTTGGGTGGTGCGGTGCGCGCAATGAAGGACCAAGCGTATTTAGCGTTGGTCGGGATGGGTGCCTTGGGAGCCATGGCTTGGGAAGCAATTCATACTACGACACAATGGAGTGATCCGACTAGGTAATTTTTGCGCAACGCTCCGCACCTCTTGTGAATAAGTTTCTTCAATTCTTCACACATCTTGGCTTGACCGACGTGGGGCAAAGTGGGACGAAATGCAGCACTATGGGGCAACTGGCGCCCCGCTTCCCAAATGGCGCAACCCGGCAAGGCATTTTACACCGGACTTTTCCGGCACCACCTTGACGACAAGGGTCGGCTCACGATCCCGTCGGCGTGGCGCTACGCGCACGAGGAGAGCGATACATTTCTCGCGACGCCGCATCCCGACGGTTACATCGCGGTGCTGCCGCCGGCAGAGATCGCGAAGCTCGAAGCGAAGATCGCCGCGATGAAGCTGAGCGATGCGGCCGCGCAGAAATTTTCCGCAAAGTTTTTTTCCCAGACGCAGACGTTCTCGTTCGACAAGGCTGGGCGCGTGGGCCTCACCGCCGATTTGTTGAAACACGCGCAGATCGACAAGGACGCGGTGCTCGTCGGCTCGCTGACGAAGTTCAACCTCTACGCGCCAGCGCGCTGGGAAAAAGAAGCGGCCGGCGGCGAGGGCGAGAGCTTCGGCGATCTCATGCGCCGGTTCGACATCTGACCATGAGCCGCGCCCCCCAAGTCAAAATCGCCGCGGCGCGCATGCTTGCGCCGAAGGCCGCGCGCATGCTGGGTGCTCCGTTGCGCCGCGCCTTTCCCGCCTGGATCGATGCGAGCGAACGTGGCGTGGCATTCAACGCCAAGGCCGTCATGCCGCGGGTGCGCGACGGTCTCGTGCTGCGCATCGTCGGCCGCAAGAAACTGGCCGCCACTGTGAAGCCACCCTCCCATGGCCCCGGCGCTCGCTGAACTTTCTCCTGTGACCTTGACGCCCGGCCATCGCCCCGTGTTGCTCCGCGAGGCACTCAGCCTGCTGGCGCCGCGCGCTGGCGGCCGTTATCTCGACTGCACGTTCGGCGGCGGCGGACACACCCGCGCGTTGTTGGAGTCCGCACCGGCCGTGAACGTTGTCGCCCTCGACCGTGATCCCGCGGCGCAGGATCGGGCGACTGGAATGCGCGAGGAATTTTCCGGGCGCTTCGCGCTGCTCGATCGCGACTTCGGCCGGCTGGCCGAGCTGCCGCTGGAGGGTTTCGACGGTATCCTGTTCGATTTCGGCGTCTCGTCTTTTCAACTCGACGACGCGGCCCGCGGTTTTTCGTTTCGCACCGATGCGCCGGCTGACATGCGCATGGATCCGCGTTCCGGCGTGCCTGCGAGCCGCTGGCTCGAGACCGCCACGGAAGAAATGCTCGTCCGCGCGATTCGCGAATTCGGCGAGGAAGACAACTGGCGGCGTGTCGTGCACGCGCTCCTGGCGGCCCGCGGCACGGGTCAGCTCGCTCGCACGGCCTCGCTCGCCGCCGTCATCGGCGAGGCGATCCCGGCGCGCGCCCGGGCACTGTCGAAAATCCATCCGGCCACGCGCTCGTTCCAAGGCATCCGCATCGCCTTGAACGACGAGATCGGTGCCATCGAACGCGCGCTCCCGGCGGCCTTCGCGAAACTCGCGCCGGGTGGCGTGCTCTGCGTGATCAGCTTCCACTCGCTCGAGGATCGGCCGGCGAAACAGTTTTTCCGCCGCATGTGCGGCCAGCCCGAAAACGCGGACGACGCCACGCCGCAGGATCTGCGCGCGAAGTTCGCCGAGCCGCTCACCCGCCGCCCGCTCACCCCGGCAGACGATGAGATCGCCGCCAATCCCCGCAGCCGTTCCGCCAAGCTCCGCGCGCTCCGCAAACTCTGAGCGCTCCGTCGTCTGTTCCTTTTCCCGTTTGTCCTTCCAGTCCGCGCCCCGATGAAAACCACCGACACGCATGCCTTCGTGAACCAGTTCCTCGTCTGGCTCCTCGTCACCTTTTGCTTCAGCGGCTCCATCGGTCTCGGCACGGTGTGGATGCGTCACCAGATTTCCGTGACCGCCAACTCCAACCGCAAACTCGAGGCGCGCATCGCCGACCTCCAACGCCACCTCGACGAAACCTCCACCGCGATCGAGGGTGAGAAAGGCTCTGATGTGCTCCGCCGCCGCAACGCCGAGTGGCATCTCGGTCTTATGGCTCCCGCCGAAACGCATCTGGTTCAAATGCCAGAGGATCCCGTCTTGCGGCTCGCGCAGCGCCAAAACCGCGACCTGTTCAACGACCGCGTCGCCGCTGTCTCTTTCCAAATCGCCGCAAAAAACTAGGCCATGTCGAAGGGCTTCGCCTCCACCTACCGCATCTTCGTGCTCGCCACGGGATTGCTCGGCGTGTTCGGCCTCCTCGGCGCGCGCCTTGTGTGGCTGCACGTCATCGATCGCGATTCGCTGCTCCGCAACATCGTCAAGATCCGCCGCCAGATCATCGTCGAGAAAGCGCGCCGTGGCGACATCCTCGATGCGCATGGCGCGATTCTCGCGACCAGCCACTCGCTGCTCGTCGTCGGGGTTGACCGGAGCGCGCTGCGGAAACCCGACGACAAGCTGTGCGCCAAAGACGAACAGAAATGGCCGCAACTCGCCGCGCTGCTCGGCCTGCCGCTGTCACAGCTGAAGAAAATCTTCACCACCAGGTTCCGCGAGCCCGCCGCGGCGACCACCGCTACTGCGGCCTCGCCGACGGCGGCGCCCGCGGGCCTGGTGTTTAATTTTGACCTGACACCCGCGAAGTCGGCCGCGACCGACGCAGCAACCGACGATGGCGACGACGTCGAACTCGATCCTGCGGCTGATGCCGCCGGCCGGCACGAAATTCGGTGGGCCAAGCTCGCCGAAGATATTTCGGAATCGGCTGCCGTCGAAATCGAAAAACTCGGCATTCAGGGCATCACCCGCGATCGTGTTTATCGCCGCTCCTATCCGCACCACCAACTCGCGTCGCACCTCCTCGGTTACCTGAACCGCGACGAGCAGCCCGTGGCCGGTCTTGAGCGCTACGCCGATTTTTACCTGCAAGGGCAGGATGGCTGGCGCGAAGGCGAGCGCGACGGCCGCAGTCGCGAGCTCGCGCAATTCCGCACTCGCGAAGTCCCGCGCGCCGACGGCTACTCCGTCAAGCTCTCGATCGACACCAATGTGCAGGACATCATCGAGCAGGAACTCGCGCACATCGCGGCGACTTATCAGCCGCTGAAAGCCACCATCATCGTCAGTCGGCCCGACGACGGGTTCGTCCTCGGCCTCGCGAATTACCCGAGCTACGATCCCAACGAATATAATAAGATCCCGAAGCAAGAGCAGGAGCGGATGAAAAACGTCGCGGTGGCCGACGTCTACGATCCCGGCTCCGTGTTTAAGATCGTCGCGGCGTCGGCGGCGCTGGAGGAGAACCTCGTGACGCGGGCGACGCGGTTCAACTGCATGCTGGAGAAAATTTCCTACAAGGGCCGCGAACTCAAACTCCCCGGCGAGGATCACCACTTCGATCACGACCTCAGCGTGGCGGAAATCATCGCGCACTCGAGCAACCGCGGCGCCGCGCAACTCGCGATGCTTCTCGGCGAAGAGCGGTTTGATCGTTACGCGCGGTCGTTCGGTTTTGGCCGCACCCTGGGTTTTCCGGTCGGCGGCGAGGTGCCGGGAATTTTCCACCCCGTGAAGGATTGGAATCCGATCGACATCACCCGCCTCCCGATGGGCCAGTCGGTTTCCGTCACGGTGCTCCAAATGCATCAGGCGATGAGCGCCATCGCGAGCGGTGGCGTGCTGCTCCGTCCGCAGCTCATCCGGGAGATTCGCGACGCGTCGAACGAGCCGGTTTACCGCTACAGTCGGGTTGAATTGGGCCGCGTGGTGTCGACGCGCACTGCGAGCACCATGGCGCAACTACTGATGGGAGTGGCGACCAAAGACGGCACCGCCCCGGAGGCGGCGATCACCGGCTACGAAGTCGCGGGCAAGACTGGCACGACGCAAAAACTCGAGGAGGAAATGCAGCCGAGCGGGAAGACCAAACTGGTTTACTCGCACAAGCACCACGTCGCTTCGTTCGTTGGATTTTTCCCGGCCAGTCGTCCGCAGGTCGTGATTTCGGTCATCATCGACGATGTCGATGCGCACGCACCGAACGGTGTCGCCTACGGCGCGAAGGTCGCCGCGCCGTCGTTCAAGCACATCGGCGAGCAACTCATTCCGCTCCTTAACATCCAGGCCGGCCGTCCGGCCATCGCGACCAATCTCGTCGCGTTTGAAGGAGGCCTCCGGTGATCGGATATCTTACGTTTAACTCGGCGCTGATTCATGCGTTTCAGCCGCGGCCGGTGCGCCGCACTCGCAGCGACACGCTCGCTCGCAATCGCGTTTTCAAAACGGCGCCGAAACTCTCCGACTACCTTCACGAGGACGAAATCGTCGCCCTGAAAGGCGAACTCGATCGTCCGATCTCGGGACTCGCGATCGACAGCCGGCGCGTCGCGCCGGGCAACGTGTTCTTCGCGCTCCCGGGTCGGCGCGCCGATGGCGCTGCGTTTATCGACGAGGCGGTCAGTCGCGGCGCTGTCGCGGTCATCACGCAGAAGATGCCGGCGTTTCCACCGGCGAAGGTGACGTTCATCCGCGTGGCCGATGCACGGGTCGCCCTCGCTCGGGTGGCGCAGCGCTACTACAAGTTTCCCGATCGCGATGTCACGGCGATCGGCGTGACGGGCACAAATGGCAAAACGACCGTTGCCCATCTCATCAAACATTTCCTCAAAGGGGCCGACCGCGTCGGCCTCCTGGGAACGATCCACTACGACCTCGGCGCACGCACGGTGCCGTCGTATCGGACGACGCCCGAGTCGCTCGACATCTACGGACTGATGGCGCAAATGCGCGACGCCGGCTGCCGCCACGCGGTGATGGAAGTCAGCTCACACGGCCTCGACCAGCAACGCGTGTTCGGGCTTCAATTCGGCGCTGCTGTCTTCACGAATCTCACCCGCGATCACCTCGATTACCATGGGACGCTCGAAGATTATTTCGACGTCAAGACCCGGCTCTTCACCGGCGCGACTGGGACGACGCCGAAAATCGCCGTCGTGAATCTCGACGATGCGCACGGAGAAAAACTCGCCGCCAAAATTTCCGCGGAGCATAGCGAGGTAAAGCTCGTCACCTTTGGCGAAAATCCGCACGCGCAAGTTCGCGCCGAAAACGTCGCACTGCATTTCAAGCACTCGACCTTTCGTCTCGTCTGGCCCGGTGGCATGCGCGACATCGAGGCACCGCTGGTTGGCCGCTACAACGTCAGCAATCTGCTCGCCGCGATCGCGACCGCGTGGGCGCTTGGGCACGATCCGGCGGCGTTTCTCGGAAAGTTGCGCACCTTTGCCGGCGTGCCCGGTCGCATGGAGGCGATCGACGCGAGCCAGCCGTTCAACGTCTTTGTCGATTACGCGCACACGGACGATGCTCTCAGCAACACGCTCGGCATGCTCCGCGCGAGCACGCCGGGAAAACTGCGCGTGGTCTTCGGTTGCGGCGGCAACCGTGACCGCGCCAAGCGTCCGCTGATGGTTCGCGCCGTGCAGGAATTTGCCGATCACGCATTTGCCACCGCTGACAATCCGCGCACCGAGCGCCTTGGCCAGATTTTTGCCGACATGCGAGCAGGCGTCACGGCGCCGGAAAAAATCTCGTGGATCGAAGATCGCCGTGAGGCGATTCGCGTTGCGATCGCTTCGTGCGAACCGGGCGACTGTCTGCTCGTGGCGGGCAAGGGCCATGAGAACCACCAGCAATTTGCCGACACTGTCTTCCCGTTCGACGACCGTCAGGTCGCGCGAGAAATGCTTGAAGCCCAAGAGCGAAAAACTTAGATGCCGACGTTTGCTCCAGCTGCTCTTTCCTTGTGGACCGGCGGGCGTTGGGCCGGGCAACCGGTTGCGCCGCTGACCGGCTTTGCCATCGATTCGCGTGCGATCCGACCGGGACAGATTTTTGTCGCGCTCAAGACCGACCAGCGCGACGGCCACGATTTTCTAGTGGCCGCGGCGGCGGCCGGCGCGGGCGCGGCGATCGTGGCGACGCCGAACGGTGCGCTCGCTCTGCCGCAACTCGTCGTCGCCGATCCGGTGGCGGCGTTGCAGGCAATCGCCCGCGAACATCGCCGGACGTTTCGCGGCCACGTGATCGGAATTTCCGGCAGTGCGGGCAAGACTTCGACGAAGGAACTGCTCACGCTCGTCCTCGGCGGGAAGGATGCCGGCGTGCTCGCCACCGAGGCAAATCTCAACAATCACCTCGGTGTTCCCCTCACGCTCACGCGGCTCGATCAGGACACGCATCGGTTCGCGGTCGTCGAAGCCGGCGTCAGCACGCCGGGCGAAATGGCGCCACTTGCGGAGATGATTCATCCTGATGTAGGGCTGATCACGATGGTCGGGCCGGCCCACACGCTCGCGCTTGGCGGACTCGAAGGCGTGGCGCGCGAAAAAGCCGGGCTGTTCCGCACTCTCACGGCGGGTGGCGTGGCAGTGTTTCCCAAGAGTTGCACGGAGTTCGCCGCGTTCCGCGATCTTTTCGTCGATCAGTTGGTGCTGGAGCGCTCGCCGGTGTTGCGGCCGGCGACGTTGCCGCAGCACACGATTCACTACAACGTGATCCAGCGGCGAGACGAAACCGTGATCGCCGTCGCGTTTGGGCCGCCGCCACCGGCGATGTTCAAGCTGCGCCGCGTGACCGACGGCATGGCCGACAACGCCGCTCTGGCGATCGTGGTCGCCCTTCGGCTGGGCGTGAATCGCGACGCGATTCAGACGCGGCTCGCGGCGTGGGCCCCGCCGGCGCTGCGCGGCGAAATTCGGCGCGAAGACGGCCGCCTGCTTTATCTCGATTGCTACAACGCCAATCCCGCTTCTATGGCCGACGCGCTCGCGACCTTTGTCGCGATCACGGATCCGACAGAGCGCCGGCTTTACGCGATCGGTTGCATGGAGGAGTTGGGCGCGGCGTCGCCGGCCCATCACCGTCGGCTTGGCCGCACGCTGCCACTGCGCGCCGGCGATCAACTCCTCGTCATCGGTTCGCAGGCCGACGAAGTGTGCCGCGGCGTGCTGGAGCAGGGCGATTTTTCGAAACAGATTCAGATTTGCTCCACGCTCGAGCCGATGGCGGCCGCGATCGCGGAGTGGCAGGGCGCGGTTTTCGTGAAAGGCAGCCGGCGCTATCAGCTGGAACGGGCGCTCGCCGGCGCCGCCCGGGAGGTTGCCCATGCTTAGCTACCTCGCCGACTACCAGGAATATTTCGGCCCGCTGCGCCTGTTGAAATACATGACGCTGCGCACGATCTTCGCCGCGCTGACGTCGCTGGCGATCGGTTTCGCGATCGGGCCGGTGCTCATCCGCCGATTCCGCGAACTCAAGTTTGGCCACGGCTATATCGATGACCGCACGGGTGCGCTCGGCGCGACTTACTTTGACAAGAAACACACGCCGACGATGGGCGGCCTAATCATTTTTTTCTCGGTGTTCATCAGTTCTGCACTTTGGGCGGCGCCGAATGTGTGGGTCGTCGTCGCGCTGTTCGTCTATGCCGCGCTGACGGTGCCGGGCTTCCGCGACGACTACCTCAAGGTTGTTCACAAAAAAAGCGCCGGCATCGCCTCATGGGAAAAGATCGCCTGGCAGAGTCTGGCGACGATCGTGGCGCTAGTCGCGCTGCTGTGGCACCCGATGAGTTCGGAAAAGATTCGCGAGCTATGGGTGCCGTTCGTGAAGCACGCGGTGATTCCAAGCATGCCGTGGTGGCTGCTGCTGGTGATGATTTACCTGTGGGTCGTCGGTTTCAGCAACGCGATCAACTTCACCGATGGGCTCGATGGACTGGCGGTGGGCTGCACGATCACGGTCGTGCTCGTCGTCGGGATCATGGCCTACGTCGCGGACCATGTGTTTCTCTCGGAATATCTTTTGCTGAGCCATGTGCGCGGCACCGGCGAACTCGTGGTGATCTGCGGCGCGCTGGTCGGCGGCTGCATGGCGTTTCTGTGGTTCAACTCGCATCCCGCGGAGGTGTTCATGGGCGACACGGGTTCGCTGGCGCTCGGCGGATTGATCGGCGTGATGGCGTTCATGATCAACCAGCCGTTCACGCTGGTGATTGCCGGCGGCGTGTTCGTGGTCGAGTTGCTCTCGGTCGTCATCCAAATCGGCTGGTTCAAATATACGCGCACCCGCTTTGGCGTGGGCCGGCGGGTGTTTTTGATGGCGCCGATTCACCACCATTTTCAGAAGAAAGGCTGGCCGGAAACGAAGGTGGTTCTTCGCTTCTGGGTTCTCTCCCTCGGGTGCGCGCTCGCCAGCCTCGCGACGCTCAAACTCCGCTAACCATGAGTGTAACAACGAAAAATTCCCGCTCGGAGCCGGTGGCTGTTCGAATCGCGGAGCGCACGGTGCGTGCACCCCGCTTTGTGTGCAGCGCGACGTCGCGGGCCGTGCTTCCGGCAGCGATGGGAAATCGCGCGTTCATCCGGGCGTGGGCCGCCCATCGCGCTGGTGTCACCGTGCGGAACCTCAAGTAATCACCTATTCGCGTGCGCGATTCCGGTCGCTGCGGCTCGCGAAGCCGCGCTCGATTCTGGGGCCGGCACTGCGAATTTTAAGTAGCTTTCACTTCCACTAGTCTTCACAACCAGCTTACCCATTCCACCTATGAAAATCATGAAAGTCCTCGGCGTCGTCGTGGGCATCCACGTGTTTGCCTTGATCCTGATTTTTGCCAATCCGGGCTGCAGCTCGACCGCGAAGCCGTCGCCCGCTCCGGTCGACACCATGGTGCGCGCGGAACAGGCACCCACCGTTTCCGTGCCGGGTGTCGCGCCCAGCGTCGGCGTGCCGATGAACGATGGCGGCGCCTCGCCGGTGATCGCTTCGCCGGTGGCCTTCAATCCCGACGCCCCTGCACTGGCCTCCAGCGGAGGCGTGCGGTTCACACCGACCCGGCCGGGCACGGCTGCAGCTTCGACTCTCATCGCCGAGCCGGTAGCCGACGTCACGCCGGCGACGACGTATGCCGTCAAGTCGGGCGACAGTCTCTGGACCATCGCGAAGAAGAATCACCTCTCGGTTGGCGATCTCGCGGCGGCGAACAATCTGAAATCGACCGCGCCGCTGCACGAGGGACAGAAACTTCTGATCCCGAGCAAACCGATCGCAGCCAGTGCTGCGACTACCGCGAGCGGAGTGGGCGCGACCGCGAAGCCGGCAGATGTGGCCGCGCCGAAAGCCCCGGCGGATTCGGTCAAGCATACGGTAAAATCCGGCGAGACGCTCGGCACGATCGCGAGAAAATATGGGGTGAAGCAGGGCGACATCGCGGTCGCCAACAACATCACGGACCCGGCGAAAATCTACGCGGGTATGGATCTCGTTATCCCGGGCTGGCAATCGCCCGCGGGAAAATCCGGGACGAAACCGGCCGGCGCTCAGGCGAAAAGCGGTGCGACCGCGAAGGCACCGGTGCCAGAAATCAAGCCGCTGTTCAACGCGCCCGGTTCTTCCTCCGCCACGCCCGCGATCGGTCCGAAAGCCCCAGCGGCCGGCGACGTGCCGGTCATCAAAGTCGACGAGACGCCAGCGCCCGCTCCCACCAAACCCTGATTGTTGCCGGTGACCGGTGGCGTGCGCTCCGCGCTGCCGGCCCGCCGCTTTTCGCCGTTGTAGAATTTTTCTCTCCCGCCGCGACGACATGGCCACCGCCCCGCAGCCCGCCGATACTTTCCGTGCGCGTTCCCTGCTTAATCCTGCGACGGTCATTGTCGTCTGCGCCATCGGCCTCACGCTGCTCGGACTGACGATTTTGTTCAGCGCCAGCGCTTCGTTCAAGGAAGGGCCGTATTTTTACCTGACGAAGCAGCTCGCGGGCGTCGGCATAGCAGCGGTGCTGTGCTTCATCGTGAGCCGCATCGACGTCGATTATGCCCGCAACTATTGGTGGTGGGTCGGCGGGGCGTGCCTCGTGCTGCTGGTGCTCGTGCTGCTGCCGTATGTCGGCATCCGCGTGAATGGATCGCGGCGCTGGTTGCGGCTCGGCGGCGTGCAAGTGTCGGAGTTTGCGAAACTCGGGCTCGTCTTCTGTCTCGCGCACTACCTCGCGCTGAACCAGACGCGCATCGGCGAATTCAAGCGCGGTTTCCTTTACCCGATCGGAATCATCGTGGCGTTCGTGTTGCCAATCGTGCGCGAGCCGGATTTCGGCATGGGGGCATTTTACCTCGTGGTCGGGCTCGTTATGCTGTTTCTCGCGGGCGCGAAGTGGCGCTATCTGCTCACGAGCGGCGCGATTGCGGCGGCGGGTTTCGCGGCACTCGTGATTCAGAATCCGAACCGCATGCGGCGTCTCGCGGAGTTTTGGGATTCGGAGCCGCCTTACCAAGTGCGCCAAGCGCTCGTCGCCTACGCGGCGGGTGGCACCGACGGCGTCGGGCTGGGGCAGGGCCGCCAGCAACTCAGTTTTCTGCCCGAAGCGCACACCGACATGATCTTCGCAGTGATTGGGGAGGAACTGGGGATGTGGTTCACCATGGGCGTGGTCGCGGTGTTCCTGATTATTCTGATCGCCGGGCTGATGCACCTGCGGCGTGCGCCGAACCTGTTTCATTTCCTGCTTGTGACGGGCTGCCTGCTGTTCATCACGCTCCAGGCGCTGATCAATTTGCTCTCGGTCACGGGCATGGTGCCGCCGAAAGGCATGTCACTGCCGTTTATCAGCGCTGGGTTGTCGAATCTGCTGCTCATGGGTCTAATGCTCGGTGTGATCATCAACACGCAGCGGGCGTGGGGCCGCGCTGCGCTACCCCGGCGCGCGCGGACGATGCGGGAGGTGCTCGCTTGAGCCGGTTTTTCATTTCCTGCGGCGGCACGGGAGGGCATTTGTCGCCGGGCATTTCGCTTGCGGAGGGACTTGCGGCGCGCGGCCACGAATCGGTGCTGCTGGTCAGTCGGAAAAAAGTCGATGCGCGCCTGCTCGAAAAATATTCGCACCTGCGCTTTGAGCGGATGCCAGGCACAGGATTCTCGTGGCGACCTATGGCGTTTGTGCGCTGCCTCGTTTCACAGACCCAGGCGCTCCTGTTTTGTTTACGGCTCGTGCGATCGTGGAAACCGGATGTCATTGTGGGTTTCGGTGGGTTCACTTCAGCGCCGGTGGTCGCCGCGGGCCGCGTGCTGGGCGTGCCGGTGGCGCTGCACGAGTCGAACCGCGTGCCAGGGCTCGCGATCCGCGCACTCGGGCGGTTCGCACAACGAGTCTATTTGCCACCAGGGATTCGTATTGGAGGAGTCGGCGCCGCGGCGACGCGCCACGTCGGCCTGCCGGTGCGCCGCGAAATCGCACGCACCCCGCAAACCGCCGCCCGCGCTGCGCTCGGACTCGAACCCAATCAAAAAGTCCTCGTCGTGCTCGGCGGCAGCCAAGGTTCCGGCGCGCTCAACGACTGGGCGCGCGCGCAACTTGTGGCCCTCGCGTCCGAAGGCGTGCAGCTTTACTGCGTCACCGGTCTCGGCAAAGGGCACGATGGCGCGGTCGAGTTGAAAACTAAAACCGGCGCGACGGTGCGAGCGCATTTCATCGCGTTCAGCGATCGGATTGGCGAGTTGCTGTCGGCGGCGGACTTAGTGGTGTCGCGTGCGGGGGCGGGGACGCTCGCGGAGCTGATTCGCTGCGAGACGCCCGCGATTCTCGTGCCTTATCCGCAGGCGGCCGACGATCACCAGCGAGCGAATGCGGCATTCTTCGAGCGGCAGGGCGGCGGGATTGTCGTCGAGCAGACGCAACTCGGCCGGATGCACGATGAGGTGCTCGATTTGATTTTCAATGACTGGCTGCTACGGAAATTCCGCGCCAACCTCCAGCGCATGGACCGTGCAAACTCCCTCGATCTGCTGCTGCGCGATCTCGAGGGGATGACCTCGCCGCCGGCCGATCCGGCGCACGTGCAGCCGGCCACGGCATGAACACCGCCGGATCAGCTTTGAGCGGAGCGGAAGCGATGGGAGCCCCGGCATGGGAGGATTTCACAGCGGCGTTGCGGCTGCAGCTCGCGACGAAAACGAAACTTCAGCGCGAGGAACCGCTCGCGCCGAAGACGACGATGCGCGTCGGTGGTGCCGCCCGCCTTTATGCCGAGCCGGCGAGCGCGACCGATTTGCAAACGGTGCTCCGCGCGGCCCGCGCGAGTGGCGTGGAGGTATTTCTGCTCGGCCGCGGTTCGAATGTGATCGTGCCGGACGAGGGGGTGGAAGGCATCGTGATTTCGCTGGCACACGAGGCGTGGGCGACGTTTGAGGTGGTGGCAGGCGGTGCCGTGCACGTCGGGGCCGGGCTGCGGTTGAAAAATTTGTGCGGGCGTGCGGCGGCAGCTGGCGTGGCGGGCTTCGAGTTTTTGGAGGGGATTCCGGGGAGTGTGGGCGGCGCGCTGCGCATGAACGCCGGCGCGATGGGCGGCTGGATCTTCGACGTGGTTGAGGCGGTCGAGCTGATGACGTTCGATGGCGATGTGAAGATTCTCGCGAAGGCGGAGATGCATGTCGACTACCGGCATTGTGCCGAGCTACACCACGCGATCGCCATCGGCGCGCGGCTGCGGCCGGCGACGGTGGCCAATGCCGATTCGATCAAGCGGCAGATGGATGCCTACGCGCAAAAACGGCACGAGACGCAGCCGCGCGAGCCGAGCGCGGGATGCATTTTCAAAAACCCGCCGGGCCACTCCGCAGGCCGCTTGGTCGACGAGAGCGGGCTCAAGGGCGAGCGGGTGGGAGACGCGGAAGTGTCGCCAGTGCACGCGAATTTCATCGTGAACCGTGGTCACGCGACCGCCGCCGAGGTGATCGAACTTGTGCGCCAAGTGCGGGCCCGGGTGCGGCAAGCCAAAGGCGTGGAGTTGGAACCGGAAGTGCTGCTCTACGGGAAAAACTGGAAGGACGTTTTATGAGCGAACCGTTACCGATCATCGCCGTCCTTGCGGGCGGCACCTCCGCCGAACGCGAAGTTTCCATCGGTTCCGGCCAGGCCGCCGCGATCGCGCTGGCGCGAACTTTTCCGACGCGGGTGTTTGAGATCAATGCCGAGGCGTTGCCAGCGGGGCTCGATCCGAAACGGCACGTCGTGTTTTCGACGTTGCACGGGACGTTTGGCGAGGATGGCGGGATGCAGCGGTTGCTCGACGCGGCGGGCGTGACCTACGCGGGTTGCGATGCGGCGAGCAGCGAATTGACGATGGATAAGACGCGCACCAAGCAGGCCGCGGCGGCGCGCGGAGTGCGCGTGGCCGATGCGGTCGTGTTTTCCGCGGATCAGAAACCTACCGCCAAAGCGGTCGTCGCCCGGCTCGGCGAAAATCTCGTCGTCAAACCAAACAACGAGGGTAGCAGCGTGGGCCTCGCGCTCACCGCGAGCCGCGCCGAACTCACCGCGAAACTCGCCGCCATCGCGAGCGGTTCGTGGTTGATCGAACCGCGTCTCATCGGCCGCGAGCTGTCGATCGGCGTGCTTGGCGGGAAGGCGATGGGTGTCGTCGAGATTCGGCCGAAGAGCGGTGTCTATGATTTCAAGAGCAAATATACCAAGGGCATGACCGAGTATTTCGCGCCTGCGCCGCTCGATGCGACGGAAACCGCGGCGGCCCAGCGGGCGGCGGAGACGGCGTTTGCGGCCTGCGGCTGCCGCGACTACGCTCGCGTCGATTTCATCCTGACTGTGCACGACGGAATATTTTTGCTGGAAATAAACACGCTGCCCGGCATGAAGGAGACCAGCTTGCTGCCGATGAGCGCTCGCTGCGGGGGACTGGATTTTACGGGACTGGTTCGGGAGTTGGTCATGCCCGCGGTGCAGCGTTTTCGCGCGGCGGCTGCATTACCTCGATGAGTCAACCGTTGGTCCAAGCTCCGCAGGCCCGAAGCTGGCGCGACATTCCGCAGCCGGTGAAACCACGCGCGATGTCGCGCGAGGGTCGCTGGCGGCTGTGGTCCTCGCTGGCCCGTGTGCTGACGATCGTGGTCGTGGTGATCGGCGTGGCGTGGGGCGTCGGGCTGGTGGTCGCAGCACTCCAGGAAAACCCGCAGAATATGCCGGCGGCGGCGCGGACCGTGCCGGTGAAAAACTTCCTGCTGAAGACGAACGCCGAGGGCGTGCTAGACGCCGCGTGGCTGCGGCCGGCGCTCGCATTGCCGAAAGGCGCGACGCTCATGGAACTCGACCTGCAGCAGTTGCGTGCGCGGCTGTTGGCGGACGGACAGGTGAGCGTTGTGAACATCACGCGGAGTTTTCCCGACACGCTCGAGGTGCGGATCGTCGAGCGCGCGCCGGTCGCGCGGCTCCACGCCCAATTTGGCAACGGTGACGAGCGCACGCTCCTCGTGGCGCGCGATGGCGTCGTGTTTGCCGGCACGGGTTTCGAAGCCGCGCGGCTGGACGAGTTGCCCTGGCTGGCGGGTGTGAAACTCGCGCGCACCGGCGGCCAATTCGCGCCGATCGCCGGCATGAACTTCGTGGCCGATCTCGTGGCGCACGCGCGACTCGAGACGGATCAGCTTTATGCGATGTGGCAGGTCATCTCACTCGCGCGCCTCCAATCCGATCGGGAAATCGAGGTGCGGACGAAACCGGGCACCGTGATCGTGTTCGGCACCGATAGCGATTTCGCGCTCCAGCTCGCGAAACTCGACTACCAATGGGAGATGATCGCGAAGCTTCCGACTCCGCCGTCGAAGATTAACCTCGCGCTCGGTCGCGAAGTGCCGGTGACGTTCGACGCGCTGCCGGCGCCATCCGCGGCATCGGCCAGCGGCCCGGTGGCAGTTCCGGCCAAGCCCGCGTCGGCGCCGCTTTTTTCCCTGTTTCCGAATTCACAGCCCAAGACCAAACGTGAGCTCTAGCACCACTTTCATCGGCGCCGTCGAAATCGGCACCTCCAAGACCACGGTCCTCGTCGGCGAGCACAGCGGCCGTGAACTCACCATCATCGGCCGCGGTGAGTGCGCGTCGCGCGGCGTGATCAAGGGCAGCGTTGTGGATTATAAGGCTGCCAGCGACTGCACGCACGCCGCGCTCGAGCAAGCCGAGCGCGAAGCCGGCGAACGGATCGATTTGGTTTTTCTCGCGCAGACGGGCGCGCATCTTGAGGGTTTCTACAATGAGGCCGCGGTGAATGTGAAAGCCGCCGACAACATGATCGATGCCGACGATGTTCGTACGGTGTGCGATCTCGCGCGCTCGAAGGAATTGCCCGCGGGTCGCATGGTAGTGCACAACATCCGTCGACCGTTTCGTGTCGATGGCCGACTCGTGCCGGCGATGCCGGAGAATCTCGTCGGACAGCGGCTGGAGGTCGGTTACTGGACCGTGCACGGCCAGGAGCAACGGCTGGCGGACAACATTCACGTCATTCGCGGATTCAACTTGGAGGTGCGCGAACTCGTCCTCGCGAGTCTGGCCTCCGGGCACATGGTGACTACGCCCGAGGAGCGCCAGCACGGCGTGCTGGCGATCGACTTCGGGGCGGGCACGACTGATTTCGTGTTGTATCGCGATGGAGCGGCGCACACGACGGGCGTCGTTACCGTCGGTGGCACTCACCTCACCAACGATCTCAGCATAGGGCTGCGATTGACGGAGCAGCAGGCGGAAAAGCTGAAACTCCGCTTCGGTCGCGCGAGCGTGGTCACGAAGGACAAGGCCGAAAAAGTATGGCTCGATGGCAACTTCGCCATCGGCGACCGGCAGTTTTCGCAGCAGGCCATCGAGCAAATCACCGCGGCGCGGACGTGGGAGTTGCTCGAAGTCGTGAAAAAGAAACTGGGCAACGCATTCGCGCCAGAGACGTGCGCCTCAGGCGTCGTCCTAACCGGAGGCACCGCGAAACTGGGTGGCCTCGCGGAGGCGGCCGCGCGAGTGTTCGGCGTGCCAGCGCACCTCGGCGAACCGCCGTTGTGGGTCAGCGAGAATCTCCGCGATCCCGGTTATCACACGGCGCTCGGGTTGCTCTATTATGGCGTGAGCGCGCAGGCGGAAAAGTCCACCGGCACGCGCCGCCGGGGCGGATTTCTCTCTGGCATGAAGCGCCTGTTTGCCAACGCCTGAATCCGCCATGAATCCGAACGAACTTCCCCTTGACCACGCGCTCCTTACCGATCGCACCATCGCGATCAAGCTCGTCGGCGTCGGCGGCGCGGGCTCCAACGCCGTCGACCGGCTGAAGATGGAAAACCTCGAGCGGCTCCAACTCGCAGTGATCAACACTGATCATCAGGCGCTCTCCAGTTCGCCGGTGCAGGACAAGGTTTTGATCGGCATGAGTGTCACGCGCGGCCTTGGCGCCGGCGGCGATCCGGAGCTCGGCCGGATGGCGGCGGAGGCCGACCGCGAAAAAATTTCCGCGATCGTGAAAGATTGTGATCTGGTGTTTCTCGTCACGGGCATGGGTGGTGGCACTGGCAGCGGCGCTTCGCCGGTTGTGGCCGAAATCGCGGCGGAGACTAGTGCGCTCGTGATCGCGTTTGTCACGATGCCCTTCAGTTTCGAGGGCGGCCGGCGGCTGAAGCAGGCCGAGGAAGGCCTGCGAGCGCTGCGGCAGGTGTGTGACGCCGTCATCCCGCTGCCGAACGATGTGCTGCTGCAGGAGGCGGCGGACAACGAGACCGTGCTCGATTCGTTTGCGCGCGCCGACGAGTGGATCGGGCGTGGGGTGAAGTCGATTTGGGCGATGCTCTTCAAGACCGGGCTCATCAATCTCGATTTTGCCACGTTGCGGCAGGCGTTTCAAAACCGCGGCGGAAAGACTCTGTTCGGCCTCGGCGAAGGCTCCGGCGAAAACGCCGTCGCCGACGCGCTCGCGAGCCTGAAGATGTGCCCGTTGCTGCATACGCCGGAATTTTCCCGCAAGGCTGACCGGCTGCTCGTGAATATTCTCGGTGGCGCCGATCTCACGCTTCCGAAGGTGAACGAGTTGATGAGCGCCATCACCGATCAGTTTGGCCGCGATTCGCACATCATCATGGGCGCGGTGATAGATGAGGAGATGCAGGGGCGCGTGGAGGTGTGCGTGCTCGGCACGAGCGACATGGGCGGGCGGAGTTTCCCGCCGCGCCGGATTTTCGCGGCAACGAAAGGCAAGGTGGCCGCACCACCGAGAACGGAGAGCCTGACCGCGCACGTCCCGTCGAATGCTCCGGACAAGACGACGTCAGCGGAGTTGGAACTCGCTACCGCCAAGGCCGTCCATGCGGCGAAAGTGGCCCAGGAGGAATTCGGTTTCGGCGAAGTGGAAAGCCGTGGCCACTTTGAGAAGACCGACCGCAATCTCTTCGACGGCCACGATCTCGACGTGCCGACCTACCTGCGCAAAGGGATCAAGATTTCGCTCTGAGGGCTGGGCCGCGGTGTTAGGCCGCGACCTTGTCGGGACGGCTAGCGAAGGCCGGGTTCGGGCGAGATCGACCGAGGGCGGTTGCGCGGCGAGCCAGCTTTCGGGGTGGCATCGGCTCATAGTCGAGCCGGCCATCAATCACTCGCAGAGTGTAGGTGCCCTTGCGGGGCGTGACGGCATAAGCTTCAAACAAATCTTCCAGCGAAAGAATCGAAAACGGTTGCGCGGCCACGCGGATATCGTCGGTTCGGGCGCGCGGAATCGAATGGTGTTCAGTGTCGCCATCACGAGTGATAGTGAAGCGAATCTCGGTAACGCGAAGCGTCGCCAGGGCGCGAAGCAGAGTGGCGGAGTGTGGATTCATGGGCGGAAAGCAAGGGGTAATGAACGGGCCGCAAGCCATCCCATCGGCTCGATCGGCGTGAACTTGAGAGAAAAGTTTCGCACCCTTGGCAAAGCCGTGCGCATCTGTATCGTGGTCTTATGTTTGTTGACGAATGCACAGTGAAACTCGCCGCCGGCGACGGCGGTCGTGGCTGCATCAGCTTCCGCCGCGAGAAATACGAACCGTGGGGCGGCCCGAATGGCGGCGACGGTGGCCGCGGCGGCGACGTCGTGCTCCTCGGCGACGTCAACACGAACAATCTCATCGATTACAAGTTCCAACCGCACTGGAACGCCGAACGCGGTGAGCATGGCCAGGGCTCTGATTGTCACGGCAAAGACGGGGTCGCACGCATCCTGAAAATGCCGCTCGGCACTGTCGTCATCGATCAGGCCACGCGCAAAGTCGTCGCCGAGGTGATCGCCGACGGGCAGAGCATCGTGCTGTGCAAGGGCGGCAATGGCGGCTGGGGCAACACGCATTTCAAGACTTCGACAAATCGCGCCCCCAAGCGCGCCAACCCAGGTCACCTCGGTGAGCGAGGGGAGTATCGGTTGGAGTTGAAGAGCATCGCGGACGTCGGCCTCGTTGGATTCCCCAACGCCGGAAAATCGTCGCTGATGAACGCCATCACGAAGGCCCGGCCGAAGATGGCCGCCTATCCGTTCACGACGCTGCATCCGCAAATCGGCGTCATCGACTATTCCGACGAGCGCAAGGGCGTGAAGCGCCTGCTGCTCGCCGACGTGCCCGGACTCATCGAGGGCGCGAACGAAAATCGTGGTCTCGGTCACCGCTTTCTCCGCCACATCGAGCGCTGCGCCCTGTTGATTTTCATGATCGACATGGCGGGCACGGACGCCCGTGACCCGCGCGACGACTACAAGCACCTGCTCAACGAACTCAAGCTCTACGACCCGGCGTTGCTGAAGAAGCCGCGCGTCGTCGTCGCGAACAAGATGGACGTGGAAGTCGCCACGGCGCAGCTCGCCAAATTCAAACGCCGCTACAAGACGGTCGATGTCTTGGAAAGCTCCTGCCTCACGGGCGCGGGGTTGGCACAGCTAAAAAAAGAATTGTTAAAGCGGGTCCGAAAATTCCGCACCGAAGAAAAAGCTTCGCCTGCCCCCGGGGCCTGAGCCAAGTTTTCGTCCCATGTCCAAGGAACACCGCCCCCTGATGATGCGTGCGAACCGCCTCCTCGGCGCCGCGCTCGTCGAACACAATCTCGTGAAAATCGAGAATCTGGAGACGGCCAACGAAAAACTGATCGAGATCGTGGCGACCGATCAGCCGCGACAATGCACGATCCTCGGGTTGCTCGCCTACGACATGAAGGTGCTCAAGGAAGATGAACTGTTGCACCACCTCGTGGAGTCCGAAGGCGTCGGCCTCGTCGATTTGCGCGACTACGACGTGCCGGAGGAAGCGCGGAAGAACCTCGATCTGGGCGCCTGTTGGGCAACGTGGTCCGTGCCGTTCGATCGCGAGGAGGAATTTCACTTCGTCGCGACGGCCTATTACCTGAGCCCCGCCGTTCGCGCCTACTGGGAGAAACAGCTCGGCGGTCCGATTCTGTGGTTCGGCACGACGCTCGAAGGTATCGCCGACTACCTCGAAAAACACTCCAACGATCCGGCCAACGCGCCCAAACCGGCGGCGCCCGCGACTCCGGTTCCTGCCGCCGTCAAATAAGCCATGCCGCTCGGAAAAATTCAGCTCCAAATTGTCACCAAGCTCGTCGAAATGGGCCGGCTCGATGCGGAGCAGCGCACCGCGCTCGCCGCTAGGCCTGAAGATCTGAGCGGCGACAACCTCGACAAACTGCTGCAGGAAGATTTCAAGATTACCGCGTTTCAGTGCCTCGTGGCGAAAGCGCGCGCGCTCAATCTCTCGCCGTTCAACGTCGCCCACTATCGCACCTCGGCCCAGACGTTCGAGCGCATCCCAGAGGAATTTTGCAAGGAGAACCTCGTGCTACCCGTCGGCCAGGTGGGCGAGATGTTGCTCGTCGCGTTTGCCAATCCCTTCGAGGTCACGCTACCGACGAAGATTCAGGAGATGACGGGCAAGCCGGTCGTCCGCCTGCTTGCGCGCGAAAAAGATATTCGGGACAAGTTTGCGAAGGGTCAGGACAAGGCCACCGGCTTCGACGACGTGGTCATGCAAATCGGTGCGGAGTATGGCGAGCACGCCGCCGAGGGCGAACTGAAGGAGGAGGATGTCAGCGAAGAGTCCGGCCCGATCATCCAGCTCGCGAATCGGGTCATCGAGGACGCGTATTTCTCGGGCACGAGTGACATTCACATCGAGCCGCAGGAAAAGGAAATGATCATCCGCAACCGGGTGGACGGCGTGTGCCACGAGGTGCTGCGCCTGCCGAAAAAAGTCGGCCCCGCGCTCGTGGCCCGCCTGAAAATCATGTGCAACCTCGACATCTCAGAGCGGCGTCTGCCGCAGGACGGGCGCATCATCTTCAAACAGTTCACGAAGAAAAACATCGACCTCGATCTACGCGTTTCGACCGCGCCGCTCAACCACGGCGAGGGCGTGGTCATGCGTATTCTCGACAAGCAGAAGAGCACGTTGCCGCTGCCCGCCCTCGGTTTCTCCGAGGAGAATCTCGCCAAATACCGCGAGTGCATCCGCCAGCCCTACGGCATGATCCTGCACTGCGGGCCGACCGGCTCGGGCAAATCGATGACGCTCTATTCGGCGCTCAACGAGATCAACACCCCCGACGTCGTCATCCGCACCGCCGAAGATCCGATCGAATATACGCTGCCCGGCCTGAACCAGATGCAGATGCACCGGCAGATCGGTCTCACGTTTGCCTCGGCGTTGCGCGCGTTTCTGCGGCAGGACCCTGACATTATCCTCGTTGGCGAAATCCGCGACAAGGAAACCGCGGGCATCGCCGTCGAGGCCGCGCTCACCGGTCACTTGCTCGTATCCACCCTGCATACCAACGACGCCCCCGGCACCGTCGCGCGTCTCGTGGACATGGGGGTCGAGCCGTTCATGATTTCGTCGTCGCTGCTGTGCGTGTGTGCGCAGCGCCTCATGCGGCGCGTGTGCAAGACCTGCCGTGTGACCTACACGCCGGAAGGCCGGGAAAAGGAAATCATCGAGAAGGCCATCGGCTGGAACGGGCCGGCCTTCAAAGCCAATCCCAAGGGTTGCCCGAAGTGCGGCGGCAGCGGCTACAAAGGCCGCCTCGGTATCCACGAATTGATGGTGATGAACGAGGAACTCGCCGATGCGATCAACAAGGAGATGGAGTCGGCCGAGCTGAAGAAGATCGCGATGCGCGCCGGCATGAAGACGCTCCATCAGGACAGCGTGCTGAAAGTGAAGGACGGCCTGACGACGCTCGAAGAAGCGATCGCAAACGTGCCGCCGGACATGACGTGACGACCGCCGGAGCGGCGATCACGTTTTCTTCCGCAGGGCGAAAACCTGGATGGTGTTCAGCGGGTCCGACACGCTGGAGGCCTGGCCGCCGATGACGTAGATTTTATCCTCATGCACGACGGCGGCGGTGTTGCGGGCGGGCCGGTATTGGAGTGTGAAGGCCTCGGAGGTCTTAGCCTTGAGATCGTAGGCGACGAGTTCGCCGGGCAACGCATCGTGGCCGAACAGAAACAGATAGTCCCCGAGAAATACCAGCGAGTGCGCGCTGGTCGGCCGGCACAGCGGCGGGAGAAACCGCCAGAGCCTGGCCTGCGGATCGAACACCTCCACGGCGGAGCTCGCGGCCTTGCCGTCGTAGCCGCCGGGCACGACGATCACGCGCCCGTCCACCAACACCGCCTCGGTTTCCCGCGGCGTCGGCATCGGCACGCCGGCCGACCATTTGCCCGTCGCCAGATCGAAGACTTCCACGGTGTTCGTGCGGGATAGCGAAGAGTGGCGATAGAGCCGCCGTCCGCCGACCACGAAAATTTTTCCGTCGCGCGCCACGCAGCCGAACAGCGCCCGCGGATCGGGCATTTCCGCCGCGTGTGTGACCTTGCGGGTCGCGAGGTCGAGGATTTCCACGGACTGCTCAAGACCTGTAACTTCGGCGACGCCTGACACATGCTGGACTACGGTTCGCAGTCCGTGCCCGTCGGAGACTTGGGTGGGGTCTATGACGCCCGGACCCGTTGGAATATTGGGATTCTCCGAACGCGTCGCCATGACATCGTAGGGATTATCCGCCCAAACCGAGCCAGAGGCGACGCCCCCGCCGCCAGTAACGGATTGGTAGCTCAGGGTGGAGTAACCTCCGAGCACGTAAATCCGGTTTCCGACCACGACCGCCCGATGGCCGCTGCGACCGTTGCCCAGCTTGGCGAAATCCTCCGACTTGCCGGTGCGCACATTGAACCGTTCGACGGAGTCGAGCAGCGAGTCGTGCGCGGTGCTGCCGCCGATGATGTAGATGAAATCGCCCAGCGCGACGGCGGCCGGCTGATACCGTGCTTCGCGCATTTGATATTCGGCGACTTTGACGAGCGGGACATTCGCGTAAACGTCCACTTTGGGCAGCACCACCGGAGGTTCGCGTTTTGTCTGGGCCCGCGCAGACGATGCCTGCCAGAGACTGCCAACGGCGACGAGCGCCGCGATCGCAAACCTGCGCGACTTGCGCCCGATCGAGCGGCGGGTGCTCATCGAAGCGAAACGTCCGGCACGTGCGGCGCGCTGGCATCGGGGAGCGCGGGCGAAATTTTCGGAGCAGCGGCGGTCACGGGATAGTTCGTAGCAGAGGCCAGCAGGCTGGAAAGGTGAAACGGATGCGGCGCGTTGACCTTGTGGTTGCTGCCATCAGAATATGCGGGCGTCGAAGTGATGCATTCCTCACGATGAAAACCACGGCCGCGAAAAGAAAAATCCGTGCCCTCGAGTCGGCACTCGTCCGCAATCAAATGCAACTCGCTGCTCTGAAGCGCCGCCAGCCGCTCGAACCCGTCGCCGACTACACGCTCGCGACGCCGAATGGGCCGGTGAAGCTCTCGGCGCTCTTTGGCGGAAAGCGCGATCTCATCGTCGTGCATAACATGGGGCGGCACTGCCCCTATTGCACGATGTGGGCGGATGGGTTCAACGGCCTCGCGCCGCACCTCGCTGATCGGGCGGCGTTCGTCGTGGTATCGCCGGATTCGCCGGCGGTGCAGGAGAAATTTGCGGCGTCGCGCGGCTGGCGTTTCCCGATGGCTTCGGGCGAGGGTTCGACATTCACTCATGACATGGGGTATCAGCCTACGCCGGACGAGCCGTGGCCGGGCGTGTCGACGTTCCGGCTCTCGCGCGGGAAAATTTTTCGCGTGGCGACGGCGCCGTTCGGACCGTTCGATTCGTTTTGCGCGACGTGGCCGATGTTCGCACTGCTCGCCGACGGGGTTGACGACTGGAAGCCGAAGTATCGCTATTGAGGCATGACAAAACGTTTCCTGGCGATCGCGGTGGTGGCGGGTCTGTTGCTGGGCGCGGGCTGCAAGCCGCGAACGCAGGAGATCACCGCGCTGCAGCGCCGGGAGGCCGCGAGCCTCGCGAGCGAGGCGCAGTTTGCGCTGAGCATCCGCGATGTGGTGCGGGCGGAGGCGACACTCGCGCGGGCGGCGGCGTTGTGCCCCGACACCGGCGACTACTGGATCGAATTGGGCCGTTGCCGGGTGCGACTTGGCCACCGTGGTGAGGCGAAGGCGGCCTATCACTCTGCGCTCGCGGCCTATGAGGCGGAGGCGGCGAAAAATTCCGCCACCCGCGGGCCGGCGTTGCTGCGGCAGCTTTATGTGTTGGCGCTGCTCGGCCAGTCGGATGAGGCGCGCGCCCGGCTCGCGCAGGCATTGAAAAATTTTCCCGATGATCGAGACGTGCGCGCGTTTGCCGACAGCAAGCAACTCGAGCAGTTGCTGGCCAGTCCCGGACTCAAGGAAGTCGCGCTCTGAACCGGCGTCGATGCACGACTACTGGATCGAGTTTTCCAAGGTGGCGCTGGCGCATGCGCTCGGAGTGGCGAGTCCTGGACCGGATTTTGCCATCGTGGTGAAACAAAGCCTCACTCATGGCCGCCGCACTGCGATCTGGACCAGTATTGGCATCGGCCTGGCGAATATGCTGCAGGTGAGCTATTCACTGCTTGGCCTCGGGCTGCTGCTCAAGAGCTCGGCGCTGTGGTTCGATATCGTGAAATATGCCGGCGCGGTCTACATTGCGTGGCTCGGGGTGCAGGCGCTCCGCGCCCGGCCGCGAGAGGCGGCGATGCGTGCGAACGGCCACGCTGCCCCGGTGCCTAGCACGCATGGCGCATTTGCGACAGGATTTCTGACGAACATGCTGAACCCGAAAGCCACGCTCTTTTTTATCTCGGTCTTCCTGCTCGTAGTGAGCCCGCAGACGCCGAAGCTGATTCAGGCCGGTTACGGGCTTTGGATGACAATCGTGACGGTAGGCTGGTTTAGCTTTGTCGCGGTGTGCTTCACGCGCGACGAAGTCCGCCGAAATTTCCTGCGCCACGGCCATTGGATCGATCGCGCTTTGGGCGTGGTGTTTTTGGGTTTCGCCGCAAGCCTCGTGGTTGCGACGGTGAGGTGAGGCGGCGGTGGCGCCTCGTCCCGCAAATATTTTTTACTGGCGACAGTGAGTCAAAATTATCGCGCGGTGGGAGACTTCAGTTTGGCATCCGCACCCACGCGATGACACCGGCGAGAATACAACTTGCAATGAGAGCCAAGACGCCGAGGCGAAACCAACGGCGCTTTGGCACGGGCACGATGGCGGTTGCGCTATGGCGAACCCTGACAGGTTTGCGATCGAAGGTGGTGAGGGCCGTCATGACGGGAATGTGGTGGAGTGAAGCTAGCGTTGCGGTCGGTTTTGAGGCACCGGGCCCGTCGTCATGCAAAATCTGGAACGTGCGGCGAACAGACCTACGTGATCAAGCCGCCACAGTCTTTGCGGAAACTGCCCTGCGCCGGCGCCAGTCGGCGAAGCCCAGCATCGCGGCGCCCGCGAATGCCGCATAGGTCGATGGCTCGGGGATGGCAGATGGAGCGAAGACGGCAAAGTTACTGGTGGTATTATCGCGGTAGACGACCAGATAACCAATGTCCAGATTGCTAAACATGGCTAGAGCGATAGTCGGATTTAATGGAACCGTGCCTCCATCAAAATAGTAGCTAGATGCTGTGGTCATGTTCCAATTCCAGCCCGGCATGTCTGTGGCAATCGGAGAGCCGCCTCCATCAGTTGTGCTGTTATAAATCAGGGTGGGAATGTTCAGCCACGGCGACGTGATGAGCGTGTTTGACGTGGTGTAGGCTGTGAGGGTGATATGTTCAGCCGCCCCGGTCCCACTATCGAGATCGCCCAGAACGAAATACGAATTCGTGGGAAGAAAACCTGCCGTCAGAGTGGTAAAATTGTAGGTGCTGGTCCCCAATGTCGTGTTCGTGCTCCCAATGGGGAGGGGACCGATCGCATTAACAGTCCCCTGCCATGCGGTCGCCGCACTGGAATCCCATGTGGCGGTAAAGTTGGGATTGGAATTTACATAGGATGGGCCAACGGCTCCGGTTAACGTGGTAATGACAGGGAGTGCGAGATGGTCGCCACTGCCTATCAATACTTGGGAGCGTGCACTGTTCGTCGTGCCGACACATATTGTTAGGACCATTGCGATGGTGAGGATACCGCGGGAAATTGCGGAGTAGCGCATTCCGACGAGTTTGCGACCAAATGTAGTCGAGTTCTTCCGGCGTCTCCGGTGCCAGACGGCGAAGCCGAGCATCGCGACGCCCGCGATAGCGGCGTAGGTGGAGGGCTCGGGAACGGCACTTACTTCGGTAGCCTGCACTGAAAAACTAGGCATTAAGCTATTTGCATTATAAAATGAACCATTCCCATAGGAGGAAGAATCTCCTATCGACCATCCGGTAAGCCCCGTTTGGCCCGTGAGCGCCGTCCCAGGGACAGCAAAATAGTTGTTGCCCGTCGCGGGCACGCTGTCTGCTGAGAGCTTCAAGTAGTAGGTTGTGCCCGCAGCGAGGGTTAACGGCAGCCCGGACACGGAGAAGGTAACGAGTCCGCCCGTAGTCGGCTGGTTAGTCCCGAAGACCGTGAGGGTCGTCAACAGATTACTCGCGCCGTTTGCGGGAATGCCCCCATTGGTAAACGTAGAATACAATCCTAACGTCAGCGCGCCGGGGCTTCCTACGGCGATATTAAAAGTCAGCGAGACTCCTGTAAAATCAGCCGCCGTTGTTCCGGTCGTAAAATTGAAGACAAGGTCCCGGACATCGGAGCTTCTGCCAACGGGAAAGAAACTGCCATTTACGTCAAGGGCCTGGCCGAGATTCGAAACAGCATCCGTCTGGGCGCCGAGCTTGCCGGTGACGAGCAGCGCGATCGTCGCGAGGATTGCGGCCGTGGTCTTGCCGCTGAACAAGGAAGAGCGGAACATTTTCATAGTGGGGATTGCTTGAGCCTGCCTGGGGCACTTCGCGGGGAAACTTCCCGCACGCGAACAGCAGCAGCGCTTCCGCGCTATGCTGCGATTCATCTGGGGCGAATCGAGGAGCCCCTGTGGCCAGTCGCGGAGCGCGTTGGACCAACACGCTCCGACCCGAACCGCGCCGAACTTCACGCCGTGCGGCGGATCGCGCTTAGTCGCTCGCGCAGATCGCTCCAGCGATCGCGGCTGGCAGAGACGGGTTCGGCGGCGCCTTCGAGGTAAAGCAGGGTGTGCTCGTCCGGGTCGCGTTTGTAGCGGAGGACGCGCGCGAGGTTCACGATTTGCGTGCGGTGCACGCGCATGAAATGCGTAGCGGGCAGCGTGTCCTCCCACGCCTTGAGGCTCTTGCGCAGGAAGATTTTCGTGCCGCTGGCGAGTTGCACTTCGGAATAATTGTCGCGGGCGGCGATGACGCTGATGTCGGCGACCGGTGCGAAGCGCGCTCGCAGGCCGGAGCGGAGGTAAACGGTGTCGTCGAGCCGCAGGGCGGGGCCGCGTGGGAGTTCGGCTGTTGCCTCCGCGCTGGTGGCGGGAGCAGCGGCGAGACGGCGGAGCGCCTCAGCGAGGCGCGCGGGCGCGACGGGTTTGAGCAGGTAGTCGAGCGCGTTGATCTCGAAGGCGCGCAGGGCGTAGGTGTCGTAGGCGGTGACGAAGACGATGCGCGCCTCCGGGCGCACATCTGGCACGAGGTCGAAGGCGTTGCCACCGACGAGGTGGATGTCGAGAAACACGAGATCGTAATCAGTGCGCGCGAGGAGCGCCTGCGCGCTGCGCAGCGTGGCGGCCTCGGCGAGGATGGTTATGTCGGGATGCGCGGCGAGCTTGGCGCACAGATCGGCGCGCGCGGTGGTTTCGTCTTCGATGATCAGGGCCCGCGGCATGGAGCGATTACACTGCGGGCGAGTTGAGGAGGCGCAAGACCACCTTGACCCAGCCGCCGGTGTGGGAAATCGCGAGTTGGTGGGCGCGCGGATAGTAGCGGGCGAGCCGTTCGCGCAGGTTGTCGAGCCCGATGCCGAGCGAGGCGACGGTCTTCTTGGCCGCGGGGTCGACCCACTCGCCGGTGTTGGCGACTTCGAGGACGAGCGTGCCGTCGGGTTCGCGGCGGGCGGCGAGGCGCAGGCCAACGCGGTCGGGGCTGGTGGCTCGGCCGTATTTCAACGCGTTTTCCACCAGCGGCAGCAGAAGAAAATGCGGGAGGCGTTCGCTGTCGAGCCCGGGCGGGCAGTCAATCGCGATGTCGAGCAGGTCACCCCAACGGGACTGCTCGATTTCGAGGTAGGCGCGCAGGAGCCGCATCTCCTCGCAGAGTGTCGTCCACTCGCGATCGTCGGCGCGGTGGAGGGTGAGGCGGCAGAATTCGGCGAGGCGCTCGACCATTGCGCGCGCCGTGGAGCGGCCGGCCGGGAGCGAGGCGCTGATCGAGGCGAGAGTGTTGAAGAGAAAATGCGGGTTGAGCTGATAGCGAAGCACCTCAAGGCGCGCCTTTTCCTCGGCGAGGCGGGCGGAGACTTTTTCGTCGAACTCAAGGCGATTGAGGCGGACGAGTTCGGTATTTTTCTGGGCGAGTTCGGCGGTGCGCTCGGCGACGACGAGTTCGAGTCGGGCCGCGCGCCGGTGCAATGCCCGGGTGCGGAACCAGACGACGCTGCCGATCAATATGATGCCCACGATCGTGTCGCCAAAATACACCCACGGCGTCTGCCACCAGAGTGGGAGAATCGTAAAGGCGAGCGCCGTGGGCGCGGTGATCTGGCCATCGGCATCGCGGGCGCGAACATCGAATTGGTAGCCGCCAGCCGATAGGCCGGTAAACGCGCGCTCTCGTTCGGCCGACCACGACGACCAGTCCCGATCATAGCCGACAAGCCGAGTCTGGTAGGCGACGGAGTCGGCGAGTTGATGGCGCAGGGCGACGTAGTCGAATTTGAGTGCCGTGCGCCCGGCAGCGAGACGGTCGCCTTCGTGGACATCGGCCGTCGTGAGCAACGTCATGAATGGCGCCGCTGACGGAAAGGCGTGCGCGACGTCGACGCGCACAAGGCAGTTGCTGCCACAAATCCAGAGCACCGTGCCCGCGGCGGAGGTTTCCTCGCGCATCTGCGAGACTTTGCCAGCAGCTTCTTTCACCAGGCGCGGCAGTCGTCGGGGCAGACCCTGACGCGGCACTTGGTAGATGCTCGTGGGGCTCGCCAACCACAGCGCGTCGGCTTCGCTCTCGGCGTTGTTGTCGCTGGGCAACCAGCCGTCGTCGGTGGCGTCGGCCGGCAGCGATTCTGTGCCAACCACCGGCACGAAGCGGTGCGACGCGACGTCGAAACGCAGCGGCCGTGCCGTGGAATTGGTTACGATGACCGGATCGCCGGCCCAGATCGCGGTGCTGACGCGCTGAAATTGCTCCGGGAAACCATGGCTGCCGGTGAAGCGCTCGATGCGAGGCGCGCCACGAGTAACGCGGTCACCATCGCCAAATTCGAGACGAAACAAACCGTGGTCGAACGTCGCGGCCCACAGTGCGCCATCCGCGGCCTCGGCGAGTTCGCGGGCGTTTTCATCAAAGCCAGCCACGAGTCCCTCATCGCGCCAGCCTTGGGGCGTGTGCCGCACGGATTGGATACCGTGGGCCGTGCTGATCCAAACGCGATCGGGATCGCGCCGCGATCGATGCAGGAGTCCGCTGCCGGGTGGAATCGTGGCCACCGAGGTGAAACCCCCCGGCGATTGCGCAAATAGATCGGCGTAACCCAGGACCAGGAGACCGCGGGGATGGGACACTAGCGAAAAAGCAGGGGCGCCGAAAATGCGTTCGAAATGCGCTGCGCTGCCGTCGCGGTCGTCGCTCGGCACAAGCCGAAAGACGCCTTCAGCGGTCGCGGCGTAGAGCGCACCGTTGTGCCGGGCGACGTCTGCTACGACGCCCTGACCGAGACCGTTAATGACGTCGAAGACCGTCACTGCGGACGGCCACTCGAGTCGGAAGACGCCCGTCTCGGTGCCGATCCAGAGACCGCCCTCACGATCGCAAAAAAAATCGCGGAGCGTTTTGACATAGAAACCGATCGATTGATCGAGGGCGCCGACATAGTACCCATCGGCAGCGAAGCGCATGCCGCCGTCGCCGCTCACGGACGTGAACGCCACGACGAGCGAGCCGTCGCCTAGGCGTTGCGCGCGAAAAATAGTTTTACCGGCGAGCCAGCGATTGGCGTCGATCGGCCATGGCGTGATACGCCCGGCTGTGAGTTGAAAGAATCCTTGCCCGGCGGTGAGCAGCACGAGTGTGCCGGCCGCGCCCGCCTCGACGGAGACGATCTGATTTTGCCGCAGCAACCGATCGTCGGCGACCACTTCGAGTCGGTCATGCGTGAGCCGGCACAATGGGTGATCGAGCGAAGTGACGTAGACCGCTTCCCCGACGCGGTGGAGGCGTGCACCGCGAGAGTGTGGCGGAGTGGGACAGGGAACCACAGTGAAATGCCGGTCGCGCCAAATCAGAATTTTCTCCTCGGTGGCGAAATAGACCGCGTTGCCGACCGCGAGCACGTCGTAGATATCGTCGAAATTGCGATCGGCCGGAGCGAGTTGGTCGATGAGCGAAACATAGTCGTGGTTCGCGCCCGCCGGGAGAAGATAGCCGAGCACACTGGCTCCGCCCGCGTAGACCGTGCCGTTTGCGGCGACGGCGAATTTTCGGACGCCCGCGGATTCATTCGGAAGTGGAATCAACTTCCAGGTGGCGCCATCGTAGCGGCGAATCTGGTTGCCGTTGGCGATGTAGATGAAGCCAACCGCATCTTGAGTTACAGCTTGGCAGAGATGGGCGATTTTGGATCGGCCCGGCGGAAAATTCCGCGAGAGCGGGCGGCCAAGTTCGTTTGACGGTGCCGACGCTTGCGCCGTTACCTGAGTGCCAAGCAAAAATGCGAAACTCAGGGCTCTATGCATCAATCGCGCCGCGAAGAATCCGGCTGGGGTGGGGCGCATGAACAAAAACTAGAGGCGAGCGTCTGAGCCGCCAACCAAATGTTTCCCCGGCGGGATCGTCGAAGGCGATGGGGTAGCGACCGCAGAATCTCCCGATTGCACTGCAGGTGTTTTTCCGGCCAAGTCGTGCCTGTGTTACGATGCCTGATTGCTGTTCTTGGCTTGCTTGCGTTCACTCTGGTGTCGAGCGCGGCCGACGCGCCGGCTCGGTCGTCACCAACGGAGTTCGACTTGGCGAACCCCCAGACTGGTCGAAATTTCACCGTCGGCACTCCGCGGATCGCGATGATTTGGATCGCGTCAGGCAAGTTTCTAATGAGCGGCACGCATGGCGCTGGTGACGACACGGAAGTGACGCTTACCCACGGTTACTGGCTCGGCCGGACCGAAGTCACGCAGAGTCAGTGGCAGGCGTTGATGGACCGCCTTCCGATCCCCAGCCACTTCAAGGGCTCCGACCTGCCGGTGGAGCAGGTCGCTTATGATCTGGTGATGGAGTTTTGCGGGAAGCTCACCGAGCGTGAACGCGCTGCCGGCCGCCTGCCTGAAGGCTACCGTTACACGCTGCCGACGGAAGCGCAGTGGGAATACGCCTGCCGCGCCGGGACGACGGGGATCTACGCTGGCGACATTGCGGCGATGGCGTGGATCGAAACTAACAGTGGCGGTCAGACGCACTCGGTCGCCCAGAAGCGACCCAATGCCTGGGGATTCTACGACATGCACGGCAACGTGGGGGAATGGTGTGCGAATTGGTATGCAGGCTATCCGGGCGGCAAGGTGAGTGATCCCACGGGACCGGCGCTGGGACAATTCTACGTCGTTCGCGGCGGCAGTTGGGGCGATGCAGCCGGCGCTTGCCGCTCGGCATTTCGCAATTGGACTCCCGGGAACTCCAGTCACGCCCGCCTCGGCTTTCGCCTCGCGCTCACGTTCCAGGGCGCGTCGCCAGCGGTGACCAAGGCCAGTGGCGGCTGATTGGCCGGAGCGCAGACTGTCGTTTAAGCGTGAGGTCACGCTCAACTTTGCCCGGTTCGTGTCGAAAAGAGATGTGGCGACCGGCTTGTCTGGGCGCCCGCCGCGGCGTGCGCCGCACCCATTTCCATGGCCAACATCCTCCTCGTCGATCCTGACGACGTCGCCCAACTCGCGATGCGCGGCATCCTGCAGCGCGGGCGCCATCGGCTCGCTGTGGTCAGCAACGGGGATGAGGCCTGGGATTTCATCCACCGCGTGGTGAAGGTCGACGTGGTTTTTTCCGAGCTGAAGATCGGCGGCAACGGTCTCGCTCTCGCCCAGCGACTGAAGCAGGATCCCTTTCGGAAACTGCTCCCTTTCGTTTTCTACACGGCCCACGGCGATCGCGATGCGGTGAAACGCGCCCTCGACCTGCGCGTGCAGAATTTCCTCATCAAGCCTTACCACGACGATGTCATCTACGCGGAGATTGCCAAAGGCACCAGCAACCCTTGGCGCGCGCGTCACTTCGAGGAGGAACGATCGTTTTGCAAACTGATGGGATTCGAACCGGCTGAACTGCATCGCATGCTCGAGGATTTGCGTGCAGCGCTGACAGCGCAGACTGCGCCACTCGCGGCGAGCGCGGGGATCGAGGCGGATAAAGCGGTGAACGAACAACTGGTCACCTTGTCCGCGCAAGCGGAGGCCGCGGGTGCGTGGGGTGTCGTGGAATGTTTGTCCAGTTTAGGCGAGTTGGTGGTCCAGCGTCGGTGGCCCGATTTTCTGGAACGGTTGCCCTCGCTGGAATTCGCCGATCATCTGATTTTCCGGCACCTGTATCCCATGCCTGAGCCCGAGGAATTCTTGACTTCGACCGAGGTGGACGTCGAGCACACCGCGGCGGCCCGGGCGATGTGGTTCAACGCGCCGGCGGAAAATCGCTGTCCCGTCTTCACGATACCGCAACTTCATACCGCCCTCGATGCGCTCGCCGGCTGCCCGGTGATCGATTCGGCCGCGGCGGCGTTTCAGATGTCCGCGACTGGTGATCCGACCTGCATCAGTCCGCTGATGGACATGGTGGATCGAGATCCGGGGCTCGCCACGCAAATGTTGATCGCTGCGAACCACGTGCGGCGGCAGCAGGAAGACAGTTCGCAGGTGGTCGACGATCCGCGTCTCGCGGTCGGGTTGCTCGGGGAGTTAAAGTTGTCCTCTCAAGCGCGCGGGCTGGTGACCGTGCCCGAGCACCAAATGGATGTGTCCCCGCAATTTAACTGGCCGCAGTATTGGATGTTTCAAAACGGTGTCTCCCGTCTCGCGCGCAATACTTGCCGCTATATGGAATTTCACGATTTGGAGTCGGCCGCCGGCACCGCCGGGTTGCTGCACGATCTGGGCAAGCTCCTGCTGCTCCGCCTCCATCCGATGGGCTTTCAGGCGGTGCTCGAATATGCCCGCTTGGAAAAGGTGCCGGTGCGCGAGGCCGAAAAGAAATTCCTCGGCTGCACTACGAATGAACTGGCTGTGCACTTCGCCGAAAAGGTCGGTCTCCCGCGGAGCTACATCAATGTCATGCGCTGGATCGACACGCCGGCGCAGGCTACGGATGATATTGAACTGGTGTGCGTGGTCTCGCTCTCCCGCGATTTTTGTCGGCACAACCACCTCGGTCATGGCGGCGATGCGCCGTTGCAACACCTCTCGTCGATTGAGGAATCGGAAGAGTGGCGCGTGCTGCGCGAACACGTCTTCCCGAGTTTCAATCTGCGGAAATACGAGTTGCAGGCCCACTCCGACTGCCACGATGCCAAGCTCGAACTGCGAGGTCGGGCGAGGCAAGCGGCGGTCGCCTGAAGTCTTGCGTTACGCGTAAACTCCGCCGCCGAGCAACCGCGGCCCGTCGTAGAACGCCAGGATCTGGCCGCTGGCGAGGCCGCGCTGCGGTGTGGGAAAGGTGATGCGCGCCGTGCCGCCGCGTTCGGGAAGAAACTCCAACGGCACGCGTGGATCGCGGTAGCGCACGCGGCCTTCGATCGCGCGCGGCGTCGCAATCGGTTCGCCGATCCAACTGAGCGAGTGCACGCGCACCTCGCGTTGAAACAGCCCGGGCGCATCGGGATGATCGAACGCCACAAGGAGCGCGCGGTCGGAGGCGCGTTTACCGACGACAACGTAGGCGGCGTGATCGGTGTTCGAAGGGATGCGGATACCACGCCGCTGGCCGAGCGTGTAGAAATGGAGGCCATGGTGCTCGCCAAGGGTGTGACCGTCGCTGGCGCGCACGATTGGGCCGGGCGCATCGGGCACATAGGCGCGGAGAAAATCAGCCATCTTCACTTCGCCGATGAAGCAAATTCCCTGACTATCTTTCTTTTCCGCGGTCGGAAGACCCGCCTCGCGGGCGAGTTGCCGCAGCGCTGGTTTCGCAAGATGCCCAATTGGGAATCGCGCATCGGCGAGTTGGGTCTGGGAAAGGAGCGCGAGGAAGTAGGACTGATCCTTGTTGGGATCGGCGCCTTCGTGGAGGGCGTAGGCGCCGGGAGTCACTTCGAGTCGCTGCGCGTAGTGGCCGGTGGCGACGGCGCCGAAGCCGTTCTCCTTGGCCCACGCGCGAAACACCCCGAACTTGATCTCGCGGTTGCACATGATGTCGGGGTTGGGAGTGAGGCCGCGCGCATAGCCATCGAGCAGATAGGCTACAACGCGTTCGCGGTAATCGCGCATGAGATTCACAACGCGAAATTCGATTCCGAGTCGGTCGCAGACGGCGCGGGCATCTTCAATGTCGCGTTGCCACGGGCAGTCGCCGACGACGTTGTCCTCGTTGATCCAGTTCTTCATGTAAGCGCCGACGATCGCTGCGCCCTGCTGTTTGAGCAGGAGTGCGGCGACGGAGCTGTCGACTCCGCCGGACATGGCGACGAGGATTTTGTTGGGCGCTGACACGGAATAATTGTTCGGGTGGAAGACCGTCGGGGTCAACGCACGCCGCCGCGGAGTTGCGCTTTTGTCTCCGCGGGGAGACCGGCCGATTTGAGCCACGCTTGGGCGGCTGCGGCGTCTTGCAGTCGCCAATAGGAAAATGCGCCACGCAGGGCCGGCGGCGGCAAATCGGCTTGGGCCGCGGTCCAGCGGGCGGCGGCGGCGGGTTCGCGCTGGGCCCAACCGCTGGCGACATTGACGAGAGCGATGGCGCGCGTCTCGCCCGCCGGCAACGCTTGGGCCAATGCGATCGCGCTTTGCGGGTCGCGGGAGCCGAGGAGCATGGCAAGGCCAACGGCCGTCGAGTGCTGCAATGGGCCCAGAGGCATCGTGGCCACGTAGTTCGCGTTGGCGGCGGAATCGCGGGCCGCCCAGCTTGTGAGCGCGTTGTTCAGCGCGAGGGTTGCCAGCAGCTGCCGATTTTATGGGCTTTTGTGGGCATTTAACGCGAAACTTTGCCGTACTTGATGGTGGAAGATCTTGCCATTGCGCCTAAACGTGTGCATTTGCACACTATGACGATCACCGTGGAAGCAAAGCTGACGACGTCGGATAATGATCCGGCGTTGGAGCAATGCGCCGCGTTGTTCTCGCGCCTCGAACGACTGCTCTTTACTGCGCTCTACGCCCGCGGTGAAAAGCTCACCGCCGCCAAGCGCCGGTTCCTCACCG
>CAIMFY010000123.1 GCA_903840415.1 uncultured Opitutia bacterium | reverse complement strand
GCGGGAGGGATTTTCGTCAAAGACAGTTCGATTCTCGCCACCTCCACCGGCAGGGCCAGTTCGAATCTCTCACTCTCCGGGAGAAGCCGAAGCGCCGTGTCTTTGAAAGTGGGTTCGCAGGTGGTAGACTAACCTGCACCAGTTAGAACTCGTCGGTAATTCGTCGCCGTGAGGCAACGAGTTAACGGCAAAACTCGGCCGCATAGCGGCCAGTAGTTGAGAGGCAAAATCGTAGGGCGGGGCAAATCCGAGGGTGACTTGTTTTCGCGAAACGAGGCACCCATTCACATGGGTTTGGCCGCCTCACGTTGGCCTCGATCCGATTTTTTGGTAATGTAAACTCACGTTGAAATCATCAGGCTCCTTCACAGGATCATGACCCATGACCATGCCCAAGCACAAGAAGACCGGTAAGGTGAAGAATCCCGCTGCCGTCGCGCTGGGGAGGCTTGGCGGGCTCAAGGGCGGCAAGGCCCGCGCCAGAAGCCTCACGCCAGAGGAGCGGAGCGAAGCTGCACGCAAGGCCGTGAACGCGCGCTGGCACGGCACCGAACGCGCCTAAATTCCGTTTTTCCATTTCCTCGGGAGTGCTTGCCAATACGTGAGCGGTCATGTATGATGAGGGCATCGCCCTTAACCATCGAAATCCCATGTCCAGATATTTTCTCTATCTCCGCAAATCGACCGACGAGACGAAGCGCCAGATCATGAGCCTCGACGCACAGCGGCGGGAGTTGCGCGACTTCGCGAAGCGGGAGCGCATCACCATCGTCGAAGCCGTCGAGGAGAGCAGAACGGCCAAAGAGCCGGGCCGTCCGCTCTTCAACAGCGTGCTCTCCCGCATCGAAAGCGGGGAAGCCGATGGCCTCCTCTGCTGGGACATCGACCGCCTGTATCGCAATCCCGTCGATGAGGGCCGCGTCCGGTGGATGTTGCAGCGCGGCATCATCACGTCCATCCGCACGCCGACCCGCAGCTATTCTCCCGCGGACGCAGGGCTCTTGATCGCAGTCGAAGGCGGGCGCGCGACCGACTTCATCATCCACCACAAGCGCGACGTGGCGCGCGGCGTCCGGGAGAAATTGCTCTCCGGCGGCTGGCCCGGCCCGAGGCCCGTCGGCTACATCTACGACCACGAGAAGCACAACATCGCCCCCGACCCGAAGCGGGCGAAGATCGTCGAAAAGATTTTCGAGGAGTTCAGCAGCGGCAGGTTCGGCCTGCTTTGGATTTCCGGCCGTCTCGCGGAATTGGGCATCGTGAACGAGAGCGGCAAGCAGTGGTCGAAATCGCAGGTTCACGGCTTCCTCACCAATCGCCTCTACATGGGAGTGATGATGTGGAACGGTGAGGCGTTCGAGGGGAAGTTCCGCCCCATCGTCTCGCCCGAGCTGTTCGCGAAGGTGGCGACCGTGCTCAAGGTGAGGAGCAAGCCGCGGAGGGTCCGCAATGGACATAATTTCGCGTTTTGCGGCCTTTTCCGCTGCACCTGCGACTCCATGATCTCCGCCCAGTGGGCCAAAGGGAACGGCGGCCTCTACGCCTACTACCGCTGCACCCGAAAGGCCGGCGCATGCTCCGAACGCTACGTGCAGGAGAAATACGTCGTTGAGCAGTGCGCAGAGCGCCTGAAAGCCCTCGCCATCACGCCAGAGGAGGCGACCCTTATGCGCGACCTCATCGACCAAGACGCAGCGAAGAAGGGCGATGCGGTCGAGGCGGCTGCGTCCGAGGTCGGCGAAAGGCTCGCCGCAGTTCAAAACAAGCTGAACAAGCTCACACGCGCTTATCTCGACGAACTGCTCGACGAGGAGAGCTTCCAAGCCGCCAAGGCCGACTTGGTCGTCGAAAAGGCGGGGTTGAAGCAGGAAAAAGCACGTCTCCAGAAAACGGGCGTGAGTTACTGGATCGAACCAGCCAAGGAAGTTGTAAACGCCTTAGAATTAGCCGGTAAAATCCAGACGACGAAATCTCCACAGGAGATTTCGTCACTGGTTCAAAAAATCGGAACGAACCGCCTGATTTCGCGAAAACAAGTCACCCTCGGATTTGCCCCGCCCTACGATTTTGCCTCTCAACTACTGGCCGCTATGCGGCCGAGTTTTGCCGTTAACTCGTTGCCTCACGGCGACGAATTACCGACGAGTTCTAACTGGTGCTCGGGACAGGACTCGAACCTGCACGCCTTACGGCACACGCACCTCAAGCGTGTGTGTCTACCAATTCCACCACCCGAGCATGAGTGACGAGAGGAAGGCGGAATAAGAGGAATCGCCCTGGTGAAGTAAAGGGCGAAAGATTTTTTGTTCTTTCAGCGTTTCTGCCGGTCTACCAGCGCCCGCGCCAGGTCCGCCGCGAAAAACGGTCCGCGATAAATCATACCGGTATAAACCTGCACGAGCACGGCCCCGGCATCCATTTTTTCGGCCGCACTTTCGGGATCGGCGATGCCACCGACCCCGATGATCGGCAGCCGGCCTCCGGTCGCACGCGAAAGATAATGGATGATTTCCGTCGAGCGCCGGCGCAGCGGCGCGCCGCTCAGTCCGCCGGCTTCGTTGACGCCGGCGAAAAATCCCGGGCGCGCCAGCGTCGTGTTGGTCGCAATCACGCCGTCGAGCGCAAACTCGGCAACGACGCCGAGCACCGCATCGATTTGCGGCCAGGTGAGATCGGGCGCGATCTTCAACAGGATCGGCACGCGGCGGGCTCGGGCACGGTTCGCCGCAGTGACGGCACCGAGCAGTTCGCGCAACCGCGCTTCGTCCTGAAGTTCGCGCAGGCCAGGGGTGTTGGGACTCGAGACGTTGAGCACGAGATAATCGGCCCAGTCGGCCAGCAGCTTGAAGCTCGCAAGGTAGTCCTCCGTCGCACCGTCGAGGTCGGTGACTTTCGATTTGCCGAGGTTCACGCCGAGCGGAATGCGCCGCGCGCCTGGCCCCGGCTGTGTCGCGAGCCGCGCTGCCACGGCGGCGGCGCCCTCGTTGTTAAAGCCCATCCGGTTGATCACGGCCTCCTGCGCCGGGTAACGAAGCATCCGCGGCGGCGGATTTCCCGGCTGCGCGAGCGCCGTGACGGTGCCGATTTCGACGTGCCCGAACCCGAACGCCGCAGCGGCCGGCCAAGCCCGCGCATTCTTGTCGAAGCCGGCGGCGAGGCCGATGGCGTTGGGGAATTTCAGCCCAAATGCCTCAATCGGGCGCGCCTGCGCCGCCGGCAGGCGCGTCCACGCTTCGAGCGCGCGGCACAGAGGCGAAATGGCACCCAGCAGGGACATAGCGCGCACGGCCCGTTCATGCGCCAGCTCCGCATCCTGTCGGAACAGCAACGGTCGCACCAGATTTTCGTAGTAGGAGCCCATCGCGGGCCGAGCGTGAAACTGCTCATCCAAAAAGCAAGAGTCGCCCGTGCCGAAGGTCCCGACGCACAGGAATTTCCGCTCTGAAACACAACTGTGACATCGGAATGCCCGCGCGGACTTTTTGTGCTTGTTTTTTCAAACTCCCCTCGCACGCTGCGAAAAAATTCCAACCTGATTCATGGCCAAAGCAATTTCCGCTCTCGACTGGTGTATCGTTCGTCTTGGTGACGACCATAATTGGTGGGTCGCCGAAACTAGCGACCCCGTGCGCTGGGACGTCGACAGCCTGAGCATCGTCGATCCCCGCCAACTGGCCCACCTCGTGGAGCTCGTCGACCCGCTGCGCGACTATGGCTTCGATCAGGATGTGTTCGAGTCGGCCTTCATCCCCTTCCGCATCGACAAGGATCTCGGTGCCGGCAAGGTGCGCCTCAAACGCGTCAAGGAGTCGCTCTTCGACTCCGAGGAAAAACTTTTTGTCCTGCCCGATGTGCTCGACGAGGAAAACGGCCCCTACGCCGATCTGCTCGATCATTTCACGCGTTGCCGCGTGAAGATGCTCAACGATCTTTTCGCCTTCGAATCGAAACTCTCGGTCGATGAAGTCGAGGATGAGCTGCGTGAAGAGCAGAACAGCCATTTCATCCAAGGCAAAGCCGTCCACACCTTCGAGGAACTTACTTCCATTCTCGACTACATGCCGGCCGGTTACGACACCGACGAAGAAGCGCCCGCGAAAGGCATCGAAGACGAAGAAGACGACGATTTGCCCGAACTCGACGAAGCCGAAGAAGAAAAACTAAAGAACGACGAGTCGCTCAAGTGGGACGACGACGAGGACGGCAAAGACAAGGATGACGAAGACGGCGAGAAAAAGAAAGACGGCGGCGACGACGACGAGGACGACGACGAGAAGAAAAAGGACGACGACGAGGAAGACGGCGACGAAGACGAGAAGCCTCGCCGCAAAGCCAAAGGTAAACGCTGAGGTCCTCCTGCTCGCAGCAAAGACGCGGCAGCCATCCGGCTGCCGTTTTTTTTGCCCGATTCGCGGATGAGAATGACACGGAGAGGTAACCCCGCGCCACCTGTCGTTCAACGAACGGCCGCACGCCTCGCCTCACGTCGCAGTTGCCAATCCGCGGACTTTCCCGCAGCAACACTGCCTGCATGAAATTCTCCCTGCACCTCGCGATCGTTGGCCTTGCCGCCATGCTGACCCTCGTGGTCGGCTGCAGCACCGACGGCGGGGTCAGCGCGGCGAATCCCCAAATCCCCATCCCCGTCTCGACCGCGCAACTCCGCCCCGGTGATAGTCTGACGATCGCACTCCTCGGCGTGCCCGACCCGACGACCAACGCCGTCCAGATCGATGACCAGGGGCTCATTAGCCTGCCGTTCGTCGGCGCGCTCACGGCCGCCGGCGTGAGCACGGCGGAACTTTCCCAGCGCGTCCGCGAAACCTATATCGCAAAGAAAATCTACACCGTCGTTGATGTGTCGGTGAGCGTCACCGAACGCTACGTTTATGTCGGTGGTGAAGTCCAGCACCCCGGCCGTATCGTCTGGACTCCCGATCTCACCGCCGCCAAGGCCATCCAATCCGCCGGCGGCTTTAGCCTCTACGCGAAAGAAACCGCCGTGAATCTCGTGCGCGACAATAAGGCCTACTCCATCGACGTGAAGCTTGCGCAGAAAAATCCCTCGCAAGACCCGCGGCTCATGCCCGGCGATTCGCTGCAAGTCTCACGCTCGCCGTTTTAAGGTTGGGCGCGTTTCCGCAACACGCCGTTCCGGGTAGGTGAACGCGCTGAGGCGGTGCATAAGGATGATTCGCTCTACGCTTTCAGCAACGCCGCCATCTCCTTCGCGAAATAGGTCAGAATCATGTCCGCTCCCGCGCGCTTGATGGCGAGCAGCGACTCGTGCCGCGTGCGCGCCAGATCGAGCCAGCCGAGCCGGGCCGCCGCCTGAATCTGGGAGTATTCGCCGGAAACCTGGTAGGCCGCGACGGGCTTAGTGGTCGCATTGCGCACCTCGCGAATGATGTCGAGATACGCGCCAGCCGGTTTCACCATGATGATGTCGGCTCCCTCGGCTACATCGAGCTGCGCCTCGCGAATCGCTTCCCGTCGATTCGCCGGATTCATCTGGTAAGTCGCTTTGCTGAGCAACCGTGTGCCAGCGGCTTGCGCACTGCCGACCGCTTCGCGAAACGGGCCGTAATAGGCCGAGTTATATTTCACCGAATAAGCCATGATCCCGGTGCCGGTGAAACCTGCCGCATCGAGCGCTTCGCGAATCGCGCCCACGCGCCCGTCCATCATGTCACTCGGCGCCACGAGATCGACACCAGCGCGCGCCTGCATCACCGCCATCTTCGCCAGGATTCCCACAGTGCGATCGTTTTCGACATCGTCTCGCACGGCGTTGAGCACGCCGTCGTGCCCGTGGCTCGTGTAGGGATCGAGCGCGACATCAGTGATGACCGCAAGTTCCGGCACAGCTTTCTTCACCGCGCGCACGGCACGCAACACCAGCGTCTCCTCGTTGAGCGCCTGCGTGCCGTCGTCATCCTTGAGCTTTGGATCGAGCTTCGGAAACAGCGCCACTGCCGGCACGCCGAGCCTGTGGATCGCGCGACACTCCTTCACGAGGTCGGCGATGTTGAGCCGAAAAACTCCCGGCATCGACTTGATCTCTTCGGGCACGGGTTTGTCGTCGACGACGAAAAGCGGCGCGATCAAATCAGCCGGTCGGAGCACGGTTTCTTCGACCATCGCGTGCAACGCGGCGGTCCGGCGCAGACGCCGAGGACGGTGGTTCAAGTCGAGTTTGAAGTTGTCGGCCATAAAAACGAGCGGGAGGATTAACCGCTAATCCACGCCAATTCACGCTAATCTTCAAAAAAATGTGGCCAGCCCTTTCTTTATTAGCGCCAATTAGCGAAGATTAGCGGTTTCAAATCCGGTTCATGCCCATCCAACTTTTCGATTCCCTAGAGCGAAAGCTCAAATCCCTCGCTCCGTCGCACACCGACGGCGTCTTTCGCTTCTACAACTGTGGACCGACGGTTTACGCCCCCGCGCACATCGGTAACTTCCGCACCTTCGTCGTCAACGACGTCCTCCGCCGCCTTCTCGAACTCGAGTTTGGAGCCGACAAGGTAAAGCATGTGCGCAACCTGACCGACGTCGACGACCGCACCATCGGCCAGACCCAAAAAGAAAAACGTCCGCTCGCCGAAATCACCAAGAAGTGGACCGATAAGTTCCACGCCGACTCCGACGCGCTCAACTGCCTGCGCCCGCACGTCGAACCCACCGCCACCGGCCACATCCGCGAGCAGGTGGACATGATCGAGGTGCTCATAGAGAACGGAAACGCCTACCGCGCGCCCGACGGTTCGGTGTATTTCAAGATCGCGTCGTTCCCCGAATATGGCGCGCTCTCGCGCATCAAGGAGCGCGAACTCAAGGTCACTAACTCCGCATTCGACGCCGACCACAAGGACGACATCGGCGACTTCGCGCTCTGGAAAGCCTACAAGCCCGAGGAGGACGGCGACGTGCAATGGCCCGGTCCGCGCACCGCCGCCGCCGGCCGCCCCGGCTGGCACATCGAGTGCAGCGCGATGATCAAAAAGCATCTCGGCGAAACGATCGATCTCCATACCGGCGGCGTCGACCTGCTCTTCCCGCACCACGAAAACGAAATCGCCCAAAGCCAGTGCTGCAACGGCACGACCTTCGCGCGCCACTGGTATCACAGCGAACACCTGCTCGTAGACGGCACGACGATGAGCAAGAGCAAGGGCAATTACTACACGCTCAGCGACCTCGTCGAAAAAGGCTACTCGCCGATGGCCGTGCGCTACGCGCTCCTGATGGGCCATCCGCGGAAGCAGCTTAACTTCACGTTGGAATCGATGCACGCGGCGGAGAGCGCGTTGGGAACTTTGAGAAAAGCATGGGCCAGATTTGCGACCACCGCATCTGCCACTGCAAACAAACCGCTGGCGGCCCAGGATTCCGCACCGGTGAGTCGTTTGGATCGAGTGATCGATGCGCTTCGCGACGATCTCAATACTCCCGCAGCGTTGGGTGGCCTTTTTACCGCGATGAATGAAATAAGCGACGGGACCGCGACTTTCGCAGATTCCGTCGCATTTGGACGCGCCCTATCGATCCTCGGAATCGATCTGAGCGAAAAACAAAATTTCTCCATTCCGATGGAAATATTTGCCCTCGCCGAAAAGCGCTGGGCCGCGAAGCAGGCCAAGGATTTTGCCGCCGCCGATACGCTCCGCAAGGAACTCGCCACCGCCGGCTGGTCGATGCTCGACAGCAAGACCGACTACAAACTCGAGCCGCTGAAAAAAGCCTGAGCTGTGCCGGTGCGAAAATTGCACTGCCGCATTCCGCGAATTGACACGCATCCGTTTTCGCGGCGGTCTTGCGGGTTCAGGCCCTGCAATCGTAGGCAGGACCACAAATCACACACCTCATGTCCATGACACCGCTCGAAGAACTTCGCCATTCGGCTTCGCACATTTTGGCGACCGCGATTCTCCGCATCTTCCCCGATGCCAAGCTCGATATCGGCCCGCCCACGGACACCGGTTTCTACTACGACATCGATCTCGATCACAAATTCACCGCCGACGATCTCGTGAAGATCGAGGCCGAGATGAAGAAGATCGCCGACGAGAACCAGCCGTTCTACCGCAAGGAAGTCTCCCGCGAGGAAGCCGTTGAAATCATCAAGCAGCGCGGCCAGGAGCGCTACAAACTCGGGCGGCTCGCGGACATTCCTGCGGACGAGAAGATTTCGTTCTACTCGAATGGCGAGTTCATGGATCTCTGCGCCGGCACGCATGTCCGCTATTCGTCGAAGCTGAAGGCGTTCAAGCTGCTCTCGATCGCCGGCGCGTATCACCGCGGCGACGAGAAGAACAAGCAGCTCCAGCGCATCTACGGCACGGCGTTTCCGACCAGGGAGGAACTCGCGCAATACCTCGAGCGGCAGGAGCAGGCGAAGGCCCGCGATCACCGCAAACTCGGCAAAGAGCTGAAACTCTTCCATATCGACGAGGATGTCGGTCAGGGTCTCATTCTCTGGACGCCCAACGGCTCTATCATACGGCAGGAATTGCAGGACTTCATCGGTGGAGAATTGCGCAAGCAGGGCTACTCGCAGGTGTTCACGCCGCACATCGGTAAACTCGAGCTCTACAAAACGTCCGGCCACTTCCCCTACTACAAGGAATCGCAGTTCTCGCCGGTACTCGAAAACGAATCGCTCGCAAAGGTGCTCAAGGAAAACTGCTCGTGCGCCGAGGTCTTCGCGCGGCTCGATGCCGTCTCCGCGCATCTCGCCTCGCAGATCAACGCGCGCACCGGCAAGGAAACGATCACCGCCGATCGCGTGCGGCCCGACGAGCAGTTGCTCGACGGCTTCATGCTGAAGCCGATGAACTGCCCGCATCACATCAAGATCTTCGCCTCACAGCCGCACTCGTATCGCGATTTGCCGGTGCGGCTCGCGGAGTTTGGCACCGTTTACCGCTGGGAACAATCCGGCGAGCTCAACGGCATGACGCGCGTCCGCGGTTTCACGCAGGACGACGCCCACCTGTTCTGCACCGAGGAGCAAGTCGCCGCCGAAGTCCTCGGCTGCCTCTCGCTCGTGAAAATCGTGTTGGCGACGCTCGGCATGGCCGACTACCGCGTGCGCGTCGGCCTGCGCGATCCCGACTCGAACAAATACACCGGTGAGGCCGCGAACTGGGACAAGGCCGAGGCCGCTTGCCGCGCCGCCGCGCAGACGCTCGGCGTGCCATTCACCGAGGAGCCCGGCGAAGCCGCGTTCTACGGTCCGAAGATCGACTTCGTTGTAAAGGACGTCATCGGCCGCGAGTGGCAGCTCGGCACCGTGCAGGTCGACTATAACCTCCCGGTGCGCTTCGATCTGAGCTACATCGGCGCCGACAACCAGCCACACCGCCCGGTGATGATCCACCGCGCGCCGTTTGGCTCGATGGAGCGTTTCTGCGGCGTGCTCATCGAGCATTTCGGCGGAGATTTTCCCGCGTGGCTCGCGCCCGAGCAGGTTCGCCTCGTCCCGATTAGCGACAAGCTGAACGACTACGCGCGCACTCTCCTCGCTAAACTCCGCGCCGAAAACCTCCGCGCCACGCTCGACGAACACTCTGACAAACTCGGCGCTAAGATTCGCCGCGCCGAACTCGACAAGGTGCCCTACACGCTCGTCATCGGCCAGAAGGAGGCCGAGGCTAACAGCGTGTCGGTTCGCTCTCGAGCCCGCGGCGACGAGGGCGTGATGACCGCCGACGCCTATCTCGCTAAGCTCAAGGCCGAAGTCGCCACTCGCGCGCTGCCCACGAAAAAGATGGCCTGAGCGAATTCAGGCGATCGCGGCGCCGCCTGCGATCGGACGGCAGTTTCTCCTCGAGCGAGCACGGACAATAAGTGCGCCAACGGATGCGCGTCGTTTGGCAATGTCTGCGCAGTGCCGGGCGACGGCGGCTGCTAGGATTAGGACAGGTGTCCGAACCCTAAACCCCATTGCGTTTACTTCAGCGCCAAAACCCAGACCAAGGAAAACTATGACCTCAACCCATCGCATATCCCAAGATTACAGAAGACTGATCTTGGCCCCATGCTTCCTTCTGATCGCCACCACTTTTTCGTGGGGCCAAGTCGCCCCGACGGCTCCCGCTACCACACCGCCTAGCGACCAGAAACAAGTTATTAAACTCGATACCTCGCCGGCCAAACCCGAAACCGAAGATATCGTTGCGCTGTCCCCGTTCGAGGTCGTTTCAGACACGAAGGGCTACTACTCCGCCAATACGATGTCGGGCACCCGCTTCAACTCAAAACTCGAAGATCTCGGCTCCTCGGTAACCGTCGTCACGAAGGAGCAGATGCAAGATTTCGGGATGCTCGATATCAACGACATCTTTAATTACACGGCTAGCACCGAAGGCACTGGCACCTACACCGACCTGACGATCGATCGGAATGGCAGTGTATCGGACAATGTGCAGTTGAACCCCACGCAGGCCAACCGCATCCGCGGTCTCGGCGCGGCCAACATCTCGTTTAATAATTTCGAGACAAGTGCCCGCATGCCTATCGACCCTAGCGTCACAGACGGCGTGGAGATCAGCCGCGGCCCGAACGCCAACGTGTTTGGTCTCGGCAATGCCTCGGGCACCGTTAACCAACTTGCCCCCTCTCCTAGTCTCACAAGGGACCGTTCGTCAGTCGAAACACGGTGGGACAGCTATGACGGTTATCGCACCGGGCTTGACGTAACCCGGGTGCTCAAAAGGGGTGTTTTGGCCGTCCGCGGCAGCGCCGTTTATCAGCACGAGGGTTTCGTCCGCAAGCCGTCGGGCATGGATACCGAACGCTACAACGCGATGATCAAATACATGCCGTTCAAGACGACGACCATTACGGCGGGCGCCTATTATTATCACCAGTATGGCAACCGGCCCAATGCGGTAAATCCACGCGACGGCGTCACCTACTGGATGCAGAGCGGCAAACCCACTTGGGACCCGATCGATGAAGTCATCCATGTGAACGGGCAGACGCTTGGGCCGTTCACCGGCGCATTACCTGCGACATCAGACTATCTGCAAAACTCGTTCACGGGCAGCGGCCATAGCTTTTTGTATATCGACCACGGCGCCATCGGATATTTCGGTGCCCCAAATTCTTTTGGTCCCAATGCCTTCGGCGTGGTCACGCCGACCGCCAACAATCAGTCAGTGCGCCTCTATGCCCCGAATTCGGCAGCCGGCGCCACGCTCGGCAAGATTACCACGCAGCCGCTCTTCACGACCACACCATCGGTGAACAATCAGGCGCTCTATGACTGGACGAAGATCAATCTCGCGGCCGTGAATTACGACTGGGATCGCGACACCGTTTCAAACCTGCAGGTCGACCAAATCCTCATCAACACTCCCCTGCAAACGCTGGCGGCTCAATTCGCGTTTCTGCGGGAGGATTCACAGCGTTACCGCCGCGATTACGTCGGCATCGCCAACGACAACGGTCAGTCCGGTCAGCTTCAGGTGGACGTAAATGAAAAGATGCTCGACGGCACACCGAATCCCTATCTGGGACGGTTCTACATCGGCCAAGATCAGCCCCGCACCACCTATCAACCCCTGAAATGGGACAGCTATCGCGCGCAGCTCGCCTACAAACTCGACCTCACGCATGAGAACGGTCTCTTGAAGTGGCTCGGCTCGCACCAGTTCTCTGGCTACGAGGAATACAAATACCGCGTTCAACGCCGTTATTCGTTCCGCGAGGCGATCCTCGACGACCACTCGTGGATCAATAATGCCGTGAACAACTCCCGCGGTAATCAAGGTGCCATCAGCGGCGGCCCCGCCGCGGCGCTTTCGATCACGCGCAGTTACCTCCGGTATTACGTCGGCGATGCGAACACCAACACGGTCAATTACGCCCCACAGGATTTCCAAGGCGGCGTCGTTCCATTTAATTGGGGCTCGTGGACTCTCGCGAATCGCACGGTCAACGGCGTCACCGCGTCGCTACCGACTGCGGGCACCGGTGTCTTCACCAAGGAAAACGCACTGGTTGGCCTCGCTGCTGTGACCGATTCCACCGGAGCCGGTAGCAACACTAAGACTATTCTGAAAACCTCCGGCGGCGTGGTGCAAAGTCATTTCTTCGACGAGCGCCTCGTCACGACCTTCGGCCTGCGCGAGGACAAACAATACGTCAAACTCGGCAGCGCTCCGCAACAGCTCATCTACCCCCAAGGCATCGCGTTCAACTACCCGTCGATCGACAGCTGGGCCTCGGGCGACTACAAGTTTAACTCAGGCAAGACCAAACAAGGCGGTGCGGTCGTCCGGCCCTTCCGCGGTGCGTCTTTCGTCAAGGACTTGGACAAGCAAGGCAGCGGCGGACACCTCTTCGCCGGAGTGCTAAACGACTTGTTCCTGACCTACAACAAATCCGACAGCTTCCTGCCGCAGGATCCGAAGATTAACATCTTCTTTCAGGCGCTGCCCAATACCACCAGTCAAGGCAAAGACATCGGCATCGGACTGAAGCTCTTCGATGGAGATATCGTCGTGCGCTACAACCACTGGGAAACCTTCACTAAGAATTACCGGCAGGGTGATGCCAGCACGATTGCCCAACGCATGACCCGCATCGATATCACTTCGACCGCGCGCTTCCTGCTGTTCACACAGGCTTACAGCACCACGGCCACTCCGGCCGCTAGCAGCACCTCCACCGACATCGGCTGGGTTCGCATGGCCAACCCGACCTTCACCGAGGCACAGGTTCAGGCCGAAGTCGCCAAGGAAATGGGCCTATCGATCGATACCATCGCCAACATTCAGACGGCGTTCAACAATGGCACGATCGCTTCCACTCAGGACGTGACGGCCAAGGGTAACGAGCTTGAGGTCAATTATGTCAGCCCCAGCCGCAATCTTACTATTGTGGCGAGCGGCACCTCCACCGAATCCATCAACACCAACATCTCGAGCGATATCTCCAACTGGCTTGCCCAACGCATGCCGATTTGGACCACGATTCGTGACCCACGCGACGGCGCACTCTGGTGGACGAAGAACTACGGCGGCTCGCAGACCGCGCAACAAAACTACCAGTCCTTCGTCGACACGCCGTATAACGTCGTGAAACAGCAGGAGGGTAAATCGAATCCTCAGATCCGCAAATATGCGTGGAAGCTTAGCGGCAACTACTCGCTGCGCGGCATCACCGAAAACCAAATCCTCAAGCGCTTCAGCTTCGGCGGCGCGCTCCGCTGGGAGTCGCCGGCGGCCATCGGTTATTGGGGCGCGCAACAACTGCCCGCCGTTATCACCTCGCTCGATGCGAATAACCCGATTTACGACAAGGCCCACTTGTATGTCGACATCATCGGCAGCTACCGCATGAAAATGTGGTCGGATAAGATCGGCGCGACCTTCCGCTTCAAGGTGGAAAACGTGCAGGAAAGCGGCCGACTTCAGGCGATCGCAGCCTATCCAGACGGCACACCTAACGCCTATCGAATCGTCGATCCGAGAAAATTTATCCTGAGCGCCACCTTCGATTTGTAGCAAAGCGCTCAACGCCATCCTCACGACCGCCGGCCTTCAAGCCGGCGGTTTTTTTGCGTACCATGTCAGCTGCTTATCGTTAACGCGGCACGGCGCTCAGGGCCGCGTTTGAATTAGCCGAGCCAAGACCCGTGCCACATCAGGACGAGTCGGCCAGTCGGTGGGTGCTCGTGTCCGGGCTTGCTCAAGATCAGATTTTGCGCCCTCGACATCGCCGGTCGCCAACTTGACTTGGGCGAGTAGAAACCAGCCCTCGGGATTTTCCGGGTCGTGTTCGATCACTGTAGCAAAATCGCGCTTCGCCTCCTCCCACCGCCCCTGACTCGCCGCGAGCAGGCCACGGTGCCGGCTCGGCCCAGCTGGATTATCCGCCAGCCGAATCGCCAGCGTGAAGTCCTCCGCCGCCTTACTAAACTCGCCCTGCTCCATCTCGCCAATCGCGCGCAATTCGATCAATTCAGGCATCACAGCCGGTGGCGGCGAGTGCAGCGCCGCCAGCTCATGATAAAAATAATAGATTGGGTTGACGCGATTACTCATCACCAAATGCGCCGGCAGGAGAAGCGCGAGCACTGCCGCGGTGCGCGGCAGCCAACGCGGAAATTTCGCCTCGCGGCCCACGGCGAGCACCGCCCCCAGCAGCGCAACCGGGACTACAAACATCATCGCCCGGCTGAAATCCTGCGCGGTTCCGATGCCCACCGCCACCAGCACGACCACCGCGACGCCGATCAACACAGCCCTTTCCCGGCCGAGCAGTAGCAGCGCCGCCGCCACCCCGAGCCAGCCGATGCGCAATCCCTCCCAAATCCCCCAAGCGATCCGAGGCCCGGTCGCACCGCTGGTTTCGAGCGCGTTGAGATAACCACCCACCGTCGCACCCGCGGCTGATTTGCCACCGAGGACACCGAGTCGCACGACGACAAACGCCAGGGTCAGTCCGGCAGGAAGCGCGAGTTCACTTTTCCACGCCAGGGCTTTTCCTGTCGCCGTGCGCAGCGACCAGCGGCAAAGCAGCGCCAGCGGCACCGCCAGCACGAAGCGCTCATCGACCCACGGCGCCCATAGGCAAGCGAGCCACACCGGCCAGCTCGCCTCGGCAAACGCGACCAACAGCAGTCCAAGCACCACCCACGCGTCGAAATAGCCGAGCCAGCATACCGAAGTGAAAAACCATGACCCCGCACCAAGGATGATGGCCGCCAGCCCCGCGAAACCAAAATCCGCGCCCCGCCGCCGCAGCACCGTGATCACGAACGCCAGCACGAGCACGCAGCCGACGCCGGCCAGCGGAAAAAACAATTCCGGCGGCAAATGCAGCACATGTCCGACCACCGGAAACAGCAGACGCCATTGAATCGCCGCATGAAGTTTGTCCGCGATTTCGACTCCGGGTTGCGCGACTTGTTGTAGGACGCTCACACCGCGTCGCACTTCGAGCATTCCGCTCATTTCTGGCACACGCGACCAAACGCGAAACGCACCCCACGGCGGACTGAAAAAAAACATCAGGGCCGCGAAGCAGCCCAGTGCGAGCAACCAGCGAAGCAGGATTTCTCTGTAGGGTTTCGATTCCAAGGTAAACGGCAGCCTTCATGCCGCCGCCCTGATCCCGCGGCAAGTCGCGATTCGCGGCGCCTCCCGAAAAAAACCGACGGCCTGTTCGGGCCGCCGGCTGCGTTAAAAAAAACGCTGAATCGATCGAATCAGATCGCGGCCTCGCCACGTTCGTCCGTGCGGATGCGCACGACTTGATCGAGCGGGAGAACGAAGATTTTCCCGTCGCCGATTTTCCCAGTCTTCGCCGCACCCGCGATGGCGTCGATCGCCTTGGTCGCGGCATCGTCGGCGACAGCAACTTCGATTTTCACCTTCGGCAGAAAATCGACGGTGTATTCGCTGCCGCGGTAGATTTCCGTGTGGCCCTTCTGCCGGCCGAAGCCCTTGACCTCAGTTACGGTCATGCCTTCGACACCAGCTTCGGCGAGAGCGGACTTAACTTCCTCAAGTTTGAACGGTTTGATGATCGCGATGATAAGTTTCATGGAGTAGAAATGTGTGGGTTAGGAAGCGATCAGCCCTTGGCTTCGAGGATGTAACCTTCTTCGCCATGATCGCTGAGGTCGAGGCCTTCCTGTTCGGCTTCGATGGTCGGCCGCAGGCCAACGACGACCTTCACGATGTAAGCGATGACCACGGTGCCGACGATGGCCAGCGCCATAGTGATGGCCATGGCCTTCAATTGCTCGACGACGAGTTTCTGCGTGGCGGAATCAGTCACGTAATCCTTGAGATTCGTGGCGAGGTTGGCGTTGGCACTATTGCGCGCAAAGACGCCGGTGAGGAATGCACCCATCGTGCCGCCGACGGCATGCACGCCGAATGTGTCGAGGGCATCGTCGTAACCGAACCAGCCTTTAACCTTGAAACAGAAGAACCATGGCACGACACCGGCGCAGAGGCCGATGACGACCGCACCGTTGGCGGTGACAAAGCCACACGAGGGCGTGATCACGACGAGGCCGGCGACCGCGCCGGAGCAAAAGCCGAGGATGCTCGGTTTGCCGCGTGTGAACCACTCCATCATCGGCCAGATGAATGATGCGACTGCGGTCGCGAGCGTCGTGGTGGTGAAAGCGTTGGCCGCGACTCCATCGGCCGCGACAGCGCTGCCGGCGTTAAACCCATACCAGCCGACCCAGAGCATGCCCGTGCCGACCATGCAGAGGACCATGCTGTGCGGAGGCATCGGCGTCTTGCCGAAACCGAGGCGCGGCCCGAGAATGATGCAGAGAATGAGCGCAGACCAACCCGAACTCATGTGCACCACCGTGCCGCCCGCAAAATCGATCGCGTGGACGGCAGCCTTGGCGTTCCACACGCCGTTCATGAACCCGTCGATGCCCCAGACCATGTGCGCGAGCGGAAAGTAAACGACCACCATCCACAGCGTCATGAACAGGAAGATCGCGGAGAACTTCATGCGCTCAGCGATTGCGCCGACGATGAGGGCGGGTGTGATGATCGCGAACATCAGCTGATACATCGAAAATACGTTCTGCGAAACCCAGAACGAGTAATCGGTGTTCGGCGAGGAATCGACGCCCCTAAGGAAGGCGAAGTCCAGGTTGCCCAGGAATTTTCCACCGCTGTGGAAAACGAGACTGTAGCCGATCGCCCACCACAAGATCGTCACGAGGCCGGCGAGGAGGAGGCACTGTGCCATGACAGAGAGAACGTTCTTGCGCCGCATCAGGCCGCCGTAGAAGAGCGCCAACCCGGGCAGGGTCATGAACAGCACCAAGGCCGCACTCGTCATCTGCCAGGCATTGTGACCCGGGCCGGACGTGCCGACCGCGGCGGTCGTGAGCCCGGCGGGAACCGTGGCATTGCCGTCCTTGTCCTTCGGTCCGACTTTCAATCCCACCGTTGGATCGCCGTTGGTGAGGTAGGCCTCGAGGCCAGCCACGCGCTGTTCGAGCGTGGGCCCGGGTAGCGGAGGCGTTACGGGAGCAGATGCAGGAGTTTGAGCAAAAGCGGCCAGGCTGGCGAGGAACGCCAGACACGCCGCGAGCACGAGGCCGCAGGGTTTAAAACAAGTATTTTTCATAGTGACGCAGATTAAAATTAGCAAAATCGATGCCGCCGAAGGCCCGTTCGAGTAATTTCCACAGAAATTTTTCGCAATGCGACATATGGGGTGCTCAGTGCGGGTCTGATCAGGGCAACAAAAAAGCCGGACCCGCAAAAGAGTCCGGCAGCAAGCCAAAAAAGTATCGCTGAATAAGGCGTCAGACCGCCGCTTCCCCGCGCTCGTCGGTGCGGATGCGCACCACCTCTTCGATCGGAAGCACGAAGACCTTGCCGTCACCGATTTTCCCGGTCTTGGCCGCTTTCACGATCGTGTCGACGGCCTTGCCAGCCGCCTCGTCAGACACCGCAACCTCAATCTTAACCTTCGGCAAAAAGTCTACCGTATATTCGCTACCGCGGTAAACCTCGGTATGCCCCTTCTGGCGACCGAAGCCTTTTACCTCGGTAACGGTCATGCCTTCGATGCCGGCGGCGGCCAGGGCTTCCTTCACTTCTTCAAGCTTAAATGGTTTGATGATGGCGACGATGAGTTTCATGCGAGTGCGAGTAATTGGGTAATGACTGTTTGTAGGTCTTCAGGCCGCCGGCGCAAGCAATCCTTCCATTACTCCGGCAGCACGATCGCGATGTGCAGGTCCTTCAGCTGGCGCGCGGTGACGGGCGTCGGGCTTTGCGCCATGAGATCCTGGCCCTTTTGCGTTTTTGGAAACGCGATCACGTCGCGGATGCTCGTCGTGCCGCACAAGAGTGCGACGACGCGATCAAGGCCGAACGCAATGCCACCGTGCGGCGGCGCGCCATAGGTGAAAGCCTTGAGCATGTAGCCGAAGCGGCTCTCGACCACATCCGCCGGAATCTTCAACACGTCTTCGAAAACCTTCTTTTGCAGCGCCGGTTGGTGAATGCGAATCGAGCCACCACCAAGTTCAGTGCCGTTCAGCACGACATCGTAATGCTGGCCGCGGACCTTCTTCGGATCGCTGTCGAGATACTGGGCATCTTCAGGCACCGGCGCCGTGAACGGATGGTGCGTGGCGACATAGCGGTTCTCCACCTCGTCGTGCGTCATCAGCGGAAAATCGATCACCCAGAGAAATTTCCAGTCGTCCGGCCGAATCGTCAGCTTGCCGCGCTTTTGCAACAGCGCCGCCGCTTCCAGCCGCAGCCGGCCGAGAATCGCGCACGCCTTCTCCCACGGCGCCGCCGCGAAAAACACGATGTCGCCCTCGGCGATGCCGAGCTTTTCGGTAAGCGCCGCCTTCTCCGCGTCGGAGAAGAATTTCACGATCGGCGATTTCCATTCGCCACCCTCGACCTTGATGAATGCGAGGCCCTTCGCGCCAAGCGACTTTGCGATCTCCTCGAGATTCTTCAGTTCGCCCTGCGTGAGATCGGCGAGGCCCTTGCCGTTGAGCGCCTTGATCACGCCACCGTTGGCGACGGTCGATTGAAAGACCTTGAACGCGGATTGCTTGAACGTCTCCGAAAGATCGACCAGTTCGAGCCCGAAGCGCACGTCGGGTTTGTCGACCCCGTAGCGGTTCATCGCTTCGTGAAACGCCATGCGTGGAAACGGCGTCGGAATGTCCGTGCCGAGCACTTCCCGCCAGACCTTCTTCAACATGCCCTCGAACAGCGCGTAAATATCCTCGCGCGTGACAAACGACGCCTCGACGTCCACCTGCGTGAACTCCATCTGCCGATCGGCGCGCAGGTCTTCGTCGCGGAAACAGCGCGCAATCTGGAAATATTTTTCGACGCCCGCCACCATCAGGATCTGCTTGAACTGCTGCGGCGACTGCGAGAGAGCGTAGAATTGGCCAGGGTGAATGCGCGACGGCACGAGATATTCGCGCGCACCTTCCGGTGTGCTCTTGAACAGCGCCGGCGTCTCCACCTCGATGAATTCCTGCGAATCGAAATAGTCGCGAATCGACTTGGTCGCGCGGTGGCGCACTTGCAGATTTTTCCGCATTCTCGGACGGCGCAAATCGAGGTAACGGTAGGTCAGGCGGAGGTCTTCGTTGACCTTATCGCCGCCAGCATCGTCGAGCGGAAACGGCGGCGTTTCGGAGATGTTGTGGATTTCGAGGGAAACCGCGTTGACCTCGACTTCGCCGGTCGGCAGGGCTGCATTTTCGGTGCCGGCCGGACGACGCACAACCTTGCCAGTCACGCCAATGACTGACTCCGGCTTCAGGTGCTTCAGTTGCTCTCCGAGCGTCGCGTTATCGTGCGGTTCGAGCTGAATCTGAGTGACGCCCTTGCGGTCGCGCAAATCGACGAAAATGATGCCGCCTTGGTCGCGGATGGTATCCACCCAGCCGAGGAGCGAGACGGTCGCGCCGAGGTCGGCCGTGGTGAGCTGGGCACAATGATGGGAGCGGTGCATGGGAAACGTGAGCCGGATAGGACAACGCAGCGCCGCCGCCCAGCGCAAACAGATTCTCGGGGCACCAATGTTGCGGATTCTTATTCCGGTTTTCGCCCAGGCTCTGAGTTCGCCTGCGCCGGCGGGGCACCCGATCCGAGCAACCGCGCCACCGCGGCTCGGAGCAAGCTGATTTCGATTGGTTTCATCATTATCTCGGACGCTCCGAAAATCTTTGCCATGCGCAGATAACCTTCAGGACTGCTGCAGCCGCCGCGAGACATCGCGATGATCGGGACCTTGGGGTTCTGCTTCCGAATTTCGCGAATGGTTTCGATGCCCTCCACGTCGGGCATGATGAGATCGGTGATTACCAAATCGGCCGGGTTGGCGGCGAACGCCGCTAGTCCTGCGCGTCCGTCCATGGCCTCGACTACGACGTGGCCCGATTTCTCCAAGGCGATATGCAACGCACGGCGCTGCGCCGGGTCATCTTCAATCACAAGGATGCGGGACATGGTTGATCGGATTAGACGGACGGGAGGTGGCGACGGATCGTCTGCGCTAAAAGTTCCATGCTGTAAGGTTTCGACAAGACTTCGCACACGCCGGCGGCTCGGATGTTCTCGGGCGTGAGAGCTGCGCTGTGACCGGAAGCCAGCACGACAGGCAGGTCGGCCCGCAGTGCGCGAATTCGGCGGGCAAACTCAAGTCCAGTCATATCGGACAATAAACGGTGCGACCAGCTTTCGAAAAATAGCCGCACGGCACCGCGCAGAGTTCGACCAATCAGTCTGCGATCAGACTCTCGCCCGTCATCTCCGCGGGCTTCGGCAGGCCCATCAGCGCCAACACCGTCGGCGCGATGTCCGCGAGCCGGCCGCCCGAGCGTAGTTTCGTTTTGCCGGCGGCGAAACCGTCGCCGACGACGAACACCTCGACGAGATTCAACGTGTGCGAGGTGTGCGGCCCGTTGTTCTCAAAATCCCACATCTGTTCGCAGTTGCCGTGATCCGCGAGGATCACCGCGCGACCGCCCATCGTCGCAAGTGCGCCGAGGAGTTCTCCCACTCCGCGGTCCGTCGCCTCCACCGCCTTCACCGCTGCCGGCAGCGAGCCGGTGTGACCGACCATGTCGGGGTTGGCGTAGTTCACGACGAGCAGGCCGTATTTGCCGGAAAGAATCGCCGCCTTCGCCGCCGCCGTCACTTCGGCCGCCGACATTTCCGGCTGCATGTCGTAAGTCGGCACCTTCGGACTCGGCGGACACGCGCGATCTTCGCCGGGGAACGGCGTGGCGCGGTAGTTGTTAAAGAAAAAAGTAACGTGCGGATTTTTCTCCGTCTCCGCGCAGCGGAACTGCGCGATGCCCGCGTCGGCCACAACCGCTCCCAAAATATTTTTCAGCGCCGCCGGCTTCGGCGAAATCACGTTCACCGGCAGGCCCGCCTCATACTCCGTCATCGTCGCATAGTAGAGGTCGAGCTTCGCGCCGCGGTCGAAGCCTTTGAAATCGTCGAGGACAAAGGCCTTCGTGATTTCGCGCGGACGGTCGCCGCGATAGTTGTAGAACAGCACCGCATCGCCGTCGCCGATCGTCGCGATCGGCTGGCCGCCAGCTCCGACGATCCACGTTGCGGCAACGAACTCGTCGCCTTTCTGCGTCTCGCTCAACGGGGCGTCGTAATACTGCTGCACCGCCGCGACCGCGGTCGGCGCCTTCGCCAGCGCCGCGCGGCCGGTGAGCATGTCGTAGGCTTTCTGCACGCGTTCCCAGCGGTTGTCGCGATCCATCGCCCAGAAGCGGCCGCAGACTGACGCGATTTCACCGATACCGATCTTTTTGCAGTGCTCATCCACCTCGCGCACGTAGCGGATGCCGCTCATCGGCGGCGTGTCGCGACCGTCGGTGAACGCATGGATAAACACCTGCCCGGCGCCGAGGCCGTCTTCCTTCGCTTGCCGTAGAATCCCATACAAGTGTTCGAGCATACCGTGCACACCGGCGTCGCTGACGATGCCCATCAGGTGCAGTTTCGCGCCCGGCTTCGCCTTCACGCGGGCGATCGCGGCGCGCCATACCGGATTAGCGGCGAGCCGTTTCTCGGAAAAAAGTTTGTTCAACCGGACCAGTTCCTGATCGACGATCCGGCCGGCGCCGATGTTTTCGTGACCGACCTCACTGTTGCCCATCACGCCGTCGGGTAATCCGACATCGAGGCCGCTGGCTCGCACGAGTGCGACCGGGTAACTCGCGTGCAAATGGTCGTCGCACGGTTTTTTGGCGAGAAACGTGGCATTGGTCGCGTTTTGCGCGGGATCGGGGTTCTTACCCCAACCATCGCGGATAATGAGCAGAACAGGTTTGCGCGGTGAATTCATGAGAAAATGTGCCGATGTAGGCGTGAACGTCCCCACCTGCGTCGCAACGACAAAAATAATCGCCACGGAATTGGCAAAGACCCTGCTCAAGGAGGAGCCCGAGATGACCCTTATCATCCGTGATCAATTGGTAAATCCGCCCACGTGGTTCGCCTCTTTCCGCGACCTTACGCTCTACTGCAACGTGTTTCTGCACGACGCCATCGTGATCGAGTCCGACGATCCCGATCCTTACGTGCGTTGGATGCGACCGCGCGGCGGGATGGATTTCGTCGAGGATTTCGTGCGCCCCGGTGCGGAGGACGGCGTGCACCTCGATTTCGAGCACAACTATCCCCGCTCCGTGGTCACCGACCGCATCGCGCCCGAAAACGTCCACCGCCTCATCGCCCAAATCCGCTTTCTGCAACACGTCGCCTAAAAGCACCTCCCGTTTGACTTCGCCGAAATTCCCCTCCGAATTCCGACGACATGTCCAAACGCGCCGTCCTTCTCGTCAACCTCGGCTCACCCGCCTCCACGTCGGTGGCCGATGTCCGCAGCTACCTTCGCGAATTCCTCGGCGACGAGCGCGTGATCGACGCCCCACCGCAACCGTGGCGCAGCATGTTGCTGGAGGGTATCATCCTTCGCACGCGACCAGCAAAATCCGCCCACGCCTACGAGCAGGTGTGGACGAAGGACGGTTCCCCGCTCGTCGTCACCTCGCGCTCCGTGCGGCAAAAACTCGCCGCCACGCTCGGCGCGACGACGCCTGTTTATCTCGCCATGCGCTACGGCACACCGTCGATCGCCTCCGTCGTCGCCCAGATCGCGGCGGACGGCATTGAGGAACTGCTCCTGTTCCCGCAATACCCGCACTACGCGATGTCGTCCTACGAAACGGTCGTCGTGCGCGTGCAGGCAGAAGTCGCGAAGCAGACGCCTCGGCTCCGCGTCACCACCATCCAGCCGTTTTTCGCCGACGCCGATTACATCAACGCGCTCCACACCGTCGCCGCACCCTTTCTCGCGCAACCGCACGACTTCCTCTTGTTTTCCTACCACGGCCTCCCCGAGCGCCACATGCGCAAAGCCGATTCGTCGAAGGCCCACTGCACCATCGTGCCGGATTGCTGCACCACATGCTCACCGGCGCACGCCACGTGTTATAAGGCCCAGTGCCTCGCCACCACGCGAGCGCTCGTCGCCCGCGCTGGCATCGCAGCGGACAAGCACTCGGTCTCGTTTCAGTCGCGCCTGCTCGGCGAACCGTGGCTCCGCCCGTTCACCGATTACGAACTCGAGCGCCTCCCTGCCGCCGGCGTGAAAAAACTCCTCGTGATGTGCAACGCGTTCACCGCCGACTGCCTCGAGACCCTCGAGGAAATCCAGCAGCAGGGCCGCGACACGTTTCTCCAGGCCGGTGGCGAATCCTTTCAACAAATTCCCTGCTTGAACGATCATCCCGTCTTTATCGATTTCCTCGCCAAACGAACCGAAGCTTGGCTTTCTAAGTCTTAGCTTGAGCCCAGTTACTCCCAGCCACGATCCCGCCGCGTGCGCCGTGCTTGTGCTCGACGCTACGGGAAAAATCACGGCCGCGAACGCCTCCGCCCACGCGCTCTGGCAGATCGACGAATCCGGACTAATCGGTGAAGCCTTCGCTGCGCTCTTTGCCTTCGAGATCACCTCCAGCGATCCGGAGTTTCTCGAAGCTCAATGGGAAGTCCTCCTCGACAGCGCGCTGAACCGCACGACGCTGCTCCAAACCCAGCCGCGAGCCGGCGACCCGCGCGATGTGAGCGTGCGGCTCGAAAAAAACCTCGGCCCCATCTCGGGTTATCTCGCGACGATTCAGCCGCCTGCCGGCACGATGGCCGCACCCACCGCCACGGGCGACGACACCACGCAGGGTTTCAAGCTGCTCGCCGACCACGGGGCCGCCGGATTCTTCGACCTCCAACTCGCCGCGGGCCGCGTGCACTTTTCACCGGCGTGGAAAAAAATCCTCGGCTACGTCGACGCCGAACTGCCCGACACCCTCGACACATGGAGCCAACTCATCCATCCCGACGATTCCGCCGCCGCGCCCGATAAAATCGGCAAGCGGATCGCCGCCGGTTCGCGTCCATTTAACGTCGAGTTTCGGATGAAGCACCGGCGCGGCCACTGGAACTGGATTCAGTGCATCGGCCTCCAAATTCTCTCCGCGCCCGGCGAACTCGAGCGAGTCGTCGGCCTGCACCTCGACATCACCGAGCGCAAACAACTCGAGGAGGAATCGCTCGCCAACGACGCGCGCCTCCAGGATCTCAGCGGAGCCGGACCGCTTGCGGCCTTCGAACTCGATTTTGCCGGGAAGATTTTTTGGTTCTCCAGCGCGTTCGAGCAACTGCTAGGCCACGAGGCAGGCGCGCTCGCCCCCGAGGCCGCTTCGTTTGCTGCCACCCTCCCCGCTGAGGAAGCGGCCGGCGGCGTCGAAGCCTGGTGGCTCAACCGCGCGCTGGGTCAGACTGCCTTCGTCGAAGTGGTGAAGCTCCGCGGTCGGGACGGCAAACCCGTGTCCGTGCTGCTCGGCGCGCACCGCACTGTCACGCGTCGGCGCGAACTTGCGCGCGTCGTGGGCTTCGCCGTCGCGCTCCCCGCCGATCTGTCCAGCGCCGGCGATGACGGGTCGCTGCCGGCCGCGCTCGTTGCCGAAGCGTTTGGCGCGCTCGCGGAATCCGTCCTCGTCGCCGACGCCCGCGGTAAGATCATTTTTGCGAACGCTGCCGCCGCCAAAGTCATCGGCCTCCCGCTCGACAAAATCCGCGCGCAGGCCATCGGCGACATCTTCCGCCTCGTCAACCGCCAGAGTCACCGCCCCGGCGATGATCCTGTCGAGCGCGCGCTCAACGCCGACCAGCCGCTCCCACTCATCAGCGAAGACGCGCTCCTTCCGCCGATCGAGGGCGAAGCGACCACGCCGATCGTGTGGACCGCGCGGGCCGTGTTCGGCACCGACAACAAACCGCGCGGCGTCGTGATCATTTTCCGCAACCCCGACGAGATGACGCTCACGCGCGAGGAGCTCGTGAAAGCCAACCGTTTCGAGTCGCTCGGCCTCCTCGCCGGCGGCATTGCGCACGATTTCAACAATCTCCTCACCACCATCCTCGGCGCCGTCTCGCTCGCGAAAGACAACCGCGATCCCTCCGCGCTCGGCGACGCCGAAAAAGCCTGTCTCACCGCGAAAGGCCTAACGAAACAACTCCTCGCCTTCGCGAAAGGCGGCACTGGCACGCAGATCGTCTGCGCCTCGAAGGAAATCCTCGAAGATTCGATCAAGATCGCCGCCGCCGCCGCGACCGCCGAGATCGCGCTGGACGTGCCCGACACCATCGATCCGGTCATGGTCGATCGAGCGCAAATTCTGCAGGTGTTTCAAAACCTCATCGTCAACGCGCTGCAGGCGATGCCCCCCGAGCCGCACCGGCCGCGCCTGCAGATTCGCGCCGCCAACCTCACCCTCGCCGCCGATCAAGTGCCCGCACTCCCGGCCGGCGATTACGTCGAGTTTGAGGTGCGCGACAACGGCAGCGGCATCAAGCCCGAGCACGTCGAAAAAATCTTCGATCCGTTTTTCACCACGAAGAAACACGGCACCGGACTCGGCCTCGCGACCGTGCTCTCGATCGTGCGCAAACATGGCGGCCAACTCGGGCTCGACACCGAGGTCGGCAAAGGCACTGCGTTCACCGTCTATTTGCCGAAGGCCGACCAACCCGTCGCGGTGCAGGCGCGCCGCGCGCCGTCACTGCGGTTCGCCTCCGGCCGGGTCCTGTTCATGGACGACGATCCGAAGATTTCCACCCTAACAGGGACAATGCTGGAAAGCCTTGGCTACAAATTCGACCTCGCGACGAAAGGCGAGGAAGCGATCGTTCTCTACAAGCGTTACCAGAATATCGGCCGGCCCTACGACGCCGTCATCATGGATCTCACGATCGTCGGCGGCATGGGCGGCGAGGAGTGTTTCCACGCACTGAAGGCCCTCGATCCCGAGGTGCGCGCGATCGTGTCGAGCGGTTACGACAACGACGACATGGCGCGCAAGTATCTCGACATGGGTTTCTGCGGCTACCTCACCAAACCTTACCGCGTGACGGATCTCGGCAAGGTAGTAAAAGCGGTGCTTGGGTAGTTTGCGACGAGAGGACTGCGGCGTGGACGTGGCAGCAAGCTTGCGCTGTGGGCGTGGATTTTTATGGTCTGCGGCCTCTTTTCCTTTTCATGGACTTCTCTCGTCAGTGCTCGCATCAGTCCGAATTTCGACCGCCGCCGTGGTCGGCACGCTTGGCGCTTTGCTCCGGGCCATCCGCATGAACTTCTCGATTCATTTCCGACCCCGGATCATCGATGCACTGCGTGGTTACACGGCAAAAGATTTCCGGGGTGATTTCTTCGCCGGACTGAACGCGACGATCCTCGCGTTTCCGCTCTCGATCGCATTTGCCATCGCCGCAGGCGTGACGCCGGAACAGGGTTTGTTCACCGCCATCATCGGCGGCGGATTGATCGCCGCGTTGGGCGGATCGCGGGTCCAGATCGGCGGGCCGACGGGCGCGTTCATCGTCATCACCTACAGCGTGCTCCAGCGTTTCGACGCCAACGGCCTGTTTCTGTGCACGATGATGGCGGGGGCGATCCTGTGCATCATGGGTTTCGCGCGAATGGGATCGGTCATCCGGTTTATCCCCTACCCGGTGTCACGCGCGTTCACCAAAGGCATCGCGATTCTGATCCTGGCGTCGCAGATCAAAAGTTTCTTCGGGCTAAACTTGGAAAAAGCGCCGGTCGATTTCACCGGCAAGATCACGATGCTCGTAGGGCATCTCGGCACGATTCACTGGCCGACCGTCACCCTCGGCCTCGCCTCGATCGCTCTGATCGGACTTTGGCCGACCAAACTTTCTCGGTTCGTGCCCGGCTCGGTCGTCGGCCTCGTCTGCGCGACGGCCGCGGCGGCGTTATTCGGTTTTCACGACCGGTGGCAAATCGCCACCATCGGCTCCCAATTCGGTGAAATCTCACGCAGCCTGCCGTCGCTGCATCTGCCGCACGCGGACTGGCCACTGGTGCGCGAACTCGTCCAGCCCGCGTTCACGATCGCGTTGCTCGTGGCCATGCAGTCTTTGCTCTGCGCCGTGGTCACTGACGGCATGCTCGACGAGCGCCACGACTCAAACCAGGAACTCCTCGGCGACGGCATCGCCAATCTCGTGTCTCCGCTTTTCGGGTGCATTCCGGTCACCGGTGCCGTGGCGCGCACCGTGGCCAACGTCCGCGCCGGCGCCCACACCCCGGTCGCCGGCCTCGTGCACTCGGCGTTGCTGTTGCTTCTGCTCCTCGCCGCTGCGCCGCTGGCGGGGCACATCCCGCTCGTTTCGCTGAGTGCGATTCTGATCGTGGCGGCCTACCGTATGGTGTCGTGGAAGCAATTCGCCCGCCTCAGCCGCTGGCCGCTCAGCGACTCTTCGGTGTTCCTCGCCACCTTTACGCTCACCGTGCTCGCCGACCTCACTGTCGCAGTCGAAGTCGGCGTAGTGCTGGCCGCATTGCTGATGGTGAAACGCATCTCCGAAACCTCCCAGATCACCGCCGTCGACGAGCGCACCGACACGGAGGGCTCCCATCACTCGCTGGTCGGCCACGTGATTCCGCCGGGCGTGCTAGTGTTCCGCGTGTTTGGCGCTTTTTTCTTCGGCGTCGTCGACAAACTTGACGACGAACTCAAGCGCGCCAAGCAGGAGCCCGACGTGCTGATCCTGCGCATCCGCAAGGTGCTCGCGATCGACGCCACGGGCCTGCAGGCGCTGGAAGATTTGCACGCCAAACTCCGCGCCAAGGGCAAGCATCTCATCCTGAGTGCGCCGCACACGCAGCCGCTGGCCGTGATGACCAACTCGGGATTTATTGACCGCCTCGGTGAGGAAAACGTGTGCCCGCACATCGTGGCCGCCCTCGCCCGCGCCCGCGATATTCTCGGCCTGCCGCCCGAGCCCGAGAGCTCGGACGACGAGGCGCCACTCCAAGCACAAAAGCTCCAACTCGAAGCCGCGCATCGCGATTTGGCGGAAGCTGTCGCCCGCGCCGGGAAATTTCTCGGCGAAACGAAGCCGCCGGAGCGGCGCTGAAGCGCAGCCGGACGAGCGCGAAAATGGGATTGCGCTTGGGTGGTGCGGTTATCTGTTGCCTCCACTTTCACCTGTGAAATCAATCCACCCATGCGCCTGCGCTCCCTCACCCTGCGGCATTTCCGCAACGTGGGCTTCGCTGCGCTCGAATTTTCCGGGCGCCAGCATTTTTTGCTCGGTGCAAATGGTCAGGGAAAAACGAATCTGCTCGAGGCCGCGGGCTACCTGACCGCGCTACGATCGTTTCGCACGACCGAGCAGAAACTGCTCGTCTCGCACACGCAGCAAACGGCGGCAATTTCCGCGGTGATCGACCACGAACGTCAGGCCGAAACCCACCTGACGATCAAACTCCACCACGGCGAAAAGGAACTGTGGAGCGACAAGGCGCGCGTCACCCGGCTCGCCGACCATCTCGGAAAATTTCCCACGGTGGTGTTTTCATCGCAGGACTTGCAGCTCGTGCGCGGTTCGCCAGCAGCCCGGCGACGCTGGCTCGATCTGACTCTGGCGGCGATGGACGCGGGCTATTTGCGCGTGCTCCAGACGTTCTCGCGCTCGCTTGCCGAGCGCAACGCGTTGCTGAAAACCGGCCGAGCCGTCGATGCTCAGCTCACCGCCTTCGAGCAGACGCTCGCACCGGCCGCCGCGGAATTGATTGCACGGCGCGCGGCGGGACTGCACGCTCTGGCGACGACGTTCAAGGCGGCCTACGCCAAACTCTGCAACGACGTGGAACCAGTGGGGCTCACCTATGAGCCCAACTTCGATGAGCCAAATGCGGAGGCGCTGCTGGCGCGGCTTGAGTCGGGCCGCCCGCGCGACACGCAATTCCGCACTACGCTCGTCGGTCCGCACCGCGACGATTTTCATCTCTCGGTTCGGCACACCGGCGCGAGGGACTTTGCGTCGGAGGGTCAGCAACGCTCGCTCGTGCTCGCGCTGCGGCTCGCGCAGGCGGCGTGGTTTCATGAAAAAAGCGGCGTGCGACCGGTGCTGCTCGCCGACGATGTGCTCGGCGAACTCGATCCGGAACGGCGGCGGCGCTTCTGGGCCGCACTCGATCCGGAGTCGCAGGTCATCGCGACGGGCACGCATTTGCCCGATGCCGAGCTCGGAGCGTGGCAGGTGTTTGACGTCGCCGACGGCGCGTTCACGGAGCGAGTCGCCCAACCGGGGGCTGCCACGTGAGCTTCTCGTCGTGGGACTGGGCGCTGGCCATCGCGAGCGCGCTGCTGGTCGGGGTGTCGAAGACTGGTGTCAGCGGACTCGGCATGCTCGCGGTTGTGCTGTTTGCCCAAATCATGCCGGCCAAACAGGCGACCGGCATCGTGCTGCCGCTGCTCTGTTTCGGCGATCTCGCGGCAGTGGCCTCCTACCGGCAGCACGCGCAGTGGAGTTACCTTTGGCGGCTGTTTCCGTGGACAGCGGCCGGCGTCGTGATCGGATATTTCGCGCTCAACCGTATCGACGAGCGCCAGGCGCGCGTGATGATCGGCGGCATCGTGCTGACGCTCGTCACCGTGCATGTCGTGCGGCGGGCGCGCGCGAAAGCGAACGGCGCAGATCGCGGCTGGTGGTTTGCACCGCTCGTTGGCGTGCTCGCCGGCTTCACCACACTCGTGGCCAACGCCGCCGGGCCGCTGATGGCAATTTACCTGCTAGCGATGCGGCTGCCGAAGATGGCATTCGTCGGCACGGCCGCCGTGTTTTTCCTGCTGCTGAATCTGTTCAAGGTGCCGTTCATGATGAATCTCGGGTTGATCAACCCGGAGAGTTTCAAACTCAACCTGCTGCTGGCACCAGCCGTTTTTGTCGGGACGTGGCTCGGGCGAAAACTTCTCGCGAAGCTAAACCAGCGGCTGTTCGAGAATCTCGCGCTTGGACTTTCGGCGGTGGCGGGGCTTAAGCTGCTGTTCTAAATGGCGCGGATGAACGTCAGGCAAATGTGGGCGGCAAAACTTGCGGGCAAACCGTTGCCCGCGGCGGTGGCCGCGCCGAAAAATGCGGGACTGACCGCGCAGCAGTCACTCGCAGTGAAGCCGCGCGCCGCGTTTGCCGGCCGCGTGCTCGGCATCGATCCGTCGCTGCGCGGCACGGGGCTCGCGCTGATCGAATTCGCGGCAGGACGCCAGCCGGTGCTGCTGCGTTGCCAGACGGTGCGCGTGCCGACGAAGCTGCCGATGGCGGTGGCGCTCGCGGCGATTCATCGGGCCGTGACGGCGTTTCTCGACGGGACGGACGTGCGCCACGTGGCTCTGGAGCAGACGATCTTTGTGCAGAATTTCCAGACGGCGCAAATCCTCGGAGCGGCGCGCGGGGCGGCGATGGCGGCCGCGGCGCTGCACGGTCAACCGATCTTTGAATATGCGCCGCTGCGCGTGAAGCAGGCGGTGGTAGGTGCGGGCCGTGCGAGCAAGGAGCAGATGGCGCGCACCGTGATGGCGCTGCTGGGACACGGGCGCACGCTGGCGCTTGACGAGGCCGATGCCGCCGGCGTGGCGCTCTGCCACGCGTTTACGTGGCGGGAGTAACGGGCGCAGCGACAGGCGCGCGGTCGCCAGTTTCCAGCCGGCCGAGAAGCCGGAGCAGGCCGTCGAGAATCGTGAGTGGATGCGGCGGGCAGCCCGGAATGTAGAGATCGACCGGCACTATTGCCGCAGCGCCGTCGCGGACTTCCGGTCGACCGACGAACGGGCCGCCGGCAATTGCACACGCGCCGACGGCGATGACAATTTTTGGCTCGGGCACGGCGGCCCAGGTTTTGCGCAAGGCGAGTTCCATATTGCGCGAGACCGGGCCGGTGATGAGGAGGCCGTCGGCATGGCGCGGCGAGGCGACGAACTGGATACCGAAGCGGCCAAGGTCCCAGCCGATGGTGCCGAGGACGTTGACGTCAGCCTCGCAGGCGGCGCAGCCGCCGGCACTGACCTGCCGAAGTCGCAGCGAGCGGCCGAAGAGTTTTCGGAGTTTCTCGTCGAGTGCGGCGGCGAGCCTGAGTTCTTCGACGCCGGCCGCACCGAGCACAAGGTCTTCGCGGCGACGCACGGCCATCCGGTGGTCGCCCGTCTGGGAGATCGCTTTCGCCGGGCAGACCTCCACGCAGGCCGCACAGAAAATGCAGCGGCCGAGATCGAGCGCGACGGATTTGCCTGCGGGGCGGACGATGGCTTCAGTCGGGCAGACGGGGACGCAAGCGTTGCAGCCATCGGCGCATTTCGCGGCATCGACGCGCAGTGCGCCGCCGTGGCGATCGGGCAGCGCGGGCGCCGGGCCGGCCGGATAATCCATCGTCTCGCAGCCGCGTTTCAACCGATGAGTGAGCGTGTCGAGGACGAACATGGTGGTCAGAGATCGAAGCCGCAGTAAGAGAGGTTGAAGCTCTTGTTGCAGATCGGGAAATCAGAAATGGCCTGGCCGCGGAGCGCGAGGGCGAGGCCGGTCCAGTTGTGGAACGACGGGTCGGTGATCTTGTAGCGGCGGAATTTTCCCGCGGAGTCGGTGAGCGCGACGTGGCAGATTTCGCCGCGCCAGCCTTCGACGAGGGCGACGGCGAGGGTGTCGGGCGCCGGGGCGGCGACTGGTTCGGCGATCGGGCCGTCGGGAGGAGTGGCGAGTTGTTCGAGCAGAAACTGGCCGGAGCGCTGGAGTTCGAGCCAGCGCACCCGGGCCCTGGCGTAAACATCACCGCCGGGCCAGACGGCGACCGGCGCTTGCGCGAGGCGATACCAGCCGGCGGGGTGATCGTAGCGCACATCGCGCACGAGGCCGCAGGCGCGAGCGGCCAGGCCAACGAGGCCAAGCTCGGTCGCCTGTTGGGGAAAGACGGTGCCGACATTCTCGAAGCGGCCGCGCACGGTGGCGGCGTCCCACAGCCAGCCGACCGCCTGTTCGGTGTCGGCGACGGCGGTGCGCAAGCGCTCGAGCAAACGCGCCGTGCGCTCGGCATCGAGATCGTGGTGACAGCCGCCAGGGCGCACCAAGCCGCGGCCGAAGCGGTTGCCGCAGAGGAGCGCGGTGAGGTTGAGAAAATCGCCGCGAATTTTTCCGCACGCGGCGGAGGTCGGGATAAAGGCCACGTCATTGGCGAGTGCGCCGAGATCGCCGGTGTGGTTGGCGAGTCGCTCCAGTTCGAGGGCGATGGCGCGAAGCCATTGTGCACGCAACGGGGCCTCCACTCCGGCGAGCGCTTCGAGCACGCCGGCGTAGGCGGTGGCGTGGCCGATGGTTGTGTCGCCGGCGACGGTCTCAATCTGGCTGAGGGTCGCGCGGTGCGGTCCACCGGCGAGCGCGGTCTCCGCGCCGCGGTGCTGGTAGCCGAGCGCGATCTCGAGGTGGAGCACTTCTTCGCCGGCGCATTGGAAACGGAAATGACCCGGCTCGATGATCCCGGCGTGCACGGGGCCGACGGCGACTTCGTGAATCTCGCGGCCGTCGACGCGGAAAAACTCGCCGTTGGCGGGCGCCGTGCCGTCGGCGTCGGTGCGGCGCACGGGCTTGAGCCAATGGTGGCCGATCGGCGTGAGCGCGTGCTGCTCCCAGACTTCGCGTTCGAACAAGTGCGCCTGCGAGTGCGTGGCGGTGAGCGCGGGATAACTGCCGGAAAAGGGAGTGCTGCGTGCGGCGGCGAGCGTGTTGTCAGAGTCGAAGGCGACGATCGCGACGAGTCGCGTGCCGGCGCCTTCGGGCACGCCAAACCACGCGCACAGCCGGGCGCCGCGGTCGAGTTCGGCAGCGGTGGCGCGCACGAAGTCGGCGACGGGCCATTCCGGCAGGTCGGCCCACGGCAGACTCGTGGCGTTGGCCAGCAGGGCGAAGGAAGTCGCGCTACTCATCGTGCCGGGTAGAGTTGTGCCACGGCGCCGGCCCACGCTTCGCGCAGGACATCGGGCGTGGCAAGGCCGAGCCAGAGCGAGAAACCCATCAGCACGAGCGGCGGCAGGATGACGCTCAGCGTTTCGGGAAAAAGCCTACCCGATACACGTGCCGCCGCGCGCGGTCGGCCATCGACGATGGCAAAGACGAGCCGCGTCAGGCCGAAGAACACGAACAACAGGCAGCCGAGAAACATCGCCGCGGAGCCGGGCCGCCCCGCGCTGAAGGCCGCGCGCACGATTCCGAGTTCGCTGAAAAACGGTCCGAACGGTGGCAGCGCAGTGACGGCAAACATGCCGGCGACGAAGATGGCGGCCGAGTGCGGCGTGATGGTCGCCATGCCGCGAACTTCGTCCATGGTGCGCCCGCCAGCAGCACGGCGGATGTTGCCCGCGCTGAGAAAGAGCGCGCCCTTGGTGAGACTATTGCTCCAGACGTGAAACAGCGCGGCCCACGCGCCCGCGGCACCGAGCGCGGCGCCGACCGCGAGGATGCCCATGTGCTCGACGCTCGAGTAGGCGAGCATCCGCTTGAAGTCGCGCGTGCCGAGGAGAAACAAGGCCGCGACCAGCATCGAAAACAACCCGATGACCAGCAGGGTGCGATCCGCCACCGCGCCCGCACCGGCCGCAGCGACGACCATGCGCACCCGCAGCACGGCGGTAAATGCCACGGTCGTGACGCCACCGGCGAGCAGGGCACCAACAATGCCGGACGCCTCACCGTAAGCGTCGGGTTTCCATGTGTGCATGGGCGCGAGGCCCATTTTGGTGCCGTAGCCCACGAGCAACAACACCCATGCGGCAAGCACCCACGGTCGCGAAAGCGCGGCACCCTGACTCGCGAGAGCCACGAAAGTGAGGTCGCCGCCACCGCCACCATGCAGCGAAGCGTAGCCAAGGAAAAAGGATCCTAGCAGCGAGAGCGCGATACCGGTGCCGCCGACCAAAAGATATTTCCAAGTCGCTTCCAGGGCGCGCGGCGTGGCGTTGAAATGCAGCAGCGGCACGGCAGCTAGCGTCAGACCCTCGGTCGCGATCCAGAGCAGGCTGAGGTGCCGCGCTTGATGGCCGGCGCTGAGCAGGCCGAGCATCGCGAGCAGCGCGGCCACGAACACGCGGTTCGAGCGCTCGGCATGCATCTGGAGATAAGGCACCGCGTAGGCGGCGCAAACGAGGAACAGCAGCGAAACCGCCGGCAGCACGGCACGCGCGAGCGGGTCGAAGCCGAGCCAAGCATCGGGCGCGACGACTGGCGGCACGAGGAAAAGCCAGAACGAAAGCACGACATGCACCAACCCGATCGCCGGGAGCCACCACGGCCGCGTGCGATCGCTCCGCCAGAGGGCTGCGAGCGCGGCGCCCACGAGAGGCAGGATGATGAGCAGCAGTGATTTCATTCGCGCAGCACGGTGAGTTTGCTCGTGTCGAGCGAATCGAACGCACGCTGAATGCGGTCAACGATGATGCCGATGACGAACACGCCGACGGTGAGATCGAGCAGGATGCCCGCCTCGACAAGCAGCGGCGTGGTGCGGATGAGGAGCAATCCGAATAAATAAATGCCGTTTTCCAGAATCAGGTAGCCGCAGACCTGCGCGATGGCTTTCGAGCGGCCAATCAGGAGCACGAAACCCGTCAGCACCGAAGCGAACGAGCCCGGCACGAGCAGCGAGCCGGCGTGTTCGGGCAGGAGCGGCAGCGCGCGAGCCAGCGCGACGGCGGCAATCGTGCCGCCCGCGCCGAGCAGCAGCGAAGGCACGAAACCGATCGACGGATCGACTTCGCGCTCGATGTTGGCGGTGCGCATCGCCCGGCGCAGCAGGACCGGAATCACGAATCCCTTCACGGCCATGGTGCCGACCGCGACGAGCGCGACGATCCAGTTGAAATCAGATTCGAGCAGCAGCGGCATCAGGCCGATCGCCATGCCCTGCACAGCAACCGCACCGATGACCGACGGCAACCGGCTGCTCCCGAGCGCAAGCAGGTTCAGGCCGATCGCCAAACCGACGAGGAGATTCACGTTGGAGTTCACGCGTCACCGCCTTTCCACGCGACGAGCAGCGCAAACAGGCAGAGCAAAAACGCCGTCGTGAGCAGCAGCGGCACGCGGCGGAAGGCCAGCCGCGCCATCAAAGATTCGACCAGCCCGACGCCGACTGTGACGACGAGCACGCCAGCGGCCAGCGCGCCAGCGGCCGCAAGGCGCGAGAGTCCGCCGAGCGGGAGCACGGCTTCGACGAGCAGCACGGCGAACAGCAGCAGTTTCATCGACGCGCCGTGCAGAATCGCCGCAAGCGGCGGCCCGCTGTGATCGAGGATCATTACTTCGTGAATCATCGTGAGTTCGAGATGGGTGCTGGGATCGTCAAAAGGCACGCGACAATTTTCCGCCAACAGCACGGTGAAGAGTCCGGCAGCGAGCAGCACGGCGCCGGCGCCGGCGGCGGGCGTCAGCATTGTGACGAGGGTCACACTGCCGCTGTGCACGCTGAGCGCGAGCACCGCGGTGATAAGCGCGGCCTCGGCGAGCACGGCATAACTCACCTCGCGCGCGGCGCCCATGCCTTCGAACGCCGACCCCGTTTCCATCGCGGCCCACGCCATGCAAAACCGCGCCAGCGCGAGCAGGTAAATGAGGAGCAGCACATCGCCGTGAAAACTCAGGCTCGCGCCGATCGGTCCGAGTGGCAAGAGCAGCGCCGCGCCGAGCACGGCGACCCACGCGACCGCCGGGCCCGCGACAAAACCGGGCGAGACCAACGTGCTCAGCACGACGCCCTTCTGCCACAGCCGCGCGAGATCGTAGTAAAGCTGAAGCACGGGCGGCCCGCGGCGGCCGCCGACCCACGCTTTCACTTTGTTGATGATGCCCGGCAGCAACGGCGCCAGCACCAGCCAGCCGGCCAGTCGCACGACGAATTCGACGAACGCGATCGCAAACGCGTTCATGAACGGCCTCCCAACACCACGATGGATCCGAGTCCGGCCAGAGCGACGACGACGTAGGCGATGTAGTATTGCAACCGCCCGTGCTGCAGTCGACGCACGGCGGTGGACACTTGTAGGATGACGGTAGCGACCGGCGTGAATATCAGCTCTAACACCGTTTCCGGCACGCGTTCCACGCGGGTAGCAATCGCGGGGAAAAGTCCGCGCGGCCGCCGCAGTTGCCGCTGCGGTTGGAGGAGCCACGCGAACCAGCCGCCGGCGATGCCAGCGAAGGAGCCGCTGGAATATTGCATACGGGCGGAAGGGGCGGCGTAGGCGCAATCCCAGGTGAGGTGACGCGGGGCGCCGGCGCCTCGCGCCCGCCACCAGAGCGTCAGACCGGCGGCCAGCGCCAGCCCAGCGAGCGCGATCTGCAGGCTGCCGAGCGTGAAGAGCGAGGCGGGCACCGGCATTTCCGTCCACATCGGTTGCCACGCGCCCGAAGCGCGGGCGACCAGCGGCCAGAAGACGACCGGCGCGAGCGCTATCGCGACGCACAGAATCGCGAGGACCAGCATCGGCCCGCGCATCCACGGACCGCATTCGTGGGCATGGCGGGCCGCGGCCGTGCGCGGCGCGCCGAGAAAGATCATGGCACCCGCTTTGACGAAGGTCGCCAGCGCCAGCGCCCCAGTGATTCCGAGGATAATAGCAGCGGGCATCGCCGCCCACGCAGCCGGGCTGCGGCCCGTGACGGCATCGAAGAGCCCGAGATAGACGAGCCATTCGCTGATGAAGCCGTTGAGCGGCGGCAGGCCGGAGATGGCAGCCGCGCCGAGCGCGAAGAGCGCGGCGGTCCACGGCATCGCGCGCCACAAACCCCCGAGCCGGCTCATTTCGCGCGTCCCCGTGGCATGCAGCACCGAGCCGGCACCGAAGAAGAGCAGCGACTTGAACAGCCCGTGATTCCAGACGTGAAACAACGCCCCGGCCAGCAACAGCCGGCCCCAGACGGCGTGGCCGTCCGCGACGGCCAGCAGCGCGCCGCCGAGCCCGATCAGGATGATGCCGATGTTTTCGACCGAACAATAGGCGAGCAGCCGTTTCAGATCGCTCTGCGCGAAAGCGAAAGCGATGCCGAAGAGCGCGGTGATGGCGCCGAGACCAATCAGTATCCAAGGAGCCGCCACCGGCAGCGGCAGCCAGCCCGTAGTGCGCAGCAGGCCGTAGATGCCGAGCTTGATGGTGACGCCCGACATGATGGCGGAGACGTGGCTCGGGGCGTTGGCATGCGCGGAGGGCAGCCAGATGTGCAGGGGAAACATGCCGGCTTTCAGCCCGAAGCCGACCAACGCGAGCCAGAAAAGCGGCGCGAGTTCAGTGCGCTCTCGCATCGGCCCGAGTTCCCAACTGCCGGTGCGAGCAGCGAGTGCGGCAAAAAACGCGAACAGGCACATCGTGCCCAGATGCGACGCCGAGAGGTAAAGCCAGCCGGCGGCGCGCACGTCGCGCCGCTGCCGCTCGAGTGTGATGAGGAAAAACGCCGCCACCGTGAACAGCTCCCACGCGATAAGAAAGTGCAGGCCGTTCCACGACAGCAGCACTCCGCCCATGCTCAGCAACAATGCGCTCCACCACATGCGGCCACGCGGCGCCGACTGCGGATAGTCCTGGTTACTCCAATACTCGTGCGCATAGACGGAACCGGCGCCGCCCACGATCGCCACTAGCGCCAGAAAAAGCGCACTGACCGCATCGAGCCGCAAGTGCAGCGGCTGTCCGGCAATCGGAAACGTGCTTACAAATTCCCAGATGGCACCCCCGAGCAGCAGCGAGCCGGCTGCACCCAGCGCGGCGGCAGTGCTAACGAGCGTGAGGGCGAGCCAGACCCGCGCATTCCAACGGCCGGCCACCACGCCGGCCGCGAGGCCCGCCGCGGCGCCGAGCAGCAGCGGACCCGGCGTCATGCGTTATCCTCCGGGAGGGCGGCTGCGGCCGGCGTCGCTTCGTCGAAAGCTCCCACGGCCAGGAAGATCTCCTGGTCATCGGCGCCCCGCGCGAGCAAGTCGCGGATCGTTCCCCGTGAGAGCAAGCGGCTGAGCCGACCGAGCAGGTCGAGGTGCGCCCGCGGCGACGGCGCAATGAAGAAAAACAGCCGGGTGAGCGGCACGTCGTCCGGCGGCGGCTCGGGCAACACCATAGGTTCTCGCAGCAACAGCAGCCCGACGACACCGGCGTCGCGGCCTAGCGCGACCCGCGCACTCGGATGCGGCAGCGCATAGCCGCCGCCGACCGGTGCCATCGTCACGCCGCCCGGCGCGCGGAGGCGGAGCGTTACAAGCTGCCGGAGCGACGGGGTCGTGCCCGGCAGCGCGGCGACGATGCGCGCGAACGTCGCCGGCACTTCAGCGGCGGGCACATCGCGCCAGATCCGGCCCGCGCGCAATAGCGCCTCAAGCCGCCAGCCGGTCGCAAACGCGGGATTGGTATTGGCCAGAAATCCGACTTGGGCCGTGAGCCCGCGCGCCGCCGCCCAGTCCGCCACCTGCGTGCGGTCGAACAGCAGCCGGCTGCGCTCCTCAATGTGCGGCAGGCCTTCGGTGCGGATCCAGTCTTCGATGACTTTTCCCGACACACCGAACGACTCGGCAATCTGGATGAGATTGAGATACATAACGGGTTAGAAATCAGCGTTCAGGAAATCAGGCTTGGCGTCAAACACACGACCGTGCGCCTACACCGGAGTGAGTTCCTGCCACCAGATTAACGAGACCGTTACGTCGTGTCTGGGCATTCATTGGCTAACATCGATCACTACAATCGTGCCTAGCGCGGCGACACCGACCAGCAGGTAGAACAGATACGCCGCCAACCGCCCGTGCTGCAACCGGCGCGTAGCAGCGGAGATTTGCATCACCACGCCGCCAACCGGATGGACGATATGTTCGAGCACGGTCTCCGGTGTGTGCGATGTCCACCCGGCATGTTCTGGAAAGGGCACCTCGGGCCGCTCCGCGTGCCGCACCGGTCGAAGAATCCAGTCGAACCATTCAGTGACGATGCCGGCGAATGAGCCGGCGGTATATTGCATGCGGGCGGTGGGCGCGGCGTAACCACAGTCCCACGTCAGCGCGCGCGGCGCCGTGACCCGGTGCGCCCGGCGCCACAGAACCAGCGCGCCGGCTAACGCCAACGCCGCGAGGACAAGGTGCGCCCAGCCGAGCACCGCCAACGAATCAGGCGGAGTGGCGTCAACCCACGCCGGTTCCCACGCACCGATGGCGCGTGCCACCGCCGGCCAGAACATCACCGGCGCAAGCCCGATCGCCACGCATGCCGCGGCAAGGACGAGCATCGACCCGCGCATGGCGGGGCCAGACTCGTGGGCGCGGGCCGCCGCTTCGCTGCGCGGCGCGCCGAGGAACACGACCCCGCAAACCTTCGCGAAACATGCAAGCGCGAGCGCGCCCGTCACACCGAGCAGGATCGCCGCGGGCACGACAGCCCACGCCGCAGCTCCGCGCGTCAGTGCGGCGTCGAACAGCCCGAGATAGACGAGCCACTCGCTGACGAACCCATTGAGCGGCGGCAGTCCCGAGATTGCGACGGCGCCAAGCGCGAAGAGCGTGGCCGTCCACGGCATCGCGCGCCACAGCCCGCCGAGCCGACTCATCTCCCGCGTGCCAGTCGCATGCAGCACCGAACCCGCGCCTAGAAACAGCAGCGACTTGAACAACCCATGGTTCCAAACATGCAGCAACGCCCCCGCCAGCGCCAGCCGGCCCCAGCTCGCCGCGTCGGAACCATGCGCGACCGCCACGACTCCGAAGCCGACGCCAATAAGAATGATGCCGATGTTCTCGACACTGTGGTAGGCGAGCAGCCGCTTGAGATTGTGTTGCCCGAGCGCGAACGCCACTCCCAACACCGCGCTCACGACGCCCGCCGCTGCGATCGTCCAGCCCGCCGCCGCCGGCACCGGCAGCCAGCCGGTGAAGCGCACGAGCCCGTAGATTCCTATCTTGATCGTGACGCCCGACAGGATCGCAGAGACGTGACTCGGGGCGTTGGCGTGCGCCGATGGCAGCCAGATGTGCAGCGGAAACATGCCTGACTTCAGCCCGAAGCCGAACAGCGCCAGCCAAAACAACGGCGCCAGTTCGGCGTGCCCGCGCATCGGCCCGAGATCCCAGCCGCCAGTCCGCGCCGCGATTCCGGTGAAAAACGCGAACAGCGCCAGCGTCCCGACATGCGACGCGCCGAGATAAAGCCAGCCCGCGGCGCGCACCTCGCCGCGCTGGCGATCGAGAGTGATCAGAAAAAATGCCGCCAGCGTGAACAATTCCCAGCCGATCAAAAAGTGCAGGCCGTTCGACGAAACGAGCACGACTCCGAGGCTTAGCGCGAGCACGCTCCACCAGAAGCGACCCGCCGTGGCGGAGCGCGGGTGCGCGGCGTCAGTCCAATATTCGCGGGAATAAACCGCGCCGGCACCGACGACGACCGCGACGAGCACGAGGAAAAACGCACTCAGCCCGTCGAGCCTCAAATGCAGCGAGTCCCCGGCGATCGCAAAATCGCTCCGCCATTGCCACTCCGCACCTCCCCCGAGCACAAACAACGCGGCCCCGAGCGCGGCGACCGCACTGGCGAGCGTGGCTGGCAGCCAAAACCGCGGGGCACGCCGGCTGACGATCATGCCGGCGAGTTGGCCAAGTGCGGCGCCAAAAAGCAGCGGACCGGGACTCATGGCCGCGAAGCTTGAGCCCGCCGCCGGCGCGTAGCCAGCTTCGTTGCACTCCTCCGCGCGATGGCAGCGCGCTACATTATCTCTGCTCCGCACAACCGTTCCCAGCCTCCGCGCAGGATTTCATCGTTTCCTTCTGCACGAAATTTCCCACGCTGGCAGCCATGACCTTCGAAGCCTCGCTCGCCGAAACGACGCGCACCCTCCAGGCCCTCGCTACCATCCGCCCCGCGATCGACCGCGCCGGCCAGATGATCCTCGCGACGCTCCAGCGCGGCGGAAAACTTTTGATCTGCGGCAACGGCGGCAGCGCGGCCGAGGCCGCCCACTTCGCCACTGAACTCGTCGGCCGCTACGCGAAGACGCGCCGCTCACTCCCGGCGATGGCCCTCTCGTCGGACGGTTCGCTCGTCACCTGCATCGGTAACGATTTCGGCTACGATCAGGTTTTCGCCCGCCAAGTCGCCGGCCTCGCCCAACCCGGCGATCTCGTGGTCGTTCTCACGTCGAGCGGCAACTCCGCCAACATCGTCGCCGCGCTCGCCGAAGCGAAAAAGCTTGGTCTCGAATCGCTCGCGTTCCTCGGCCGCGGCGGCGGCAAAGCGCAGGGCCTCGCGTCCTGCGAACTCATCATGCCGGGCTCCAGCGGTGCCGCCGCCCAAGAAGCCCACCTGTTTTTGATCCATCATTTCTGCGAACTGATCGACGCGATGTTTCCGGCGTAGCCTCCTCGCTGTCCGTCGCCGGCCGGTTTTGTTTCTTGCACTGCGGAACAGGCACCGGTTGCCTGCGCGCCCTATGAGCACTCCCACCGCCGCCAAGGAAAACGCCATCATCAAGACCAGCTACGGTAGCATGACCATCGGCTTCTGGCCGGAGGTCGCGCCGAAGCACGTCGAGAATTTCAAGAAGCTCGCCCGCGAGGGCTTCTACAACGGCACCGCGTTTCACCGCATCATGAAGGGTTTCATGATTCAGGGCGGCTGCCCCAACACCAAGGCCGGCGCGCGTGGCATCCCCGGCACCGGCGATCCGGGCTACAAGGTGAAAGCCGAGTTCAACGACAAGTCGCACGTCCGCGGTGTCATTTCAGCGGCGCGCTCCTCGCACCCCGACTCCGCGGGCTGCCAGTTTTTCATCTGCCACGGCGACGCAAAATTCCTGGACCGTCAATACACCGCGTTCGGCCAACTCGTCGCCGGCGACGATGTGCTGGAAAAGATCGCCACCGTGCCAACCAAAAGCGGTGGCGGCGGCGAAAAGAGCACGCCGATCGAACGCATCGAGGTCGAGAGCGTGACGATCGTCGCAGCTTAAATTGGAGCGGGGTCACTGACCGCCGTTACTCCTTTGCGAGTGCCACCGCGATTTCGGCGGCGACGCGCGCGTTGTTTACGAGCAGCGCGATGTTTGCGCGCCGCGATTCGCCGCACGTCAACTCGGCGACGCGCGCGAGCACGAACGGCGTCACCGCCTTGCCGTGAATGTTCGTCGCCGTCGCCTCGTCGGTCGCACGGCGAATTGCATCCTCCATTTTTTCCGCGGGCAACGCCTCGGCGTCCGGGACGGGCACCGTCACGAGCAAGCCATGCTGCGCGCCGAGCCGTCGCGCCGCCGCGATGATGTGCGCCGCTTCCGCCGGCGACTCGACCCGCACGTCGACCGGTAGCCCGCTGCTTTGCGAGTAAAACGCCGGCAGCGTGTCGGTGCCGAGCCCAATGACTGGCACGCCCTGCGTTTCCAATACTTCGTGTGTGAGCGGTAAATCGAGGATCGACTTCGCGCCGGAGCACACGACGGCGACCGGCGTGCGGCCAAGTTCCAGCAAGTCCGCCGACACATCGAACGGCGCCCCACGATGCACACCGCCGATCCCGCCTGTGGCAAATACCTGGATACCGGCCAGCTGGGCGACGATCATCGTGCCAGCGACGGTCGTCGCTCCGTCGTCGCCCCGCGCCACCGCGATGGGCAGATCGCGCCGCGAACACTTGCGGACGCGGCCCGCCGGCAGCGAGCCTAGGCGATCGATGTCGGCGCGCGTCAGGCCGACGGTGATTCTTCCCGCGAGCACGGCGATCGTCGCCGGCACTGCGCCACCGGCGCGCACCGCCGCCTCCATCGCGAGAGCCGTCTCGACGTTCGCGGGATGCGGCAAGCCATGCGTGATGAGGGTCGACTCTAAAGCCACCACCGGTCGCCCGGCGCGGAGCGCTGCAGCGACCTCGGGCGAAACGTGCAGGTGTTCCCTCATGCGCTGCGCTGGGAGCAGCGTTTAGGAAAAGCCGAGCGCCTTTGCCACCGCGTCGTAAACGATCTTGCCGTCGCGAGTGTTCACGCCCCGGGCGAGACCGGCGTGATCGGTCAGCGCGCGCTCGATGCCTTTTTGCACGAGCATCGCGACATACGGCTCCGTCGCCTGCGTGAGGCCGAGCGTCGAGGTGCGACCGACGAGCGCGGGCATGTTCGGCACGGCGTAATGAATAACGCCGTGCTGCTCATAGACAGGATTCTTGTGCGACGTTGGCCGGATGCTTTCGATGCAACCGCCCTGATCGATCGCAATGTCGACGATGACGCTGCCGGGGCGCATCTTCGCCACTGTTTGACTGCTGACAACAATCGGCGCCTTCGCGGCGGGGATGAGCACGGCGCCGATAAGCAAATCCGCGTCGGCGACCTCGGCGTCGATGTTGGCGGGATTCGACATGAGCGTGACGACGCGCCCGCGGTATTCTTGGTCGAGCGCCTCAAGTTTGCGGGTGTCGAGATCGAGCACGGTGACGCGGGCGCCCATGCCAGCGGCCATCTGCACGGCGTGCGCGCCGGAGTTGCCGGCCCCGACGACGACCACGTGGCCCGGCATCGTGCCGGGGATGCCGCCGAGGAGCACGCCGGAACCGCCGTGTTGGGATTGGAGAAAATACGCGCCGATTTGGATCGAGAGGCGGCCGGCGATTTGCGACATCGGCTTGAGCAGCGGGAAACTGCCATCCGAGCCCTCAACCGTCTCATAGGAAATACCGAGGATTTTTTTCTGGAGCAGCACGCGCGCGAGTTCCGGGCCGGCAGCGAGATGCAGGTAGGTAAAGATCGCCTGACCGGTGCGGAGCAGGCTGTATTCCGCCGGGAGCGGTTCCTTCACTTTCAGAATGAGATCGGCAGCGCGCCAGACTTTCGCAGCGTCGCCGACGAGCGTCGCGCCAGCAGCACGGTATTCGTCGTCAGTAAAACCGGCGGTGAGGCCAGCGGATTTTTGGATGAGCACTTTGGCGCCGAGCGAAACGCAGCGGCGGCAGAGGCTCGGGGTCATCGAGACGCGCGTCTCGCCGATTTTGATTTCTTTGGGGACTCCGATTGTCATGCGGTCATAAAAACCACGAAATACACGAAACACACGAAAGATTTTTTCTACTTTTCGTGTATTTCATGCATTTCGTGGTTACTGCTTTCCAACTTCCAACGTGCCAAAACTGCTTCACCTGATCGTCGCCTGTGCCGAAAATCGCGTGATCGGTCGCGACCGCCGACTGCCGTGGCGCATTCCGGAGGACCTGAAATATTTTCACGAGGAAACCGCCGGTCAGATCGTCGTGCTGGGGCGGGTGTGCTTTGAGACGTGGCCGCGCGCAACACTCGATGGACGGCACGCGGTGGTCGTCACTCGCAACCGCGGTCTCGCGCGGGACGGAGTGTGGGTGGCGGCCTCGCTCGACGAGGCGCTGGCGATCGCCGAAACCCTGCCAGGAGAGATTTTCGTGTGCGGCGGAGCCCGAATTTACGAGGAGACGCTGGTGTTGCCACGGCCGGTGCGGCTGCACCTCACTCTCGTGCACGCGGAGGTGCCGGGCGACACGTTCATGCCCGAGTGGCGGCACCTCGCTTGGCACGAAGTGTCGCGCCGTGAGAGCGCCGACGCGAATTTCCGCTACACCTTTTCCGTGCTGGAAAAATAGTGCTGGCCGGCCCGGACGGCGGCCGCACTCGCAGCGCGGCGAAGACGCCGCGCTATTTTCGAGCCGCGTGGGCTTGCGCGACCGCAACGTATTTTTCCGCCCAGCGGCGAAGGCCGGCCTGTTCTTCGGCCGTCAGTGGCCGCACGATTTTCGCTGGGGAGCCGTAAACCATCGAACCCGGCGGCACGACCATGCCCTGCGGCACGAGTGTGTTTGCTCCCACGATGCTGCGCGCACCGATCCGGGCGCCGTCGAGGACCGTCGCTCCCATGCCGATGAGGCATTCGTCTTCGATAGTGCAGGCGTGCACAATCGCCGCGTGGCCGATGGTGCACCACGCGCCAATGACGGCGTCGAGATCGTCGGCGAGGTGGACGATGGCGTTGTCCTGAATGTTGCTCCCCTCGCCTACAACGATCCGCGCGATATCGCCGCGCAACACGGCGCCGTAAAACACGCTCGATTGCGCACCGAGCGTGACGTCGCCGACGACTGTGGAGTTGGGCGCCACGAAAAGCGCGCGGGCGGTATCCGGTGTGCGACCAAGGTGCGTTTTGAGGCGGTCGTGAATCGTCATCGTCGTCGTTGATTTAATTTTCTTTCGAGTAAGGCACGCCGATGGCGGCGGGCGCGGTGGCTTTGCCGACGAAGCCGGCGAGCAAGAGCACCGTGAGCACATAAGGCAGCGCGAGGATAAATTGCACCGGAATCACACCGACGATGGGTAGCGCCACGCCTTGCAGACGCGAGGCGAGCGCATCCGTAAACGCGAAGAGCAAGCACGCGCCGAGCGTCGGAAAGGGTTTCCATTTTCCAAAAATCAGCGCGGCGAGTGCGAGGTAACCTTTTCCGGCAGTCATGTCGCGCGTGAAGCCAGCGCTCGCCGCCGTCGAAAGATATGTGCCGGCCACGCCGCAGAGTGCGCCGCAAATCACGACAGCTTGATAGCGCAGCGCGTTGACGGAGATGCCGGCGGTATCGACCGCGAGCGGATTCTCGCCGACGGCGCGCAACCGCAAGCCGAAGCGCGTGCGGTAGAGCACCCACGCACTCAGCGGCACGAGCACCGCCGCGAGATAGACGATGAGGTTGTGCCCGCTCAATAGCTCCGCGTAGAGCAGACCAGGCAGCGGATGTTCGCGCGCCGTCGCCGCCCATGGCCCCATCAATCCGAGAAACCGCTGTGCTGGTTGATCCAGCTGCGGGGTCTGGCCGCCGAGGTTGAACCACGCCATCCCCAAGGTCGGCCCAAGGCCGGCAACCATGATGTTTACCGCCATCGCGGCCACGACTTGGTTACCCCGGTGCGTGACGGTCGCAAACCCGAGCAGCAACGCGAGCGCGACCGCCGTCGCGATCCCAGCGCCGAGCCCGAGCCACGCTGAGCCCGTGACCGCCGCCACCGCCGCCGAGGCAAATGCCGCGCCGAGGATCATGCCCTCGAGGCCGAGCGCGACCACCCCCGAACGCTCGGAGAACATTCCCGCCAGCGCCGCTAGCACCAGCGGAGTCGCGACGCGAATCGTCGCCGCCAGCAGCAACACGATGATGGTGTAGGTTTCCACCGTCAGTCTGCCGCCTCCGGTTTTTTCGCGAACCACGCCAACACAGCCGCAAGCGGCGAGCGAAACACATTCTCCAACGCGCCGCAGAATAGAATCACGAGCCCTTGGATGACCACGACCATGTCGCGGTTGATCTTCGGCATATCGAACGAGAGCTGCGAGCCACCTTGCGCGAGCGCGCCGAACAGCACCGCCGCGAGGAAAATTCCGAACGGATGGTTACGACCCATCAACGCCACCGCGATCCCGACAAAACCCGCGCCTCCGGGGAAATCCACGAGGATGCGGTGCTGCGAGCCGAGCAACTCGTTAAGCCCGAGGCAGCCAGCCAGGGCGCCGGAAAGCAGCATCGATTGAACCGTAATTCGCGACGGCGAGATGCCCGCGTAAACCGCCGCCGCCTGATTCTGCCCAGCGACCCGCAGCGCGTAACCCCAGCGCGTGCGCCACACCAGCACCCACACCAGCGCCGCCGCGCCCAGCGCGAGCAAAAAGGCAAAGTTGAGTGGCGACGCCGAGAAACTGATACCCGCCTTCGCCAGCATTTCGCTCGCCAGCGGCATGAACGCGCCCGCGCCGAACTCGCGCGTCTCCGGCGACTGCTGTCCGGGTCGGATGAGCACATTGACGAGGAGGTAAGTCATCAGTGCCGCCGCGATGAAGTTGAACATGATCGTCGTGATCACGATGTGGCTGCCGCGCCGCGCCTGCAGCCAAGCCGGAATGAACGCCCACGCCGCCCCGAACACCGCGCCCGCGATCACGGCCACCGGCAGCACAAGAAGAAACGGGGCACGCGCACCGAGCCAGAGCGCGACCAGCCCGGTGCCAAGCCCGCCGATGTAAGCCTGTCCCTCGCCACCAATGTTGAAGAGGCCAGCGTGGAAGGCCACCGCGACCGCCAGCCCGGTGAACATGAAATTGGTCGCGTAGTAGAGAGTGTAGCCGATGCCTTCCTGCGTGCCGAGCGATCCGGCGAGCAGCAGCTTGCCCGCCGCCCACGGGCTCTCACCGAGAATCTTCACGACGACGCCCGAGAGCACGAGTGCCGCGACCAGATTCACCAACGGCAGTAACACCAGCTCAGCCCAATGCGGCAGCTTGCCAAGCGTCTTCACGCCGATGCCTCCCTCACGCCAGCCATCATGAGGCCGAGTTTCTCCTCGGTGGCATCAGCCCGCGCGACTTCGCCGACGATCTCGCCGGCGTTCATCACGAGGATGCGATCAGCGAGTCCGAGGATTTCATCGAGCTCTACCGAGACGATCATCAGTGCCTTCCCCGCGTCGCGCAGCGCGACAAGTTTTTTGTGGATAAACTCGATCGCGCCGATATCGACCCCGCGCGTCGGCTGCCCCACGAGCAACACCCGCGGATCGCAGTCGATCTCGCGCGCGAGCACGAGCTTCTGCTGGTTGCCTCCGGAAAACGCCGAGATGCGCAACAACGGCACCGCCGGCCGCACATCGTGTGCGATCATTTTCTTTTCACACTCGGCGCGAATCGCGGCTTGGTTCAAGAGCGGGCCACGCTGGTAACCTGCCCGGTTGTGATAGCCAAGGATGGCGTTTTCCTCGGCGGTGAATCCCGTTACGACTCCCATCCGCAACCGATCCTCCGGGACGTGCGCCAGACCGAGCTCCCGACGCTCGTCCGGCCCGAGTCGCTCGCGCACCAAATCGTGACCGCCGAGCGTGATCGAACCTCGGCTCGGCGCGCGAATGCCAGCGAGCGCCTCGAGCAGCTCGCTCTGGCCATTGCCTGAGACGCCCGCCACGCCGACGATTTCTCCGGCGCGCAGATCAAAACTCACGCCTTTCACCCGCGCCACTCCAAGTCGATCGAGAACTTCGAGATCCCGGACCGCTAGGAGCGGCGCACCGGGATGCGCGGGCGTTTTCTCGACGCGGAGGAGCACGGCCCGGCCGACCATTTTTTCGGCCAACTCGCGCGGTGAGGTGTTACACGTCGCCACTTCCCCGACAATCGCGCCTTGCCGCATGACCGTGACGCGATCGGTGACGGCCATGATCTCGCGGAGCTTATGCGTCACGAGGATGACCGCTTTACCCTCGGCGCGCAGCCGGCCAAGCATCTTGAACAACGCGCCAGCTTCCTGCGGCGTCAGCACCGCCGTCGGCTCATCGAGGATCAGGATTTCCGCGCCACGGTAGAGCGCCTTTAGGATTTCGACGCGCTGCTGCACGCCGACGGGAAGCTCCGAGACCACAGTGTCGAGCGGCACGTCGAGCCCGTAATCGCGGGTGAGTTTGGCGAGTTCGTCGCGAGCATGATCGAGGCTGCCGGCGAGGAGCGCACCACGCTCGACCCCGAGCACAACATTTTCGAGCACCGTAAAGCTCTCCACGAGCATAAAATGCTGGTGCACCATGCCGATGCCGGCCGCGATGGCATCCTGCGGCGAATGAATATCGACGCGGCGCCCCCGCACCAAAATTTCGCCGGCCTCCGCACGGTGGAAGCCGTAGACAATATTCATCAGCGTAGACTTGCCTGCGCCGTTTTCCCCGATCAGCCCGTGGATACTCCCGCGCGCCACCGAAAACGAGATCGCGCGGTTCGCATGCACCGCTCCGAAACGCTTGTCGATCCCGCGCAGTTCGAGAGCCGATGGCGGTGCCGCGGGCGCAGTGGGTTCTGTCGCGGGCGACGGCACGGCGGGCTACTGCGCCTTGTATTCCGCTACTTTGATTTTGCCGGCAATGATGTCGGCTTTCGCGGCAAGCAACTTCGCCTCCATCGCGGGCGTGATGAGCTTCCGGTTATGCTCGTCGAGCGAAAAATCCACGCCTTGCTCCGCCAGTCCGAGAAAAATCTGACCACCTTTCCAGGTGCCGTTTTTCGCATCCATGAAGGTTTTGTAGACTGCCACGTCGACGCGTTTCACCGCCGAGGTCAACACACTGCCGGGATGGATATAGTCTTGGTTGCTGTCGCAGCCGATGCTCAGCAACCCGGCATCCTTCGCCGCCTGCATGACACCCAGGCCCGTGCCGCCAGCCGCGTGAAACACGACATCCGCGCCGCGACCAAACTGGCTTTTGGCAAGCTCCGCGCCCTTCGTCGGATCGTTCCACGCGGCGGGCGTGGTGCCAGTCATGTTTTGAAAAACCTCGATGGCCGGGTTCACGAACTTCGCCCCTTCCGCGTAGCCGAGGCCAAACTTGCGGATGAGTGGAATATCCATGCCGCCGATGAATCCGATCTTGCCGGTCTTCGACGCCATGGCCGCCGCCATGCCGCAAAGGAACGACGACTCCTGTTCGCGGAAATTAATCGACAGCACGTTCGGCAAATCGACGACGGCGTCGATGATTGCGAACTTCACGTTGGGAAACTGCTTCGCTACCTTCTCGATCGCCGACGCCTGCGTAAATCCGGTGCCGACGATGATCGCGGCCCCGCGACGGGCCATCTGCGTGAACGCCTGTTCGCGTTGCGCGGCGTTGGTGATCTCGAACTCGCGCGAAGCGATGCCGGTGTCCTGCTTGAATTTTTCGACACCTTCACTCGCCGACTGGTTGAACGAGCGATCAAACTTGCCGCCCATGTCGTAGACGATGGCGGGTTGAAAGTCCGCGGCGCGCACGCCGGCGGAAGCCCACAGAAGCGTGGCGAGCACGCAGAAAAAACGAGGCGAGGTCATGGGAAAAAAACGCGAAGCCATCGCCGGGGGACGATGGGAAATTCCGCCCGCGACGCAACGTCCATTGCGCAGCGCACGCCAGCCTACTTCTTATACCATGAACCGTCCTCGCGCTGGAGCCAGACGCCCGCGGCGCTGCCGGCGGCGATCTGTTTCGCGCGGACGCGGCCGACTTGATCGGCCGTGCCGCCAGTCTGTTTGGCGAGCGCGGCGTAGACCTCGCCGCGATCCCGGTTCTCCCCGGCGACGACGTCGCCGGCCGCGGTGTCGCCGCCACGCAAATCCACAAACCCGCGATTGTTTTCGCCGATCAGGCCCTGGGCCTTGAACGCATCAAGCTTGGAGAGGCGCTGGGCCATCCGGCCCTTCACCGCGCCGAGATCCTGAGCGTGGAGCGTGACGGAGGCGACGCCGAGCCGGAGCGCAGCGCTGAGAACGAGAAGACGAAGAAAGGAGATTTTCATAGAAGGTGGTTCAGGATTTGACGGACGGAGTGGCGAGGGTGGCGGATTTCTTGTCGAGATCGCCGAAGAAGTCGTCGAGGGCTTTGTCGATTTTCACGTTTACGTTCACGTCAACGACGACGTGGATCGGGTCAATGTGGATGCAGCCGCCCGAGGTAAACCCGGCAAGAAGCAGGAAGGCAAGGAGTCGAGGCATGGAGGACAATGCACAGAAGAGACCGGGAAACGCAAACCGGGTTTCATCGGCCCGAGCTGACACTCATCGACGCGTTCTTTTGCAAGCCAAGCTGGAGCACCTGCGACAGTGGACCGGCCACGTTCACCGAAAACGAGACGACGCCGACCGCGCTGTTCGCTTCCGCCGGATGGCCGGAAAGTTCGACGCGCGCCGAGACCGCACCGTCCGGGCCGTCGGGGTAAAGCTTCACCTCAAGGGCATCGACCACGAGCGGCAGTTCGCCGAGTTCGATTCTTCGCAGCGTGTCGTAGGCGGGATTTTCAAGGGAGAGCAGCCGCGACAACGACCCGAGCGATTCGCCGATCAGATTGAATCGCACCGGCACGCTCTGCGTGAGAAACCCGGGCTTAGCCGCGAGCCGTACCGTCGCCAGCGTGCCGGTCCCGACCTGCAGTGTGCCGGCCCCGGGTTCGGCGCCGGCCGGTCCACTCCAGCGCACTGCGACCCGCCCGCCTAGTTCGCCGTGCGCCTCCGCCAATGCCTGCGGCGCCAGCGTGGCGATTTCGCCGAGCCCGACACCGATGAATTCTGCGGTGGTATCGATCGACGGCGCTGCCGGATCGAAAGTGAATGGGGCGAGTGCCACGCGGCCGCCGAGCATTTCAACTTCGGCGCGGCGCACTTCGAGCCGCCCACCGGGATCACCCGCGGCCTCAATCGCGATGCGCCGCAACGTGAGACCCGCGGCACGCATCGTCTCACCACCGATTCGCAGGGCGTGAACCGTCGGGAGATTTTTTGCCAAAACGAGTTCGGCGGCGATCGCGAGTCCCGTTCCAGACCAGTTCTGCGCCGTGCTGCCGGCGGTCGCGTTTTCCATCGCCACAGTCACACGGCCCGAAACGTCAGTGTCGCGCCATGTCCCCTCGCCGGCCACACGCACTGCACCCGTCGCCGCCAAGTCTGGCGGAAGGGCTGCCCCACCCGCCCGCGCCAGCGCGACCGGCAGCCACGTCTCCAGTTCGATCATCCCTTCGGACAGCCGCCACGTGCCCGGCGCATCGCTGGTTGGCAACGTCAGGTGGGCGTGCAACGCGAGTCCGTGCGACGTCACCTCCAGATCGACGATCGGCGGACCTTCCGCGGTGGTCTGGAGATGGGTGTGCCACGCCAGCGGCGCCGCGTCGCCGAGCGCATCGAGTCGCAGCACACCAGAGAAATCGCCGTCGATCGCTGGCCAGCGCGGCGCCGCCGCCTGCAGTCCGCCGCAGACCAGTGCAGCGAACGCGAGGCCATGGCGGCGGCGAAGAAGCATGGACTCAGCTTCGGGAATCAGCGCGGGTTGGCCAGCCAACTTGCGCCTCAGCCAGTTATTTCACCGGCGCAGGCGTGAGTTTCCAGATGTCGTTGGCGTATTCGCGAATCGTCCGGTCGCTGGAGAATTTGCCCACGCGCGCGGTGTTGAGGATCGCTTTTTTCGCCCAGCCGGCGGCATCGCGATAGGCGGCATCGACGCGCGCCTGTGTATCGCAATACGCGCGGAAATCCGCCAGCACGAGGAACGGATCGCCGTCGTGCATGAGCGTGCCGTGCAACTGCGCAAACGCGCCGCCTTCGCCGGGCGTCCAGTAGTCGCTGCCGAGCCAGTCGATCACGGCGCGCAGTTCCTCGTCCTGGTTGTAATAGTCGCGGGCGTTGTAGCCTTTCGCGTAGAGCGCCTCGACCTCTTCGACGGTCAGGCCGAAGATAAAGATATTTTCCTCGCCGACTTCCTCGTGGATTTCGACGTTGGCGCCGTCGAGCGTGCCGATGGTCAGCGCGCCGTTGGCCATGAGCTTCATGTTGCCGGTGCCAGAGGCTTCCTTGCCTGCAGTGGAAATCTGCTCGGATAAATCCGCCGCCGGGATGATTTTCTCAGCGAGCGACACGCGGTAATTCGGGAGGAAGGCGATCTTGAGTTTTCCTTTGATGCGCGCGTCGGCGTTGATGTGGGCGCCGATGACGTTGATCGCGCGGATGATGTTTTTCGCCACGTCGTAGCCGGGCGCCGCCTTGGCGCCGAAAATGAAGACGCGCGGCACCAGGTCGAGGTCCGGATTTTGCAGCAGACGCCGATAAAGCACGAGGATGTGCAGCAGATTCAAGTGCTGCCGCTTATATTCGTGGAGACGCTTGATCTGGACATCAAAGATCGCGTCGGGCGAAACCTCGACGCCGCACTCCGCCTTGATCACTGCCGCCAGATCGACCTTGTTCGCGCGCTTGATGGCCATGAACTCGCGTTGGAAGTCCGCTTTGTCGGCAAATTTTTCCAATCCGCGCAGCAGGTCGAGATTCCGCGCCCAGCCAAATGGCGAGCCGAGCTTCCGTGTGATCAGTTCTGCGAGCCGCGGATTGCTCTTCAGGAGCCAGCGGCGGGGCGTGATGCCGTTCGTCTTGTTTTGGAATTTGCCCGGATAGAGCGAGTCGAACTCGGGAAAGAGATGTTTTTTGAGCAGCGCGGTGTGCAGCGCCGCCACGCCGTTGACGGCGTGCGAACCGACGACCGCGAGGTTGGCCATGCGGACCATCTTGTGTCCGTTTTCCTCGATGAGGGAGCAGATGCGTTTCTTCTCGTTATCGCCGGGCCACTGGGCCTCGAGCGTCTGCATGAGCCGTTCGTTGATCTCGAAGATAATCTGGAGATGCCGCGGCAGCACGCGTTCGAAGAGCGCCACGCCCCAGCGCTCCAGCGCCTCGGGCAGCAGCGTGTGGTTGGTGTAGGCAAACGTCGCATTGACGATCGGCCAGGCGCGCGACCACTCGAAATGCTGCTCATCGAGCAGAATGCGCATGAGTTCGAGGATGGCGACGGTCGGGTGCGTGTCGTTGAGCTGCACGGCCACTTTCGTGGCGAAGTTATCCCAGAAATTTCCCGGGTTGCGGAAATGTCGGCGGATGATGTCGCGCAGCGAGCAGGCGCTGAAAAAATACTGCTGCACGAGGCGCAGTTCCTTCCCGTTTTCCGTCTTGTCGTTCGGATAAAGCACCTTTGAAACCGTCTCGCCGACGGCCTTTTCGTGCACCGCCTCGACGTAGCCGCCGCGGTTAAAGGCCGCGAGATCGAAGTCCTCGGTGGACTTCGAGGCCCAGAGGCGGAGGAGATTCACGGTCTTGGTCCCAAAACCCGCGATCGGAATGTCATGCGGCACGCCGAGAATCGTCTTCGTTCCGACCCAGTGCGGCCGGTAGTTGCCGCGATCGTCGAACACGTTTTCGACGCGCCCGTAGAGCTGGACTTGCACGCTATATTCCGGCCGAACCACCTCCCACGGATCGCCGAAAATCATCCAGCCGTCAGGATGCTCGACTTGGTTGCCCTTGATAAATTCCTGTCGGAAGAGTCCAAACTCATAATAAATGCCGTAGCCGAGCGCGGGATAATCGAGCGTCGCGAGCGAATCGAGGAAGCACGCCGCGAGCCGGCCGAGGCCGCCGTTGCCGAGCCCCATGTCGACCTCCGCGTCGCGAATTCTTTCAAAGTTCTGGCCCAGCGACTCCAAGGCCGTGCGCGCGGTGTCGAGCAGACCGGTGGAGAGCAGGTTGTTGCCGAACAACCGGCCCATGAGATATTCGAGGGAAAAATAGTAAACACGGCGGACGTTCTCACTGTTGTGCACCGCCTGTGTGGCGATCATGCGCTCGTGAATCGTGTCGCGCACCGCGAGCGCGGTCGCGACCCACCAATCCCGCGGAGTCGCCGATCCGGTGTGCCGGGCCAGCGTGGAGACGAGATGCCGCTGAATTAGCGAACGCAGCACATCAGCGGGTCGATCAGCGGAGGCGTTAGGATTATGGATGGTCCGCTCCAGCGAAAACGGCGCCGTGCTGGCAGTCTCGGCGGATGCGGGCAATGGCGGTGGCAGCGCGACGGGGGCGACCGGCACGACCTTCGCCGTGGCCTTCGCCTTGGTATTGGACGCGGGCTTGGCCTTGGGCGCGAGTTTGTTGGTGCGGGACGATTTCTTATGTGCAGCAGTCGGCATGAGAGAGAGGCCATGGCCTAAACCAATATTCGTGCCAGTGCGAGCGCGACCTGAGGCTTATTTGTGAAAACGCCGCGCCAGCTCACCATGATTCAGTTCGATATATGTGGGCCGGCCCGCGGGACTTGTGAGCGGCGTGGGCGTCGCAAACAGTTGCGCCACGAGCGCACCCAGCTCCATTTCTCCGACGCTCTCCGGCAACCGCACCGCCTTCGCGGCGGCAAGACGCGCGAGTTCCTCGTGCGCCAGTTCGGTATTATTTTCAGGCAGCCGGCCCTCGCGAAACGCCCCGATCAAATCGCGCAGGAACGGTTCCGCGTCGGCCGGCTCCATCCAGGCCGGCAACGCCTCAACCCGAAAAAAATTCCGTCCGAACTCGCCGATCTCGAAACCATGGGCGTGCAGAAATTTCAATCGGTCGAGCAACATCGCTGCCGACACGGGATCGAGTTCGAGCGGCACGGGCAACAGCAACCGCTGGCTCGGCACGATGCCGGCACGGAACTGTGCCCTCAACCGCTCAAACCATACGCGCTCGTGCGCCGCCCGCCGATCGAGCAGCACCAGCCCCGCGGCAGTCTCGAACAGCGCGTAGCTGCCATGCGCGAGCCCGAGGAAGCGCCAGTTGATATTTTGGATCTTCGATCTTGGAGTTTCGATCGAGGGCGCAACGGAGAGTCCGACCTGCGCTGGCGGCCGTGGCGAGTTCGGCCCAGTTGCCGTGGGCTTAGAAAAATCCGGGCCGCCGCCGACACCGCGATCGACGGTCGGCCCGACCGCGGGCCGCCAGTCGACCTGCGGCACCCGACTTTCTGCTAGTTCCACGGGGGACTCCGGCGTGCCCAGTTCCCGGAGGCGCCCCAACACACTCCGAATCACAAAACTCCGCACCTGCGGCTCACTCCTGAAACGCACTTCGCGTTTCGCCGGATGCACGTTCACGTCGACCGCCGCGGGATCGCATTCAAAAAAAACAAACGCGAGCGGATACCGCCCCTTCGGCAACGACTCGTGATAACTCTCGATCATCGCATAGTTGAGCGTGCGGCTGTCGACCGGCCGCGCGTTCACGAAGACGATCATTTCGTGCCGCGTCGCCCGCCCGATGCCCGGCCGTCCGATCAATCCGCTCAGCCGTAGCCCTGGCTCCACCGTCTCGATCGGCACGAGCGATTCCGCGGTCTGGCGTCCGAAGATTTCCGCGATGCGCTCGGCGAGCGTCGCGCACTCCGGTGAACGAAACACCACGCGCCCCTCGTCGATCAGCGTGAAAGCGGTTCGCGGGCACGCCAGCGCGTAGAGCCGCACGCACTGGACGATGTGCGCCGCCTCGGTCTGATCAGTCTTCAGAAATTTCCGACGCGCCGGGACGGAGTTAAACAAGTGCGTAACCTCGATGCGCGTGCCCACCGGCCGACCACAATCGCGCACATGGATGAACTTCCCGCCGTTCACCAAAATCTCCGTGCCAACCTCGCTCCCCGACTCCCGCGTCTGCAACTCGAAGCGCGACACGCTCGCGATCGACGGAAGTGCCTCGCCGCGAAATCCGTAGCTCGCCAGCCGGTCGAGATCGGCGGCCTCGGCGATCTTGCTCGTGGCGTGGCGTTCGAGCGCGAGGAGTGCGTCGTCGCGCGCCATGCCGCCGCCGTTGTCCTCGACGCGCATGAGCGACCGCCCACCGTGGCGAAACTCGACCTCGATGCGTGTGGCGCCGGCATCGAGCGCGTTTTCCACGAGCTCCTTCACGACCGCCGCCGGACGCTCGATCACCTCGCCCGCCGCGATCTGGTTCGCGACGCGATCGGGAAGAATACGGACCTTGGCCATGCGCGGCGCGCGTTACGCGAGCGCCTTTTTCCAGCGCGCGAACTGCTTCGCAACGGGTGCAGGACCGGGCATGCCGGTACCGGCGCGTTTCGCCAACGCCCGCTTCAAATCAAAAACGTCCGCCCAGTCCGGCCCGAATGCCGGGTGGATTTTATTCACGTCCTCCGCGGACAGTTGATCGAGGGCGACCGAATTTTGTTCCGCGAGCCGGACCACCGCACCGACAGCATGGTGAGCGTCGCGGAACGGCACGCCTCTCAGCACCAAATAGTCCGCCAGATCGGTTGCCAGCAGCGCCGGATCGCGCACCGCCGCGGCGCAGCGCTCACGGTTGAACACGAGCCCAGCGAGCGTGCCGGCGACGACGTCGGCACAGAGCGCCGATTGATCGAAGCTGTCGAAGACCGGCGGCTTGTCCTCCTGCAGATCGCGATTGTAGGTCAGCGGCAGTCCCTTCACGAGCGTGAGCAGCGTGTGCAGGTTGCCTTGCAGCCGCGCGGACTTGCCCCGGAGAAGTTCGCACGAATCGGGATTTTTTTTCTGCGGCATCAACGACGAGCCGGTGCAAAACGCATCGGGCAGTTCGACAAACTTAAACTCGGCGCTGCTCCAAAGGATGAGATCTTCGGCCATCCGCGAGAGGTGCACGCCAAACAACGCGCAAGCGGCGGCAAACTCGATGAAGAGATCGCGGTCGGCGACGGTGTCCATCGAGTTTTGCGTGACTTGCGGCCGGCCTTTCGCGTCGACGAAGCCCAGTGCCTTCGCCGTGAATTCGCGATCGATCGGCAGCGTGGTGCCGGCGAGGGCACCGCTGCCGAGCGGACACCAGTTGGCGTGCGCCGCGACGTCAGCAAACCGCGCGCGATCGCGGTCGAGCATCTCGAGCCACGCGAAGAGATGGTGAGCGAGTGGAACGGGCTGCGCGCGCTGGAGATGGGTGTAGCCGGGGATGAGAATGTCGCGGTTCGCCTCTGCCGCGGCCAGCAAGGCGCGCTCGGCGCCGAGAATTTTTTTGCGCAGGACGGCGCCGGCGAACTTGAACCAGAGCCGCATATCGGTCGCGACTTGGTCGTTGCGACTGCGCGCAGTGTGGAGTTTCGCGGCGGCGGGCACGCGTTTCGTGAGGGCCTGCTCGATGTTCATGTGCACATCTTCGAGCTTCGTGTCCCACGTGAATTTCCCGGCCGCGATCTGGGCGAGGATGGTGTCGAGCCCGGCGTGGATCGCATCGCGCTCCCGAGCGGTGATGAGGCCGACGTGAGCCAGCATCGCGGAGTGGGCTTTGCTACCGGCGATGTCGAACGGCGCGAGGCGACAGTCAAACGAGACGGACTCGCTGAACTGCAACATCAAATCGGCGGGGCCGGCGGTGAACCGCCCGCCCCAGGTCGCGTGTGAAGGCTTGGCCATAGCAGGCGGCGAGCAGACGCGGCGGCGCGGCGGCGCGCAACGCGAAAACCGCGTGGGCCGGCAGGCCGCGCGCCGCTCCGCACTTGCTCGCGTGCCGCAGGCACGCACAGTTCGCCGCATGATTTGTCGCCGGCTGATACTTTGTTTCTGTGCGCTAGCGCTCGGGCTACGAGCGGCGGACGATCCGCTCGCGCGTTTCGACCACGTGGTCGTCGATGCGGCGAAGACGTCCATCTACGTCGGATCGGTGACGATGGCGTTTGCACCGGCGACGCGCCGAGCGGGCGCCTACGAATCGGACTACACCGCGAAGGTCTTCCCCTATTTTTTTATGGGCGAAAAGGGACGGCTCGTGCTCGACGCACCGGATGAGACCTTGCGCAAGCTCGCGCGTGGCGAGGAGGTCGATTTTTCCGGCCACGGAGTGAGCACGAGCGGCGCCGAGCGGCACTTCGAGGGCCGCGCTACCCCGACCGGCCCGCTCAACGGGAAACTCAAAGTCCACGTCTTCGTCTCCAAACGAATCGACCTAATTTTCAACATGACTTACCACTTCACACCGACTCCGCCTTGAGCGACGGTGAGCAGCGATCGAGAGGCTTCACATGACGTTCACGGTTTCAGCCACACCGGCTGCACGAACGCGCCGTTGACGGCGGAGTCCCAAACAGCGAAGCGCACCCATTTCTTCCCGGTGGCATCGAATGGAATCGCAAAGTGTTTCGTGCCGAGTGCGCCGAGGTCAGTCGCGCGCACGATTTGGCTCTCGGTCTTCGTCCCGTCACCCGAGACGACTTCGACGAATTCAAGCGGAAACGTGTAATCCACATCCGCAACGATCGTTCGTTTCGGGCCGGTGCCCTCGACCGCGTAGTTGCGAATGAGAATCTCGCCGGTGGTCACGAAGAAATTTCCTTCACTCAGGGCCGATGTAATCTTCGTCCAGTTGTCGTCGGGACCGGGCACGCGATCGAGCTTCACGTAGTTGACGGTGAAGCCGGGATAGAGGTCGTCGTGCGGCCACTTTTGGTAGGTGTCGACATCACCGATCAGCACCTTGGGTCGCAGCCCCGAGCCGGCGAAACGATTGTTCATCTCGTCGAGCGAGCCGAAGGCACGCGTCTCGGCGAGGAGCGACTCGGATAGGTCCATTCCCATGCCAGGCTTGAACGCGATGCCGAGGTAGCGGTCGCTCTTCACGAAAAACTTGTCCCAATAGGCGTCCGGATAACCCGCCGAACTCTTCGTGCGCGGATGCGCGGTATACCAATAGGCGTTTTCGGCCTCCAAAATCTGCTGCATGTCTTCCGCGCTGCCAGCATGGTAAACTTTGCCGAACTTCGCATCCTGTTCGATCAGCGGCTGATCGTCCTTGCGCGTCTTCGACCAGAGGAACGGGCGCGGGTTGATCAAGTTCACGTGCCCGCCGAAATACGGATTCGGCTCCTCCCATGGCATGACGAGGAAATCCTTGTCCGACGCCCGGCGCGTGCCCTCGAAATAATCCTTCTGGTCCGTAAAACGCAGCGCGCCCGAATCGGTGAGCCGCAATTTGTCCGCGTGAAAATCGCTCAGTCCGACGATGTTGACGCCGAGCGCCTTCATCGCGGCAAGGTCAGGCGAGCCAGTGTCGAGCGAACCCGACTCGCGGAGCCGATCGGTGAACTGCAGGTGAAAGTGATTCACCAACGTCTTGTAGCCGGATATCGGCGCGTAGGTGTCGCCGCGCGTGAACGCCATCACAGCGGCGCGCGTCGCGGTGGCGTCGCCGGTGCCGAGGTAGAAATAAGTCGCCATCCGCTGAAGCGTGCCGGGCGGGGCGTTGTAGAGAGCGTAATTTTGCAGGTAGCGGGGATCATCCTCGTGGTCCGCCTGCTTTACACCGATGCCATAGGCGGTGGCGGTGTCCTTGCGATACCACACGTAGCCGAGGTTCGTATCGACCTCGCGGGCGAAGGAAAAAACCGTCGGCGGTGGAAAAACTGCGATCGATCCGGCGCGGCCCTCGGCGACGAGCACGCGATTCTTCGCGCGCGTGGTGACAGGGCCGTCGTTCTGGCCGCCGCCGAACTGGTATTGCTGGGCGTTGCCGCCGGTGTCGATCCAGCGGACGCGCGGCAGTATTGCGATCGAAAGGCCGCGGAGCCCGGCGTCGTATTTGTAGGCGACAAAATTCTTGTCGGTCTTCGCGATCGCCTCGAGGCGGAGGAGGTTGGTGCCGCGATAGTGCGTGAAACGCAGACCGCCGGAAAAGATGCCCATCGTCAGGCCGGGAAAATTCACCTCGAGCCGCGTGCCGTCGGTCTTTACGTCGCAGGAGTTCGTGGCGTAGCTCGCTGGCGCGCGCTGAATCTCGTCGGCGGTGCGCGGAATATCGACGTTGCGCCGCGGATCGCCGGGGACAACGAACGGCGCGTCCCAGAAAGAAACCCAGTTTTGTTTTTCGATGATCGCGCGCGACTCGGTGTCGACGCCGAGCAGCTTGAGTGGTGCAAGCCCGGCAAAATCAATCCGGCGGCGGCCGGTTTGGACGCGAAAATCGGGCGCAAGGTTTTCGCCCAGCACCTCCCAGGCGCCGCCTGCAGACCGCGCAGCGAGTTCGCGGACAATCGGCGCACCATGATCGATGACGTAGCGCGCGCGCAGTTCAGTGCCGGCGGCGCCAGTCCATGTCACAGTGAGCACATCTTGCGCGACAGTGGCAGTGAGGCCGGCGGTCGCGGTGTAGTTTGCCAAGTTGCACGAGAGTGCGTCGGCGAAAAGTTCAGGCGCGGCGATCGCACCGAGGACGCTGGCAAGTCGAAGGACGACGATAGAGCGGACCGAGGATGGAGTGATCATATTAGGGTAAACCGGCAGAAAAGAAAAGCACCTGAGATTGTCGCAAATGGTGGGGTAGAAGATGCGATCAATCGGTGGCGCCGTGTTACTCGGGCCGCGGACGCCGCAATCCGGCCGAATTACTTCAGCTGAATGACGGCGGCGTTTCGATCTTCGACGGTCGCTGTCAGGGCGTTGCCAGCTAGCGTGGGATGAGTGGATTCCTGCCAGAGTTCGGTCGCGGCTTGAAACGCGGATGGCAGCGTAATCGTCACAGTCTTAGTGGTGCGCGTAGGATTCACAATCCAGAGCACGGTGCCGCCATTGCCACGATGGAACCGAGCTTTCACTTCGGGGTCGCTCGTCTGCATCTGCGGCGTGAGCCCGGCCCACGTGAGCAGGTCGGCGAAGAATGTCCGCGTTTCCGGCGCGTGGTTGCGCTCATAGCTGCCACCGGGAAACGTGCCGATGAGCAGCGTCCGGCCCCGGCCAAACTTATTTTCGACGGCGGCGAGGTGACCGTTGGCGAACTGGCCCGCCGCTTCTCCGCCCGCGAGTTTGTATTCCTGCAGAAAAAATTGTCCGCCGACGGCGTGGCCGCACACCGTCGCGGTCAGTTTGGTCAGAAGATCGGGGGTAAACTGCACATAGGATTCGCGGGCGCCGAAGACTTCATCGAGCCCGAGATTGGGTTGGGTGGTCCCGGCGCGGCCGCCGTCGCCGAAATATCCGGGGCAGCCTTCGCTCACGAGCATGCCGCCATTCGCGACGTAGGTGCGGAGTTTGTCGGCGGTAGTTTTTTTGAGATGCTCAGGATACGGCAGATAAATCAGCGGGTAATTCGCGATGTCGTCGATGCCGACAAAGTCCGCCTGAAGTCCAGAATCGAAGAACGCCTGGTAGGCGCCTTGCAGCGATTGCGCGTAGAAATTTCCGCCGCCCTCGCCGCCCACCGCGCGCGCACCGCCGCCGCCCGTGCCCTGCACCGAGGCAAAATCCGCCGATTCCTGCACAAATACGATGCCGACATCACCGCTCACCGGGTGCGATTGCCAGAGGTCGGCGTGGGAGTTGGCCCAGCGCGCGAGCCGGCCGGCCATCTCGGCGCGCGGTGTGACCGAGCCGTCCATGCCCATCGGGCCAAACGCGCCGAACAGCGGCCCGTCGAGCAGCGGACGCCACCGCGTGAACATGATTCCACTCGCGCCGCCGGCCATGTCGATGAGGCTCCACACGCGCACGTCCTTCTCATCGGAGCTGCGGCCATCCTCGAGCGGGCGGTTCAAGACCTGCGGCTGGAGCCACAACGGTCCGCCGGTGGCCTCGGCGTGCCAGAAAATTTTCCCGTGCGAGGCCGCGCGCGTCCAATCGATGGCGCGAAACTGCATCCAGGGTGCGTTGCCGTGACGCGATGCGACCCAGGTGTAGCCGTAGGAATCGACCTCGGCCGCGGTGCGCGGCTCGATTTCTGTCAGCGCGGCCGTGCCGTGAGCGGTGATCAGCGCGTGCGGATCGAGACGGCGGACCAGTTCGACACGCCACCGCAGCAGGCGGAGCGCGTTGTCGCGGTTAAACGCGAGCCAGTCGAGCGAGTCGGCGTAGCCGATGTTGCCGCGCGGCGGGTGAACGGATTCCCAGTCGCCGAGACTGTAGCGGTGCCACGCGCGACCGAGCGCATCGATGGTGCCGTATTTTGCTTTCAGCCACGCGCGGAATTTTTCCTGCGACGCGGCGCACGTGCATTCCTGCACCGAACCCTCATTCCACAAATCGTAGCCAAGCACAGCGGGTTTGTCGCGATAGCGCTCGACGACCGCGGTCAGGAATTTTCCCGCCTCGGTCCGCACGTCGTCGTTGTCGAGGCACAGCAGCGCGTTGCCGGTGGCACTGCCCGTCACGACTCCCGGATAACTCTCGACGCCCTCGCGATCGATGCGCCGCGCGTGGGGATACTTGTCCCACATCCACTCGGGAGCGCCGGTGACATTTTCGGCGATGATGACCTTGATGTGGTTCTGCCCCTCGAGTTGCACCATCCGATCGTAGTCGGACCAGTCGTAACGGCCCGGAGCAGTTTCGATCGAGGCCCACATGAACCAGTGGCGGAAAATATTCATGCCCATCCCCGCCGCGACCTCGTGATCGTGCGCCCAGTCCTGCTCGGGCGGACTCGACTTGCGGAAGTAAACCGCCCCGAAGGGAAAAACCGGCGTGGCAAACGGCTCGCCCCACTTCGCGGGACCTGATGGGTCCGGCGCTGCCACGCCCGATTGCGCATGCGCCACACTGGCCATGAGAATGGCGCCGGCTACAATCGCGCGCCACTGCAGGCTTTTTGATCGGCCGGTCACTTGCATCGCGGGATGGGGTTCCATGGTGACCGCAATTGGTTGCACTTCAGCGGGGCCAACGGCAACTACCCAAATGCAATGACGCCTACTCTTGATTAGTGCGTCGAATCTTCAGGCTCGACGGTGCGTTAAGCGCGATCGTGCGCGGTGATACGGCCACGGACGCTAGAGAAGATCGTTGGCGTCATCGGATAATACTCTTGGCGTCCGCTTCGGCTTCTTCGAACAGCACATCCGTTTTGGAAATTTTTCCAGGGATAAACCGCCGCTGGTGGGGAGAGCAGGTGCGTGGCTTCAAACTGACCCGCGCGCAAGTATTACGCCTCGCCCGCGCCCAGCGTCGCTGCGACGAAGGCGAGGGCGAAAACGGCGTGGAGAAATGCGCGGCGGGTCAGAATTAGCAAAGCCGATCGACTCAGAATTCGCCCGACACGGTGAGGAAGTAGCTGCGCGGTGTCTGGAGGCTGTAAGTGCTGGCAAGCCGATCGAGCACGGTGGGGCTACCGGCGACGGCGGACGGAGACTTCAGTTGCGCCACGTTGCGATCGAAGAGATTGTTAATCTGGAGGCGGGCCTTGAAGCTCTTGAGGAATCCCACGTGCTCGAGTTTTTGGCCGTAGCCGAGCGAAAGATCATACATCGAGAAGCCGCCCTGCACCGCGGTCAGCGTGCCGGCGGGGAGCGGCAGGTCCGGATTGTTGGTGCCGGAATAGGTCGTATAGGGTCCCGTATATTTCTGCATCAGCGAGGAGGAGAACCCGGCGTGGTCATAGACGAGGCCGAAGCCGGCCGTGGATTGCGGCACGCTCTCGATCCGGCGCTTCGATCCTTTGTAGGTGCCGTAGTTGCGCGAGCCGTTGACGAAGGTGCTCAGACCGTTGCCGATGTAGTAGGTGCCCTGACCTTCGACGCCGTAGTAGTAGGCACCGCGGGCATCGAAATAGATGATGTCGCCGGGACCAGGCTTGGCGACGGTCGGATCGTTCTGCGAGACGGGCAGGTAGCTGTAATTGATCTGGTAAGCATCGACGTCCGCATTGAACCGGTTGGTTTTATAGACACTGCCGACCTGATAATTGACGGTTTGCTGCGGTTTGATTTGGTTCAATTGCGGTTGATTGATCTGGTAGCTGGCCAGCGGCGGCGTCAGCAGGCCCTGCGCATATTGCCCGTAAACGGACCAGTTTTGCAGCAGGCGATAGTTGATGGTCGCGAGGGGAAGAACCTTAGAATACGTCGTGCCGAAGAACATCGGGCCGGGCAATGGATCTTTGGTCTGGTTCACCGGCGCTTCGATCACGCGGTTGATCCACATGTATTTCAGACCCGGCGTGATCGTCAGGGACTGGAGCGGCTTCCACGCATACTCGACGTAGGGCTCCCAGGTGCGGGTGTAGAAGTGCATGTTCCACGCGTAACCCTGATTCGCCTTAGAGTGATTGACGTCGAGATAGCCGCCGGGCATCGCCACGAGGCCGATGGCCTGCGCGTGGGCGACGTTGTAATCGAGGAAGTAATTGTAGCGGGGACCGTGCTGGTAATCGAACCACACGCCGGTCTTGAAGGCGCCCATGTCGTTGTCATGCGAGAGGGCCGCGAAGGTGCCGTAGCTGCGCACGACATTTACCTTCAACTGACCGCCGAAATCGGTGCCAGCGACGATCTTGCCGGTCGTCGGGTTAATGGTCGCGCCGGCGGTGATGTTCGGTGACTCGTGGCTGCTGTTGTTATAGCAGAAGGAATAGACCTTGTCATTCAGTTTCCAGCCGTTGCCGAGATCGGTGTTGAGGCCGATAAACTCGGTGTCGGTGTGCTTAATCTGATAGTTGCGATCGTAGTCGTCACCGTTGATCGTGTTGAGGTCGCCACCCGCCGCCACCGTGGAGGCCAGGAAGATGCCTTTGACCTGGCCGAAATTGCGGCCGAGAGTGAGAATGTCCTGCCCAGACATCGTGCGGTTCGCATTGTTGAACTTGATGTTGTTATACTCGCCCATGAACGAGATCGTCGTGTTCTGGCCAACGGGCTGGAGATATTTGAAGAAATAGGTGTTGCGCGCGAACGTGCCGAACGTGCGGTAGCCGTCGGAGGCCATGTATTGATAGCTGCCGATGAGCGAGCCGCCGTTGGCCTGGGGTATGATGCCGGTGTTGAACTCAATGTGGTCCAGCGTAGTGTTGTAGCTGCCGAAGCTCACAGTGGGCACGATCGAAGCCGTCGTGCGCGGATCTTTCGTCTCCAGCGCCATCGTGCCGCCGAAGGTGGCCATGCCAATCGTGCTCGCGGTGCCGGGGCCGCGATCCACCGTCACGCGGCCGAGCAGCTTCGCGGGGAAATAGCTCGTGGTGTGGTGGGTGTAATCGTTGCCGTCGCCGAACGGGATGCCGTCCACGGTGACGTTGTAGGAGCCATCGCCGAAGCCGCGCATCGTGGCCTTCGATTCGGTCAGGCCCGGACCGTTGCCCACGCCGGTAAGCGTTACGCTAGGCGCGAGATTCGCGATCAGCGCGTAATCGGCGGTCGGCACGATGCTGTTCTGGATCGTCTGGAGATTGATGATCGACTCGGGTTGGATCGCTTCGAGCCGGTTCGTGGTCGGCGCCATGCTCTCGGCGGAGGTGCGTGCCTCCGAGACTTCAAATTCTTCGAGGCGGACGATACCAGTTTCTTTCTCGGTTTTTCCAGTGGTGGCAGCAGGGGTCGTCTGCGCGTGCACGGGAACAAGGCCGGCAATCGCCGCGCAAAGCGCGAGCGTGCGAATGTACAAACGGGTGTGGGATGTGGTTAGGTTCACCCCCACAGAATGCAGGGGTTGCGTGACGCCCGGATGGCAGCTTTGTGACAAACAGGTGAACTTAACTTTCGCTCGGCTCCCCGATGCTCCCATCGGGAAGCGCCGTCAGTGTTTCGTCGCCGATCCCGAACTCCGGCTCCGGCCACGGATACTCCCGGACGAAATCTGCAAACGACACGATTTCCAGCCGACCGTCGTGGTGCTCGACAAGTGCGGTGAGCGATTCGACCCAATCGCCGGAATTCAAATAGTGCACTTTGCCGAGCATCTTGTCAGCGGGCGTGTGGATGTGACCGCACATCACACCGGTGCAGCCACGTTGGTGCGCGAGTTCGGCGATGTGCGACTCAAAATTCGAAACGTGGTTCACCGCTGATTTCACGCGCGCCTTGATCGCTTTGCTCAGCGACCAGTATTCTTTGCCCCGCCAGGCACGCCAGGCATTGTAGGCGCGATTCAAGCCGAGTAGGAACGAGTAGCCCCAGTCACCGAGGTGCGCGAGCCAGACGAGATTTTTTGTGACGGTGTCGAACACATCGCCATGCAGCACGAGATAGCGACCGCGCACGCCTTCGTGAATATGCTCCTCGACGACGGACAGGCCCTCGAACTCGAGTGGGAGGAAGTTCGCGAGGACATCGTCGTGGTTGCCGCGCAGGTAGACGACCTGAGTGTCCTTTTTCTCCAACATCTTCAGGACGATCCGGATGAACCGCGTGTCGGCCTTGGTCCAGCAGCCACCGCGCTTGAGTTGCCAACCGTCGATGATGTCGCCGTTGAGGATCAACTTTGCGCAGCGCACGTGCCGGAGAAAATGATTCACCTCATGCACCTTGGAATTCGGCGTGCCGAGGTGGACGTCGGACAGGATGACGGTGCGGACGCGCAGGAGATGCTTCATGGCAATTGCAGGGCAAAACGCACCGAAGTCGGATCGGCCGGGCGAGTTGCCACACGCGACGAGAGCGGCACGAGCACGCGTAGGCTATGCGGGCGCACGGCGACCTCGACACGAGCGCCAGCGGTCCGCGTTTCACCATCGGTGTGAATCAGGCCCGGCGCCACGCGATCGATTACGAAACTCCGGCCCCGCAGGCGTCTCACGTGGCGACTTTCATCGAACGAGCCGGTAAAGAGGCGCGCCGCGAGCAGTGCGGCGCCGAAAAATCCGACCGGCGCCACCGCCACGAGATCGAGCATCCCATCATCAACACGCGCGCCGGGAGCGATGCGGGCATTGTTGCCATATTGATCAGAGTTCGCGACGGCGACGAGGAGCACATCGAGTTCGTCGCGAAAATTGCTGCTCGTGATACACACCCGCTCGGGCCGGATGTTGCGCACGGCCGCAATCGCGGTGCGGGCGTAACCTGGAAGCCCGCGTTGGGCGAGGCTGTTGAAACGGTGGCTCACATCGGCGTCGAGACCGAGGCCCATGGCATTGAAAAACGGCCAGCCGTCGGCAGCACCGGTGTCGAGTGCAGCGATTCGTCCGGCGCCACTCCCACCCGCGATGAGGGCCAGAGCGCGCAACGGAGCGAGAGGCAGTCCGAGATGCAACGCGAGGCCGTTGCCCGAACCACAAGGCACGAGCGCCAGCGCCGCGGGTGTGTGAAGCAACGCCTGCGCGACTTCGTTCATCGTGCCGTCGCCGCCGACCGCGACAACTTGTTCGCAGCCGGTCTGCGCCGCGTCACGCGCCAGCTCGGTCGCATGGCCCGGCGCATCGGTGACCACGAGTTCAGCATCGAGCGAATGGGCTGAAATATAATCACGAATCGAAGCGGCAAACCACGGCCGACGACGGTTGTGCCCGGAATAGGGATTGAAAATAAAACGCGTCTTCATCTTTACGCGGTGGCTCCTTCAATCACTTCAGGACTGCCGGCCTCGGCGCGCAGCGGGACTGGCACGGGCTCGCTCATCTGACCGGAAAGCGCCAACACCTGCGCGGCGATTTCGCGGGCCGCGTCTGGTCGCGTAAGTTTTTCGAGTGCCTTGCGCCAGGCGTGCCAACCGCGGCCACCGTCGGCAAAAGCCCGCCGCAATTCAGCGATCACTGCGTCGGGCGTTTCCGCGAGCGCCCCGGCACCATACCGGCGCAGCAACTCATAGTTGCCCTCCTCTTGACCCGGCACGATTTGGTTCACGACCATCGGGCAGCATGCGGCAATCGCTTCCTGCGTGGTGGCGCCGCCGGCTTTGCTGACTACGACGTGGTGCGTCATCAAGAGTCGCGGAATCTGATCGGTCCAGCCGAGGATTTCGGCCCGGCGAACGCGTCCGATAGTCAGCGCCGCGAGTTGGCGCTGGAGATTATCGTCGCGACCGACCGCGCACGTGATCTCCCAATCGGTCTCGGCCAGCAACCGGCGAGCCGTATCAGCCGCGCCGCGCGTGCCGGAGTTGATGATGTAGAGGACGCGGGGAGATTCACCTTTCGACAGTTCGGGCGGTTGAAGCTTACCGATCTGCGCGCTAAAAAATGGCGCGACCGGAAATCCACACACATGCACGCGGTCCGTTGCGACTCCGCCGCGGCGCAGCACCTCGGCCGAGTCTTTATTCGGCACGAACCAGCCGGCACACGGTGCGCGCCACCAGAGCGAGTTGATACTGATTGAATCGGTGACGATGTTGAAATGCGGCACGGCCAGCCCGCGATTGCGCGCGATTTTCTCGAGGAGAAACGCGTAAACCGGATAGGTGCTACAGATCACCGTGGGGCGCTCGCGCGCAATCAGTTCGTCGAGCACCTGCTGCTCGCGTCCGAGCACCCAGAACAACCGCGGCAACACAGTCGAACGATCGGCCCAAGCGTAGACTGCGCTCCAGACTTTGGGCACTGCATTGATCATTTTGAGGTAGGCCTTGCGGGAGAGTTTGCTGAAGCGCGGCGCGGCGACTTCGAAGACATCCACAGTCAGCGCCGTGCCTGGGCCGTAAATGGCATCGCACGCGGCGGCGAGCGCGCGGGCGGCGGCATTGTGACCTTCGCCGTAGCCGGCAGTGAGAATGAGGACGCGCGGTTTCAAATTCATGCGAGAGCGGGGACAAGGACTGTGGGTGGCGTGCCCGCGACGGCGATTAGGTCAGACTCGAAGCGCGCGATCACGTGGTCCCATGACTGTGGTTCGACGGCGGCGCGGGCGAGCAGGCGAACTTGGGCGCGGAGCAAGTCATCACTGGCGAGGAGCACGGCCGCTTCGATGAGCGCGTCGGGCCGATCGCACGGGACCGCGAGACCGTTTTCGCCATGACGGACAAATTGCCGGGCGGCCGCGTAGTCGAACCCCGCGACGGCAAGTCCGCTCGCAAGCGCCTCGGTCAGCACATTGCCAAAAGTTTCAGTCAGGCTCGCGTGAACGTAGATGTCAGCCGACGCGTAGTGACGACCAATCTCCTCCCGAGAAAACACGCCTTCGAAAATGCACCACGGATATGCCCGGGTGAGCGCAGCCTTAAGCGGGCCCTCGCCCGCGAGGACAAATCGGCAGCGAGGATTGGCGGCGCGCATGGCTGAGAATGCCTGGAAGACTAACGGGTAGTTTTTTTCCGCCGCCACGCGTCCAACATGGATCACAACTGGATCATCCGGTCCTGCACCCCACTTCGCACGCAACGCCAGCGAGCGCCGCGCCGGATGAAACTGCCACGTATCGACGCCGCGCGATAACACCGCGAGATCGCGGAAACCGAGGGCCGCAAGTTCCGCACATAACTCGGCGGTCGGCGCAAACGTCCGCCGCGTGCGGTTATGCACGCGGCGAAGCCACGCGAGCATGAGGCCCTGAAGCGGACCGAGGCGATAATGCCGCGTGTAAGCGTGGAAATTCGTGTGGAAGCTCGACGTCACCGGCACGCCGAGCGCGCGGGCCGCCGAGATCGCGGACGCTCCGAGCGGCCCCTCGGTCGCCACATGCACCAAGTCGGGTCGTTCCTCGCGCCAGAGTTTTTTTAACCGCCGACCCGCGGGCAACCCGAACCGCAATAGACCATAACCAGGAATCGGCACACCCGGCAGAGCCACCTCGGCAAATTCCGGTGACGGAGCACCACCCGGTAGATCATCGCGGCGCGGATGGTAGACAGTGACCGCGTGGCCCCGTCGACCGAGTTCCCGCGCGATCACCCCAAACGTCATCGCGACTCCGTTGATTTCCGGAGGGAAAGTTTCGGTGACGAGTGCGAGTTTCAATTACAAGGAATGATGCACGCAGTCTATGGCGCTAAGGTGCCATGCAGGTTACGATTAGGTAAAATGCAGCGTGTTATGCGATCTGTATTGAACCACCGGAGACATCTCCGACTCGACCTTGTTTGGCCTTGATTCACCTGCAAAAGTGCCTTGCAAATGCGAAGCAGCAGCTTTCCAAGGAGTGCAGTTCATTCGTGCCGGGCCCGAGATCGCTCGACGAGGCCAACCGCCGGAACTGCGTCAGTTACGCCCTACCCCAGAGGCATTACTCGCCCAGTGCGGCTTCGATTTGACGGCTGGCAGAACGCAGCACTTCCAGCCGAGCGTAGCGTTTGTTGTCGGCCGGCACGAGGTGCCAAGGCGCGTTGTCCCGATCGGTGAGCGCCAACATGTC
>CAIMFY010000122.1 GCA_903840415.1 uncultured Opitutia bacterium | reverse complement strand
TTCGCGATCTGCGACTCGACGGTCGCCAGATTGAGCTTCCGCACTTCGCGCCAGGAATCGACCTTTGCCGACAGTTGTTTGTGGATCGAATTGAACTGCCGGGCCGTGATGCGGTGCTCGGTGATGAACCTGCGCTTGGCGGCGGTGAGCTTTTCGCCTCGAGCGTAGAGCGCAATAAAGAGCAGGCGTTCGAGGCGCGAGAACAACGCGGCGCATTGCTCCAACGCCGGATAATTATCCGGCGTCGTCAGCTTTGCTTCCACGGTGATCGTCATAGTGTGCAATTGCACACGTTTAGGCGCAATGGCAAGATTTCCCGCTGTGTTGGACGGCAAAGTTTCGCGTTAAACGCCTACAAAAGCCCATGAAATCGGCAGCTGCTGGCAACCCTAACCGCACCTTGGATAAATCCGCGCTCAAGAATGAAGTTTTTGGATTAAGCCCAGACGCTGCGCGCGACTGCCTTGGCCGGACTCGAACGTTTCTTTCCGGCCTTCTGATCGGCGAAGAGATGCGAGTAGGTCGACATCTTGCGCAGAACGTCACCGGTCGACTGATATCAGAAATGACGGATCGGATGCTGCAACTGGACCACGGAGAGGTCCTCCGTCCCCACCCGCTCGTACACTTCACTGCGGTAAAAGTTCGTCATCGTGCGGTTGAAGAGCCGCTCATGACGGTCCGGCGCCTAGCCACACGTCGTGATGTGTTTTCCGTTGTAGAAATTCTCGAAGGGTACGACGTAAACGCAGTCCCGGTCGAGCCGGAGCCCAGTAATTTCGTCGGCCAGCTGAGGTGAAACGATCTCATCGCTATCGACGGAGAAAATCCAATCGTTGCGCGCCAGTTTAATGGCAGCCTGGCGCGTAACGCCGAATCCGGGGAAGGATCCCGTGAGCTGGTGTAGCCGAACATTCGGGAAAGTCGCAGCGACCGCGAGGGTGCTGTCGGTCGAGCCAGTATCGAAGGGATGACCTCGTCGCACCACGCGAGCGCCGCAACCACCTCCACCAACAAACGCACGCTGTTTTTCGTGAGGACCACTGCGCTGATCGGCGCAGGAGAAACCCGCGTGACGAACTGCGTGCGGTTCGAGACCAAACGACCAAACGGCGTGGCGCTGGGCTCCCGCAGCAGAACGTTTGCGACGTCGCCGGAAACGTTAAAGGTCGCGAGAGGTGGCACACCAAGAATCTAGGTAAATGCGCCGCGCCCGTCTGCCGGTGTGATAAGAATTCATCCGTAAGGCAAAACCATACGCCAAGATCGTGGTTTTTGCGCCCGAGATAATTTGCACTGCGGAAAATCTTGCGCCAACACCGACTCATGCCAGGTCCCACGGCACAAATTTTCCCCGGCTCCATCCAGCCGAGTGCTGCCAACATTTAAGGCCTGAATCATGAGGAACGATCAAAAGCCAGTCGTAGCGCGACGGCGCGTGTTCTTTGTCGATGATCATCCGCTGGTGCGTGATTGGCTCGCGAACCTCGTGGCGCTCGAGGCAGATCTTGAAGTGTGCGGACACGCGGAGGATGCGGAGGCCGCGCTGCTCGCGCTGCCGAAGGCGCAGCCCGATGTCGTCGTGGTGGATCTGTCGCTGCCACGGGGCTCGGGCTTGGAGTTGCTGAAGGAACTTCGCGTGCAATTTCCGACGCTGCGCCTGCTGGTGTTGTCGATGCATGACGAGGTGAGCGTCGCGGAGCGGGCCTTTCGCGCCGGCGCGCACGGCTATGCCGTAAAAAACGAATCCAGTCCCCGCATCATCGAGGCGATCCGTGCGGTGCTTGCGGGAAATTTCTACACGAGTTCGGCTCTGGTGGCGCAACTGGCGGGCCGGGTGCTCGGTGGTATGGCGCGCAGTGGCGGGCAGCCCGAACAACTGCTCAGCGACCGCGAACTGGAGGTATTTCGAATGCGCGGCCAAGGGCGCAGCGCCAAGGAGATCGCGGATCTCATGCGCGTTAGCGTAAAAACGGTCGGCTCTTACGACGAGCGGATCAAAACCAAGCTCAGCCTTGAGAGCACCAACGAGGTGATCCGCGAGGCGGTGCTCTGGCAGGAACGACAGCGTGGACTTTGATGCCCTCTACGCGAAAATTTTCTGCACCCGCGCTCACCGCCTTGCTCATTTCCGCAGCGGCGCTCCAAGCACAATCGCTGGGGCCGCTGCCAACGCCGAGCGCGCTGAAAATGATGAGTGTCGAGCAGTTGATGGACATCGAGGTGACTTCGGTCTCCAAGCGCCCAGAAAAGCTCTCCGAGGTCGCGTCGGCGATTCAGGTTATCACCGCAGATGAGATTCGCCGCTCGGGCGCGACCAGCATCCCCGAGGCCCTCCGCCTCGCATCGAATCTCGAAGTGGCCCAAATCGATTCGCGTCAGTGGGCGATCAGTGCGCGCGGTTTCAACAACGTGTTCGCCGACAAAATGCTGGTGCTGATCGACGGCCGCTCCGTTTACACCCCGCTCTACGCCGGCGTCTATTGGGATGTGCAGGATACGATGCTCGAGGATCTTGATCGCATCGAAGTGATTAGCGGTCCCGGCGCCACGCAGTGGGGTGCCAATGCCGTCAACGGCGTGATCAACATCACGACCAAGAGCGCGAAGGATACCCAAGGCTCGCTCGTCACCACCGGCGTCGGCTCGCAATTGCGCTCAACCGCGGCGGCACGATACGGTGGGGAACTCGCGCCGGGTGTGTTCTACCGCGTCTACGCGAAATATTTCGACCGGGGCGATTCTGTGCGGCCTAACGGGAACAAGTCGAACGACTCGTGGCGCGTCGGCCAAGTGGGATTTAGAGTGGACTGGGATCGCACCTCGGCCGACCAGATCACCCTGCAAGGTGATGGTTACGATGGCACGGAAGGGCAAGTCGGCCCCGATACTATTCGAGCCAATGGGGCCAACCTCCTCGGCCGCTGGACGCGCCAGCTCGCGGAAAACTCCGATCTCAAAGTCCAACTCTACTATGACCGCACGCACCGGCGCATCCCGGGTTCCTTCACGCAGAACATCGACACCTATGATCTCGATTTTCAGCACCATCGCCCGCTCGGCGCGGCGCACGACCTCGTGTGGGGGCTCGGTTACCGCCTCGTCAACGACGGCGTGGTCAACACCCCAACGAACGCCTTTTTGCCTCCCCGCGTGAAGCACCAGTGGTTCAGTGGATTCCTTCAAGATGAGATCGCACTCGCGCGCGACCAATTACATTTAACGGTTGGCACGAAGGTCGAGCGCAACGACTACACCGGTTTCGAACTCCAGCCCAGTGCACGGCTCGCCTGGCGGCCCGACAAAACTCAAACCGTCTGGTCCGCGCTCTCGCGCGCCGTGCGCACGCCGTCGCGGATCGACCGCGATCTCTTTTCGCCAGCGACGCCGCCCTACCGCATCTCCGGCGGAAAAAACGTGGTCTCAGAAACACTCCTAGCCGCCGAGCTTGGCTATCGCGTGCAAATCGAACCGTCGCTCGCCCTCTCACTCGCCACCTTCTACAATTCTTACGACAACCTGCGCAGTCTCGAACCCTTGAGCCCGCCACTGGCCTTTCCGGTCGTGGCGAGCAGCGGCTTGTATGGACACTCGCGCGGCGCGGAGTTCTCGGCTGACTGGCGCGTATCACCGCGGTGGAAGTTGCACGCTGGTTGGAACGAACTGCGCGTCAGCAGTGAACCGCAGACCGGCACGATCGATCGCAGCACGCGTGACAGCATTGCGCGCGATCCGAACCACCAAGTTTTTCTGCGCTCGTCACTCAACCTGTCCACGCGCTGGGACTTTGATTCGGACCTCCGTTACATCGCGCCCATCGGCAACCAAAATCTGCCGGGCTACACCGAAGCCGATCTGCGGTTCGGCTGGCGGCCATCCGCCCCTTGGGAGCTCTCGCTCGACGCGCAAAACCTGCTCCACGCCCATCACCCTGAGTTCAACAGCCCAGGGTCCCGCCGTGAAATTCAGCGCGGCGTTTACGGGAAGGCGACATGGCGGTTTTGAAACCCAGATCGCGGCACCTTTGGTTTGCGTGGCTGCTCGTGGTCGCGGTGCTCTCCGCCGCGCCCCCCGCGAAGATTTCGCCCGAATATGCTTACAAAGCCGGGCTCCTTTCGAAACTGGACCAGTTTGTCGAGTGGCCGGCGCGAGCCTTCCGCGACGCGCAGTCGCCACTTGTCATCGGCGTGCTCGGTGAGGATCCATTCGACAGCTATCTGGACGAGTTGGTGCTCGGCGAGAAAATCGGCGAACGATCGATCATCGTGCGCCGTTTCCGCCAGGGCGACGACGTCGCGGACTGCCACATTCTTTTTATCAGCCGCTCCGAGGCCGGACAATTTGAGAAAATCATTTCCGCGCTCGCAGGGCATAGCGTGCTCACGGTGGGTGAGGACGACGGCTTCGAGCACGCGGGTGGCATCGTGCGATTTGCGGTCGAGGGCGGAAAAATCCGGCTGCGCATCAATCCGGACGCCGCGAAAGCCGCCGATCTCACGATTAGTTCCAAGCTGCTCCGACTCGCGACGCTGGTCACCAAGGAGAAAGGCTGACGATGGCTTTCCAAGACGCACCGATTCGGCGAAAGCTGATGACGATCACGCTCGCCACGAGCGGCGTCGTGGTGCTGCTCACCTGTGCAGCGTTTCTGAGCTACGAAGTTTTCACCTTTCGACAAACTTCCGTGCGGCAGCTCGCGACGCTCGGCGAAGTCATCGCGGCGAACAGCACGGGCGCGCTGGCTTTCGACAACGCCGACGACGCCGCGCAAGTCCTCACCGCGCTCAAGGCCGAGCGCCATCTCGTGTCGGCCTGCCTCTACGACGCGCGCGGGAATCTTTTTTCGCGCTACCCCGCCACCGAACGCGCTGACGAATTTCCCCCCGCACCACAACTCGATGGGTTTAGTATCACCGATGGCTACTTGATCGGGTTCACGCCGGTCGTCCAAGTGAAAGGCAGCCAGCGACTCGGCACCCTTTATCTCAAGTCCGACTTGGGGGCGATGACCGAGCGGCTGCACCTTTACGGTGGCATCGCCATGCTGGTGATCGTTGTTTCTTTCTTCGTCGCCTACATACTTTCTCGCGCACTCCAGCAGCAAATCTCGCGACCCATGCTCGCGCTCGCGGAGACCGCGCGCGCCGTCTCCGATCGCCACGATTATTCCGTGCGCGCCGCCAAGCACGGCGCCGACGAACTTGGCCTGCTCACCGACGCCTTCAACCACATGCTGGCGCAGATCGAGGAGCAAAACGCCGAATTGGAAAAACGGGTGCGAGAGCGCACGGCTGAACTCGAGGCAGCGAACGACGAACTTGAGGCGTTTTGCTCCTCAGCCGCGCACGATCTGCGAACACCGATCCGGGCGATCACCGGGTTCACCGACATTCTGCTCGCCCGCCCCGCGGACGCACTGCCCGCTGATGTGCGCCATCACATCAGCCAAATCCACGACGGCTCCAGCCAGATGAGCCAGCTCATCTCGGATCTCCTCGCCTTCTCCCGACTTGGCCGGCAGGCAATTTCGCGCGAGACGTGCCGGCCCGAACTCCTGTGTCACGAGGTGTTCAAGGAGCTTGAGAGCGAACGCCAAGGCCGTCGCGTCGAGTGGCGCGTGGCGGCGCTCCCGCAGCTTCACGGTGATCCCGCGTTGCTCCGCGTGGTGTTCGTCAACCTTATCTCGAACGCGCTCAAATATTCGCGGCGTCGCGATCCGGCGGTGATCGAAGTCGGCGTCGTGCGTCAAGCCGACGAAGCCGGGCCGATTCTATTCGTGCGCGACAACGGCGTCGGCTTCGACATGCAGAATGCGGAGAAGCTTTTCGGCCTCTTCAAACGGCTGCACCACGCGCATGAATTCGAAGGCACGGGCGTCGGCCTCGCCACAGTGCGCCGCATCATCGAGCGACATGGTGGCCGGATCTGGGCCGATGCCGTGCCCGGTAGCGGCGCGACGTTTTTCTTTACCGTGCCGGACGAGACCGAGGAGACGAGTTAGTGATCCGCGTTACTTCGCCGATTTCGTCACGGCGCGGGCCATCTCCATCGAAAGTTTCTTGAGGTCGCCCGGTCGCTCTAGGTTGCAGAGGATCGCGATGGCAAGGCCTTCGCTCGGACAACGCAGCAGATAGGCAGCGCCGCCAGTCGCACCGCCGCTGTGCTCCGCCCAGAGCCGGCCGTCCTGGTCCGTCGAGACGTGCCAGCCAAGACCATACCCGGTCGGCTTGCGGTCGGTGAGTTTGTTTTCCGTGTAAACGAACTTTAGCGTATCGACCCCGAGGAGTTTGCCGGTGTCGAGCGCCATGGCAAATCGCGCCAAATCGTCGGCGGTCGCGAGCACGCCACCGGCCGCCCACTTGTAACTGTTGTCGACATAGGGCGCGTTGACGACCGCGGTGCCGCTGTCGGTCTTGCGGTAAAACCGCGCTCGATGCGCGACAATCTCGCGGTTGCGATCGAGCGACGAGGATTTCATCCCGGCCGGCGCAAAGATTTTTTCGCGGAGCCACGCCTCGTAGCTAAGGCCCGAGGCGCGTTCGACAATCCCGGCGAGGAGAAGGTAGGCATAACTTGAGTAGAGATATTTCGTGCCCGGAGTGAACTGCAGCGGTTCGCGGTCGACACCGTTGACATGCGAACCCGCTTCGACCGTCGGAAAATATTCGGCGCTCTCCTTTTCGCCGGCCTCGTAGTCGTAGTGGCGGATGCCAGAAGTGTGGGTGAGAATATTCCGCACCGTGATGACAGCATCACCCTTGCGCGGATACCACGGCAGGTAAGTCCAGATCGGTTCGTCGAGTTTTACTTTGCCCTGCTCAACCAGTTGCATTGTCGCCGTGGCGGCGACGGGTTTCGAGACGGAGGCGATCCGCCACACGGTCTCCGGAGTCGCCAGCACCTGTTGCTCAAGATCGGCGAGACCATCGGCTCCGGACCACGCGATCTGGTCGTGCTCGACGACAGTAACGGCCATGCCTGGGATGAGCATCGCCCTCCGCGCAGCCTTCATGAGGCGTTCGACCTCGGCGAAGCGGCTGTCGGTCGCGGGCACAGCGAAAATCGCGGGGAGCGCAAGCAGCGCGAAGAAGAGAAATTTTTTCACGGGAAAGACGTAGTCATGAGGCGCCCGGCGAGCACGGACAAATTTCCACGCGGCGGAAAGAATCTCCCGGACGCTCTTCAGAGTGGGATATAGCTGACGGTGCCCGTCAGCAGCATCATGATGAAAATGAGGCAGGTGACCATCGGCCCGAGGTAGACCCGGCCGGTCAGGCGGAAAAACCAGCGGTTGAAAAACGGCAGGAGAAACATCATCGGGATGATCCCGAAGAGGAGATTGATAAAGATCCAATCCTGGCGCCCCACGGTTCCCTCCGTGGTGCCCGTCCAAAACACGGCGCCGGTGCGGGCCAGACAGCCATACTGAATTGCCACGATCGCGATCAGGCCCACGGAATTGCCGAGGCCCATGATGAGCAGGCTCACCCATTCCCGCTGGCCGGCGAAGCGGCTCGCCGAATTCACGCGAATGGAATTTGCGAGATAGAACACAAAGAAGAGCGGCAAATACTCCAACGCGACCAGCAGCATCTTGGCTGGAAACTCGGCCGCCGCCGCGACGAAGAAGAACCGAAAATCCACGTGAAACAGACCAAAGGTCGCAAACAGCAACCCGTAGAAAGCCGCCAATACGATCAACGCCAGCCCCAGCGTAGCGGTCAGTTCTCGCACGCTGGTCCGCAGTCCCAGCATCTCCGGCACGACGCCGTTCTTTTTTCCAAAAAAGTGATAGTTGAGAACAAAGAGGATCAACCCGACCAATCCGTTCGCCACCGCCCAAAGCAAGACGGCATTGTTCATGCGTTGCGGAAACCACCAGGTTTGTTGGGCGGCACTCGCGGCGGGGAACACGACGAACGTCGCCCGCGCCATCGGGACAAACAGATAGCAGGCCAGCGCGGCACTGAAAGCGAACGTCGCCCAGAACGCGATTTGTCCCTGCCGGCCGGGGCGCGGCAGTGCAGGCGGAATCGGATGCACCAATCCGCGAAACACCGGTAGGCCCAGCAAGAGACGCGTGAGCGGCACCAGCATCAACAGAGCGCCGACCAGTGACACCAACGTAAACAGTTCCTTGAACAGCCAGGTCTGATCCGACGCCGAGATCGCCGGCTGCAAACCAAAGACCGTGGCGAAGAAGCCGACCATGTGCGCGATCGAGCGCGAATCATACGGCAGCAACGGATGGATATTACCCGGAGTGTTGTAGACGACGCGCATCGTCCGCTTGGCGCAATCGCCGTAGACCTTGCCGACCTCCACCTCAGCAACCTGCTGATCTTTTTCGAGGACCGAATTCACGAGCCGCAACGCTTCGGGTGCATGGCGCATGTCGGCGTCGCCACGCTCGTTTCGATAGGAGCCCTCGTCGTGGCGCGCGTAGTCCATGCCGACGTTCGAGTTGACGGTGGCGAGGACGGCATCGGTCATCGTCAAAACGTAGCCACCAACGAACACGGCCGCCAACTTGCTCGCGGCTGCCGGAGCGGTGCGATCGGCTGTGCCAGCGGCGCGGGCGCTGCCGGCCTCCTTGGCTGGCGTCCGGCGCGGCGCGCGGCCCTGGCGCCCGCCGAAGACCGCCGCCGACTGCAGCACGGCGTTGCCGCCGGCGGAATACCCAGTGGCGCCGATGCGTGTCTTGTCGACGAAGTTCAGATTCGGCGTGTCGAAGATATACTCGATCATCGGCACCACACCGTAGCCTTCGATCGAGGCGGAGCGCCTCTCCTGGGTCGAACTCGAGGCACCTTGGTTATACGGATCGATCGTGATCACGGCCATGCCGCGGCGCGCGAGTTCGATGGAGTAGCTGTCGAGCGTTTCCTTGCTGCGCTCAAAACCCGGGCACACCACCACGATCGGCACGGGATTCTTCGCCGTGGCATTCTTGGGCCGGAACAAATCGGCGGTGATCCACTGGCCGTTTTCCGTCGGCAGCTTTATTCCGGTAATATCAATCTTGCCGCCGCCGGTTTTAACGAGGTAAGCGCCAATGTTACCGAGGAGAATCAGGACCAGCGATAGGCCGATCAGACGCAACGGTCGACCGTGGCCCTGTTCGCTGGGTGAGCCATTGGCAGCGGGTGGTTGGTTCATGAAAGATCCGGCGTGATCAGGAGGCGGAGTCAGGGGCGCAAAAGATAAGTCCGGCCATCATGGGGTGGCTGATGGCCGGACTGCGCGCTGGACGATAGGATGACGACTACAGTTTTTTCGTCGCTTGCAGCGAGAAGGTGCGACCGCGGGCGATCGTGTTGTAGAGGCTGACATCGTAGCCGCGCGAATCGGCGGAAAGCGGCGGTGTCAGGTTGAAGATATTGTTCACGCCGACGCGGAGTTCGAGATTCTTGAGCCAACGATTTTGCGCGGATAGGCGGTAAACTACGAACGCATTGTAGGCATTCGAATCGTGCACGACGTAGCGGTAGGAGTAGGCGCCGTTCGTGAAGACGGGCATGATGTAACTCGGATCGCCGAGCGAATCCCACGTGGCTTGCGTCGTCGTGGCGTTCACGTCGGTGTAATGACCGATGTAGTAATGGCCAACGCCGGCACTCCATTGCTTACGGCGCCAGGTGAGGTTCGTCGAACCGCGCCAGATGGGTAGGGCCCCACCGACATTGGCGCTGTTGCCGTTGCGGTAATCGGTGCGCGATGCACCAGCGGCGGTGTAGGCGTGGAAGTCGTTCAGGTAGGTCCAATCGGTGCTAAGCGTAAACTGACCCAGCACAAACTGCGGGAAACGATAGGTGATGTTAAAGTCGAAGCCATTCGTGAACTGCTCGGCCTTGTTGAAATAACTGGTGAGCAGATAAGCGATGCCACCGACAACCGCGCGCTGATTGCCGGGCACCTGTTTGGCGTTGTAGGCCGCGAACGCGTCGATGTCGGCTTGCGTGACGGGAAGGCGCTGGACGGAAGGATCGCCCTGATAGTTCGCAGTGCCGGAGCCGAGGTTGATCGAGTTGATGCTCTGGCCAGCAGCGAGGGCCGCCTGCGTGGCAGCGAGCAGTGCGGCGGTGTCGTCAGGAACACCGCCACCGGAGGCGATCAGGTTTTTCTGGGTGATCTCCCAGTAATCGACGGAGACGGACAGACCTTTGACATGCGGGACTTCGATGACAACGCCGCCGGATTTGCCGGTAGAATCCTCGGGTTTGAGGTTACGATTGCCGGAGGCGATACTGCGACGGTTGGACGAGCCGTCGGTGATCAGACCGGTGACCGTGCTGCGGTAAGTGTCGGTGCTGCCAGTGACGGTGCGGATGAGCGTGCCGGTGAAGAGTTGCGCAAGGTTGGGAGCGTGAAAGCCCTGATTGTAAGATCCACGCACCATAATCCACGAGGCGGGTTTCCAATTGATGCCGTATTTCGGTTTCGTGGTGCCGCCGAAGTCGGTGTAGCTTTCATAACGTGCCGACGCGGTGAGTTCGAGCGATTGCACGAGGGGCAGCTTAAACTCCTTGCCGACGAGCGGCACTACGGTTTCGACGTAAAGGGCCGCGACATGGCGGTTGCCGTGGGTGTCGGAGTTGGGCGAGAAACCGAGAAAATCATTCGAAGCCGGATCGAGTCCGGAGCTGGCGGGGTTAAGGCCGGCATAGGGAGGACGATAATCATCGTAACCTTCATAGCGGAACTCCCCGCCGAACGCGCCACCGATAGCGTTGCCGCCCCACAGGGAAAGCACTTCGCCGCTCGCGCGGAAGTCTCCGCTGCCGAGCTTCGTGATGCCGCTGCGAATGAAACTCGAGTCAAACGTCGATGTGACGCTCGTGGGATTCACGTAGGGACCGGTGACGACCAGCGCGCCGTTCTGCACGGCAAAGGAGCGCGTGAAGGGATTAAACGCCTTCGTGGGATCGGTCTGGTTGATCGCGGCGATAATCAGGCTCTTTCGCGACGGCCCTTCTTCATTCTCAATCACGCGGGCGGCGGAGTAGAGCAGCGCACTTTCCCACGACCACGTTTTGAAAAGTTTGCCACGGAGCCCAACGACCCCGCGATAAACCGAGTCGTCAACATAGTCGGTGCGCAGCGGCAGATCAGTGAGGCGTTTGTTCGTGATGGAGACGGCCGAGGGCGTGCCGGTGAGGCGCGGCGTGCCATCGGTGTTGGGTGCACCCGTCGTGGACCAGAAGCGGTTGCCAAACGGATTGAAGGGATTCGTGACCGGCACGATGACATATCCGTCCGTGCTCTGCGTGATGCCGTCCATTTCACGATAGGTGACGGAATTCGCGCGGTAGAGGCTGGCGTCGACGAAGGCTGTGATCTTGTCGGTGAGATCGTATTCGGCGCTCGAAAACACGTTGGTCCGTCCGGACTCCGGTTGGATGACGCGATAGACATTGTTGTTCCAGTAGTAGTCGTGCGTCACGCCAGCGCGGCTCGGCGCAGCGGTGCCGAAGACGACTCCACCGGTGCCATTGGGCTGAAGCACAAAGATGCCAGTGGTCGCCGCCATCGTGGTCGGCACGCCCGCGGGGCGCGCGCCGGTGAAGCCGGAAACCGCTCCGTATTGATCAGTAGCGGTGACAGTGCCGAGGGTGTAGTTGCCGTATTCGGTGGTGGCGGAACGAGCGTTGAAGGTCGTGTTGGTCGAGACATTCCACGGCGCCGGCGCGAGGTAACTGTGGTCGGCTTCAGCCGTAAAACTGCGATCGCGCCCTTGCATCGCAGCGCGATGGTAGTAGTCAGCGGTTAACATCGCGCGACCCTTGCCGTTGGCGAATTCGAGTCCGTGCGTGAGCGTCGTGCGCCATTCCTGGCCATCGTGGTAGCTCGTCTCGCCAATCCTTGTGGAGATTTCCGTGCCGCGAAAATTTCTCACGGTGTTGTAGTTAATGACACCTGCGACCGCATCGGTGCCGTAGACTGAGGAAGCGCCATCGCGGAGCACATCGACACTGGAGAGGCCGCGATTCGGGAGTTGGTTGATGTTAGTCGACAGTGTCGGCACCCCAGCTTCGGTCTGCGTGATCGGATGCGGGGCGAGGCGGCGGCCGTTGAGAAGCACCAAACTGTTGCTCGACGCGATGCCGCGCAGCGAGACGCTGGCGTTGTCACCGCGCGCCGTCGCACCGAGAGTGGCGGTCTCGTTGCCGGGCAGTCCGGTGACCTGAGGGAGCGCCGTGAGCAATTCGGAGGGTTGCGAGGCGTCACGGACATCGATAGTGGTGAGGTCCATGACCGTGACAGGAAGCACCTTCTCGACATCCATGCGCTTGATGTTCGAACCGGTGACGTTGAAGGCCTCCAATTGAATCGGCTGGTCGGGCGCGGTGGTGTTTGGCGGAGGGGGGGCAGCTTGCCCGAAGGCCGTCGCGGCGCAGGCGAGCGCAGCCAGCGTAGTCAATGTGCGGGTGGTCTTAATCATAATGAGTGAGGGTTTGAGTATGCGGTTTATCCTACGTTCGATCGTCGGGTCAGTTGGGAAAGAGTTCTTGGACGGCGAACGGCGCCATGTCCTTGTCCTCGTGCGCGACACCGGGCACGAAGGCTAGCCGCCAGCCGAAAGTGAAATGGCCGGCGCGCGCCGCATCCTCGGCCCGCGCCATGAAAAATTGTCCGCGTGCGAGCCGATGCGGGCCCTGGGCATCTGACTCGGGCGTGTGGCGCAACGCATGAAGCACCGGATCGGTATCGGCCGTGCCGAGCAGCACGGTCATCGGCAACGCGAGCGCATGACGGAGATCGGCCGCGGTCACGGGCGTGTTTTTAAGACCGTAGGGAAACGCCGTCGAGAGGTCGGGCAGCATATACCAACCGGCGTTGGCGCTCACCACGCGCTCCAATCGCGCGGTTGGCACGAAATAAATAAAACGCTGCACGAACTGCGCGCCCGCGGAGTGACCGAAGAGACGGTAGCGATCGGTGCGGTTGCCAGTGCGCGCCTTCACCGCATCGAAGACCGGCTCGATCACGCTGAACGACCATTGCTCGCGCGGGAGGGCGCGGCCCGTTTTGTCGACCGTGTTGCCGTAGATATAGCCTGCCTCAGCGGGAAACTGCTCTTTGGAAAATTCCGGCACGACGAGTAGGAAACCGCGCGCCTGCGCCTGCGGAATCCAGTCCGCGAGATACCGCTCACCGTCGCGCGCCACGCCGTGCATCACGATTACGACTGGCGTCTGCGGCGTCATGCCAGGAGGCGCGTAGAACCAGACCGTGACGTGTCGGCCGGCCTGAACAAAATCGAAACGCTCGTGGACTGCGAGGACCGGGGATTGGGCCGGTGCAGCAGCGGCGTCAAGTGGCCGCAAACCGAGCGCAAACGCCGTCGCGGCAAGACCCAGCAGTGCTTTGATCGGGAAGCTCATACGGCGGGTGACGACTGCACCGTGTCGTAGATCGCAGTGAAAATATTTCCGGCGACATCAATCCAGCCGCGATACATGCCCTCGGTGTTGAAAGGCAGCGCGACATTGCCGCGCGCATCAATGGCGATCAGTCCACCGCGACCGGGCAGTCGCTCCCGGACGGCGATTTCCGCCGCGCGGGCCAAATCGAGACCGCGATATTCCATCATCGCCGACACATCATAGGCCGTAACCCCGCGCATGAATGCCTCGCCCTGGCCTGTGCACGAGACCGCGCACGTGGTGTCGTTCGCGTAGACGCCGGCGCCGACGATGCACGCCTGGCCGATGCGCCCGGAATATTTATTCGTCGTGCCGCCTGACGATGTCGCCGCCGCGAGGTGGCCGGTGGCGTCGAGCGCGACTGCACCAACCGTGCCCATGGCCGCAGGATTCACCGCCACCGGCACCACAACATCTTCAGAGAGCGCCGTCGTGTCGGTGCCGCGGAGCTTGAGCATGGCATCCCAGCGATAAGGCGTGAAAAAATATTCCTCTGGCTCAAGTCTCAATCCCTGCGCCACTGCAAACCGCTCCGCGGCTTCACCACCGAGCATGACGTGCGGAGTCCCTTCCATAATCGCACGCGCCAGTTGCACGGGATTGCGCACGCGGCGCAGCAAGGTCGCCGTCCCAGCGCGGCGGTTCGCGCCTTCCATGATGGACGCTTCCATTTCGATGCGCCCTTCGCGGTTGAACGACGAACCGCGACCGGCGTTGAAAAACAGGCAGTCCTCCATCGCCACCACCGCCGCCTCGACCGCGGCGAGACTCGCACCGCCACCCAGCAGCGCACGCTGGCCTGCCAGCAATGCCGCGCGCAACGCTGCGTGAAATTCCGCCGCCCGTTCCGTCGTCATTTCGCTGCGCGGCAACGCCCCGGCTCCGCCATGAATCGCGATGGTCGTCATGGGTTAGCTTCCTGGCTGGGTTTCATCGTCGTTTTTCCGCTGTGCCATCGTGAAGCCCGTAAAGCCGGCGATGAGTGTGAAGAAAATTCCCGCGTAGCAAAAAATCGCCCAAGGCGCGTAGGCCATCACCGGCACTCCGAGTGTGCCGCTCATGAATGCACCCGCGATGCTCCAGGGGATCAGCGGCACACCCACAATACCGCAATCGCCGATCACACGGGTCATGTTCTTGCCCGCCAAGCCGAGCTTGCGGTAGGCCGGACCGAACAATTCCGCCGGTAGCAAAATCGTCACGTAGGCCGCACCCGTCATGAGTTCGACGACGAGGCAACTGACCGCCGTCGCGCCCACGAGGCGACCGGGCGTCGTCGTGAATTTAAATAACCGCACGACCACCGGCTCGAGCAAACCCGCCTTCTGGAGGAGCCCGCTGAATCCAAACGCACACAGCGCAACCAGCGTCACATGCATCATCCGATCCATGCCACCTTGGGCGAGCAACTTGTCGACGAGCGGATGGCCGGTATGGATTTCCGGGCCGGTGACGAGGACGTTGAGTGCGTCGAGCAGCGGCCGATGCTGCACGAACACCGCCAGTGCCGTCGCGATCACGATCGACAGCAGCATGCCTGGCAGCACTGGGCGATTGCCCGCCGCGAGCCACAACGTGAGCACGACCGGCAGTAGCAACCAAGGACTGAACACGAAATTTTTTGCGAGTGCCGCCCGCACTTCGTCACTCGCCGCCAGCGAGTCGGGGCCGCCGGCCGCCACGTGCCCGCCCGCAAACGCATAAACGATCAAGCCCAGTCCAAACGCAGGCACCGTCGTCCACAAACAATGGCGGATGTGATCGTAGATGTTCACGCGGGCCACGCCGACTGCGAAGTTGGCGTTGCCCGCGAAAGGAGAAATCTTGTCACCGAGATACGCCCCCGCCACGAGCGCCCCCGCCGCTGGCCCCGCCGCGATGCCAAGCCCGTGCGCGATGCCCATAAACGCCACGCCGATCGTGCCAATCGTGCCGTAACCTGTGCCAGTCAACGTCGAAACGAGTCCTGCGACAATCGCCGCCGTGACTAGAAACATTCCCGGCGAAATCAGTCCGAGCCCATAAAAGGTGATCATCGGAATCGTCCCCGCCGCGAGCCAACTCCCCACGAGCGCGCCGACCACGATCACGATGAGCAGTGCAGGCATGCCTTTGTGGATGCTCTGGAGCAATCCCACCTGCATCTCCTTCCATGAAAGCCCGAGCCACCGTGCCAGCAATCCGACGAGCGCGGTCGCGACGATTAGCAGGACCTCGACCTTCACCTTAAACACGCCGAAGCCCACGCAGATCAGCAACGCCGTCCCGACGATCGCGAGCAACGAGTGCGCGAGCGTTGGCGAGCGTTTTAGCTCGGACGACGGGGTAATGAGACCGGTCTCCATGAGGCGGGGTGCAGGGTAAGAAAATGCGAATCACTGCGAAATTGAGCGATTGTATACTTGTATACAAGCTAAATTTTCTTCAACTTCCCGTCTGGTGACTTCGCCTTCCCCCGCTCACGTTCCACAACGATCCGCCATGACCCCCGCCGCCCGGCCTTCGCTCATCGAGATCGCTCCGCACACCACGCGCCCGTCGGCACTTCCCGACCACGTCTACGCGGTGCTTAAACACCGGATCCTTTCCTGTGCCATGAAGCCCGACGAGCGACTGGTGGAAAAAAAACTCTGCGACGAATTACGCGTGTCCCGCACCCCGCTGCGGGAAGCGCTCAACCGCCTGAGTCACGAGGAACTCGTCGCGTTTCAACCGCACGCCGGCTACCGCGTCGCGCCGATCACACTCGACGGTTTCCGCAACCTCATCGAACTGCGCGCGATCGTCGAAGCCCAAGCGGCGGCTCTCGCGGCCGAACGCGCGACACCCGAGGACATCGCCGAGCTGCGTGCGTTTGCCACGCTGCCCTACGATCCCGATGACGAGCGTGGCTTCGTCGACTATTGTCGCGCGAATGCCCGGTTTCATCTGCGCGTCGTCCGCACCACCCACAATTCGATGCTGGAAAACATCGTGATGTCCGCGCTCGATCTCTACCAAAGGCCGACTTATCTGCGCATCGGTCGCCAGCTCGATCCGAAAAATCCTTCTGCCAAACACCGCGCGATCACCGAGGCGATCGCAAAACACGATGCCAGCGCGGCCCACGAAGTGATGCTCCAGCACGTTCGCGGTGGCGGTGAACGCATTCTCGCGGCGTTGAAGGCAGCAAATTATCACTAAACGCCACTGGGAGTCATTGAGCCACTGACCGGACGCATTCTGCCCAAGCGGACATGTAGCGTTTCATCGGAGGAGATTGATAAAGGCCGTGATGACGGGAGCGTTGGTCAAATCGATGAGAAACCCGCCCGTCGGCGGGACGAGCGCGAAGGCTCGCGGTGCCGGGCCGCGCCGCCGCACAATCGCATCCATCGCCGCGACCGCCGTCGCCGTCGAGCCGACGCCAAAGCCGATGAGGCCGGCCACCATCACACCCGCCTCGTGATCGCGGCCGAGCAGCGGCCAGATGATGAGGGCGGCAAACGCGAGCGAGACGACTGTGTTTACGGTGAGAATCACGAGCATCGGCGCGGCGACGGCCGCGAGATCGGCGAGGTTGAGCGCGGAAAGTGTGACGGCGAGAAACAGCGGCAGCAGCACGGCCGCTATACGCGCGACGACTTCGGGGCGCAGCCATTTTGCATCCACCGCATCGTGAACTGCGCGAAGCGCAAACCCGACGAGCAGCGCGCCCATATAAGCCGGCAGCGACGCTCCTGCGCGATCGAGCGCGAAGCTCACCCACGCACCGGACTTGATGCACGCCGCGACGAGCAGCATATGGCCGAGCGCGACCGGGCCGCTGTCTCGCAGCGCGCGGAGGTCTGAAAAGAAGCTCGACGGCGTCTTTACCGCGAGGTCGACAGCGCGCGGTGATGATGCCGGTGCAAGTGCATCGCGTCCTCGCAGGAGCCACTCGGCGACCGGCCCAGCAAGCAACCCGCCGGCGACGAGGCCAAACGTCGCCGCAGCCGCACCGACCGTCGCGGCTGCGGCAAAGCCCGCCTGCTCGAAACGCGACGCAAAGCCGAGCGCCGTGCCGTGGCCACCGACGAGCGTGAGTGCTCCACAGATCACGCCAAGTAGTGGCGGCGCATGCAGCGCAACGGCCAAGGCCACACCCACCGTATTCTGCAAGACGGCAAGGACTGTTGCCCCACCCAGCAGTATCACCAAGGCACGCCCGCCAGTGCGCAGAACACTCACCGGTGCACCGAGGCCGACACAGGTGAAAAAGCCGACGAGCAACGGAAGGTTGAAATTTTTCTCAGGACGCGCGAACCACTCAATATCTGGTGTCACGAGCCACGTCCACGCGGGCGAGGAAACTTTCGCCGCGAAAGCAAACGAAGCGACGCCAGTGAGGTTGAGCAACAGGACGAGCGCCGCTACGGCAAGCCCGCCGACTACTGGCACCGGAATGTTGAAGTGCGGAAGGAACTCAAATCGCCTGCGCAACCATTCGCCGATGAGTAACACCGGAACGGCTAAAACAAGAAGAGTCCACGCGGAGAGTGTCATTGGAAGGATCCAAATCCCTACGGCGTCACCACCGTAGCAACAGCCAACTTCGCACCGACCCGCAACAAACTAAAAATGGTCGGGGCGGCGAGATTCGAACTCGCGACCTCTGCGTCCCGAACCTTAACGCATCGGTTTTTCACGGATTCGGAATTGAGATCAAAAAACACATTAGACCGCTCATAATCAGTGGTTTAACGACAGAATATCAGCCTAAGTCAAAATCCAATTTATCCACAAAAAGCACTCAGAAATGCCCCTTCTGGAAAATCGTTGGAAAATCTTGGCCGTGGTCTGCGGAAGCAGAAGCAGCCAAGGATTCTTTGATGAGTGCCACGGAACGTAGCCGGAATGGCCGCGAGTTACGTCATTTCGCCATTGGCCATCGGTTATGTCCGCTCGAAAAAACACCGACCGAGCTGAGCCGGCGTTTCAAATAATTTCCCTTGGAAACGCTCGATTGCGTCAACGAAGGGCCTCGGCCGTCGTTATGGCAGTATCAACCAATCCGGCACGGGTTTCGAGACACTGACAGCTTTGCCGTTCTCGAATTCGGCCACCTTGCGAAACGGATGCCGCAGGTCGCTGTTGTCGAAAATCTGGACGAATGGCAGCTCCCGGATGGCTCGGTGCAGATTTTCCAGCGTGCGGTCGAAACGCGTGGCGAGTTTCTCGGTCGGCACGTCGTGGCCCCCTTGGAGGACGCGCATCGCCACGCGCTGCTCGGAGGTCTCAGCGCTATCAAGGCCGATAAAACAGAGGACGACGTTATAGTCGGAGCGAGCAGCAGCACGCAAAAAATTTACCTTGTCGCCCACCGGATCGGAAAGAACGGTCTCAAAGACGAAGCTCTCACGTTGCCCCTCGAGGGCGCGGCGCAATTCGTTAGCCAACTCCGCGGCTTCATAAGCGCCCAAACCGAGTTCACGAGCGAGATCGTCGGCATTCACGAAACGCAACCCGGCCGGTTGCAGATGCGCTTGGAAAAATGTGGATTTTCCTGCACCGTTGGGGCCGGCCAGTGCGACGATGAGCGGACGCGAGTCGAGCGGGAGCGTCATCCGGACTTAGCCGGACGAAACTCCCGGTTGACGAAACGGCCGGTTGTGCGCGTGCCGTCCTGGTCAATCTTCACGAGCATCCCCGGCGCCGGGGCCGTTTCAAAATGCGGGTAAGGCTGCGCCGCAAGCACTGCGGACAACCGAGCCTGACCGGCTCGGGAATTGACCGATTTTAGGCAAGCAGACAGCGGCATAGCTTCGCCGCGTTTTTTAAGCGCCAGCGCCTTGTCGGCGCGCAGGAGTGACTCGACACTGCGCCCGAGTCCGGCCCAGAATTCAATCTGGCCGGCGATCGAGCGCTCAGCAACCTCGCCCGTGAGACGGGCATCGAGGACGAGGCTTTCGGAGAGTTTCACAGGTTGTCCCATGAACTAAAGGTAGCATTATGCCACCTGAAGGCAAGCAGGGAGAAAGCTCTTATCGCATCGTCTTCGGCGGGTCCTTCGCTGCGCTGGGACGCATTGGAACGAGTGCCCTCCCTTCGCTCCCCGCGGGTTATACTATCCCGCAGATCAACACTACTACGGAGGTCTCTGACTCCTGCGCCAGCCCGGCCAGCCTGACCGGCCAAGGCCGGTTTCACGCTCGCCAGTGGCGTGCCTTGCGGCTCGCCGCCGTCGCAGGTCTCGCAACTTACCCCAACAACCCTTCCCGACCCGCCGCTCCCGTCAACTCCGCCGACGCGTTGATCGCGCTTCAACGATTGGGACCTGACGGCCCCTGCGCGGTCCTTGCAGCCTTCGCCGAATGAGCAGCGGCTCGGCTCGTCGGTTGGATGCCCATTTTCGGAGCTCACCGTGGGATTCACTTACGTTGCGGCTGGTCTGTTCAGTACCCGACCGTGCTTTCCGGTAGAGCCTCGCGGCTCGGTTCCGTGGTCAAGACTTTCGGCCGTGAATCGTTTAATTCGGCCGAGGGGACTTTCACCTCTGTGGTTGTTGGCTTCATTGTCGCACGCTCATTTGATGGTTTTCACCTTCGTTACGGGCTGCCTGCCTTGCTGACGGTTGCTCTCCACACCCCCTCGCGGGGACGCAGTTACCGGGCATTTTCCGCTAAATGACGTAATTGGCGGAGACGTTGTTTTCATACGTGGGTTGTGGTTTTCGGGAGCGCGATCTACATGGAACGTCATAGCAACACAGGGCTACAAGCAACTTGACTAGCTGCATTCGTGAAACATTATGAGTCACATGAAAACAGCTTCCGTCCGTCAGCTACGCACCGAGTTCCCCAAGGTGTTGGCTTGGGTTAATGCGGGTCAGGAGGTTGCGATCACGCGGCGGCGCAAGGTGGTGGCCAACCTGACTCCGGCAGGTGACGTGCCCAAAAAGAAACCAGCGCGGCCTGATTTTCATGCTCGGCTGCACCGCATTTACGGCGACCAAATTGTTTCCGCTGAAGCGATGGCCGACATTCTATCGGAGAACAAGGGCCGTTACTAATGGCCGCTCCCATCTATGCCGACACGAGTTTCCTCGTGTCGCTTTATATCCAAGATGCAAATTCGGCACGGGCTGCTGCGCTGGCGACTGAGTCTCTGCCAATTTATCTCACCCCGGTGGCTGAGCATGAGCTGCGCAACGCAGTCCGCTTGTGTGTATTTCGCCGCCAGATCACGTCGGCTCAGAGGGAAAAGACCCTTTTTGAATTGGAAAATGATCTGACAGCCGGCGTCTTGCATGCCGCCCCCCTCGATTGGCCGAAGACATTGAGGCACGCTGAAGCTTTAGGGCGTGATCACACCGAACTAGTTGGCGTCCGCGGTATGGACCTTCTGCATGTGGCCTCAGCCTTGGCCTTGAGGGCCAAACGATTTGTAACTTTCGATGACAGGCAACGACAGTTGGCGAAACTCGCTGGGTTGGACGTCGGATAAGAGATTTGAGCGACTGTAGTGCCTTATCGTCCGACGTCTTCGTGGCCGTCTGTTTCACACTCCAAACCTTTCTGGCACACCCCGTTTTTCGAGGTCCTCGATCAACGATTTACGCATTCGTCGAACTTGCGTAAGCTGCTGATCGTTGGCGGACGTCAAAAAGGGTGCTTAAAGATCGCGCTCCCGAAAACCACAACCCACGTATGAAAACAACGTCTCCGCCAATTACGTCATTTAGCGGAGAATGCCCGGTAGCTTCGGCGAATGTCCGTTGCCAGCGGCATCACTGTGGCGCGAGGGGATCGTCGGAGATTTGGTCAGGGGCTTTTTTTGCGACCGGCTCGGTAACGATCGGGCGCACCTGGTGCGGTGTTCCTGTTTGGGCCCGGCCACTAATGCCGCCGCCATCGACCAGACGCTGCAGTTCGTTGACCGCTTCCTTCAGGCATTCGGCCTGGGCATTCAGCTCGCCGGAGAGTTGAAAGAACGCGGCTCATCCGACTTTCCAGATGCGAACGCGCTGCACAGCTGCCCGCACGCCGGGATTCCCGTGTCTAGGAATTATTGGCGGGTTTAAACCCATATTCGGGAAGGTTCATCGCGTGCATTGTCAGCAAATGGTCACATCACAAAAACCCGCAGCTCCCATCGCTTCGTCCAACGCCAAACCAGATTATCCTGTCGCGCGCACTACGCCACGCGTCACGGCGGCCCACTCACCGTTGCCATCAAAGCAATCGTCCGCGACCACGCCGCAACCGTCCGAGGATGAGATTCGCGATTACGCCAATCACCTCTATGTTCAACGTGGTTCGCTCAACGGACACGACTGCGACGACTGGCTGGAAGCCAAGGCTTATCTCAGCGCCAATATTTCAATGGAATCCTCGCGCACCCGGATGCACCATCACACTCAGATTACTGATCGTGCTGCGCTCCCCTTGGTGAAACACGGCAGATCATGACGCCTCGAATTTCGAGCGGCTGCGCTGGTGAACAAAGGCAGAAGCCGCAGCGATCGCTTCACCGTGACCCACCTTTAGATAAGGAGCGGCGCCGAATGGCGACAGGCGCACGTTGAAATGGGAGCCCCTTTCTGCGCGCAGCCGGCTCGATCCATCGCGCGCTACTAAAACCTCCGGCGCCATCTGGACACTTTTCGAGCGCATTCGGGTCGAGCATCCACGTCCTGTCGACGAAGAACAGATACTCGCACCAGCCAGGCCGGAGCGGAACTTCGCAGAGCCAGAAAGCCGGCTTCACCTCGCGCAACCGCACGAGTGCTCTCATTAACGGGGGCGTGCGCGGCTCGAGTCCGCTCCATGGAAAACGGATTTTAAGTGCTGACTGCAATATCCAATCATTGAAAAAGATGGCTAGGCCGACAGTACGAGCCCCCTGCCAGGCAAGCGAGAATGAGGTTTCTACCGTCGCGGCGGCGATCTGGTGAACGTGATTGGGTATTGAGTCAGGCGGCATGAACGAGGGCGGCTTGGCGGTTGGACTTGCCGTGCAATCGGTACAGCCGGTCGCGATAAGCGCTCGGCGCTTCGCCCGTAATCCGGTGGAACACCCGGTTGAACTGGGAAAGAGATTGGAAGCCCGCCGCGTAACACGCTTCGCTGATTCGCGTATGAACATTAAGCAGCATGTTTTTCGCCGACTCGGTGCGTGCCCGCGCGAGGTAATCGGTGAAAGTGAGACCGGTCACTTCACGGAATCTCTTGCAGAAGTAAAACGAACTCATGTGCACGGCGCGCGCCACCTCGCCGAGGTGTAGCTCCTCGCCTTGGTGTTCGGCGATGAAGGTGCGCGCCTTCGCCATCGTCGGCGATTCGCCCGCCGCCTCCCGGATCAAGAGCTGATTGCTGATCGCCGCGAGATGTTCGGCAAAGATCGCGAGAAGTCGGATGATCGCCGCATATTGTTTTTCCGTGACCACTCGCGTCTTAAAATACGCGGATTTTAAATCCTGTGGATTCGGTCCGGGCGCCCCTCCGTGGATCATGCGGCTCAATTCTTGGGGGCGTTTCCTCGAGGGCGCCTGGAGGAACACCTGTCCAGTCTGGAGGTAACCGAGCACCGTGTCGCCAACGCGCACCGGCACGACTGTTTCGCTCAAACCCGCATAGCATTGCAAAGTCTTTGGCCCCAGCGCTGCTCCCTCTTCGAGCCGTTGCTGCAATTGCAGGCATTCCGCGCAGGTGGTGTTCGTCTTCGTCATGAGGGCGCAAAATGGATTCATGCGTTTCGACCCTTCCAGCGGCGTCCGAAAAGATCCGGGTTCGCGCAGCACCAGGGGCAACCCCGTGGTGGTTTCGAAGGCCTGCTGATACTCCCGAAATAGATCCGATTGTCGCAAATGCGACACCACAAGAGACTCCGCGTCGGCACCAACGGGGGAATGATTGACCGACGAAGCCGCGCGGCCTAGGGAGGGATTGGTCATGTAGACGTGATCTCGAGTGAGCTCCAAAACGCTGTTGGTGAGGCGGGGCGACCAGCCAAATTGGCCTCGATTGACATTGCCCATGACCACGTTCGGTCGTGAGCCGATCCGCTTAACCTTATAAGACCGCCTGCTGCCTCCAGCGGTTCAGTGCGCGACTTTCGTCCTCGCTCCCGTCGTTAGAGTGATGGCGACCGTCGCCATTCGGTTCGCTCCGGCTTTGGTCCCAGAGAAAACCGTGGGGTCCGCGGGGGTCAAGAAACCCAACTAGCTGAATATTGTTAGAAATCCGGCCTAGAGCTGAATGCGGTCCTCGTAAAATCTGCCGCTGCCATCGGGTCAAGGGAGTTGGGGTGGTCATCGGGTTAACCCTCACCCTAGCTACATCGTCATTAAGTGGAAATGGGGTGTTGTGCTACTGCGCGTGCTGTTGATTGCCGGAACGGCTTTGCGTCGCTCGTCCGATTTTTCCCGGACGGAAAAACACTAACGGCGAAGATCGAGGAAGAACTTTGGGCGCAACTTTACGGCTCGGATCCCACCGGTGCACCACTGGTCTTCGACGATCAATATATCACCACAGGGGGTCAGATCTACGAATTGCTGGTGGGCCACGATCGAATGATTGGCGATTTGCGCCCCCTTGTGTTTGCACGTCTCAAGCTAAAGTCATCTTTGGTCTGTCACCCCTATGATATCTGCACGTCACTCCTTCTAACGGAGGCTGGCGGTCTGGTTGAATCCCCCGACGGTGGGCCCATCAGCGTTCCCCTTAACACGACGGCTCCCGTCGCATGGGTCGGCTACGCTAACCATCGGCTCGCCAGCTCAATCCGACCAGTGCTGTAGCGCATGATTCGCTATCATTTGGGCTGCCTGAGCACCTCATCCATATGCGCCCCCGTCACCACCCGCCGAAACTTGGCTGGACACACCAAGTGATACATCAGCACCGTCACATTGTGCGGCTTGTGGATATACAGACAGAGTCGACGATCGCGTTGATGTCGTCGATCGTCTCGCGGCCCATACCATCGACGTCCTGCCGCCTTCGTTCGTTCCCGTATTTCCCGACGACGATCCAACGCTCTCCCCTGACGGCAGTCAAATCGACGCATCGTTCAGTGCCACTGCCGCAGCTTAATTGGGTGCTACGCTCCACGAGCGTGCAGGGTGGTCGCGCCGAGCCGCACCCAGATATCCCGGTTGAAGAAATAGGGCTTCTCGGATCTTGAGGTGAACGAACCCATGCCAAGAGCATCTGTCTGAAAAGTGGCTGAAAGTTTGCATCGGCCACCTTTCTCCTTCCGCCCCGCCCGCCCGCCTGCCAGAAATGTCCCTTTACGGACAGTGTGGGACTTTTTTTTCGGCGTGCGCGGCGGGGGGAGTCGTTTTCCGTTTAGTTCCAGCGGGCGACGGAGTGACTAACGCGCGGACCGATTTCACCGGTTAGGACGCCGCCAGCGGCCAGGGGCGGGACCGCATCTCTGGGGCATATGAACCGAGCCGACTGCCCCACCGTACAAGAAGAGCAACTGCTTCGCCAGCACCTGGCGGAATGTGAACCGAGGGCCGCGCTGTTGGTCGAACTCGGCCTCGAAGCGGGTCTGCGTTTGAGCGAACTCCTCGGTTTGAAAGTCGGCGACGTCTGGCACGCTGGGCAGCCGAAGTCGGTGCTCCGGGTGATGCGTCACGCCCTCAAAGGAGGTCACGGAGTGCGACGGCGCTCCGTTCGCAACCGACAAATTCCACTAAACGCGGCGGCCCGAACCGCGCTCATGAACTGCCTTGGTCAGCTCGGCACCAACTCAGGGGCCGATGCGCCGCTCTTTCCCAGCCAAAAAGGCGGCGGACATCTGCCGATCCAACGCCGGCACGGCGGCCGGTTGATAAAAAAGATCTTTTTGGGCGCCGGACTCGATCCCTCCCCGGTGTGGGCGGGCCACAGTTTGCGCCGCCGCTTTGTCCGGCGGCTGTATGCCGCGACCCGAGACATTTGCCTGGTCAGGACCGCGATCGGGCAAAGCTCGATCGGGAACCACGCAATTATACCTAGGGTTTGATACCGAGGCGGCACAGGTCACACAGGCCGCGATTCTGCGCCTCGGCGACTCTTCCTTCCCAGCCCCCGCCCCCGCCGGCCAGTGAGCCGGAAAAATTGGCCGTCTCGCATCTTTATCCCTGATGAAAAATCATTCCCTTCTCGATGGGCTGAAGCCCGATTACGTTGTCCAACTCGTCCGCGACACGGTTGAAGCGGCTTCCCGGGTCGCGGCCGTGGAACGGCAGACGCTTGACGAATCCCTGTGGGATTTCCTCTCCCGCAACCACAAGCCTTTTTCCGCTTTGGCCAATAACCAGAGTTTTCTCCGCGCCTACCCCGGCCTCGCGAGCGAATTGTTTCGCCGCGCCATCGAGGCGGCCCAGACGCCGGAGGGGAAGGAGATCATCGCACAGCGGGCCCTCGCCGCGGGGCTCCCCTTGGTCGAGGATGATTCCGCCAAACCATGGCGAATTTTTGGACCGATGACGCGAAGCCAGGCGGCCGCGTACCGGCGCCTGCGCGCCTTGGTGGAACTGCATTTCCGCGGGCCTCCGGAGGGCGGAGTACACTACCGCACCGCGGGTCTCCTGATTGGCAGCACCGGCGTCGGCAAGACCTCCCTGGTTGAGCGGCTCGCCGACTCGCTCGGAATCGACTTTTTGCGGCTCACGGTCGGCAACTGGGTCGTGGCCGGCGCCCGCGCCGACACCGCGACGCTCAGACTGCTGCATCGGCGCGTGCGTTCGGGCAATCGCCTGTTACTGGCCATCGACGAACTGGATAAGCTGGGGAATCTGGATTCAACGTGGAGCCAATCGATCCTGGTCGATCTGTTCGGCTGCCTGGATCGGTCCGTCGTGGGCGGCGACTGGACCGATGACGACCGCGAGAACCTGCGCCGCAACGTCGCGGTCGTCGGCTGCGGCACGTGGGATTCCATTTGGCGCCAGCAGGACAAGCGCGCCGTCGGCTTCAACGGCGAAGCCGGCGCCGGCGCGCCCTTTGACATCGCCGCCAAGATCCAGCGGGAGAGCCCGATCCCCCGTGAGTTGGTGAATCGGTTTGCGTCGCCCTGGCTCATCATCGAACCCCTCGGGTCGGAGGATTTCCGGCAGATCGCTCGCGACCTCAACCTTCCCGCGGGGGTGCTCGATCCGGAAAAAGCGGCCGCGAGCGGCCTCGGCTACCGTGCGGTCGAGAACGCTGTGACTGATGCCGCCCTGATCAAAATCCTGCAGGAGCAGGAGGCGGAAGCGCATCTTTCCGGGGAAGCTCTCCCCCACCCGAACGCCTTAAACCGACCATGAAAATTCTGCACGTTTCCGATTTGCATGCGAATTTGCGCTGGTTCGACTGGCTGCGGCGCGAGGCGGCGAAGTTCGATTTGGTTTGTATCACGGGCGACCTGGTGGGCCGACCGCGCGACCCGAATCTCGGGCAACAGATCGCTGAGGTGTGCGCGCGGTTGACGGGTCTGGCGGCGCCGTTGGCCGTGTGCAGTGGCAATCACGACCACGTGGAATATCCGATTGGACCCTGCGACTGGCTTCGACGGTTGCAGGGACCCGGCGTCTGGACGGATGGGGCGCGGTTTGCACACCTGAAAAAGATCTTTTTCTGTGTCCCTTGGGGAGAGCCGCTTTCAGCCGCCGCCCCGGAAGAGATCTGGCTCTGCCATCTTCCACCGGCCCGGAGTGTCACTGGCATCGCCCGCCTCGAGCGGGTTGATTTTGGCGACCTCGAACTTGCGGACCTCCTGCATTCGGGACCGGGTCCGGCCCTGGCGCTCTCTGGCCACGTTCACGATCCCTGGCTATGGCACAACCGCATCGGTCGCACTCTGGTCCTCAATACTGGGCACGCACCCACTGCACCCTGGCCAACGCACCATGTCATCGATCTCGTTCGGCGAACCGTGGTTCGTCACCGGGCCGGCATGCCCGATGAGCGTTTGGTGCTTCATAGTATCGGCGGCCACGAAACCGGCCGGGGCGCAGCGAAAACCGGTGATTCGAAAAACAACTCCTCCCGATGCTGACCCAACGCCAATGGTTTATGATCGCCGTTGCACTCACGGCGGACGCGGTCTCGCGAATATATAATTGGAGCCGAATTCTCTTCTGCTTGGGCGCCATCGCCGGCATCGGTTACGCCGCTCACCGCGAGCATCCGGAGGGTATCCGCCTGACGCTCGGCCAGATGGCGACCGCCGGGATCCTGACTTACAAACTGGGTCGCTGGACTCGGGAGGAAATATGAAACTCCTGCGTTTCGCTTTCGAATTCCTCCGTGCCTTGGCCATTCTTGCCCTGCTGCCGCTGGCCCCTGCCCCCGACGACCGCATCTTGGCCGCGGCAATTTACCGACGAGCTCTGGGTTCGATGGGCGTGTGGCGAGAGACTCGGCGATACTGGTCCCTTTGCTTGTGGCTCAATCGAGCCGCAGCGCGTCAGGAACGGATCAATTCCATAAATCTGCCGGCCTACCGGGAGCTTTGCCGCCGAAAGTGGCAGCGCAGCTATACTTACCCCAGGGCGGCCAAATCTCTCGCGTCACTTTGGGCGATTGCCTACGGCGGTGATTGGTTGGAAGAGATGCTCAAGATCGAATTTCCAGCATTTTATCAGGTTATTTCCTATATCTGCCGGTTGATGCTCGAGGAAATCAACAGGCTCTTGGAATCGATGATTAATTTACTCCACAACACCTAAAGAAACGCTCGGCAAATGAAGTCGACTGGCAACGCTGACGCGCCGTGTGATGATCACACCGGCAGTTGAATTTAACCGGGAGACCAAAAAAACTTTGCCAGCTAGAGCTTCCAGGAAGCCGCTGCGAATTCCTCGAATGACGCGGGTTTGGGGCCGTCGACGTCGGATTTTCCAAACAAAGTCCCTTTTCTGGAAAATCCTCCGTACAACAAAAAGCCACTTATCGTGTAAGTGGCTGATAAAAATGGTCGGGGCGGCGAGATTCGAACTCGCGACCTCTACGTCCCGAACGTAGCGCTCTACCAGGCTAAGCTACGCCCCGACATCATTTTAGTTACGCACTTATCGCTCTGAGTCAGTATCTTCAACAAACTTTCCATCGGAATCGAATCGGTGATATTAGCCCAATTTTGGTTAGAATTTAGCAAATTTTGTGAAATCCTAGCCATAGCGGTATCCCAAAACAATCTCTGGAGATCGTGCTGTTTGAACACACCAGCGGCGATCTGAGACATCGACTGACCGGCACGATCCATGGCACAAGGTTGTAAAAGAACTTTCCCACCGAAGAGACGGCAAGAACGTATTGAGATGCGTTGATCGCCCGAACCAATCAAGGAGAATCGTCACCAACCCGCAGCTCTCGGAATGGCCGGAAGCAAACCCATCATCGAAGCATAGAAACCGCGACTGCTGGCCGCGCTCGAACGGCACGTTCCTCTACATCAACAACCGACTCGAGGGCAACGCACTCATAACGATGCTCGCAGTGCTGGAGCGACTGCAACTGCTCGCCGCCGTGCGACCATCGTTGCCCGGGGTGCAGACGCCGGAGGCGAATGAATCGAAGACGCCGCCGCCACAACTGGATCTGGGATTGTGAATAATTTTGGCTTGCAGTCGCATGCGTCCAGTTGGACACATTGGAACGACGCATGACTGAGAACCAAGAAGCGACACTGGATTTTATCGGCGCTTACCAAGAGAAGCACGGAGTGCCGCCGTCGGCCCGCGCAATCCAGAAACATTTTCGCTACGGCAGTCATACGAGCATCGTGCGGCAGCTGCACGCCCTGGCTGACGCGGGGCATGTCGAGCAACTGGCGAATGGCTCCTGGGGTCTGAAGTCGCGGCAGGTGCAGCTGCATTTCGAGGTGTCCGTCTACGGCGATATTCCGGCTGGGTTGCCGGCCATGCGCGAGCAAGAGCCGCTCGAAAAGGTGCGGGTCGACCCGCAGATGTTCGGCGTGCGCAACGCACGACCGGATCATTTTTGGGCTCTCCGAGTTAAGGGCGACTCCATGGTCAACGCCGCCATTCTTGATGGCGACTTGGTGCTCATGGTGCGGCGCGACCCCCGGCCAGGGGACATCATCGCGGCCTTAGTCGATGAAACCGAAGTAACCCTGAAGCGCCTCGTTCGCGAAGGGCGACGATTGATCCTTCGCGCGGCAAACCCGCGCTTTCCCGACCTTCGCCCGCGCAAGATCGAAGCGCAGGGCGTGATGGTCGGGGTAATTCGGCGCGCGTAACGGAAATGGAATTAAGTGTCCGCCTCTCCCGCCACTGTTGCTGCTTTGCGGTCGCTGCTCGCCGACCGGTTCCCGGAGAAAGTCCGGCGAACGTCGGGCTTCGTGCCCACCGGGGTCCGCGCGCTTGATGAGGCGCTTGGCGGTGGATTGCCCGCCGGGCGGATCACGGAACTGGTCTCGGCAGCACCGGGCACTGGCGGCCAGACCGTGCTCGCGCAGTTGCTGGGGATGACGCGAAGCGCGCGGCAGCGAATCGCTTTGATCGACGGCGCCGACGGATTTGTCCCTTCGGAGGTTCCGGCCGACGCGCTGCGGCACCTCGTGTGGGTGCGCGGCCGGAACACAGCGGATGCGTTTGCCGCCGCGGACATCCTCGTGCGCGACGGAAACTATGGAGTAGTCGTGCTCGATCTTCGTGGACTCGCCGAGCGGGCGTTGTTGAAAACGTCCGCGACCACTTGGCACCGACTCCGTTGTGCAACCGAGGCAGGTTCGGTCGCGGTGCTCGTTCAGTCGGCCACGCCGCTCGTTCCGGCCGTGCCATGGAGGCTCGTGCTGCGCACCACGGTGCCAATCGGAATGCAACGGATGAACCGAATGGAATTGGCGCATGCACTCCCGGTCGAGATAGAACGTGGACACGCCGCCGCAATTGAAAGGAGCGCATGAACCACGCCGTCCTGTTTGCGCCTGATTTTTCGCTTCAGGCACTGCGACGCAGCGAACCCGCGCTAATGGGGAAGCCGGTCGTGCTTGCGCGGGGTGAGGGTCGCAAGGCGCGCGTGACCGAGGTTTCCGCTGAGGCCGCGACCGTGGCTCCCGGGCTCGCGGTAACGTTGGCGATTGCTCGATGCCCCGGAATCATTGTGCGGACGCGCGATCTCGCGGCTGAGGCCGACGCTACCCGGCTGTTGGTCGCGGCCGCGCTGACCCTGGCACCGCGCGTCGAAGACACGGCGGCTGGATGCTGCACGGTGGACTTACGCGGCGCAGATGCAGCGCAGACCGAGTCGCGGATGCACGCGTGCGTCGTGGAACTCGCCGCTTTCGGACTCGCGGTGCTAATCGGTGCGGCCGGCACTCCACTGCTTGCGTCGTATGCTGCGCGCCGGGCCAGACCGGTGTTGATCGTGGGAGACGCTAGAAAATTTCTGGAACCCCTGCCGGTGGATGTGGCTGAGCCGACCTCAAACCAGGCTGCGATTCTGCGCGGCTGGGGCATCACGACGCTTGGGCAATTGACCGCGCTGCCCAAAGCGGAAATCGGCCGACGGCTGGGCACGGATGGTGTGCGTCTCTGGGAACGAGCGGCCGGCGAGACGACGCGCGTCCTGCAACTCGTCGAGCCGGCCAGGACATTCGTGGCCGAATGGAACTACGAGGTGCCCGTGGAGGCGATGGAACCGCTGCTCTTCCGGCTACAGCGCTTCGCCGAATGCGTTGCGTTAGAGTTGCGAGGCGCCGGCTGGGTTGCGGAGAAACTCACGCTCACGCTCTTGCTCGAGGACGAGAGCGACTACCGTCGCGACTTCCGATTGCCCGAACCAAGCGCGGACGTCGGCGGCTGGATGCGCATCCTGCATGGCCACTTGGAAACGGTGCGAACGCTGGCGCGTGTTACGGGCGTGCGGCTCATCGCGTCACCCGCCCGGCCGCAGGAAAAACAAGATGGTCTCTTCGACATTGGGCTCCGCGATGCGGCCGCCTTTTGGGAAAATCTCGCCCGCCTTGGCGCCCTCGTCGGTGACGGTCGCGTCGGCACTCCCGTGATCGCCGACACTTGGCGGCCCGACGTGGTCGCACTCGAGAAACCGGCCGAAACCGTGCCGGCACCCGCCGCCGAACCGATTCATCCCCCGCGGGGACTCACGCTGCGCCGATTCCGATCGCCTTGGCCTGCGCGCGTGCGGTTGGGAGAACGTCAACCAGAGGAGATTGAGAGCGCAGAACTGCACGGCATCGTGCGCGCCGCACGCGGACCGTTCCGGCTCAGTGGCGCATGGTGGACGCCCGACCGTTGGGCGGTTGAAACTTGGCATGTCGAGCTGTCCACCAATGCGGTCTACCAAATCGCCCGGACCACCGAGGGCTGGAGCGTGGAAGGCGTATTCGACTGATGGGGTATGTCGAACTACATGCGCGCAGCGCGTTCTCGTTTCTGCGCGGTGGCTCCGACCCCGAGGCGCTCGCGGCCGCCGCCGGGCACTGGCAGTTACCGGCGCTCGCGCTGTGCGACCGCGATGGATTCTACGGTTCCGTCCGCCTGTACATGGCCGCGAAGGAAGCGGGGGTTCGTGCGCTTGTCGGATGTGAGATCACCATGGACGACGAGAGCGTCGTGCCGGTGCTCGTTGCCAGCCAGGCAGGCTACCGACGGATGTGCGATCTACTCACGACCTCGCACCTGCGCGCACCGAAGGGCAAGGGCCGTGTGCTCTGGAGCGAGTTGGCGACCGATAGCGCCGGATTGATCGCACTTACCGGAGACGAGGAGGGACCGATGCGCCGCGTGTGGCGGGAGCGCGGCACCGACGCAGCAGCCGAGGCTGGCGAGCGACTCATTGAAATCTTTGGGCCAGACCGGCTCTACGTCGAACTCCAGCGGCACCTGCTGCCCGACGAGGACGAGGAGAATGATTTTTTGATCGATTGGGCGCGAGCCCGGCGGCTGCCCGTCGTTGCGACCAACGGCGTCACGCACGCACTCAAGTCGGCACGACACGTCGTCGACGTGTTCACCTGCCTGCGCGAGCACGTTACGCTCGATCAGGCGGGTCGCCGCCTCACTCGCAACCGGGAGCGACATATCAAGGGCGAGGCGGCGATGACGGCATTGTTCGCCGATTTGCCGGAAGCGGTCGCGAACACCGGACACCTCGCGGCGCGGCTCGACTTCACGCTCGATGATCTTGGCTACCGATTCCCCGACTACGCGGTGCCAGCGGGCGAGTCGCAGGACTCGTTTCTGCGCAAGGTCACCTACTTCGGCGCCCAGCAGCGTTACGGCAGCATCGTCGGCGACGTGCGGCGGCAACTGGAGCGAGAACTCGCGCTGATCGAGAAGCTGGGCTTCCCCGGATATTTTTTGATCGTGTGGGACCTCTGCGCGTTCGCCCGCGAGAAAGGGATTCTCGTGCAGGGCCGGGGGAGCGCCGCGAATTCGTGCGTCTGCTATTCGCTCGGGATCACCGCGGTCGACCCGGTCGGGAGCAAGCTGCTCTTCGAGCGCTTCCTCAGCGAGGGACGCACGGACTGGCCGGACATCGATCTCGATTTGCCAAGCGGCGACCGGCGCGAGGAGGTAATCCAAGAGGTGTATCGGCGCTACGGCCGCACGGGCGCCGCCATGACGGCCAACGTGATCACGTTCAAGGGACGGAGCACAATGCGCGAAGTCGGTAAAGTTTTTGGGCTCCCGGATGATGTCCTCGACCGATTTTCGAGTCTGTTTCATGGCGGCGACTATCCGCAGACGCTGAAATTGAAGGAGCAGTTGAATGTCGCCGGGCTCACGGCCGAGCACCCACGCCTCGAGGCTCTCATCGATACATGTGGGCAGGTCTACTCTTTGCCGCGCCACCTCGGCCAGCACTCCGGGGGCATGGTCGTGAGCGCAGGCAATCTCTCACAATTCGTGCCGCTCGAGAACGCGGCGATGCCGGGCCGCAGCGTGCTGCAGTGGGACAAGTCCGACTGCGAGGATATGCGGATGGTGAAGATCGATCTGCTTGGGCTAGGCATGATGGCCGCCCTCCAGGACTCACTGGAAATTTGCGCACAGCGCGGGCAACCGGTGGATCTCGCGCGAATCCCCAAGGACGATCCGGCGGTGTTCAAGATGCTGCAGGCGGCGGACACGGTGGGGCTCTTCCAAGTCGAGTCGAGGGCGCAGATGGCGACCCTCCCCCGGATGAAGCCCGAGAATTTTTATGATCTCGCGATTGAGGTCGCGATCATCCGGCCAGGGCCCATCCAGGGCGGCGCTGTCAACCCGTATCTCGCACGGCGTGCAGGCAAGGAGCCGGTCACTTATCCCGACGAGCGCGCGCGACCGATCCTGGAGCGCACACTGGGCGTAGTGTTGTTTCAGGAGCAGATCCTGAGGCTCGCGATGGAACTCGGTGGATTCAGCGCCGCCGAGGCGGATGAACTGCGGCGCGCAATCGGGTTCACCCGCTCGCAGGAGCGACTCAATCGGATGACGGGCAAGCTCGGCGCCGCGCTCAAGAAGAACAGCGTCACCGATTCGGCTGCGGAGTATATCCTGACCTCACTCGCGTCGTTTGCGCTCTACGGCTTCCCGGAGAGCCATGCGATCTCGTTCGCGTTGATCGTGTATGCGAGCGCCTGGCTGAAGGTGCACCGGTCGGCGGTGTTCTACGCGACGCTCATCAACAACCAGCCCATGGGATTCTATTCCGTTGCGAGCCTTGTGCAGGATGGCAGGCGCCACGGGATCAAATTTCTGCCACCGTGCGTGCAGCGGTCTGACGCGCAGGTGGGCGTTGATGCCGACGACACGGTGCGACTGGGGCTCGCGACGGTGCAGAGTGTGCGGACAAAGGCCGTGAAATCGATGCTCGCGACGCGGGCGAGCCGACCGTTCGCGTCGCTCACCGATTTTTTGCGACGGACGGAGTTCAACCCCAAAGAACGGCGGGCGCTGGCTGCGGCGGGCGCTCTCAATATTTTAGGAGACCACCGGCGCGCGGCGCTGTGGCGCGTCGAGGAGACTGACGTTACCGATGAATTATTTAGGCACGTCGCGACTGGCGATGAGCGCCCACTTTCGCCGTTGGAAACAATGACCCCGTTGGAACGGGTTCAGACGGACTTTGAGACGCTCGGGTTCACGACCGGCCCACATCCGATGCACCTGTTGCGAGCACAACTACCGGACGTGTGGCCCGCAGCCGAGCTCGTGCACACAAAGCCGAACGAACGCGTGAAGGTGGCAGGAGCGGTGACCTGTCGCCAGCGGCCCGGCACCGCGAAAGGCGTGTGCTTCATCACACTGGAGGACGAGACCGGAACAGCCAACACGATTGTCTGGCCGGCGGTGTTCGAGCGGTATCGGATGCTCATCAACTTGGAGCCGACACTGATTATCACTGGCCGTGTGCAGAAAGAGGACGGGGTGCTTCATGTCATCGCCGAAGAAATCTCGGCGATGATGCTGCTCGCGCTCCCGGAGCAGGCTTCTCGCAATTATCACTAGACGTTGATACATTGTTGCGGGCGACCATACGGTTTTTGCGGACCGATCAGGCAACCAACTATTATATCATGGAAGGCGAGGCGCCGTCCGCCGACGAGCCCGTCTCGAAGTGCACCCCGATCTTCCGCAACACCGCCACCAAGCGCGTGGAGTAGAAATGAAAGTCCAACCTCAGCCCTTGACAGGTCACGGCAGTGAGTTTTCTTCTGACCTCTTACTGCCGATGTAGCTCAGTTGGTAGAGCAACTGTTTCGTAAACAGTAGGTCACCGGTTCAAATCCGGTCATCGGCTCCATTTTCACCAACAAGCACCAAGTTTTTGTGGAGTCTACCTGCCGCTTGGATTGAATGGAAAGAAATCTCAAAATCTAAGACCTCTGTCTTACTTTCCACACCCAAGGAAAGCGACATGCGCCAAACATCCACCAGTCTTAAGTCCAAGATTCAAGGGCAGCTGGCATTACCTTTGTGTCACGCCTAAGAGATTTAGGCCAAGCTGCCTTGCGTAAGCGGTCGAGTGGTATTGGCACAAAAAAGCCCCGTAAATCCGGGGCTTAGATTGATGCATAGCCAATATCGGAGTCTTACGACTTGGTCGGAGGGGGGGGTGGAGGCGGCATACGCACAAGGTAGCTCTCCTGTGCCTTCCGAGCGATTAACTCGACAGTGCGTTGAATTTCGATTTCCGCTGTCCGCTTGGCGACCTTCGCGAGTTCAACTTGCTTAGCGATATCAAAACCGTCGCGGCTAAGCTGGTCTTTCTGTTTGTGGAGGCGATCAAGTTCGGCTTCGAGATTATCGATGGTCTTTTGAGAAGTCGCTGCATCCGCAATTGCCTTGTCGGTAGCTTCCCTGATTTCGCGATCAATCGCGGCCTGTTTGGCGATTCTTTCAGACTCCTTCTTGGCATCTTCGGCGGCACGATCGGCAGCGCGCTTTTCAGCGTCGAGGCGGGCGCGATTTTCGTCCTCCTTTTTCTTCGCCACGTCGTCGGCGATTTTCTTGGCCAGCACTTCCTGCCGGGTTTTTTCGCGCGCCTCAGCTTCCTTCGTATGACTGAGGAAGAAGACCAGGAAGAGACCCAGCATAGCACCGGGGAAAATAAGATACATCCACTTTTTCATCGGGTAGGTGTGATTTGAAATTACTTTTTCGCTGCTGCGGCAACCCGGGCAGCTTCCTTGACAGCATCTTCCCACTTCTTGTCGGCCACCGCAACTTGATCAAGAGTCGCGAGCAAACCCGTCACATGAGCTTCAGCTTCCTTGACATACCGTAGTTGGAACGCCTGTTCGGCGATGAGATTCTTCTTTTCTTCCTCGAGTTTGGCGATCTCCTTCTTCTCCGCGTCAATATCCTTGTTGAGTGCCTTGACTCGGGTGGTGAGTTTTCCGGCATCATTTTGCGCCTTGCGCATGGTCTGCGTGGCCTGCTCTCGCGCATCCTTGTCGGCGGCGTCTTTGGCATCCTTAATTTTCTTGTCGGCCTTGCGCTTTTCTTGCGCAGCATAGGCAGCCTTGGCAGCGATTTCGCGGTTTTTCGCGTCCTCATTAAGTCGAGCTTGGGCGACTTCGACTTCCTTGCGGTGCATTTCGGCCATACGGTTGTCGTAGCTGGCGGCATATTGCCAGTAGATGCCGACAAAGACCGCTAGTCCGGCCAAAGGCGCGATGAAGTAGACGTAATTTTTCTTCATGGGAGAGTAATGAGGAGGGTCACAGTTTTAATTTCTTAGCTGCCTCAGCCTTGAGGGCTTCGCGTTCGCGGATCGACGCTTCGATCGCCGCTTTCAAACGAGGCAACTGGCTGTCTCTTTGGCTTTCAGGAAAGGCTTCGGCTGCGATCACCGCTTGGAGCGCCTCGTCGAACTCCTCGAGTTCGAAAGCTGCATAGGCCAACGCCTGCTGGGCTGCATGAGGTTTTTCGAGTCCACCGCGCCTGATCGCTTCGCGGAAATGACCGTGAGCATCCTTCGTTTTTTCCATGCTCAAATAAATCTGCCCGATCTGGAGGTCGAATGCACCTGTCCTGGGGAAGAGGGTCGACGCTTCTTTGAGCGCAGCGATTGCCTTGGTCTCTTCGTTGGCCTGCTGGTAGAAATAGCCGAGTGTCGCCCAGTTCTTCTGGTCAGAGTCGATTGAACCGTTCTTCATTCCGGCGTAGAGAAGATCAGTGGCCTTGCCGTATTGGCCAGCAGTGAGGTAAAGATTAACGAGAGTGAGGTTGTCCTTCGGCGCCTTCATGAGGCCAACGGCCTGAGCCCGCTCCATGGTGTTGATGGCGCGAATGTAGTTATCGCGAGACTTGGCTTCGTCCTTGTGATCGCCGACGGTGGCCTCGTTGGCCATGTTGAGGTAAGTGGCCCAAAGACTGGGCCAATAATCCTTTTTCTGTGGATAGTTTTTTACCAACAACTCCAGCGTTTCGGCAGCCTTGACCGAGTCATTTTCCTGCTGGAGAAGTGCGAGCAGTAGAACATAGAAGCCTTCTTTCGGATGAATCGAAGTAGCGATGCCCTTCTCGACTTCAGCCCGGGCCTGCTTGAGCAGGACCATATCGACTTTCTTCGGATCGACCACCGCCTGATTGTAGAGAATCGAGGCGTAGAACATCATGATGTCCGGCGACGGCTTCGGGGTCGCAGCGAGCCACCTCTTGAAATAGGCCGACGACTTGTCCGTAAACTGGCGCTGGACCGCTGGCACTTTGCTGGAGACGCCGACTTGATAGCAGAACTGCGCGAGATAAAGGGTGATTTCGAGCGTGGCTTTTTGCTCAAAATATTTTTTCTCGTCCGACAAGCGTAGCACGGTTTCCCACGCCTCAATGGCTTTGTCGAATTGCTCCTTCTGGCCGTAAAGTTTGGCCTTCATGTCGAGGATCAAAGCCATGTCGTAGCTCGATGGATCGACGGTCGGTTGCAGGTTCTCTAGCAGGGCAAGCATTCCGTCGTAATTCTTGGCCTCTTGCAGCGGTTTCAACTGCTGGAAGGCGGCTCCGGTCTTTTCACTCGGGAAGTTCCGCGTGGGAGCTTCCTGCGCGAAACCGAGGTTGATCGAGATCGCCAAGGCGAACCCAAGGACGAATGGCGCGACACTGACACGCAAAGTGGCGGGGAGTTTGGAAGGGCTCACGGCGGGATTAATTATCCTCGTTAAGGGTGAAGACGATCGGAACCTGCATGTGGGTCGGCACGGCCTTGCCGGATTTGCGACCAGCCTTGAATTTCCACTTGCTGACAGCCTGGACGGCAGAGGCCTCGAATTCGTGCTGCGAAGACTTGAGGGCGTAAGCATTCTGCACATTGCCTTCGGGATCGACAATGAAATCGACGGTGACTTCGCCGGCGATGCCGGCGCGACGCATCTCAAACGGATACTGTGGCCGCGCCTGATATTGCGGTATCGGTTGCTGATCGAGCATCGAGGGGTCGAAAATCTTTGCGCCATTCAATTCGGAAAAGTTGCGGTTACCGGGGATGACGATCACGCCCATGGCAGGCTTCATCCCATCGGGCGGAGGCGGCTGCATTTTCTGAACAAACGAAGTGTCCGTGGCGATTTGAGGCACGTCGGTCAGCATCGGGGGAGCCAAATCAATTTTTTCCGGCGGCGCTTCGTCAGTGACGACCTTCTCGGGCTCCTCTGGCTCCAAGGGTGGCATCGTCATGAGCTGGATCTTGGGCTTTTCCTCGACGGCGACCGGCTTCGGTTTGGATTTGGGCAGCAGTTTGTCGCCCCAGAAAACGAGCACGTGGAGGAGGGCGGAAATGAAGATGCCAACTATGAGGTCGCGACGCATGGGAGGATGAGCAGGGATTAGCGGCCCGACGGTTGCACCGTGGTCTGCACGGAAACTTGTTTGATACCGGATTTGCGGACTTCATCGAGCGCAATGACGGCCGGACCGAAACGGGCCTTGTTGTCACCTTGAATCAGGACGCGCGCTTGCGCGCCGAAACGGGCGGCGTAGTCCGAGAGGCGGGGTGCTATTTCCGCTGTCGAAATCAGCTCGGCAGGGTTCATGGCGCCCTGTTTCCAGTAACAGGTGCCTTGGTCGGAGATGTTGAGGTAAACGGTCGGATCGTCCGGATTCGGCTTCTGTTCGGTCTGAGGCGTGGCGACGGGGAGATCGACCGGCAGGGACGCGAGCTTGTTCAGCGACAGCGTAAAAAGCACAAAAGTCGCGAGGAGAAAAAAGATAACGTCAATGAGAGGGATGATCTCAATGCGCGCCTTTTTCTTGGCTTCGTCGCCGTGTGATTGGGAGGGACCGGCCATGCGAGTAGTAAGTTAGAGAGGATTGAGGGGTGCGCCGAGTAGATCAATGTCCGGTAGATCGCACCTGCGTCTCGATAAAGACCTTTTTGAAGCCGACGATGCGGGCTTGATCGAAGGCATAGATCGCTTGGTTAAAAGGAGCGTTTTCGTCACCGTTGATTAAAATACGACCTTCCGGGTTGGACGCATAGAAACCCTGGAGTCGTTTCAAAAACTCGTCGAGGGCCACGAACTCCTTGTCCCATGCCAAGGTGCCAGCTTCGGTGACCGAGATCGTCGCGGTGCCGTTGATATCGCGCGTCTCACCGGTCTCGGACTGCGGCAAAATCACCGGCACGCCTTGCGGCGTGTTCAGCGAAAGCGTGAACAAAACGAAGGTCGCGAGCAGGAAGAAGATAACATCGATGAGCGGAATGATCTCGATGCGGGCCTTTTTCTTGCCGCCGCTGGTGGTGCCGCCGCTGGATCCGGCCATGGTGGTGAGGAGGTTGTTAAGGGATGACGAAGCGCGAGTGAGTCTCTTTTGGGAAACTCAGCGAGCGAACGGAGGCATCGTCTCGGACTTCTTCAGCAGGATTTCGAGGGCGTGAGAGGCATCGGATACTTCCTGTTTGGCGCGCTCGGAGCGGGCATTCAGATAATTATAGGGGAGCAGCGCTGTGACCGCGATCAAGAGACCGCAGGCCGTAGCAATAAGGGCCTCAGCGACGCCACCAGTGATGGTGCCGGCCGCAGCCGAGATGTTGCCACCGCCGAGCGCGCCGAAGGTGCGCATCATGCCGGTGACGGTGCCGAGGAGGCCGAGCAGCGGGGCGGCGGTGATGACGGTATCGAGCGTCGCCATGCCCTGCGAGAAGCGGGACAACTCCTGGCCCGAAGCGCGGACGAAAGCGTTTGAGAGTGAGAATTCCTTGTTGGAAAGGCTGTAGACGAGAATGCGGGCGATGAAGTCCTTGCTCTTCCGGCCGATCGCGAGGGCGCCATCGATATCGCGGCGCTCAACACTCTCCAACATCTTCTCCACGACTTCGGGTTCACGGGCCGCGTTTTCGCGAAGCACGAACAGGATGCGCTCGACGACCACCGTGATGCCGATGAACGACAGCAGCAGAATCGGCCACATGATTTGCTTACCGGCGATGAACAGGTCCATCATGGACATGTCACTGCCGTCGGGATTCTTGAGGAGGAACGCGAGGGGAGCGAGGTGCGTAATCATATTAGGGAGGAAGGTTGGCGGTGAGTTCTAGTTTTCGAGGATGAGGAAAGGGGCGGCAGCGGACAAAACAAATGACGAATGCACGCCAGGAGAGTATTAGAGAAACTTTCCCGCGCTCAGATATTTTCGGGGGACGGGCGTGACATTCATCCAGACGTGATTGCAGGAAGCGTGCCTGTAATAGGCGTCGGAAATTGAGGAGGTAACTTGGATTTTCAGCATGTTGCTGAGAAATTTTCGTGGGGGTGATTGGAGCGTGAAAGCGAAATAGGTGTCATCGAAACTTCTCTGTCAACCCACTTTGTCGAGTGAATGCAGAAATTATTTTTATTTTGAACAACCAGCAAATTTGGCTGCCCGACTAGGAGTCGAACCTAGACAGAACGAGTCAGAGTCGTTCGTGCTACCATTACACCATCGGGCAGGAAAAATATTTTGGCCAAGTGCTCAGACTTGGCGGCATGATCCGCCCCGTCTTAATCGCGATTCGGTCGTGGCAAATCTGCTGCTTGCTGCGCGAATTTCTCTCTGCACGAACCAAGGTCAGTCGGGTTGCACTCGTCGTGACTCTTAGAGCTAAAGTTGGAGCCGGCGATGGGATTCGAACCCGCAACCGCCTGTTTACAAAACAGGTGCTCTACCATTGAGCTACGCCGGCAAAAACCGAGGCGCTGGCCAAAATTAAAATGGGAAAAAACGGTAAATTGGTGGCTCCCCGGGGACTCGAACCCCGAACCAATTGATTAAGAGTCAACTGCTCTACCATTGAGCTAGGAAGCCAAAATTTAAGAGGTAAAAAAGCTCACGAACGCGCAGTTGATGTCAACTGCGATTTCCTTTCCGCCTCCTGCGTTCAGACGACGAACGGATTATAGTGCAGTTCGTTTTCGACCGTCGTGAACGGCCCGTGCCCAGGCGCAATCACAGTCGCCCGTGGCACCACCCCGAGAACGCGCTGCAAATTGGCCCGCAGTTGCTCGTGCGAAAAATATCCACCACCCGCCGATCCGGCGAACACCAGATCGCCCGACACGAGCAGCGTCCCGCCATGAGGCGCAGCTACGGAGCGCACGACATAGCAATTATGCGCGGCCGCATGACCCGGCGTCGTGTAAGTGGTGATTTCGAATGGACCAAATTTTTTCACTTCTCCCTCCCCCACCGCGCGACCACACGGTGCTTCTGCCCCACGCGGGATAAAAGCCGACGTGACGCCAAACCGCGCGACGACATCGCACAATCCACCCGCATGCTCCGGCTCGATGTGCGTGAGAAACACCGCATCGATTTCGCGAATCGCGCTCGGCCATACCGCATCGAGCGCCATGAGACCCGCCCCGGTGTCGAACAACACCGCCCGCGATCCGCCGCACTCGCCGACGAGATACGCGTTCACGACTCCGATGCCGTGCGGCATCCGCAGGGGCCAGACACAAAACGGCAGCGGCCCAATCTCCGGCGTCGGATAACTGCCGGCCGCCAGCGCACAAAGCCCGACCTCGTTCAACCCGAGAACCGCGGCGAGTTTGCGCACCTCCTCCGACGTCAATTCCGAGCGGTAATCAATCGCATCAAGGATGCGGCCGGCGCGCACGCCACTACGCGCCGCGAGCGACTCGTCGGTGAGGCCCGCGCGGCGCATCGCCTTGTCGAGCACGTCGCCGAGTTCATCCTCGAGCGGCACGGACGTTGTGAACGGGTGGGCCATCTCTGAGGAGGCTACAATTTCAATCGGGCGCGAAGCAAAGTTGTTTTCGCTGGGGTAGCGCCAAAAATGTGGCAGCGAAAATTTGATTTTGTTTTTTCCCATGCAGCACCGCAACGTCTGCGCATGGACGCGAGCCAGCAGGAAATCCTCGACATCTTCACGCGCACCCGGGCGCTTTTGCAGGGCCATTTCGTGCTCCGCTCGGGTCTGCACAGCGGCCACTACTTCCAGTGTGCGCAAGTCTGCCAGCGAATGGATGCCGTCGAGCGCCTCGCCGAGCTGCTCCTCGCCAAAGTGCACGCGCAGGGCTTGAAGTTTTCCACGGTGCTCGCGCCGGCGATGGGCGGACTCGTAATCGGGCAGGAGGTCGCGCGGCGGGCGAAGGCGCGCTACCTTTTCGCCGAAAAAGAAAATAACCGGCTCGTGCTGCGCCGTGGATTCACCCTTGCGAAAGGTGAACCGGTGCTCGTAGTCGAAGATGTCGTTACACGTGGCGGCCGCGTGCTGGAGAGTCTGGACATCGTGCGCCAAGCCGGCGGCACCGCCGTGGGCGTCGCGATGCTGGTCGATCGCAGCGCGGGCGTGGCGCGATTCGACGTGCCAGCCGTGTCGCTGCTCGAATTGAGTTTCCCCACTTACCCGGCCGACGCCGTGCCGGAAGAGCTGGCGAAAATTCCGATCGAGAAACCGGGGAGCTGAAAAAGGCGCGCCGTTGAAAGCGCGCCTTCAGTCGTTCAAACGGGGATAACTTCCGCTTATTTCAACGGGATGGTCACGGCCACAAACCGGGCGGCGCCGCGATAGTAAACCGCGAAGAGGTTGCGCTGGCCGGGCGGATTCAGCGCGGACTTGGCCGACGCCAGGTCCGTAATCTCCATGCGATTGATTTCCATGATGACGAGATCCGGGGCGAGGCGATCGCGGAACGGTGAATCTTCCGCCACGTCGGTGACGACCAGTCCCTTCACCCGCGCATCGGCGATGCCGAGCTTGCGCCGCAACTCGGGCGCAAGCGGCGTGACGGTCACGCCGGTGAGAAGTTCGTTGGGATTGTCGACAAGCGTGCCGAGTGTGACGTCGACGATCTTTTCTTTGCCGTCGCGGAAAATCTTCAATTTTGCGACCGAGCCGGGAATCAGCTGCGCGATCGTGAGCCGCAGATCGTCGAGGGTCGTGACGAGATGGTCATTGATCGCCAAGATCGCGTCGGTGCGCTTGAGGCCGGCTTTTTCCGCCGGACTGCCGACGGTGATATCGCTGATGATGACTCCCTTGGTGTCCTTCGGCAGGCCGAGTTGTTCGGCGAAATCAGGGGTGATCGGATCGGTGCTCACGCCGATGAAGCCACGCGAGACTTTGCCGGTCGCGATCAGACTGTTCATGATCGACGCGGCGAGGTTCGTCGGAATGGCGAAGCCAATACCGATGTTCCCGCGCGTCGGCGAGAGGATGGCGCTGTTGATGCCGACGAGCCGGCCCTTGGCATCGACGAGCGCGCCGCCGGAGTTGCCCATGTTGATCGCGGCGTCGGTCTGGATGAAATCCTGGTAGGCGACACCGTCCTCCGCGAGGCCGGGGATCGCTCGGCCCTTGGCGGAGACGATGCCCATGGTGACGGTCTGGCCGATGCCGAGCGGATTGCCGACGGCAAACACGACGTCGCCCACGCGAAGTTTCGCGCTGTCCGCGAGAGTGATGACGGGGAGATTGGTGGCCTCGATTTTCACGACGGCAATGTCGGTCTTCGGATCGGTGCCGATGACTTTTGCGATGAACTCGCGGTCGTCGGGAAGCAGCACTTTCAGTTCGTCCGCGCCCTCGACGACGTGGTTGTTCGTGAGGATGTAGCCGTCGGGCGAGACGATCACGCCGGAGCCGAGTCCCTCCTGTTTGCTTTCGCGCTCCTGATCCGGAATGCCGAACTGGCGGAAAAAGGGATTTACCATCACGTGTTCCCGCACGGTTTTGGTGGAATAGATCGAGACGACGGCTTTCTGCACGGACTCGACCACGTCGGCATAACTGGTGACGACGGCGGACTTGCCCTCGGACACCGGCGAAGGGTCAACACGCACGTCGGCTTTCTTGGTGGGAGCGGAAGCGGTCGGCGCGTCGGGGGCATCCTTCGCGGGCTTGGCTGCGAAAGCGGCGGCGACCGCGGCCGCGAGCACGGCCGCGAGCACGGCCAAAATCGAGAGACGGGAACGAAGCTTGGATTTCATGAAGAGGAAACGACTGGCGGTGGCGGACGATGTTCCCCGACTTCTCCGCGGCGGGACCGGGCGAGGTGACGAAAAATTTCGGCAAACAAAAAGACGCTGCGGCGGCGCTTAGACGCCTTTGATCCGAAACAGGCTGGTGACGCTCTCGTTGCTGTTGATGCGCTGGATGGCTTGGCCAAGGAGCGAGGCGATGCTGAGCACGGTGATCGGCAGGCCGTGCGTGTCGATGGGCGTGGAGTTGGTCGTAATGAGTTCGTCGATCAGGCCGCCCTTGAGACGCTCGATCGCGACTTCGTTAAGGATGCAGTGGCTGACGGCGGCGCGGATGCTGCGGGCGCCGTGCTCGCGGAGAATTTTTGCGGCGGCGCAGAGCGTGCCCGCAGTCTCGGTGATGTCGTCGACGAGGAGCACATCGCAGCCGTCGACTTCGCCGACGACGTTGATGGCTTCGACCTTGGTGGCGCTCTTGCGTTTCTTGGCCACGAGCGCGAGGCCGGCGCCGAGCACGTCGGCGTAGGCGGCGGCCATCTTCATGCCACCCACATCGGGTGAGCAGACGACGAGATTCTCGCGTTTCATCTTGGCAAAATATTCGAAGAACACCGGCGAGGCAAAGAGGTGATCGACGGGAATATCAAAGAAGCCCTGAATCTGCTGGCTGTGCAGATCCATCGTAAGAATGCGAGTGGCGCCGGAGGCGACGAGGAGGTTGGCGACGAGCTTCGCGGTGATCGGCACGCGGGGCTGATCCTTGCGATCCTGGCGGGCGTAGCCGTAGAACGGCAGCACCGCAGTGATGCGCTGGGCCGAGGCGCGACGCGCCGCATCGATCATGATGAGGAGTTCGACGAGGTGGTGATTCGTCGGCGGACACGTGGATTGGATGATGAAGACATCGTGGCCACGAACGTTCTCGTTGATCTTCACGAAGGACTCCCCGTCGGGGAAACTCGTGACGGTGGCTTCGCCGAGCGGTTCGCCAATTGAGCGACACATTTCCTCGGCGAGGGGTCGGTTGGAGTTGCCTGTAAAAATTTTCAGCCGTGATTCACCCATGGTTGGGGGCGGAGCGTGACGAGAATGTCCTGAGGCGGAAGACTTTTTTGCGTCAGCGTGCCTGCGCTTCAAGAGCATCAACGCGTTTGAAAAGTTCTGGGAGCCGTTGTTTGAGCACGGCGATGCGGCGCTCGAGCATAAACGGGATCGCGGGCGAGCCGTTGACGAAGGCGCCGGGCGCGACGTCCTGGGTTACGGCCGCGCCGCCGCCGATTTTGGCGCTTTTGCCCAGCGTGAGATGGCCGGCGATCCCGGCCTTGCCGGCAAGCACCACATAGTCTTCGAGGGTGGTGCTGCCGGAGACGCCGGCCTGCGCGCAGAGGAGGCAGTGCCGACCGATGGTGACGTTGTGCCCGATTTGGACGAGATTATCGATCTTGGTGCCCGCGCCCACGGTCGTGCGGCTGAAACGCGCGCGGTCGAGGGTAGCGTTGGCACCGATCTCGACGTCGTCGCCGATGACGACGTGGCCGATTTGCGGGAGCTTTTCGTGGCGACCGCCGACAAATTCGTAACCAAAGCCGTCGGAGCCGATGACGGCGCCGGGTTGGAGGCGCACGCGGTGGCCGAGTTCGCATTCGGCCGCGACGATCGCACCGGGCATCAGCCAGCAGTCGTCACCGAGGCGCGCCGCACGACCGACAAACACCTGTGCCTGCAAATGCGTGCGCTCACCGACGATGGCGTCGGCCTCGACGACACAGAGCGGACCGACGGTGACGGTGGCGGCGATTTTGGCACTGGCGGCAACGACCGCGGAAGGATGAATCCCGGGCGCAGGTTTCGGCCAGAGCGATTGCTCGATGCGGGCGCAGATGTGCGCGAGGGCGACGGAGGGATTTTCGACGAGGAAAAAAAGCTGGCCGGGCTGCGGTTCGCCGACGAAATCCGCAGGCAACAATACGAGGGAGGCGCGCGTGGTGGCGACTTCGGCTTTGTATTTCGGATTGCCGAGAAACGAGAGATCACCGGGGCCGGCATCGGCGAGGGCCGCGAGGCCACGGATCGGTTCGACCGTGGCGCCGCGGGTGGATTGGGGCGAGGTCAGAGCGGCGATATCGGCCGGGGTGAACGAAACCTGCATGGCGGGAGCGTGGCGTTTTCGGCGCGAGGTGCAAGACGGCGGTCACCGACCGCCGCGATAAGAAAACAAAAAGCCCCGCTCGGTAGAGCGGGGCTGCAATTGGAATACGGAGCGTGCCGCCCGATTACTTCTTCGGCGTGAGGCCGGGGACGCTGATGCCGGGCGCGGTGTTAACGGCGCCGGAGGGAGCGGCGGCCGGGGCGGCAGCGGCGGGGGACGGAGTCGCACTGACAGGGCGGTCCTTGTTGATTTCCTTGGCGACGTCTTCGGTGATGTCGAAGCCCGGATCAGAATAGATCACATTCGGGATCAGGAAGAGCGACGGGCCGGACTTGTCGAGGAGGAGCGTGCCACCCTTGCGCTGGGCGACGGTTGTGGCGGTCTTGCTGATTTCCTCAAGGATTAGCGCCTTATAGGTCTGCATCCGTTGTTGCAGGGAATTGCGGGTGTTCTGGATGAAGGTTTGGACTTCCTGCTGCTTCTGCTGGATCGACCCAAGCTTTTTCTGCGCTTCATTCTGCGCGCTGGCTTTGGCCTCGGCGGTGAGCGCGGGGTTGCCGGCTTTGTCGTTGAGGGCCTTGTATTCCTCGACGAGGCCGTTGCCTTCCTTGTTCATGCGATCGACCTCTTCCTGCGCCTTCGCGTCATCAGCTTGGAGCTGGGAGTTCTTCTCGACCGTTTTGTAGTGGGTGTCGTAGAGCTTGGCCATATCGACGACATAAAGCTTCACCGCGGGTTGGGCGCGGGCAGCCAAGGTGAGAGCACCCAAGGCCGCGACGGCAACGAGGGTTTGGATGGTTTTTTTCATAGGTATTGTTTTCAGAATGGAGCGGTGAATGGAACAGAATCAGTATTGGGTGCCAAAGGAAAAATTGAACTGGTTGCCCTTCTTGTTGCTCGTGCCAGTGGAGTCCTTTGAACTGGTTAACGGGATACCAAAATCGAGGCTGAGCGGTGAGCCGGCCACCTGCAGACGGAGCCCGATACCGAAATTGTCGTTATAGCCGGCGGGATTAAAATCGTAGGCTCCCTTGTTCACGAAGCCGGCGTCATAGAAGAGCGCCCAGCGAATCGGGCTGACGATATCCATCGAGTATTCGGCGCTAAAGAAGCCATAGGTCTTGCCGCCGATGGGCTCACCGGCCGCATCGCGCGGACTGACCGTGCGAAATTCATAACCGCGCAATGTCGTCGGTCCGCCGAGGTAGAACTTGTTGTAGTAGGCGACACCCGGTTTGAAATAGAGCTGGTTGCCGTTGAGGTCGGTGGCGAGCGTGCCGTCGAGATTTTTCTGCGGATAGAGCTGGTTGCTCTTGCCGAAGCTGTCGATCACGCCGCCGCGAAGCCGGAGGCTGAGGACTTGGGCCTGCGTCTCGAAGACCGGGAAGAACTGCGATCCACGGAATTCGAAGCTGTAGAAATTGTTGATTTTACTGCCGCCGAGGGGACCACCGGCCACCGCGGTGTCGAACTGCATGTAGTTGCCCGAGGTGGTGTTGATGATCTTGTCGCGGGTGTCGCGCAGGAGTTGGAAGCTGATTTTCGACAGGGCGTTGTTGCCCGCGAGATCCTGAATGACGGACGAGGCGGTGGCCGAGACGTCCTTGATGTCGACGACTTGGAAGGTGTAGGAGATGCGGCCTTCGACGAGTTCGAAGAGGCGTTTCGAGATATAAATCTCCGCGCCGGTGTCGATTTCGGTGTAGAAGGAGCTGTTGTAGTCCGAGCTCGTGCGGAAGATGCTGAAGCCGAAGCGCAGCTGCTTCTGAAAGAAGTAGGGTTCCTCAAACGACAGCACTGCCTCGCTCGAAAGCGAACCGAGCTGGAGGCGAAGGCGGAATTTCTGGCCGTCACCCTGGAAGAAGGAACGGCGGTTAAACATGTCGAAATTCGACTGCGAGACCTCCGTAAAGAGCGTGGCGCGCTCCAGCGAGCTGAAACCGGCGCCGAACGTGAGATTGCCGGTGCGACCTTCGCGCACGGCCACACGGAGATTCCGGCGACCGGGGATGTTGCCTGCGGTTTCCTGTTCGGTGACGTCGACGGAATCGAAGAAACGGGTGTTTTCGAGGCGGAGCTTGCTGATCTTTTCGAGCACGGTGCTGAACACGTCGCCGGGGCCGAGCACGAGCTCGCGCAGGATGACGGTGCTCTTGGTCTTCGTGTTGCCCTCGATGACGATGGACTCGACGTTGTAGCGATCGTTTTCCTGAATCTGGTATTCGACGTCGATGGCACCGGTCTCGATGTTGGGCTTCCGGACGAGGTGGACGCGGGTTTCGATGTAGCCGTCCTTGCCGTAAAAGTCGCGGATGCGTTCCTCATCTTTGTCGAGCTTCGACGGCGTGAAAACGTAGCCCGTCTTCTGCCGGGCGACGCGGCGCAGGAGCGTCGACGTGTAGAGCTTGTTGCCGGAGAAGGAAACCTCGCCGATGTGATATTGGCGCCCCTCGGAAACTTCAATGGTGAGGACGAGGCGGTCGGGAGTGGGATAGTCGAAATGCACCTTGTCGGCGCCGATCTCGACGTCGAGGAAACCTTGCTCGCGGTAGTAGTCGCGAACCTTGTCGAGGTCGTCCTCGAATTGGTCGTCCTTGAAGCGGCCAGAACCGGTCAGCCAGGAGAACATCCACCATTTCTTCGTCTCCATCTCGCCCTTGAGTTTGGCGGCTTTGATGTGGGCGTTGCCGACAAACTTAACGTCGCCGATTTTGACCTTCGCGCCCTCGCGGATCTTAAAAACGACGGTGCCGAACCCACCCGCGCGATCGAGTTCGATGCTGTGGGTGACCTGCGCCTGATTGTAGCCGGTTTTCTGATAGTATTCTCGGAGTTTCTCAGCGTCGTCCTTCGCCTGGCGTTCGTCGAGCGCGAGGTTGGCACGGGTCTTGATTTCCTTTTCGAGGCGCGTGGTCTTTTCCTTCACGTTGCCCTCGAAGCGCACGGCGCGGACCCGGTATTTTGGCGTGACCTCGATGATGAAATTGAAGGTGGTCGCATCAACCTGCTCCTGCTTGATCTGGATATATTCGAACAGCGCGGTGCGGTAGAGCGCGCGGTAGTCGCGATCGATCATCGCATCGTCGAAGTCGCCGCCTTCGCGCACCTGCATGTTGGCGCGGACGACCTGTTCGTTGACGTTGGCCGTGCCGACAAACTTGATCGTGATCGTGCCGACTTTGAAGACGGGTGCAGCGGGTTGCGCTGGCTGAGCGGCGGCAGGGGCCTGGGCCCGAGCCAGAGCGCTACCCGCCAGTAGCCCAAGAATCGCAAATAATAAGGATGTGACCCTACGGACAGGGTTACTGGTGAAAGTTTTCAAAGCGGGTGATGTCTCGAAGGAAAGTGAGCTTCAATTCTCCTACCGGGCCGTTTCGTTGCTTGGCAACGATTAACTCCGCCGAGTCGGCGGCAACTTGGAATTTTTCATCGGCATCGCGGGGTCGGGCAAGCATGAGAACTACGTCGGCGTCTTGCTCGATCGAGCCGGATTCGCGCAAGTCGGCCAGTTTGGGCGTGCGGTTCTCCTTTTCGGATGAGCGGTTGAGCTGACTTAATACAAGCACGGGCAGGTTGAGTTCCTTCGCGAGTGATTTTAGTCCGCGGGAGGCTTCAGCCACTTGCTGTTCCCGGGGCATCTTACCGTCGGTCGGGCTGAGCAACTGGAGGTAGTCGACGATGATGAAACCGAGGGTGTGGCGGGCGTGGATGCGGCGGGCCTTGGCGCGGAGCTGCATGATCGAGAGCGCGCTGGAATCGTCGATGAAGATAGGTGACTTGGAAAACTCGTCCGCCGTCGCGACGAGGCGGTTCTGCTCGTCGCCGTTTTTCGAAAGCAGGCCGTCGCGGAGAAGCTTCATGTTCACCCGGGCGTGCGAACACAACATGCGCAACGCGAGCTGCGCGGCACTCATTTCGAGCGAGAAAATCAGCGTGGCGACCGGCTCGCCCTTCTTCGGCATCGCAGCCGCTTCGGCGATGTTGAGCGCGAGCGACGTTTTTCCCATCGAGGGCCGCGCCGCAAGGATGATCATTTCTTGGCGCTGGAAGCCCCACGTCAGCGCATCGAGATCTTTATAACCCGAGGCGACGCCGGTGAGCTCGCCCTTTTTCATCAACATCTTCGTGATGACGTTCATCGCCTCGCGCGTGGGCTCGCGCATCGGCTTGGCGCTTTCAGAGACGCGGTTCTGCGTCACCGAAAAGATCCGCGTCTCCACCTGATCGACGAACTCGTCGATGCCACCGGAAAAATTATAGCATTCCTCGACCGCGCCCGTCGCCGAGCGGATGATTTCGCGGAGCAGCGATTGCTCGCGGACCTTGTCGATGAAATACCCCGCCTGCGCCGTAGTCGGAATCCGCGACGAGACTTGCGTCAGAAACGCGTAACCGCCGACCGCATCGAGCTGTTTCGCCGTCTTCAACTCCTCAGCGACCACCGACACATCGATCGGTTGCTGCCGATTGTAGAGATCGAGCAGGCACTCGAAAACGATCCCGTGCTTGGTGTCGTAAAACGATTCCGGCCGGATGCGCGCCTCAAGACAGCGCGAGATCACATCGGCGCCGTCGAGCAGGCAGCAGGAGAGCAGGTATTCCTCCGCCTCAAGGCTATGCGGCAGCGAGCGGCCGACGGGGGCCGCGGCACGCGGGGGAAAGGAAATCGCTTCGTCGGCCATGCGGAATCGTCAGTGAAAACGGACGGCGGCGGCGCGGCAACTGTAGGTTTTGAACATTCTGTTCCCAAAAAACAAAGGCCGCGTCCGACGCGCGGACGCGGCCTTCGAAATCAAAGGACGGCAGTTACTCGCGGCGCGGCTTGCGCTCGCGCTTTTCGTAGGGCCGCTCGTAGTTCTCGACGCGCTTCGGGGCCTCGACGGCGACCGGCACAATCGGGTTTTCCGAGACGACGTCGAAACTGAGGTCGACCGAAACGTCAGCGTGGAGTTTCACCTTTACCTCGTGCTTGCCGAGGGTTTTCACCGGCGTGTGCAGGTGGATCTTCTTCTTTTCGAGAGTGAAACCGGAGGCGACTAGCTTGTCGTGGATATCCTGCGCGGTGATCGCGCCGAACATCTTGCCGCCCTCGCCAGTCTTCACGGCAAAGGCGAGGCTCGTCTTTTCGAGCTGCTTGGCGAGTTCCTGTGCGCCGGAAAGCTCCGACTGTTCGCGCGAGGCGCGCCGCGCCTTCAGGGCATCGACATGCTTGCGGTTCGACGCGGTGAGCGGCACCGCGATCTTGCGCGGAAGGAGATAATTGCGCGCGTAACCGGCGCGGACTTTGACTTGATCGCCTTCGCCGCCGAGACCTTCGACGGGTTGGACGAGGAGAATTTCTGTGTGAGCCATGTTGGTTTTGTCTAAGCAGTCCGCGCGAAGCGGCGATTGTGGTTTTCGGGTGTCGCGACGGCACTTGCCGCCGACGGCGTCAGTTAAAGGACGCCGCTACGATAAATTTTTGGAAACGCTCAAAACGCTAAAAAGGAACGTCTTCGTCGAGATTTTCCTGCGCGCCGGGTTTGGCGACACCACCGCGAGCAGGTGGAGAATGGCGCTCGGGCGAAACGGTCTGATCGATGCCGGGTTCGGACGAAACGGACGCGCCGCCTCCCCCACCTGCACCGCCGCCGCGGCTGTCACCGAGAAACTGAAATTGCTCGAGCACGACCTTCATACGGCTGCGCTTTTCCTTCGTGTTCTTGTCTTCCCACTGGTCGAGCCGCAGGCGGCCTTCAACGTAGAGCGGACGGCCCTTCGTCACGTATTTCGCGATCGTCTCGCCCTGCTTGCCCCACGCTTCGACATCGATGTAAGTGACTTCCTCGCGGGTCTCGCCCGACTCCATTTTGAAGGTGCGGTTAATCGCGAGGGAAAACTGGCAAATGGACGTGCCCTTCGGCGTGACGCGCAACTCGGGGTCGCGCGTCAGGTTGCCCATGAGAAGAACTTTGTTGAGGGCGGGCATGGAGAAAAGACGGACCGGCGCCGGTTAGGCCGACTGGATAAACGTGCGGTAAACGCTGCTGTTGAGCCGCAGCTTTTCGCGGAGCAACGCGGGAGTCGCTGCGGGGCCGGAAAACTTGATCTGCACGTAGTGCGCAGCAGTGAGCTTCTTGTCGGTCACGCGGATGAAGTCTTTGCGGCCGACGTTTTCGACGGCGGAGACTTCGCCTTGAACTTCGGCGATGACTTTCTTCACGCCTTCGATCAGTTGCTCGACGGATTCTTCCTTGCCGCGATTGTCGAGGATGAAGGAGGCGCGGTAATTGCGTTTGGTGGCGATCATGGTTGGGCTCTGCGGTTGAGTTGGTTCATCGCGGCTTCGGTGCCGCGGGAGAGCAGCAGGTCGAGGCCGTCGACGTGGGATGGGAGCTTTTGAGAGAGAAGAGTGTGTTGTTCGGGAGTGAATTTTCCGAGGACGAAGTCTGAGAGTTCCATCTGCGCGGGCTGCTTCGGACCGATGCCAAGTCGGTAGCGGACAAAGCCGTCACCGACGTGCTCAAGCAGGCTGGCTACGCCATTGTGACCGCCTGCGCTGCCGGTGACCGAAACTTTGACGAGACCGAGATCGATCGTGAGGTCGTCGTAGACGGCGGCGATATCGGGCGGCGCGATTTTGAAGAATCGGGCAAACGCGCCGACGGCGCGACCGCTTTCGTTCATGAACGTCAGTGGTTTCACGAGCCAGCGCGTGCGGCCGGGAGTATCCCAGCGCGCGACTTCCGCCTCAAACTGCGCCGCCTGTTTCCAAGCGAGGCCATGTTTTTTGGCGAAAGCATCGAGCGCCACCCAACCAAGATTGTGGCGGGAGGACTCGTAATCGCGGCCCGGATTGCCGAGACCGGCAACGAGCGAGATGGACATGACTCAAAGAACAATCGCCAAGCTCCGGCGCGGTCAAGCGACGGAGCGGCGCGGAAATAAAAACAAGAATTACTTCTTGGCGGGAGCGGCGGGCTTGGCGGCACCGGCGGCGGGAGCCGCACCGGGTTTGGCACCAGCGGCGGGAGCCGCGGCGGCACCAGGTTTCCCACCAGCGGCGGGAGCGGGAGCACCAGCAGCGGGAGTCGCACCGGGAGCGGCAGCAGCAGCACCCTCGGCGGGAACGGCGGCGGCACCCTCGACGGGCGCGGCGGCAACGACTTCCTGCACGATCTCGGCAACGGGTTCGACACACGAGACGACGGGCTGGCCCTTGGTGTCCATGAATTCGACACCAGCGACCGGCTTGAGCGCACCAATTTTGATCGTCTCACCGACCTTGAGTTCGGTGACATCGATCGTGATGACCTCAGGCAAATCCTTGGGCAGACAGCGAACGCGGAGTTGATGCGTATTGAGTTCTAGCACGCCGCTCTGGTTTTTTACACCGAAAGATTCACCAACGGTCTGAATTGGAACACGGATTTCAAATTTTTCATCTGACTTCACCTCCTGCAAATCAACGTGAAGATATTTGTCGGTGATCGGATCACGCTGCACTTCCTGCAGGAACGAGAGTGCCTGATCCGACTTGTCTGCACGGGCGAGCTCGATGAGAACGGCGCGGCCAGCGACGGATTTCAGCAAGCGAACGAACTCCGGTCCTTCGATCGAGAGCGACTCCGGACTAGTGTGCTTCCCGTAAAGAATCGCGGGAACACGATTGGCCTTGCGGAGACGGCGGGAGGCGCTGCGGCCGGTTTGAGCGCGCGGCGTGACGTTGAGTTTGAACTGTTGCTTCATGGATTTCGTTCCCCCTGTCGCCCCGGAATTGGAGGCAGGCGTAGTGGAAAAGGGTTTGAGGTCATAGGAGCGGGCAAGGTGAAAGCAACCAAAACTTTGGCTGCATGGTGATTTTCCTCGGTGGCGGGCAAAACAGACATTGACAAGGGCCTAATCCGGCCTGTTTTCGTGGGTCCTTTCGCCGGTGCAAGCCGCGCGAGCCATTGCCCGGTAGCTCAGTGGCAGAGCAGGTGACTGTTAATCACTTGGTCGCTGGTTCGATCCCAGCCCGGGCAGCCATCTGTTTTTTGATCCGAACTTCCGCAGGGTGATTAACACTTTGCGGAAGTTTCTTTTTTGGAGGCTCTTGCGGGATTCGAGTGTTAATCACTTTGGGCGTTAGTTCGGATTTGGCCTCTCGAATTCGCGTTTTCTCGGCCAATCCATGCGAGTTTTTGCAAAAAGTGATTAACACCCAATCCGGAAAAACATCGCCTCAACCCAGCAGTTTCAATGGCGTTCATTGACGTCAACGCCGTCTGAATTGGTGCCCATTTTTTCGAGGCAAGCCCAGCTTGCAATTTGCCCGTGCCGAATACGTTCATTGTGAAACGGCGCAATCTTGCCCGTCTGGGTGACGGCAGCGGCGCTACCACTCTCTAAAAGCCAAACTGCTCAGTGGGTCGTGGTGCAGACATCCCTAACACAGCCGCGAAGCCATCGATGCGCCGGATCGGCATCCATTCGGGGGTGCCAAAGCAATGATACGGTGAACTCAGGCGTGGGAACCGGAATGGAAAAGCTATGCATCCCAAGGCGCAGATTTCCCGTATGTCGCTCGGGAACGCTGGCGACCAGGTCGGAGGCCCGAGCCAGAGCCAGTGCGGTCGCGAAGCCACCAACAATCGCAACGGCGATTTCCCGCGTCAGCCCAAGGGGCTTCAGGGCTTCGTCAATCGGTTCTTTGTCGAGGCCCTGCCGCGAGATGGAGATGTGCCGGCAGGCGGCGTAGCGGGCGGGGGTGATCTTGCCCTTGCTCAGGGGGTGCCCTTTGCTCACGACGCCGATGTAGCGATCTCGGAACAAAGCTTGCGCACGCACCTCCGGGCTTGTCGTTGTCTCCACTACGCCGGTTTCCAGATCAACGGCTCCGTCGCGAAGCGATTTGCTGTCCTTATCCGCCTTCGGCAGAAACCGCAGCCGAACGTGGGGAGCGTCCTCGCCGATGCGAGCAATGAGGTCTGGTCCAAAGTTTTCCACAAAGCCTTCACTGATCCGAAGCGTGAAGGTTCGGATCAATGGTTTGAGGTCGAGCTTCTCGGCCGGCCGCAGAACCGCTTCGCCGCCCTGCACGACCTGACTGACTTGCTCGCGGAGTTCGAGCGCTCGGGGGGTAGGGACAAGACCGCGTCCGGCTCTCACCAAAAGCGGATCGCCCGTCGTCTCACGCAATCTCGCCAAGGCCCGGCTCATCGCCGACGGGCTGAGTCGCAACCGTTGGGCCGCGCGCGCCACGCTGCCTTCCGCGAGCAGCACATCAAGGGTGACGAGCAGATTGAGATCGGGTCTCGACATGATTTCACCGTGTCGTGGCATAGCGCCAAACGCACGAATAAAGTGCAAACGGTGCGTCTTCCGCCATGTCCGGTCGTGGGCTATAGTCCGGCCCATGTTGAAGACAGCCATAGCGGAGGGAGATGGGGCGCTCGCTGAAAGCGCGAATCGGGCACCGTCGGTGCGGTGGGCACTCATCAGCCTTTCACTGTCCATGCTGCTGTCGTCTCTCGACACGAGCATCGCCAATGTTGCTCTGCCGACGTTGGCCCAGGCGTTCACCGCCTCTTTCCAGGAAGTCCAGTGGGTGGTCCTTTCCTACCTGCTCGTGATCACCACGCTGATTGTCAGCGTTGGACGGCTCGGTGATCTCATCGGCCGCCGCCGCCTGCTGCTGGCCGGAATCCTCCTGTTTACGCTGGCTTCAGCCCTGTGCGGCGGTGCGCCCACGCTCTGGTTGCTGCTGGCTGGCCGGGCCGTGCAGGGACTCGGAGGGGCCATCATGATGGCCCTCACCATGGCGCTTGTCGGGGAGACGGTCCCCAAGGGAAAAACCGGCAGCGCCATGGGATTGCTGGGAACGATGTCCGCGGTTGGCACCGCTCTCGGACCATCGCTCGGAGGGGTTCTGATCGCCGGATTCGGGTGGAGGGCCATCTTCCTGATCAATGTGCCGTTGGGCCTCCTCACCTTTTTCCTCGCACGTCGCTCGCTGGCCGCGGATCGCCGGGGGCCAAAAGCAGGGTCAGTCGGGTTCGACCAAGTGGGCACGCTGCTGCTGGCCCTGACGCTCGCGGCGTATGCCTTGGCCGTGACGGTTGGGTGCGGCGGTTTCGGTTTGCTCAACGTGGTGCTGCTGCTGGCGGCGGTGGGCGGCGCCGGCCTCTTCGTCCAGGCCGAGGCGAGAGCTGCGGCTCCTCTGATTCGGTTGGGGATGTTCCGCGACCCCGTGCTGAGCGCGAGTCTCGCGATCAGCGTGCTCGTCGCCACGGTGGTGACCACAACGCTCGTGGTCGGGCCGTTCTATCTATCCCGCGCGCTGGGACTCGATGCAGCCAGGGTCGGGCTCGTCTTGTCGGTCGGTCCGCTGGTCGCCGCTCTGATTGCGATGCCTGCCGGTCGCTGGGCGGACCGTTTTGGCGCCCAACGCATGACCGTCATCGGGCTCATCAGCATGGCAATCGGGTCCTTCAATCTATCCCTCCTGCCGGCAACGCTCGGCGTTTTCGGCTACCTCGTTCCGATAGCAATCATCACCGCCGGCTACGGGCTGTTCCAGACGGCCAACAACACCGCCATCATGGCAGGCATCCAACCTGAACAACGGGGCGTTGTTTCCGGCCTGCTCAATCTCTCGCGTAATCTCGGCCGCATCACGGGCGCATCCGTGATGGGCGCCGTGTTCGCACTGGGAGCGGCGACGATCGACCTCACAGCGGCGCGCCCTAGCGCCGTTGCCACCGGCATGCGGATCACATTTGGCGTCGCGGCGATTCTGACCCTCGGTGCGCTTGTCATCGCGATGGGCAGCCGTGCCCGCGCCAACAGGTCGTCTTTTTCCTCATGAAAAACTCCCGTCCCATTCTCTATACCAAGATCGGTTGCCCGTGGTGTGCCCAAGCCCGCGAAGTCTTAGATCGCGAAGGGGTCGCTTACGACGAACTGAGCGTGACCTCTGACGCAGCCGCGTTCGCTGAAATGCTGCTCCTCTCCGGCCAGGCAAAAGCGCCAGTCCTCGATTGGTCGGGCAACATTCTCGCCGACTTCGGTGCCGCCGAACTCGGACCGTTTCTCGCCGCCCGGGTTCGTCCGTTAAAGGTCAAGTCGCGGCGGGTCGCGCTGCGCCCGGTCGCTGGCTCCGGTCATGCCGCCGACCGCTCCACCACGGTGCAGTCCAAACTCGCCATGGCGCTGAGATATCTCCGGGCGAGCGGGGCCAACGCCATTCCCTCGAGATTCGCGGCCCGGTTGAGGATCCTCCCGGTGATCTTCGCCTCATTATTGGTGGGTGGGTGCGCCAACCTGTCGAACCACTCCAGTGGATTTCTCGATAGCTACGATCACCTGAAGGCCGATCCGAAGGACTCGCATCGCCTCGTGTATGAGCGGACTGATTGGAGGAAGTCAGACTACACCAGCGTGCTCATCGAGCCCGCGGTCGTTCGCCTCACGGCCGAGGATCAAAAGAAAATCTCCGCGAAGGAAATTACGGATCTTGCTGCTTACGGCGATAAGGCCCTGCGGAAAGCGTTCGCGAAGGAGTGGATGATCGTCACTGCCGCCGAAGCGGGAACGTTGAGGATCCGCTCCGCGATCACCGGCGTAGACACTTCCAATCCCGCCCTCAACGTGGTCACGAGCCTGGTGATTTGCCCGGTCGACAACGGGGGTGTTAGCGTTGAATACGAAGTCCGCGATGCCAGCAACGGCGAGCAACTCGTAGCCCTCGCGGGCTTCACCAACGCCACGCCGTTGCAGGGGCTTTGGGCCTATACTCGCTTCGGTCAGGCGCACTATGCCATCGACCACTGGAGCATTGAGCTGCGCAAGATTGTCCATCCGACCGTAACTAAGATTGCCGCGAAATGACCATGATCGCAGCCCTTGTCGTCCTTGCGCTGATGGTTGCCTTGGTTGCAACGGAAGAGTGAGGCGCGCAAAACCAACTCGGAGACCATCACTGCTTTCATACATGTGGACGCAAAACGGTGTTTTGGGTCCGTCGCGATACCTGCCTTCAGCATGACCTCCCCCGCCAGAGCCAATTGGATCATTCCCACCGGGTTGATCGCTCTCAGCCTCATCCCGATTGCCGGCGGCACTCTTCGGCTGGTTCAGCTCGGCGGTGGGGCGGAAATAACACCCGACAACGCACGGTTCTTTGCCGCGCCACTGTCCGTCGTGGCGCACATTGCCAGCTCAGTGATCTATTGCGTGCTTGGAGCATTCCAGTTCGCGCCCGGGTTCCGGCGCCGTAACCGATCCTGGCATCGTGTGGCCGGGCGAGTGCTGGTCCCATGTGGCCTGGTCGCCGCGCTGACGGGCCTGTGGATGACCCTGTTCCACCCGCCCGCAAGTTTTGCCGGCCCGCTGCCCGCGAGTTTCGACGGCCCGTTCCTCTATGTCATCCGCCTGTTGGCGGGTTCGGCGATGGCGTTATCCCTGTGCCTCGGCGTTGCGGCGGTCCTGCGGCGCGACATCCCGCGACACGAAGCCTGGATGATTCGCGGTTACGCCCTCGGCCTCGGCGCGGGGACGCAAGCCTTCACGCATCTCCCGGGGTTTCTGTTCCCGAGCATTCAAGGGGAACTCGCAAGGGCACTTTTCATGGGAGCGGGCTGGGCCATAAATGTCGCGGTGGCCGAATGGATAATTTCGCGTGGGCGCCCACGAAAGTTATTGAGCGATCTGGGGCAACCAATCCCCGAAGCGACGCGGTGAGCACTGCCGACCTCACCGCCTCGTGTTCCCTGCGATTTGCCCGTGCCGATTACCTTCCTTTTGTGAACGGGCGATTATCGCTGCTCACGTAACCCGCCAGCGAGAAGGCCAATATCACCGTAACTGCATCACGCCAGAGTAACGTCCAGCACGGCCATCATTCCCGCGTCTTCATGCGGCAGAATATGGCAATGGATCATCCGTTTCCCCGGTAGCATCTGCCGGGTCTTGATCGTGATAGTTTCGCCTGCCGGCACATTCACCGTGTCGAACCACGCAGGATAGGCAGCCGGAACGACGACACCTCTCACGGTGCGCCCGACCACCTGGAATTGCGTCCCATGGATGTGAATCGGATGATCCATCATGGTCGTGTTGACGAGGTCCCAGAGTTCCACGCGACCGACCACGGTTTCGAGATCAACGCGGTTCATGTCAAAAACCCTGCCGTTGATGAGGAAGGTTCCCATCATCCCCATCCCAGTGGCGGAAAGCACGACTAACTGCCGGGTGGTCGCGGGGCCGAGATCAGCAACTAGTCGTAGTACGGCTGGCAACTCGATCGGCGCCTGCGGGACTGCCCCGTCCGTCTCGACTGAAAGCAGCTGTCCGCCGGCAACACCGCCAATCCCTCCAGTATATCCGAGGTCTCGTAACATGTAGCGAGCGGACTGCCCGGCTGCGATCATGACCACGATTTCCACTCGCTGGGCGGGAGCGAGCAGCCATTCGGTCAAGCCCGACAACGGTTCAGTCAAGAGCCCGCCATCGGTGCCGACGACCGTGAAACGGTGGCCGTCGAGAGCGAGACGCAGATAGCGATCCGCGGTGGCATTGATGATCCGCCAGCGCTGGGTAGCGCCCGGCGCCACCGTGTGCAGCGGAGTTTTCTGTCCGTTCACCAATAGTTCGCCGGCGCCGGTCGTCATCATCATCCCCATGCCAGCCATCGCCGTTGAACCGGTGGCTACCTGCCCGTTCTGGTCAAGCGCAAGGGACGTGATCATCAAGTTCACCTCTGGAAGGATACCCAGCGGATCGTCCACGCTGCGCACGATGAGAGGTGCCGCGAGCCCGTGACCCACCTGTAGCGTGGTCGTTTGGTGCGCATGTGGATGATACCAATAGGTGCCCGCGCTGCCGATCGGTACATCGAAGGTGTAGAGCCGATCTGCCCCGGGTGCGACCGGCTCCATGGGACTGCCGTCCTGGTCAGCAGGAACTGGCAGTCCGTGCCAATGGATTGTCGAGTCGAGACCAAGCCGATTGGCAAAACCGATTGTGACCCGTTGTCCTTCCCGCAATTCGATCACCGGCCCAGGAGAGGCGTTGTTGTAGCCCCACAATTCCGTTGTGCGGCCGGGGACCAAGGAGGCGAGGTATCGCGAGGCAACCAGCGTCCCCTCAAACTCACCCGCCGAGAGACTGGTGTTTTCGAGAACGCCGAGGCGGCGCAACGGAAGCCCCGTGGGCCAGTTTGGTCCAGTCGTAGGCGACTGGCCCATCATTCCACCCATCCCGGCGCTGGTCATGCCCCGCATCATCTGGGCGGAGGCGGTTTGCAGGGCAGCCAGCGTTGAAACGGTTCCGACTGCGGTGGCTTGGAGAAAATGACGGCGGTGCATGAATTTCGTTCGGAAACTGGATTTTTATGGGATCGCGGCAGGAGGCGTTAGTCGACGGAGCAACATCCTCGCAATCTCCGTCTGGACGGTCGCTCGATTTAGTGGTGGGGCGGAGGAGACGTGACTGGCGCAGAGTTGGTGGGCGCACTGGATGCCGGGTCGGAGCTGGGCTGCGGAGTTGCGGGTGTCGCAGCGGGAGATTGTCCGTGGGAGCCCATCATTCCGCCGCACATTCCCGGCATCATCATGCACCCGCTTAATCCTACGACTGCCGCCAGAATTAGAATCAGTCGGGCAGAAAGGTTCATCGTGGTCGAATTCTTCGGTGTTGGCTGAGTTAACTCAGACGCTATTGCACATCGTAAATTTCGCAAAGAACTACTCCGGTCATGGGCCGGCATAAGCGGCGGTTAGTGTGCCCAGCAGTAGTGCGAATGCGGTGGAGCCCAGTTTGAGGCAAAGTTCGGTTTTCACGTGCGTTTCGTTGGGTTTTTATCGATTTGGAAGGGAGAGCGGAACTCTCTGACAACACTACACCGCCCGTCGGAAAATCCCTCCGAATATCGCGCACCCGCTCAGCGCGTCGGAAGTTTTCCGAAGCCACCCGAGCCCCTACAGCTGTTCAACAACCACTGTTGTGCCTTGCTCGTAGGCCAGCAACAGGCGGTCGCCGCCGGGGACGGCAACCATCGCCGGGAAACGGGCTTTGGCGGTCAGCAAGCGCGGTGGGGCGCACGCCGAGATGGCGGCGCTGGAAAAGACATGTGTCGATGCGATGACCGCTCACTTTCACCGGGTGGCGGTGCTGATGCCGCCGGGGGAGGGCGAACGTTATCTCGCCATTGTGATGCCGCGGATCATCGACTTCGATCACCGCGGTGCTCCCTACGTGCAGGTGCGACATTGAGCACACCGAGTCGCGAGTATCCAGGGGCCGAGGCTGGTTGGCCGCCGGCTGGTAACCGGCGGCCTCTTCTTTTGCCCCAGGCGGCCCTTCGTCGGCGCGCGAGGGTCTAGACCGCGGCAAGCTTGGTTAGGACTGAACGCCAGCGGTGCTCAATCCAAGTGCCGCGAAGCCGACTGGATTTCTCGATGCCATCGATCAAGTCGAACAGCCGTTCCGCCTCGGCGTCATAATCCGGCCATGCATCGAGGCGCGCCTTGATTACGTGCCACTCCGTTTTCCAATCCGTTCCGTCGATCAAGTTGGCATCGTCGATCGCGTCCAACAAGGCCACGAATAGCCGGGCCTTCGAACGAAGTTCTTCGACCTCGATTGCCAGAGTCATTAAACAACAAGATTGGATCTAGAACCAGAAGAAACTTGGGGCGGGTCTCGGGAGAAATCGGAGTTTCCCCGAGGTTCCTTTGCACAGGCAAATTGGGAAAAGCGGGGCTTCGCAGGGTCGACGGCGAAAAGGTGACAAACCGGGGGCGGGCCGCAATCGGGATGGCACCCGGCGCCCGGTTCGGACACTAAAGGGGCATGACCGACGCCCGCCACCTCCGAGTCCAACTTACGCTGCTCGCCCCCGCCGCCGGCGGGCGCCGGTCGTCGCTGCCGGCGGCGCAGTTCCAGACGGTGCTCGTCTCGCCGGGGCGCCGCCATTTTCCGGCCGCGGTGTTTCCGTCGACCCCGGTGGTCCCGGGCGGGGCGGCGGTGAACTGCGAGGTGCTTTTTTCTGAGCCCGAGGCGGCCGGGCATTTTCCCGCGAGGACGCAGTTCGACCTCTGGGAGGGCGGGCGGAAGGGATACGGGACGACGCTGGGGGTCCTGTCCCAGTAGGCGAAAACGGGGCGGGCCTGATCGTCATCGCACCAGAATCGGACCGCGACGGGCCCATGGTCAAAGACGACCCGCGGTTCGAGGGAATCCTGAAACTGGCGAAGCCGCTGTGAGCGATCGGGGCGTTTCCCATTGGTTGGATAAAGAGACACTACGTTTACGATCGCCAGTTCGTGGGAATCACAACGGAGATTTCTTCAGCTCGGCATCGACGATCTTGCCAAAGTCCATCGTCTCGGGGTGCCCTGCCTGCACGACGCGGCCTTCACGATCCAGCACATACGACGTGGGCACGCCGCGAACGCGAAACGCGAGCGGCGCCGGCGCCTGCCACGCACCCGGCCCGGCCCATACGTTAAAGGTGTTCGACCAGCCTTTCTTCTCGAGGTGACTGCGCGCCTCCTCCGCTTTGTCATCGATGCTCAGCGCAATTACCTCCACCCGATCCTTCCAATCCGGATGGGCTTCGCGCAGGTGCTGCAGTTTTGACATCGGTTCCTGACAGGGCCCACACCACGTGGCCCAAAACTCTAGCACGACGACTTTGCCGTGATACGTCGAAAGCTGCGACGTGCTGTGGTCCGCGAGCTTGATGAAGGAAACTTCAGGTGCCGGGTGTCCGGGCGGAAGCGTGCGGTGCTCGGCCACATAATTTTCAAACTGCACATGCTTTTGCTCCATGTCGCTCACCAGCCCTTTGGGAAACTCCTGAAAGCGAATCTTGTCCTCCACCAACACCCACCGATCGCCCACGCGCATCGCGTTGCCGATCGCCACGGTGTAATTGCCCGCGAGAGGCTGCCCCGACTCGCCTGTCCGACTGGACTCCGCGCCAAACACTACGCGGAGCGAGTTCGCTCCGACTCCATCGATCTGCCCGAAGCGCATGAACGAGGGTCGCTCAGCGAGCACTTGCTTCACAGTCAGGTGCGCGTCGCTGAGATCGATGCCCATGCGCTCCTGCAATGCGACCATCGCTTCTGCGGCCGCCTTCAATCCGTTCGAGTTGCGCGCATACGCTTCATCGAGTTCAGCGGTAACGGCTCGGTCGGTGCGAAGATAAAACGCGGCCGTCTCATCGCGAGTCAGACGCGCGGAATTGACAAATGTCGACGCCGCGCGCCGCCGGACGAGTTCCGCAACGATCTCGCCAAACTGCAGGAGCGCGGGATCGTCCATCCCGCTCAGAATTCGCTCATCGCCAAAGGTCGTCGGTGCGATCCGATTCGCGATCGCCAGTTCGCGCCGGATCGTTTCGTCGGTCAGGCCATCCGGCAACGCGGCCCACCGCACACCCTCGTCCGTGCGCCAACCGCTGGGAAATTTGCGCGCGTTGCCGAGACTCAGTGTGTAGTCGCCGCTCAGCGGCTTTCCGCCTCCCTCGCCCACCGGTTCGCCGGTGAGCACGACGCGGAGCGCTAGGGCCGAGGGCGTCATCACGGATTGATTCCCAATTTTGAAACCACTCGAGGAGTTCGACGGCGAACTCACGGATTTCACGACAAATCGGATCTTCCCCGGCACGATGCCCGCCCGTTGGGCGAGTTCGAGCACGTGGCGCGCACTCGTGGCGACCACTTTCTGGCGACGTTCGATCGTCGGTTGAGGATTGGGCCCCAGCGGCAGTTCCCTCTCGCTCGCGCCGGCCGGCAGGAGCCGTTTCCAATCGTCAAGCGACGCCGTGGCGACCTTCAAGAAAGCATCCACGTCGCCGGTTTCCAGCAATTTGGCAACGGACCCGGCGAAGAGCACTAACTGTGGGTCGCGATCTCCATCGATGCCCAAGCCGGCGATGCGAGAGGGAGGCGGCTCGTTCGCGAGCGTCGATTCACCCTTCACCAACTTGAGCGTGTGTTCCTGATCGCCGTTAGCGAAGTCGAGGGTTTCGCTAGACCATCCCGCATAGCCTGCGGCCCGCACCTGCAACCGGTAGGAAGGCACAAAGCCGTTCGGCAATTCGCCGGCCTCCAAGTCGCGCGTGAATTCGCCCCTTTCCGCCGGCTCGCCCCACGGCTTGAACGCCTGGTTGGCCAACCGCCGCCACACTTCGAATTTCGGCACTGGCGCGCCGGACTCCGCGTCCACGACATGGAAGCGGACCAGCACCGATTTGTCGGCACCGGGGCGCAAGCGGATCAAATGCTCGTTGCCATCGGCCACCAGTCGCGCCGTGCGATATGGATAGACCGAGCCCGTCGGCGGTTTGATCCAAATCGTCACCGGCTTGTCGGGCGCGGTTGACCAGACGGCGCGGCCATTCGCATCGGTCGTTGCCACCCAGTTCACAATCTGATCGGGGGACGGATTCATGTCGGTCCGCACCTCGGCGCCAGCGATGGGCGCATCTTTTTCGTCCACCAAATGAAGCACAAGCGGCTTGGCCGCCATGAGGACGATCCGGCCTGGGCCAGCATCGCCTCCTGCGGCGATCGTGATGCTTTTCGTCTGAAATCCTTCCTTTTCGGCCGTCACAAGGACGCTGCTGGCATCCCAGTGCTCCAACGTGAACGTGCCGTCCGATCCATTCAAAAACACATAGGGTTGGTTGCGACTGGCGGCGTCCCGCGCGTGAAGCTGGACGCCACTCACCGGCCGGCCTGCCTCGTCGATCACGAGGCCGCGCACGGTGGCGCCTTCTTTCAACGTGAACACCGCCGAACGATCGAGGAGTTGGGAGAGCTCGACCGTGCCGCCGCGTTCGTTTGGGCCGCGATACATCGAGCCCGAGATGAAACTCATGCGCGCGCCTCCCGGACGAATGACGTTGATAGAAAGCTGGGTAACCTCGGTCGGGAAATGGTCTTGGCGCCACCGGCCCTGATCGTCCGTCACCAGTGCGTTTTGCTCACCCACCGCGGCGATGCCGTATTCCTGCTGGAGCTTCTCGCCGCGACCAAGCCTGCGCGAACGCAGCCCGCTAGCGTAGATCACAATCTTCGCTCCGCTCACGGGCAGGCCATGCTCGTCCCGCACCACACCGCCCGCGCTCGCGCCTAATGGCAGCGCGATCTTATATTCCGTCGGCAAGGAGTCGCGCACCCGGCCTGCATCGGAAAACCACTCGACTTGCCGCGCTTCGTGACCCGCCGATTTCGCCATAAACGTGAAGATCGTGTCTTTCTCCGGCATGGGCGAATTCGCGCGCACATGCAGCAGGGCGATGCCGGAGTCATCCGTCATCACTTTGGTAGGCTCATTGCTCGAGACCGCGACTTCCGCGCGGGCGATCGGCTGCTGCGTAGCGGCGTCGATGACGAGCACTTTGAGATCCTTAATCCGTGGCGCCTCTTCAGCCGCGGACGCGCCTGCGCGAGCGAGCGCGAAGAATAATCCCACCGACGCAATGAGCCAACTGACCGCGTGACGTGATTTCATGGCTGGATGACACTCCTTCCTTCGAAAAATTTTTAGCCAGTGGGCGCCCACGAAGCAAGCGCGGCATCGGGGGCAGCCGCGATGCGCTTCTTCTCGTCATTTCGACCCGACCCAATTCTCTTGTGCCGGATACGTTCCTTAAAGAAACACCCGGTTTGGTATCCTTGCTCGCATAGGCGCCTCTGGGGACTTCCAGCATTTGACTCGTAAGGCGCCGGTTGGCACGGCACTTGTTTTGCCTCCCGCCGCCCATGCCCGATGCCGCCAGCAAAGCCGTCTTCCTCAGCTACGCCTCCCAAGACGCGTCGGCGGTCGAGCGCATTGCCGAAGCGCTCCGCGCGGCGGGCGTCGAGGTCTGGTTCGACAAGAACGAACTCACCGGCGGCGATGCGTGGGATGCTAAAATCCGCGGGCAGATTGGTTCGTGCGCGTTGTTCGTGCCGATCGTCTCTGCGAACACACAGGCACGCGATGAGGGTTACTTCCGGTTAGAGTGGAAGCTGGCCGTTGATCGGTCTCATCTAATGGCGCACGACAAACCTTTCTTAATGCCGGTGGTGATCGATGCGACGAAGGACCATGAGGCGCGCGTGCCGCCGGAGTTTCGCGCGGTGCAATGGACGCGGCTGCTCGGGGGCGAAACGCCGGAGATATTTTGCGCACGGGTGAAGCGATTGCTCGGCGGTGAAAATGTAACCCAAGGTTCCATCCGGCCAGCTGTAGGGGTGTCGCTTGACGACTCCCGCGACCGCGGACGAGCTGCGCCCAGACAAAAATCCCCGCGCTCATGGCTCATCCCCGCGCTCCTCGGTGCGGTGACGCTCGCCGCCCTCGTGATTTGGCAGCCGTGGAAAAATTCGAAAACCACATCCGCGGCTCCCTCGGTGAAGCCTGTGGCCGCTTCCGCCACGCAGCCGCTGCTCGACCGGATGGCGGCTCTTTATGAAAAAGGCGGCGATGCAACGGCCGAGGATTTGACGCTCGGCATGGAACTCGGGGCGCAAGCCGTCGAGCTCGATAAGTTGAGCGCAGAGAGCTGGGCGGCATATGCCCAAGCGACGCTTTTGGCCTTCTATGTTGGGGGCAGGACGCCTGAGCAGTATGCCGAGGCTCTCACCCGGGCGCAGCGCGCGGTGAGCTTGTCCGACGACTCGTTCGAGGCGCGATTCGCGCTCGCCAGCGTCTACACCTTCAAGGATGCGACGGCGAAAGAAGGCGAACGGATGCTACGCCAGCTCGTCGCGGAGCGGCCCACCGATGGGCGGGTGCTGCGGCGCCTTGGGGCTGTGCTGGATACCGCCGGGCAATACCCCGAGGCGCTGACTATCATTGATCGGGCGCTGGCCCTCTCGGCGCGGGATGCCACAGCGTGGTTTCAGCGCGCCAGCATCCTCCACAAGTTGGGCAAGATTGCCGAAGCGCAGGAGGCCGTGGAAAAATCCCTCGCCATCCGGGTGGGCGCGCGAGCGCTAATGGAGAAGGCGTATATTCTTGTGTTCCTGGCGGACGATTACCCGGCGGCGGCGGCGGTCATCGAGCAACTCCCGGGCTCCGTGTTGACGCGGGAACTTGAGACGTGGGCCTACGGCGAGTTTTGGCTCAACCATCGCCAGCCGGAGAAAGCTCTCGCCACGTTTGCGGCGTTCAGCGGCGAGATGGTGGTAGGAAATCCCAAAGGTTACTTCACCGGCGCCGCGCTCGCCATGCTGGGGCGCAACGAGGCGGCGCAGGTGGAATGGCGCGCGGCCTTGAGGCAGATCGAGGCGAAGCTGGCCGCCAAGTCCAACGATCCCACCAACCTCCTGTGGAGAGCACAGCTACTCGCCTCTCTGGGTGAGCGGGCGGAAGGGGAGCGGACCCTTGCGGTAGCGCGTCAACTCGCCGATCCCATGGAGTTTCGGGTGGCGGGGACTTTGGCCACGCTCGGTCAGCGCGAGGCCGCGTTCTCGGACCTGATGGAACGTTGGGTGAAAATCAAAGATTTCTACAACGCGGTGGCCCTGCGCACCTACGTGCTGCACGACCCGGCTTTCGATCCGCTGCGAGACGACCCGCGCTTCCAAGCGTTCGTCCGCCAGATCAGCGACGACCCGCGCTTCCCGATTCCGGCCAAGAAGACTACCGCAGCTTCCGTGTCCGCCGCCGCGCCGCCGCCGGCCGCGGTAAAATTCAACCCAAAGCTGCCGGGCAAGTGAGCGCAGGCTGCTGGCCGGGGGCGACTGTGCCGATTTTGCGCGTTCCCAAATGGACCGATATTGGCACATCGAAAATTCGCGGCCTAAAACGTCGTGGGGTGTTTATCCCATAAGCATTAACCTAAGCTTGTAGTCCGATGGATGGACCCACATGGTGGGTGCATGGAGCTACCCGACTTGCAGGAGGAGGCGTGGGAAGTGTTGGTCGGCTTTTTGCCCGCCGAGTGGGAAGCGCGAGCGAAGACGT
>CAIMFY010000121.1 GCA_903840415.1 uncultured Opitutia bacterium | reverse complement strand
GTGTCAGGTCAACGGCGGACTTTCGCCGAGCTGGGGTGTATCTGAGGTGCGTCCGCCTCGGCTAAGATTTCCAATGGCCTCGAATCGAGCCTGCCAACAGTGGCCGGCTAACCAGATCAACCATTAACGCGAAAAGAGCCTTATTATTAGGCCGGGCGGTTAATTCACGATGGTTGAAACCGTCCAACTGGGCGCTGCAGAATCGCCCAGCTGCACGGGGTGGCGGTTTACTATCCGGACACACGGCCGGATCCCGATGCCAACCCGGGCGAGTTTGGCGTTAGTCGTCTTAGCCCAAACCCGCCCGGGCCAAGGCTGCATAGGCTCGTTGGAGTATTGCGCACACACGGCGGAGAAAAATGTGCGGAACGGCTGATCCAGGCGAATCCCGGCGGCAACCGCGCTATTGCATAGAACCCAAACATCTGCCTGCCTCACCCAAGCAAGTATGACCACGGCCTACCTCCCGTGCTTTCCGCCAGCACCTAGTCGTAGTCATGCAAATCCCCGTTTTTACGAGCCTGGGACCGCCAATGTCCCACCCGCTGCGCTAATCTCTCCGCCACGCTGCCGATGAACTACTACGCGCATACCGCAGAGGATGAACAAGGAAAGCCGCTCCTTGAATCGTCCGGCACCTGGCAACCGCTGCGCGATCACCTCGTCAACGTCGCTAAACTGGCTGCCGGCTTTGCCGCGCCATTCGGCGCCAGCAAAGAAGCCTCCCTCGCCGGCCTGCTGCACGATCTCGGCAAATATGCCGACCGCTTTCAGGCCCGCCTGCGCGATCCTCGCATCCACGGGATCAATCATTGGGCGGCAGGTGCCACCTACGCGGCAACTCACGGACAACCGCTCATTGCCTATCCGATCGACGGACATCACACCGGCCTTCCCCCGGCTCGCGGAACCGGAGGGCTGGATCAGACCCTTAAGAAATTCTCGGACGCGAACGAACGAAGCAAACACACTGGTTGCTCCGAGGACTTATCCACCTTGCTGGCTCGCATGCACGCTGAAGGCGTCTCGCTTCCGAATCTTTCCCCACGAAAGGAAGATGACTATTTTAGTGCGGCACTTCGTGCGCGCTTCCTCCTCAGCGCTCTCACAGATGCCGACTTTCTCGACACTGAAAAACACTTCAACGCCGCCAAAGCCGCCCACCGCCGCAGTTGCCCGCTCAACGAAAACCAAGCTCTCGCCAAAGTCCTCGCGCACCTCACCAACAAATGCGCCGACAACGCCCTCGGCCGCCTTCGCCGCGAACTCCTCGACGCCTGCGTCGCCCACGCAGACCACCCGCCCGGCCTGTTCACCCTCACTGCGCCGACCGGCAGCGGCAAGACGCTCGCCTCGCTCGCGTTCGCCCTGCGCCACATCGCGCACCACAACCGCGACCTCGCAACCGACGACCCTCACCGCCTGCGCCGCCTTATCGTCGTCATCCCCTACACCAGCATCATCGAGCAAACCGCCCGCGTGTTTCGCGACCTCTTCGCTGCCGACTTCGGTGAGGACTACGTCCTTGAACACCATGCCAACGTTGCTCCGGCGATAGAGCCCGGCGGTGCCGGCCACGACGCTGAGGAAGCTCGCATCCGTCGCGCCCGCCTCGCCTCCGAAAACTGGTCCGCTCCCATCGTCGTCACCACCAATGTGCGCTTTTTTGAAAGCCTCTTTGCCCACAAAACTTCTGCCTGCCGCCGTCTCCACGCTATCGCCCGCTCCGTGGTGGTTTTCGACGAAGTGCAAACTCTGCCGCCCGCTCTCGCTCCGTCCCTACTTTCCGCCATGCGTCTGCTTTCCTGCGACTACGGCTGCACCACCGTTTTCATGACCGCCACGCAGCCCGCGTTTGTCACGGTGCCGCTCGCGCCCGGCCTCACTTGGAATCCGGTTGAGATCAACCCCCGCCCCGCTGATTTCGCGACCGCCCTGCGTCGCACGGCAATCGTGTTGGAGCCGCGCGACCGCCCACTCGACTGGCCCGCACTCGCGGCCCGCCTCTCCGCCCACGAGCAAACGCTCTGTGTCGTCAATACCACCGCGCACGCCCGCGAAGTCTTCCGTCTTCTCCCGACCGAAGGCCGCTTTCACCTCTCGTCCCGCCTTTGCCCGGCCCACCGCTCCGCCTTGCTCGCGGAAATCCGTGAACGTCTCAATCCTGCCAATCCGCAACCCTGCCGCTTAATCTCAACCCAACTCATCGAAGCCGGCGTCGATGTGGATTTCCCAGCAGTCTACCGCGCCTTCGGTCCGCTCGACTCAATCATCCAGACGGCCGGCCGCTGCAACCGCGAGGGCCGTATGACCGAACTCGGTCGCGTGACTATATTCCACCCACTCGATCCCGCGATGCCGCCTGGAGTTTATGCACTCGCGGCCGCCAAGACCGAAGACTTCCTCGCCCGCCAACCCAACCTCGCCCTCGATCAACCCGCCACTTACGCGCGATACTTTGAAGAATTTTACCGGCTCGCCGGTCCCGAGGCCGCCGAAAGCGACACGGTGCTTAAACTCTCAGAAGCCTTCGATTTTCCGGCGGCCTCCGATAAATGCCGGCTCATCGACTCGGATACCCATGCCGTCCTCGTTGAGTGGGGCGAGGGCGCGACCTTGATCGACAAGCTCCAACGCGAACGCTATCTCACCGGCGACGAGTGCCGCCGCGCCCAGCGCTTCAGTGTGAATCTTTATCCTCACGAATTCGTCAAAGCCCAAGGTGTCGGAGCCGTCGTTCAACCCGTGCCCGACTTCGACCTCTGGGTCTGGAAGGGCCACTACGATCTGGAACTCGGAGCCGTTTCCGCCACCGCCGCCGACTGTGTGCTCTAACTTTTCCCTCCATTTATGACCACCCTTCACCACCTCCGCGTCTTCGGCGACCTCGCCTGTTTCACCCGGCCCGAAATGAAAGTGGAACGCGTCAGTTACCCCGTTCCCACGCCCTCCGCCGTGCGCGGCATCCTCGAAGCCATTCTCTACAAACCCCAGTTCCTCTGGTGCATCCACCGGGTCGCTGTGCGTCGCCCCATCCAGTTCCTCGCCTTCCGGCGCAACGAAGTGAAAGCCATCCTCTCCACCCGCACTTCCGAACCCATCCTCGCCGACGAAGAGCGCACCCAGCGCAACACTCTCGCGCTGCGCGACGTTGACTACGTTATCGAAGCCTCGCTCGCACTCACTCCCCTCGCTGGGCGTCCGCGCCAGCGCCCGCTCGGTCACGATGAACCCGAGGACGACGACAACCTCGGCAAATACCACGGCATGTTCCGCCGCCGCGCCGAAAAGGGCCAATGCTTCAGTCAGCCCTGCTTCGGGTGCCGCGAATTCCCCGCCCACTTTGAACTCGCCGACGCCTCCGCCATGACCGTGCCGGCCGGCATCAATCGTGACGCCGACCTGGGTCTCATGGTTTTCGACGTGTGGGATCTCGACACGCAAAACCCCGACAAGGCCGCGCAATCCGCCCCCAAGGTTAAAGCCACCGCGCCCCGCGTTACCGTCTTTCGCGCTCACCTCAAAGACGGCATCGTCGCCATTCCCGCGTGGTCCGATGTCCGTGCCCAACTCACTCCCGCTGGAGGTGCCGCATGATCCTCCAAGCCCTCCTTGCCTACGCCGAACGTGATGGGCTCGGTGACGCCGACTTCGAGCCAGTCGGCGTCCGCTGGCAAATTCCACTGACTAAGGGCGGTCGTCTCTCCGGTCGCCCCATCCCGCTCTCCGACGAATCCACTGCCAAAAAACCACCACCCAAGACCCTCAGCCGCCCTTTCTCCTCGCCCAATGAACTTACGCAGACCGGAGACAAGGCCCGCGCCTACTTCCTCTGTGATTCACTGGAGCGCGCGACATTGTTTCTCGACCCGAAGTTTCCCGAGAAGCACGAGAATCGCCGCGCTCAGCACCGCTATTTTCGCGGCCTGCTCACCGCCGCCGCCCACTCTACACCCAGCGCAGCTCCCCTGCTGCGCGCCGTCCTCGCCTTCCTCGACAACGCCTCCGCGCTCGCCGTGCTCCATGCCGATCTTACGGCTGCCAAAGCCAAACCTAACGAGAATGTTACCTTTGCCGTCGAGGGCGACGATCTCCTGACGGTGACGGCACTCCGCGATTTCTGGCGTCAGCGCCGCCGTGCCGAGACCGGCGTCGCCGCCGCCAGCCGAGCGACCCGCATCTGTATCGCCACCGGTAAGTCCGCGCCCACGCTTGACACCACCGAGAAAATCAAGGGCATCCCGGGTGGACTCGCGCAAGGCACCAATCTCATAAGTTTCGATAAAAGCTCATTCTGTTCATTCGGTTTAGAGCAGGCCCAAAACGCTCCGCTCTCGCCCATCGCTGAGCTGAAAATCCGCACCGCGCTCAACACCCTCGTCCAACATTCCCGCGAGCAACACCTCGTCTTCAACGAGACGATCTACCTCCACTGGACGCGCGAGCCCGTCGCCCACGATCCCCTCGCATTACTCACCACCGCCGATCCTGACGGCGTCGCGCATCTCCTCCAATCCATCCGCAGCGGCGAACACCAAGTCGGCCTCGATACCAACGCCTATTATTGCCTCGGCCTCTCCGGCAACGGTGCCCGCATTGTCGTCCGCGATTGGCTGGAAACCACGGTTGGCCACATAGAGGCGTCTGTCGCTGCATGGTTCGATAGTTCTGAAATCATCGACCCCGACGGCGTGAGTCTGCGCTCCGGGCACAAGTTAGGCGCGATCCTCTACGCGCTCGTGCGCGCCGAACTCGACGAGCTTCCCCCGTCGCTCCCAGCCGCGCTCTTCTACGCCATCCTTCGCGGCGCACCCGTTCCATTGCCCCGCACAGCGCTCGCCGCCGCCCTTCGTCGTCAATCGCTCGACCAACGCAAGCCCGACGATCAACGTGATCCCCGCCTCAACCCCGCCCGGCTCGGACTCATCCGTGCTGTGCTCAACCGCCTCCCCAATAAACCTTTCACTATGACCGCTCAACTCGATCCCGCCTGCTCCGATTCCGCCTACCTCTGCGGACGGCTCTTTGCCGTCTTTGACCGCCTCCAATACCTCGCCCAAGGCCAGCTCAACGCCGGCATCTCCGAGCGCTTCTACGCCAGCGCCTGCGTGACGCCCTCGCTCGTCATGGGGCGCCTTTTCCGCAATGCCCAATTCCACCTGGCCAAAGCCGGCGGAGGCATCGCCGAAAACATCCGCAAGGATTTCGAGGAAATTTCTACAGCCTTGGGCTGTGAATTCCCGCCCACCCTTACGCTCGAAGAACAAGGCCGCTTCGCCCTCGGTTTCTATCACCAGAAAGCCGACTACCGCCGCATCAGCACCGAGCGTCGCGACGAACGTGATGCGGCCAAAATCGCCGCAGCTACCACCGCCTGATTTCTCCCTCTATCCGAATTCATTAACCCATAATCACCACCCATCATGAGCCAGCCCATCACCACCCGCTACGACTTCGTTTATCTCTTCGACTGCAAAGACGGTAATCCCAACGGCGACCCCGACGCCGCCAACTCCCCGCGCATCGACCCGCAAGATATGCACGGCCTCGTCTCCGACGTGTGTCTCAAGAGGAAGATCCGCAACTTCGCCCTCCTTAAAGGCCAGAGTATTTTTGTGCAACAAGGCTCCGTCCTCAACGAAAGCATCCAGCAGGCCCACACCGATCTCGGTCACGACGTGGACGGAAAAAAGAAATCCGCGACTCGCCCGCAAGTTGCCCTCGCCCGCACCGAGATGTGTAAGAAATTCTACGACGTGCGGACCTTCGGCGCCGTCATGTCCACCGGGGCCAACGCCGGCCAAGTGCGCGGTCCCGTGCAGATCAGCTTCTCCCGCAGTATTGACCCGATCCTCCCGCTTGATCTGTCGATCACCCGCATGGCCGTGACCGAGGCCAAAGAGGCAGATGCACCCAACCAGACGATGGGTCGCAAAAATCTCATCCCCTACGGCCTCTATCGCTGCCACGGCTTCATCAGCGCAAACCTCGCCTTGGAAACCGGCTTCACCACCGCGGACCTCGATCTTTTCTGGGAGGCCCTCGCCATGATGTTCGATCACGACCGCTCGGCGTCACGCGGCACGATGGCCCCACAAGCGTTGCTCGTCTTTGAACACGCCACACCGCTCGGCAACGCCCCCGCGCACAAACTTTTCGAGCGCGTGAAGATCGCCGCCAAGCCCGGCGTCACCGCCGCGCGCAGCTTCGCTGATTACGACCTGGTGATCGACGACGCCAAACTTCCGAGCGGCATTAAGCTGCATCGGAAATTGTGAACGATGTCGTCATTCCCGGGTGCCTCCCGGCAGCGGATCCGGTGGTGGATCCGCTGTCTTTGTCCGGGCTCAACGACTACCTCTACTGCCAGCGTCGCGCCGCGCTGAAATTCATCGAGGGCCTGCGGGGGGCCAACGAACACACCATCATCGGCGATCTCGCCCACGCACACGTCGATTCGCCCGGTTACGAGCAGCGTGCCGGCTGGGAACTCCTTCGCGCCCTCCCGCTTTTTTCCGATACGCTTGGACTCACCGGCAAAGCCGATCTGGTCGAGGTGCAGCGCGATCCACCTACCGGCCACGTATCCGCCGCCCGGCCCGTCGAATACAAGAAAGGTCCGAAGCGTCGCTTCGATAACGACGAGGTGCAGCTCTGCGCTCAAGCCCTCTGCCTAGAGGAAATGTTTGGCCTCACGGTTGCCACAGGTGCCATCTATCATGCCGCCTCCGCCGGCCGTTCCGAGGTTGCCTTCGACAATCCCCTTCGCACTCAGACCCGCGCCGCCCTCGCCGGGCTGCGTGCATTGATTGCCGAGGGTAGAATCCCACCCGCCGAATTGAAACCACAGTGCGATGGTTGTTCGCTCCGCGAAATCTGCCTCCCCGAAAAAATCTCATCGACGCAGGCCTGCTTGTTCACCCCGCGCGACTACTCCTCCTGAACCGTGGCTCAGACGCTTCAAAACACTCTCTACCTGCTCACGCCCGGGCTTTCCGTGCATCGCGATGGCCTCGCCTTGCGCATCGAGCAGGAGCACCAGCTCAAGCTCTCGCTACCTGTGCATAACCTCGAATCCGTGTTCGTCTTCGGGGCCGACATCTATCTCTCCCCCGCCGTCCTCCGCCTCTGCTGGGAGCACGGCGCCGCTGTCTGTTTCTTCACCGATTGGGGGCGACTCGAAGCCCGTCTCGAAGGCGTGCCGCGCGGCTCGGTCATGCTTCGCCGCGCCCAGCACCGCGCCGCCGACACGCTTGCTACCACTGCATCCCTCGCTCGCGCTTTCGTCGCCGGCAAACTCCACAACACGCGCTGGCTCCTCGCCCGCAGCGCCCGTGATGCCGCGGCCGGGGAGGACGCCAGCGCACTGCGCACCGTGAACGACCATCTCGCCTACCTGCTGCGCGAACTCGAACGCACGCCCGACGATCTCGATATCATCCGTGGCGTCGAAGGTCGTGCCGCGGCGCTGCATTTCGACATGTTTGCGCGGCATCTTCGCGCGCCGCTCCGTGCGCAGTTTCCCTTCGACGGCCGCAACCGCCGGCCGCCACGCGATGCGCTCAACGGCTTGCTCTCATTTCTCTACGCGTTGCTCCGGCACGACTGCACGTCGGCACTTACTGCGGTTGGCCTCGATCCCTTCATCGGATTTCTTCACGCCGACCGTTCCGGGCGCGAATCACTTGCACTTGATCTCATGGAAGAGTTTCGCCCGTGGGTGGAACGGACCGCCCTTACGCTGGTGAACCGCGGCGAGTTGAAGCCCGCGCATTTCGTCATTCGCGACGGCGGTGCCGTCGAGTTGACCGAGCCCGGCCGCAAGCTCCTCGTCGCGGCTTACCAGCAGCGAAAAGCGGAGGAAATCACTCACCCTCTGTTCAAAGAAAAAGTGCGCTATGCCCAGTTCACCTTCATCCAGGCCCGTCTGCTCGCCCGTGCCCTGCGCGACGGTGCAGCCTATGAGCCGCACCTCTTCACCTGAATCCGCCAATGTTCCTCCTTGTCACCTACGATGTCTCGACCGTTGACGAGAAAGCCGGCGCCCGGCGCTTGCGCCGCGTGGCCAAAGCGTGCGTCTCCTACGGCACCCGCGTGCAGAAATCCGTTTTTGAAATGCAACTTGGACAAAAAGAATGGGCCGAGCTGCGCGCGCGTCTGCTCGCGGAAATAGACTTGGAACAGGACTCGCTTCGCATCTACTTCCTCGACCAGACGAGCAAGGCTCGGATCGAGCACTTTGGCGTGACGCGCCCAGTCAACGTCGTCGAGGATACGCTGACACTATGAAATGACCTCGCACGCGAACCACCAGCCTCGCCCGGCCCCGCACCCCTTCGCATCGGGATGGAGGTCCCTGCGGCAGAGCAAACAATGACGCAGTCAGCACTTCGTGTAACGTGGTCGTTTTTGTTCTTTGACAGTCTTCGCGGAATGCCCGCTTTAATGCCTTGGCGTCAAGTTCTTGAAACTCGTCGCCATCGCCCCGCTCCTCGGAGCGGGGCGCGGATTGAAACGCTAGTGGATACGCCCTTGGATGATTTAAGCGGGATCGCCCCGCTCCTCGGAGCGGGGCGCGGATTGAAACGCATGGTGGCGGTGACAGTTCCGCTGTCGTCGAATCGCCCCGCTCCTCGGAGCGGGGCGCGGATTGAAACGCTCTTACGCAGTAGCTCGCGGTATTGCGGACCCATCGCCCCGCTCCTCGGAGCGGGGCGCGGATTGAAACTCCGCTTCTTCGCGCGTGATAAAGAAATGAATCCATCGCCCCGCTCCTCGGAGCGGGGCGCGGATTGAAACATGCTTCGCGCGGCGAAGTCCCGCCGCTGCGAATATCGCCCCGCTCCTCGGAGCGGGGCGCGGATTGAAACCGGCGATCGCTGCGGCATTTTGCGAAACACGCCGATCGCCCCGCTCCTCGGAGCGGGGCGCGGATTGAAACGCTTGTCGGCATTTGTGCGCATCAACCCGTGCCGAATCGCCCCGCTCCTCGGAGCGGGGCGCGGATTGAAACCCGATGGGCGGGGGAGGAGAACTTGCGGCAGTAGATCGCCCCGCTCCTCGGAGCGGGGCGCGGATTGAAACACATAACGGTGCTGAGCAAGACGAACTACAGACATATCGCCCCGCTCCTCGGAGCGGGGCGCGGATTGAAACATGATGATGTAGGGGCTGGGACCGACCCCGGCATATCGCCCCGCTCCTCGGAGCGGGGCGCGGATTGAAACTTCAACCCCTCGGAGGGATTAAGCAGGAGGGCTGGATCGCCCCGCTCCTCGGAGCGGGGCGCGGATTGAAACTGATTGAGCGGCGAGGCCGCGTTGTCGGCCAGCTCATCGCCCCGCTCCTCGGAGCGGGGCGCGGATTGAAACGTATTCCAGCGCTCAAGTGTGTCTTTGGTTTTCGCATCGCCCCGCTCCTCGGAGCGGGG
>CAIMFY010000120.1 GCA_903840415.1 uncultured Opitutia bacterium | reverse complement strand
TATCGAGACGTTTTACAACCCGACGAGACGCCACAGCTCGCTCGGTCAGATCTCACCTGTGGCCTACGAAATACAACAACAACCGAAAGACATCAAAGCCGCCTGAATTGGTGTCCATTCTTTCGAGGCAAGCCCACTCACAAGATTTCCCCCGCTCAACTGAGTCGTAAAATCGGGACACAATTCTCCCGACGAGTGCAAATGCCGCTGCGCTAGCGGCAGCGGGCCGGGATATTCTCCTCCTCTCATCGGGAAATCTTCCCGAAGTATTGGGCTTCCCTGCGGCAGCGCGGGCGCGTAGAGACTTTCGCGTGTTGCTTCGATTGATTGCCGTCCTCTGCGCGATCGTCGCCTGTGCCTCCGCTCAGGTTCAGGTGAAAGGGTATTACCGCAAAGACGGAACCTACGTTCAGCCGCATACGCGCAGTGGCACGCCAGCTTCAAAGTCTGCGACCACCGGCGATGCGACGCATAAAAACACCGCAACAACGGCGGCACCGAGCGCGACAAGCACGCAGACGAGTTCCTACGCGGCAACGGCGCCGATCTTAGGCACGCTCGACGGCATCACCGTTGGAATGAGTAAGGGCGAGGTCGCAGCAAAGGTAGGTAATCCCAACGTCCAGTCCGCCGCCGCCTGGGTTTACACGAACCGCGGAAAAGTAAGATTCGCGGCCGAAAAAGTGACGGCGGTTGAGCCGGATGGAGCTACCACGACGACAAGCGCGCCAGCGCCGGCAACTACGAAAGCGGCTGCGCGTGAAACAACTACCACATCCGAGAAGGCGATCAATTCAACGGCGGTCATTGAAATCCAAAAGCGGAATGTTTCCAATGCCCAGAAGAACGAGGTTTACCGGGAGGCAAACATTCCAAAGTCGGAGCAGAAAAACTACGTGATCGATCACAAGGTGCCCCTCGAACTTGGCGGATCAAACGACAACACGAACCTGCAGCCCCAGCCGAAGGCAGAGGCGAAGGTGAAGGATCAGTGGGAGAACTATCTCGCACGGCAGCTTAAGGCTGGGAAAATGTCGGTCTCGGATGCGCAGGCCGAGGTGCAGAAATCGCACAGTGGCCCGCCGCCACGCTAGGCCCGCTCCCAGATGAAACAGCCATTTGTAATTGGTCTGCTGCTTGCGCTGCTAGTGGCGCCGTCCCGAGCCGATCTACTGAATTTGTCTGGTCGGCCACTTCCCCGTTCAGGTCTGGATTCTTCCACTCAAGGCTCGTTGGCGAAGATTAAGAACATTGCCGAGGCGACCCTTGCGCTTGACCTAGTTTGCGTTGTTCAAACTCCCCAAGCATCGCACTTCATCAATAGCTGAGAAAGACCATGCCTGAAGTGCCTCGCAGTCTACTCGGAGCGCGCCAGTCAATGATGACGGAAGAAGAACGCGCAGCGCATGACGCTCGATGGCGAGCGATTGTGAATCAAAATTGGCGAGATAGTCTCCGCCGCAAGCCACGCGGCGGCGCGACGCACGAGGGCTTCATCTTCATCGAATCTCATCCTGCCATGCCCGGCCTGTTGAAGATTGGAATTTCGTCTGTGTCCGACTTTGAACGCTCCATCGGAATCAACACGACAGGATTTCGGCAGCCTTTGGTTCTGAAGAAGGCATTGCCCGTTTTCATGAATCTGAAAGAAGCAGAGAAAAAGACTGTCCACGCGATTGTGAGTTTCCGCGAACCCGGCAATCGAGAATTCTTTCGGCTTTCTCTCAAGCACGCTAGCGGTTTGATCGAGAGCGCTCTCGATGGAACCGATGCAAAAAAGAGCTAACCGCCAGAGTATACTCGGGACTTCGGCCCGAGTGGCTCATCTTAAACAATGTCTCGGCAGAAAATTTCCACGCCATGAAAAATCAAGTTATCTGGCTTCTGTTGACTGCGTTTCTTTTCGGCTGTGCAACCACCAAGACCGTTGTCGAGCCCGGCTTGCCGGCGCTCGCGCTGAAAGAAGCAGCCATACGGCGCACCACCCGAGGAATCACGGCATCGCTTACTTTGCCAGCGGGTATCTATCGCCCCGCGTTTCGCGATAAGGACGGAATCTACTACCAGCCTGAAAGTCCGATGATCATCTTGGGCCATATTACGCCGAGGTCATACGTTTTTGTGTCCGCTGCCGACCCAAGAAAGCACGCATACTGGCTAGAGGGCTACGCCGTCGTGGATTGGTTTGACAGCCCACTTCCTTTCGAGGTCTCAGCGTTAAAATGACCAAAGAGCCCAACCGCGCGCCAACGCGCTGATTGAGGCCGCAATTTCGCCTATGCCGCTTCCGCTCCACATGGGATGCCGACACATTGTCGTTACGCTTTTCGCCTTTGTCAGCGTAGCACGCCTCAACGCGTGGAGCATCGAGGGCCACAAAACAGTTGGTGAACTGGCCCGCAGCCGGCTCACCGCCGCCACGCGGGCGCAAGTGGTCAAACTTCTCGGCAACGACGATCTCGCCGAGGTTGCCGTCTGGGCCGATCAAGTTCGCGATTCAACCCGGCATCGCGGGCCGCTCAAAGACGACCCCGAGGCCAAGGCGTTTGCCAAGGATTTCCCGAAAAACCCGGAGTGGCATTTTGTTGACCAGCCGCTGGGCCTCAAAGCCTACGCCTACGATGGGAAATTTTCGCGGGACGACGACGTGGTTCACATTATTGATCTGTGCGTCGCGGTCTTGGAAGGGAAGCCGTCGAAGATAACCCGGTCGCAGGCAATTCGATTGCTCGTCCATTTCGTTGGCGACATTCACCAGCCGCTTCACTGCGCAACGGGCTACTACGATTTGACCAAATTAGATGCGCCGACGCTCGTGACCAATCCCGCGAAGGTTGATCCTAAGACCGGAGACCGTGGCGCAAACAGCCTCTACCTCACAAAATCTCAAGAGCTGCACGCGTATTGGGACGACAAGCTCGTCAAAAAACTCGATGGCAACGGCTACGATGAACTCGCCGATAATCTGATGCGCAAGAATCCGGCGGGATGGAAAATGGCCGGGGACTATCACCAGTGGGCAGGAGCGTGGGCCACAGAGTCAGCAGCGATCGCAGAAAAAGCCTATCGAGGTGTTTCCTTCGGCACTGCGACTCTCGATGAAAAACGTGAGCTAGACCGAATTGAAATTAAGTTGGCGCCGAGCTACGAAAAGACGAACGAGGCCGTGGTTGCCAATCAGTTGGCTAAGGCTGGGCTGAGGCTGGCGGATTTGCTCAACCACATTCAGTGGCACTAGGAGTGAGAATTGGCGGATATGAATGGTTCCTCATAGCCGGACGCGAATTCAAGATGACGACGAGTCGAGAGCATCGAAAAGATGAGCAGATTACTGCTGCAAATAAACGAGGCGACAATTGGGAAAGTGACTACCGCCCGGTTCTTCGGACCGTTTTTTCAACGGTGATGAGATGCCACGTCCGTCTTGCCGTGCCGACGCGCGGATTCAACTCGGTCGACTAAGGTTCGGGTGATGCAAAACGCATCTCCTCATGAATACCAAAAATCAGACCATCGTATACCTCCGGGTTTCGACCGCGGAGCAGGAAACCGATTCCCAAGAGCACCAAGTGATGGAGTTTTGCCGAGTGCGCGGATGGCAGGCCCCACTCGTTCTGCGGGATTCCGCATCTGGCGTGGCCACCACTCGCCCAGGACTCGAGTCCATGTTGGCTCACGTGCGGGCCGGAGGCGTGCATCAAGTCGTGACCTACAAGCTTGATCGTTTGGGTCGCAGCTTGACGCATCTCGCCATCATTGTCGGCGAGCTTCAGATGCGAAACGTTGCCTTGATCTGCACGAGCCAGGGCATCGATACCTCGAAGAATAATCCCGTCGGGCAACTTCAGCTCGGGGTCCTGATGGCGGTGGCGGAGTTTGAACGAGCCCTGATCAAGGAGCGGACGATCGCCGGGCTGGCGGTTGCCCGACAGAAGGGGAAACGGCTGGGGCGGCCACCGCTGGATCCCAAAATTGTCCGGCTCATCCTCAAGACGGCCAGCCGACTCGGTCACCATGTTCGCGCGATTGCACGGGAGATCCACGCTTCACCTACTTCTGTCTGTCGGGTGCTGGCGCGATTCGACCAAAGCGCCGCTCGATCTCCCAGTTGAACGGCCGCCGCTTGTCTTGGCTGCGTCGGCTGCCCGCGCAGCCTTCGCGGCCGATACCGCGTTCCCAATACCTTCCATTTCGGGACGCGCAAGAATCGGGGTTCGTCCCCGTCGGTGCCGAACCACGAAATGTATTGGTCCGCCGCGACGCGTCGCCATCTTAGCTTCCCTTTTTCGGTTATTCCTCGCCAGAATTCAACGTCCAGTTGCAATCGGTCGCCTGATGACCGCACGAACAACTCTCCACCAAATCATAGTTTCTCGTAAACTCTGCCAGCGGAATCGTCGGCAGACAGACCTCAACTTGAGGGCGGTTGATTGTTATTCCAGATATCGCGGAAGATCAGCCACGCGCCGTTCTTTTGGCGTTTATAGACCAGAATTCCTTTGCAGTTCCAGTGGATCGGCTTCCCGCCCTTGCGCGGAATATCCACCGCCGTGTCGATGCCCTCATCGAAGCCGAGGTCACCGAAAACGAAATTCTTTAACGGCACTTTTTTCCAGTGAGTCTTATATTCCTTAAAATAGCCGGCCACCCATTTTCGGATATCCTTCCGGCCCGTGACCAGCGGTCCATCGGGCTGCAGGATTTCCGCGTCCTTGTCATACATCGCCATCACGCGATCCGTGTCGTTGGAATTGATCGCCGCCTCGTAGGCCTTGTGGGCGCGCAGAAGTTCGGGATCAAGTTTTGCTGTCGCTGATTTCTTAATGGTTTTTTTGATCATGGGTTTGTAACGAGTTGTCTACAGTGGGATGAGTAACGGGGCTAACGGCCTGACGCTTTCGACGATGACGTCAGCCGTCAAATGCACCCCGTCGGTTTTCTTTCGTCTGACAGGAAATGACACCGGCGATGACCGACGAGTCCGTCCGAACTGACACGGTGTGGCTTGCGGCCTGCCTGGCCGAACCCAGCGGAACTGAAAGCAACGATCTCGATCGGCGGATCGTCATGCGGAAAGGCGTTCGAGCAATTGGCGGGCGGCGATCAAATCCTTCGTGTCCAGCCCTTCGTTGAACCAGTGGTAAATGGGGGCAAGAAGCTCACGTGCTGCGGTGCGCCGGCCCGAATTCTCCCACAGGGTCGCCAGCGTCATGGTCGCACGCAATTCCCATGATTTGGCCTGTTGCTGGCGGGCGCATTCGATCGCCGCGAGCAACTGTCCCTCCGCTGCGGCTTCGTGGCCCTGGAGCAGCAAGATCCACCCTTTTCTCCGCAATACCTCCGCCAACCACAGCCGTTCCTGACTTTCCGCTCCTTCGATCTGACTCACGCACTCATCGATGAGCTGTAACGCGGAGGCAGGGTCACCGGCTTGAGCGATCGCCTCTGCCAGCGCAGACTTCACGAAGGGCACGCGCACGTTCCCACCGGTTTTGGTCCATCGCTCGATCCCCAATCTCAAGAGCGCAATCGCTTCGTGCGGTCGGCCCTGCTCCAATTCCGCGACACCCATCGCCTGGGGCACGGCCACCTCGTGGATAAAGGACAACCCTTGATCCCGCGCAAGTCGGTCGGCCTCATTGACTCGCTCCAGAAACAATTCCGGCTCGCGGCGGTAGGCATAAACGTAGGCGCTGTAGGTGAGCGCCCACACCAAGTTGAAGGGATGGCCATCCGCGTGCGCATGGGTCCGGCTGAGGTTGCTCAGCTGCTTGGCTTTTTCGGGGTAACCCATGATCCACAGCAACTGGCAGGCGTAAACCTCCACAAAGGTCCTCAGGTCGTGGCCGGTCAGCTTAATCCAGCTCTCAGCGCGATTCGCATCATACAGGGCGAGCGCGCGATCAGTCTGCTCCCGGGATTCGGTCAACTGGCCGCTGAGGAAGTGCTGCACCATCGCCGTCGCGTGGCCGAAGATTCGGAAATCGATATCGCCCGTCTCGTCACCCTGCGTGCGCAGCCGGTCGACCCACACCGCGGACTTTGCGATCCGGCCTTGCGTGATCGTGCTGGTCCAAATCCACCACATCGCGAGGAGCCGGCTTCGTGGGTTGTGCTGGCTTTCCGCCAACCGAAGGATTTCTGCGCCGTTCACACTCACCTCGGGAGCAGCCCAGCCGCGTAATCCGGTCCAAGCGGCATTGAGCGGTTCCCGGATGGTCAACTCCAGTCCGTCACGTTCCGGCGCGGGTGGCAGTTGTTCGATCAGCAGCAGGCCTTTTTGAAAATGGGCGACCGCCTCCTTCAACGCCACGCGTGCGACCGCCATCGTGCCAGCTTTGCGCCACAAGGGTATGGCGGCGTTCAGATGACCCGCCTGCGTATGATGATGCGCCAGCCACTCCGGCTCTTTTGCGACGCGCTCGGCAAAATCCTGCTCCAACACCGCGGCGATGCGCGCATGCAATTCGCCTCGCCGGCTCTTCAGCAGCGAGTCGTAGGCGGCATCCTGCACCAGCGCATGCTTGAAAACGTATACGGCATCGGGCGGCTGATCGCGCTGGGTGACGAGGCCAGATTCCATCAGCGTCTTCAGGGATATGCGCAGAACGTCGGCGGTCATCAAGGCGACGCGTTCCAATAAATGGCAGGAAAATTCCCGACCAATACAGGCACCGATTTGGGCGAGTTCCTTCACCGCACCCAAGCGGTCCAAACGCGCCATGAGCGAATCCCGCAGCGACACCGGGATCGCCAGCACCGCTTGGGGGCTTTGGAGTAGAAACTGGCCGCGCTCTTCGCGCAACAATCCCGATTCGAGCACCGAGCGAGTCAGTTCCTCAACGAACAAGGGAACGCCATCGGCCTTGGTCAGGATCTCGTCGAGCACGTCGGGCGGGAGAGATCGACCTTGCGTGACGGTTTCGACGAGCCGGGCGCCCTGTTCGCGACCGAGCCGGTTGAGCGCCAACATCGTCAGTCCGGGGCCGGCGCCCCACGGCGGCGAATACTCGGGACGGTGGGTCAGCACCATCAGCGCCGGAAGTTCGAGCACTTTGGGCACTAACAGTTCCAGCAATTCCTGGCTCGTGGGGTCGATCCAGTGGATATCTTCAACCACGATGAGCACTGGGGCATGGCGGGCCAGCGTCTCCACGCGATGCACGAGCGCTTCGAGCGTTTTTTCCTTTTGCTTCCGTGGAGAAAGATGGAGCGGCGGATACCGATCCGTCGGCAACGAGAGTAGCGTCGCGAACAACGCCAGCGTCTCCCCTCCCGCTGCGATCCCAACCCGGGTTTCGAGTTTTTCCAAACGACGTTCCGGGGCGTCGTCGCGCGCGAAACCCGCCGATTGCTCGAGTTGTTCGATAAAGGGATGCAGCGGTGAATTGAGGTGATAGGGAGAACACTGGTAGTGCAGCACGGCGGGTTGGGCGCCGATCCGTTGCCGCAGGCTCTGCGTCAGCCGCGATTTACCGATGCCGGCCTGCCCACTCAACAGGACAACCTGGCCTTTACCAAAACCGGCCTGCTCCCAGCAGCGCACAAGCACCGAGTCTTCCTCATCGCGCCCGACCAGGGTCGTCAGGTGATCGTGCCCGCGAGCGGCGGAGAATCGTCCCTCAGAGCGCCGGACCTCTTCGACTCGCCAAACTTGCACCGGTTGCGAGATGCCCTTGAGACTATGGGCTCCTTGATCGGTCAGGGCAAACACATCGCCCACAAGGCGCCGCGTCGTCGGAGCAATCACCACCTCGTTGGGTCCGGCCAGAGCCTGCAGGCGAGCCGCCATGTTCGGGGTCTCTCCCACCGCCAGTCCCGAGGCCGTGTTTCCATCCCGCACCGTCTCACCTACCACCACCGGACCTGTCGCAAGCCCGATCCGAACCGCGAGCGGGCGGGCGGCCCGAATGGCTTTGACCGCCTGCACCATCTCCAGCGCCGAACGCACGCCGCGTTCCGCGTCGTCTTCATGCGCCACCGGCCAGCCGAAATAAATCATCAACCCATCGCCGAGGTATTGCGCCACGAAACCTTCGTAGCGTGCGACCAAGTCGCTGCAGGCCTTCCGGTAGATCTGCATCAATTGGCTCAACTCCTCGGGATCCATCAGCCCGGACAGCGCCGTCGAACCGACCAAATCGCAAAACATGACCGTGATTTGGCGCCGCTCTCCGTGCACGATCGAGGCCGACCGTTTCTCCGCCTCTGTCCGCGACATACTGGCCGACCGCTTCCATTTTTCGATCGCCGCGACGACGCGCTTGCGGGGGCCGAACGGCAACCCCAGTTCCTTCAGGTCGATCTCCGTCAGCACTTCCAGCGTTTTGAAGTCGACCTGATTGTCGACAAAGACGGCTTCGAACTCCGCCAGATCGTTAGCCCGCAGCCATTCGCCCATCTCCGGTTTCACGCCTGCCCTCCAATCAACTCCACCGACGACGGGGCGCAGGTAACGATCAGACCTTGGGAAAACAGCCACTGCGCGATTTGAGGCACTTTCCATGCCGGCACTCGCGGCCTCCACGCCTGGGCAATTTCAGGGAGCGTCATCCCGGGACGCACGCGTGCCACCAGCGGTGCCAGTTCCAAATCTCCAACATAGGCCACCGGCGCTGACCACGAAGGGCTTCGCACGGCCGGACGCTCCTCGATGAAACGATCCACGATGCAGGGCAGCTCCACGATCTCTACTCCCGGCGAAAGCTGCAGCGCCGCCCCCGCGCCCAAGGCCGGACGGCTCGCCGCTTCGCTGGACGCCGGCGAGGGCGGCGCACTCGCTCGATCCCGCCAGAAATCCGTCGGCCGCAGGGCAGCCACCTTGCTGTAATGCTCGCCGGCCCATCGCGCGTGACGTTCCGCCGACTCGCGCAGCGATTCGCGATAAAATCGCTGCGCCACGGCGCGCGAATCCGGCCGCCGCAGCATCGTGTTCAAGACCACCGATCCCGCGAGAGCCGACTGGATCGCCTTCTGCACGCCGCTCGACGAGATCGGATCCACTGCCACCGCGGCATCCCCGACCTTTATCGAATCCTCGGTGACACAGGCCTCATCGAAATAGGGTGTGGCATCCGTTGCATGAATCGGTCCGACGAGGTGCGCCCGCGCGCTTTGCGGAAGGAGTGATGACGCGGCCAGCAGCCTTTGAAAGCGCTCCACCAACGTGCCGGTTAGCGACCGCAGTCTTCTGGGATCGAGGAAGACCAGAGTATTGTAGGTGCCATCAGGCAGCGGCACGCCCCAAAACCACTCGTTATCTCCCGCCTCAATTCTGGGACAATCGGGTAGTCCGTCGCCCGTCCAGTAGCCATACACGGCCAGCGTGCGGGGACCTGAGCGACCGCGGTGGCTCGGGCGGGCGCCGGCCCTCCCGCTCGCGTCAGCCAACCACGGCACCGCCAGCATCACGCGCCGTCCCGCTTCGGCGATCGAAATTTCCCAGACGCCGTCTTGGCGCGCCGTGGCGGCGACGGTCGCAGGCTGCATGATGCGAACGCCGCAGCTGCGGGCATGCTCCAGCAGCAAACGATCAAAATGACCACGATCGACCAGCATCCCGCGTCCTGCCGGATCCTCGCGCTCCGACACTTCGTCCCAACGCACGCTCACTTTGCGGACTCGCGGATAGGACGCCTGTTCGATCGCCGGACCGGCTCCGACGGTTTCCAGCAATGGCAGCACCCCGGGGCTCAACGATTCGCCAAGGTGGCGACGAGGAAAGCACTCGCGCTCCACCAAACACACCTGCAGGCCGAATTGGGCCAGTCGCGCGCCGAGGACACTTCCCGCTGGTCCGCCCCCAATGATACAAATATCCGCCGTAGTGCGCATCGAAGCTCGATGGAAATTAGCCGGTTACGGTCGAACCGGCGATGAGGGCGCGCCCTCCTTGGGCGGACGACAAGTGCAGGTAGACCTCGAGGCAAAAATGCAACCAGCCGCGAATGTAGTCACACGCCGGGCGGCCGCGCTGGATGACTTCATGATGGCAGCCGCCGCCACACAAGTATCGCGCCCAGCAACTCTGACACGGCTCCTGCCGATGAACGTGTCGTTCACTCAACCAAACTGCCTGCCGTTCGCGATCGAGCCCGTTGTCCAGCGAACCCATTGTGCCGGCCTCATCACCCACAAAGCGATGACACGCCGACAACTCGCCTTGGGCGGAGACGCCGAGGTAACCCGCACCGGCGCCGCACGGATACGGCCGGTGGGTGCCTTTCGCGATCTCCTTCATCGCATTCGCCATGTTGGCAAAATGATAGCGCTCCCCGGCGAGCGCCCTCCGCTCGTATTCTCGCCCACAGTCGATCATGCCGGCCAGCATGATCTCAAGATGCTCCGGCTGCATTTCCCCCTGGCCACCCGGCGCACTGAGCATTGGCGAAAAACCGACGCTATGAAAACCCTCGGCTAAAAACTGATCGAGGGTCTGACGCAGCATGAGGTTTTCCGGCGTCACCGTGACCCGGGCCGCCACCTGCATGCGGCGCTGCTGCGCCAGGAGCGGACGGACATTGGCCATAATCCGATCGTAGCTACCACCGCCGCCCTTGAACGGGCGGAGCGCGTCGTGCGCCACTTTCGGGCCATCCAAGCTGATCGTTACCGCAAAGCCGAACTCCTCGAAAAAATCACCGTCCGCTGGTTGCAGCAGGGTCCCGTTCGTGGTGATGGAAAATGTAATACCGACGCCTCTTGCGGCAGCCCGCTGAGCGGCGCGGCGGGTGGTCGCCTGGAGGACGGCGCGATTAACGAGCGGCTCGCCCCCGAGGTAGGCGACGTTCAGTCGCGCCTCCGGCTCCGCCCGATCGACCAGCAAGTCGACGGCCTGGAACGCCACGGCCTCGCTCATGTTCTTTGCCGCGCCACCGAAGTCACCCTGCTGCGCATAGCAGTAACTGCAACCCAGGTTGCATTTCTGGGCAACCGCCAGCGACAGCGCATGAAGAGGCGGATTGACCAAGGCCTCATCGTCGATGGCCGGCGGCTGGTCGAGGCCGGCGTCCCGGAGTCGCGCAGTGATTTCGTCGGCGTCGCGGGCGTTATCGAGCAGCGAATAGAGCACCGGATCGGCGTCAAAAAGCTGGCTCCGATCGGCCACGAAAAGGTGCCCGCCCCGCGCGGTCTCGAAAAGGTGGATGGCCGCATCACGCGGCGTCGACCGCGCCATGTATCGGCGGGCGGCAGCGCGCAGGGCATCCGCCGGTGTCATGGGAGCGATGGCGTTTGCGGCGAGGAGCACGGCGTTTGGTTTTGGTCGACGCCGCCCACCTGGAACCGAAGATATTTTTCCCACGCCCGAAACAGGTTGTCGTAGTTGAGCAAGCGCGAATCCTGGTAGTCGTCCGGCACGTAGTCGCCAGTGCGTTCCTTCTGCATCCAGTTATCGCCTGTGCTGACCCCCGCTTCGTTCGACTGGACGTTCACGAAATCCGGTCGTGCCGAGGCCCAGTAATAACAGGAGCATTCGCGGTAGTCGTTTTGCCACGGGGAGCAGAGCCCTTGGGTCAATTCACCCGGTTGCGCCAGATCCCGGGAAATCACCGCCGTGCCGTCCTCGAAGAAGGGTCGGACCGTGAGGGTCACTTTCAGTGCGCACGCCTCGTTCTCCCACACGGGCTGCTGCGCCCAGACGGGTGTCTTCGTGAAATAACAGTCCACTTTCTTGCCGACGAATTGGTTGAGGATACGCGCCAGGGCGTTCGACCACTCAAGCGGCAACACCGCATCCGGATTGCCCGTATAACCTAGGATCGTAGTTCGATTGCGGGTGTCTGCCGGCGACGGACCGATCATCTGCGTATACATATTCTCGTTGCCAACCCGCAACAGGCGGTGACCCACCAAGTGCGGCACGCCCAGGGCTTTCGCCCCGGGATCCATTTCCATCACGAGGTTGTCATACTCGCGCAGCACAATCCCGGCAAAGATCCGCCGCCAAACCGCCCGAAAATCCATCTCGAGTCCCGGCGTGCAGTTGCCGACCGACATCGTCACCCGGGAGCTGACGGGGTTCCCCTGGGCCACGTGGTGCAAGTCAGCGAAGCGATTGCGCGCGACGAGCAATTGCTTTGGGCTCGGCGGCTGGTGGGCCCCCGCGGGCTGCAGCGGCAGACCGGAGCAGCGCAGGATCGCGTTGATTTGCCGATACGTCAGCGCCAGATAGCCCCCATCCGCGCCGCACATCATCGCCGGCATCTTGCGGCGACCGTGATCGGTGTAGTCCCCGACCTGCGTCGGAAGCCGGAGCACATGGGCAAACCACGGCGCGGCCCCAGCCTGCAGCGCCGCATACACCTGCTGGTGCAGCCGCATGATCATGAGCGTATCCGCGGTTCGTTCCGGCACGACGGGCCGCATCAAGCGCATGACGTCAAACGCCTCTTCCGCTGGCATCGTGTCGAAGTCGAGCGGGCGGCGGCCGTTCACCGGATTGCCGTTCATCACGGCGACATTGAGAAAGCGCACCGTGTCGAACGCGCGGCGCACGATGTCCAGGGCGCGCTCCTGCGTCGCCTCCTCCGTCTCGTCGGACGGCACCCACGGACCAAAAATCACCTGCTCGAGATCATCGGCCAGCGTGCGCAGGAACACTGTATCCGGAACGACCGCGGGCGGACCGGAGCAGATTCGCGCTGCGGCCCCCAAGTCCGTGCCATCCGGCAGCCGCAGGCTGACCTCCACGAGACCGTCGCACGTATCATCGAAATATCCGCGGCTCACCGCCACGTTGTCATGCAGCCAGCAGGGTCCCGGCGGCACGATTGAGTAAAGCGAGGGCGGCAGGGTCTCCCGCGCCTGCAGTCGCGCAAGTTCGACGCCCGTCGGCGGAGCCGCCTTGTGCTTCGGCGGCTCGATCGGGTGGTCGTTCTCAAACTTGAACCAGCCCTTGGTCGGATCGTAAATCGCGCGCTCGGGCGGGGGATGCCAAACGGCATCCAAGGTGCCGGACGCCACGTCGTCGCCGTAGAGCTTCTTGAGTTCCTGCGCTGAAAGCTTGGGGCCGTAGATCTGGCCTTCGCCGGGAGTAAACCGGAGCCGGATTTCGGGGTGCGCAGCCGTGGGCTTGATATATTGCACGCGGCCGAAATCAATGAACGCCTGCGGGGTGATAAAATTCCGGCAGTGACCACGGAGGGGCTGGGCCTCGTGGTTCGAGAAGCGCGGCGTCGCGGCCGAAACTTCGTCGTGCGGATCCGCCGTGCGTCGCGACACTTTGCGATTCGCCACTGTCACCTGCCAGTGCACATCGGCGGGACTGAGTTTGTTCTCACGCAATAGCTCGGTCGTCAACGCCACCCATTGGCCGCCCGCGAGGGCCCAAATTTCCAAAAATGGGGCGACCGGACGAATCCGCTCGCTCCCATCCGCCGGATTCACGTCTTTAAAGGCCACCGTGTCCGGCGTAAATGCGCGCATGATTTCCCCGCTGGCTGGATCGACGACGAAAGTCGGCGCCCCGGTGATCCGGTGAAAGTCGAGCGGGTGCTCTGGGTCCCGCTCGATCGAATAGTTGACGAGCGGCTCCGGCGCCGAGCCCAGCCGCGCAATGGCAATCGGAGGCAAAATCCGCAGGGCTTTGATTTTCATGCCGGCTGTCCTCCCGGGCGGTTCAAACCGACGATGATTTGCTTCATCCATTCCGCCGATTTTTGATCCAACTGTTCCAAGGTCCGGAGATAACTGGTTTCGCGCGGCGTCAAGGTCGGCGCCTGCTTGCCGCCGTGGCCGCGGAGGAGCGACCCACAGAGTTCCATGGACGACTGCAAGATGTCGAGATGCAGCCGCCAGCAGTCCGCTTCGCTCTCGGGGAGTTCAAGGCTGTAGGGCATTTCAAAGGGCGGTGCAGCGCAGGCTGCACGCGTCGCCGACTTTTTCAGCTTCGTCAGCGGCTGCCGCACCAGAATTCCGGACAGCGCCTTGATGTTATACATCTCGCCGAAAATCCGGTGCATCACGGCCCCACGGACGTTGGGTTCATCCGGTGCCACCCGGCGCGCGAGTCGGAAAGTGAGACCGAGAAAGTTGAGCAAAGCGCGGTAGCGCAAATTGAACAACCGCGCCCACAACAGCGACGTGGGATGACTGATGGCCGTGGATCCCGGAGGGCGTTGGTTCCGCCCCATCGTCGAGGGGTTGACCGGCACGCGGTGCACGACACCCCATTTGTGGCCGTGACGACTGAACTGATCCAACAGATGGAGAAAGCGGTCAAAATGGGAGGGCTCCTGCTCCTGCTTCAGGGTCAGGTGCGCCGATTCACCCTGTCCGCCAATTTCCTTCAAGGCTGCGATCGCCTCGGTGCGCGTCGCCATCTGCATGATGAGGACGTTGCTGCGCTCGCCCACCCCTTGGCGCGGCGGCGTCACGGTTCCGGGAGCCGCAGGAGCGGGGGCATAGCCTCGGCCCCAGTCGTCCCAAGACGCCTGCTGCGCGTAGGTCTCAGGGCGAAAATCCGCGTCAGAAATCCAATCCGGGTTGGAGATCACCTCAATAATGCGATCATAGAGCTGCCCGACGGTGTGGGAATGCCCGGTCACGACCTGCGAGCCAACGATCTTCGCCACTCGCGTGATGTCGGCGGTCGTGCGCACGCGCCGCTGGGCACTGTGGGCGCGGAGTAAAACCTGCCAGTCCTGTGGTGCCTCGGCGTATACATACCACGCAACGGAGGTGACGCTCAGGGGCTCGAGCCGGAATGGGAACGGTAAATATACCGTGTCGAACGGGAAGTGCGACCGGTCAAAGCAGACCGGCCCGCCGACGAGACACAGCAAGTTTTGGACGGTGAGCAGGTGTCCCATCTCCTCCTTGGCCACGGTCAGGATCAAGTCGCGCCACTCGGCCACCTGGCGGCGCTGGGCGGGCAGGCCCTTTTGGTCGTCGAGCGAGTAAGCCGCATACAGATACTGCACCATGAGCGCGTGCTCAATCTCAGCCCCGACGTGCAGCAGCATGATGAGATAGTCGCGCCACGCCATATCATTCGGCTTCGACGGCAAGGGGAACTCGAGCGTCTGGCCGTCTTCAACGCGCCACAACTTGCGCGCGGACGGCAAGGGTCGGCGCGCCTTCACCGGGCACCTCCAACCGCTGCGGACCCGGGCGCCGGCCGGAGAGTAAACGAGTCAAGTAGAATATCCATGAATGGTATACAACTGGGCTCCGTCGACGCGGGGGCGTGATTGCGATGGAGATGCGGGCGCCGCAACAAACTGGGGCGTTCCGCCTGACAAGGGAACGGTGGGGGCTGTTGAATCAAGCGCAAGCACGAAACGTTCCAGTCAGCTGATCGCCCATCTTTCATTAATGATTGCAATTCAGAATCAACCCTTCGCTAATGCGCAGCGTTTCCGGTCGCACCCGCGCTGCGCTCGCGCGTGCAAGCTTGCGGTCGACCACAACCCAAAGCTTCGTCCTCAGTGCATGGCGACAACCGAGCTGACTCTCCTGGCCCAATTACTCCCGCAGCTTTCGCCGGCGGCGCTCGAGAGCCTGTGCGCGGCGGCGCGCCAGACCTCCTATCCCGCGGACATCACGCTCTGTCACGAGGGCGAAATCGAGCACAGCTTCTTTCTCATCCTCGTCGGTCGCGTCGACGTTTACAAAATGATGGAGGGGCAACGCCTACTCATCAATCACCTCGAAACTGGCGCCCATTTTGGGGACGTCGCGCTGCTCCTAGACCTGCCTCGGACCGCAACCATCATCACGGCAGAACCAACCCGTGTTTTGGAGGTGGACCGGACGGTCTTCGCCCAGTTACTGACGATGAACCCCGCGGCCGTAGTCGCGCTCTCGCAACTCGTGTTGCGGCGGTTCCTCGCTCAGGAAGAAAAGCAGTTGATGGAGATCGCCCGCTTGAAGAAACGCATGGCGCCGCCGGGACGGGTTTTTCTCAGCTATGCGCGCACCGACGCCGTGTTCGCCACGCATCTTGCCAACAGCCTGCTGAAACAGGGAATCGATGTATGGTTGGACACTTACCGACTCATGCCGGGGCAGAGCTGGGCCCGGCAGATCGGCCATGCACTCGATGCCTGCCAGGTCATGATCGTGGTGCTGTCGCCCAGCAGCGTCGCATCCGAAAATGTGGAGGACGAATGGAACTACTATCTCGATCAGAAAAAAACGACCCTTTGTGTCCTGCGCGAGCCATGCAAAGTGCCCTACCGCCTGTCCAAGCTACAATACATTGATTTCTCCCAAACCGATTTCCAGCAAGCATTGGCGCGTGTGGCGGCAGTCCTCAATACGGTAGCGTGAGAAAGGCGTCCGTATTTCGAGGTTGTGAAAGTCGCCGACTTGAAGCCCATCCAAAAAAAGCTCAAGGGCGACCAAGCCCTCGCCCTGAAGCTCTATGCGACGGGCAACGGCGACGCCCAATACATGGCCGGTATGATCAAAGAATGTGTCCTCAGCGAAGAACTCGTGTGTGATGGCCACACCTACCCCAAGGATACACGTCTCCGCTTCACTTCGGACGGCCGGATTAAACCATAATCAAAGAGTATCGGGCAGTTCTTACGAGCCGTTGTGCCCATCAGTTGCCTTCCGGCACAGCAAATTCGCACTTGGCGCCGACTTGAGTCACGTAGGGTCCGTCCGCTTTTGGCTCGTCAGCCTCAAGTTAGCACGGCACCTGTTTTCGACCCTCGGACTCATGTCGGACAGCCAGCCAGCTTCTACCAAGCGCGCCGTTTTTCTGAGCTACGCGTCCCAAGACGTGGAGGTGGTGGAGCGCATCGCAGGCGCGCTGCGCAACGTCGGAGTCGAAGTATGGTTCGACAAGAATGAACTCGTCGACGGCGATGCTTGGGACGGCAAAATCCGCCAGCAAATCAAGGAATGCGCGTTGTTCGTGCCTGTAATTTCCGCAGCGACGCAGGCGCGCGGGGAAGGTTACTTCCGGCTCGAATGGAAACTCGCGGTAGATCGATCACACTTGATGGCGCCAGATCAGCCGTTTCTGTTGCCGATCGTGATCGATGACACGTCGGACGCGGCGGCACGCGTGGCCGACGAATTCCGTGCTGTGCAGTGGACGCGCCTGCCGGGGGGCGAGACGCCGGGAAAATTCTGCGAGCGGGTGAGGAAGTTGATCAGTGGCGAAGTTGGATTCTCCCCGCGGCCCCCTATCACTGAAACCGCACCGGTCCTTCCGTCGCCCTCGCATCGTGCTACTTGGCTCACCTTGGTTCTCATCGGTTTTGTAATAATCGCCGCGCTCGCGGTGTGGCGAACTTTACCTGGGCCAGAGAAAACGCTCTCTTCGTCTTCCGTGCGGGCGGACGGAAACACCGAGACTTCCGAGGCACGCAAGCTGTCCGCGCCTGTGCCGCTCGCGGAAGAGAAATCCGTGGTCGTGCTTCCGCTGGAGAACCTTAGTGCTGACCCCGCGGATGCCTTTTTCACCGAGGGTATGCATGCGGAGATTATTGCTACACTGGCTCGGCTGCCGGACCTTAAAGTAATTTCGCGCCTGACGGCCCAAAGATTTCGGACGGTAGTGCCGCCGCTGCCGGAACTTGGACGAAAGCTAGGCGTAGGCAGCGTGATCTCCGGGAGCGTTCAGCGTGCGGGTCGCGGCGTCCGAATGCAACTGGAACTTCTTCGAGCCGCGGACGAGTCAGTGCTGTGGCGGCACACCTACGACCGGGAGCTGACACAAGGGTTCGCGGTCCAGGATGAAATCGCGTCCGAAATCGCGCGAGTTCTCCAACTACGCACCACGAATGGCTGGTATTCCGGAGCGAAGTTCATGACCAAGAATCCGGACGCTTACGTTCTTTTCCTGAAGGCTCGCGAACTTCCTTCTGCGAACGGTCCATCGCAGGCTACTTTCGATGAGCAAGTCCGCTTGTGTGAGGAAGCGCTTCGGCTCGATCCAGAATTCATGTCTGCGGCCAGCTTGCTCTCCGACGCCTACGCCTACCGCTACCGATTCGAAAACGATCGCGGCAAAAGGCAGCAAGTGGCGAACCAAGCGAAGCACTGGGCGGAACGGGCGTCGGAACTCGTGCCCGGAGGCGCGGGCGACGGAGCCCTGGCGGTTTATTACTACCGCGTGGAGCGCAACTTTGCGCTTTCTCTCAAGTATGCGGAAAGCGAAGTGCGTGCGCTGCCCGGCGACCCGAACGGCTACAACCGGGTGGCCTCTGCGCTCTCCGAATTTGGCCGCACGAGCGAGGCTGATGCCGCTGTGCAGCGGGCACTGGCGCTTGATCCACTGCACGTTCGCGCGCTCTACAATCATATGATCTGGTCGGGTGAATTGCGCCGCGTGACCGCATTCGAACTCGCGGCCGCGCAGAGTGCGGAATTAGGTGGCCGGAATGTCGATTTCACTTCGATTGAAGATTTTCGTTTTCGGTTAAAAGGCGAACTGCCAAAGATTGAATCTAGCCGAGAACGTTCTCCTCTCGCACAACTGCGGGCGTTATGGTATTCGCGTCGTTTTTCCGAAGCCGCCCAATTGGGACAGGAAGTGTGGCCGATGACAGCGACCATGCGGGAAGAATATAGACGTGAGATTGCCTGGATCCACGCCAGCGCACTGCGCCGACTTGGTCGCACCCCAGAATTAGTCGACCTTGCGCGGCAGATGTTTGGCGTCGCTGAAAAATCGAGTTCGACCGAAATTGACGATCGGTCTCTTGTAGACGCGGCGAAAATGCTGGCCGAGGCGTTCGCCAACGAGCCTGATGCCGCGATCGCGGCCGGGCGTCGATTTGTCGAGTATGCGCGTGATCCTGACCAAACGCACGAGCGCTGGATGCGCGAGGCCGAACTTGCCAAGGTATGTGCCCTGTATGACCACGACGCGGAATGTGTTGCGCTCCTCAGGAAGCTGTTGGGTGTGCCGAGCGGAATCACAGGGCCTTATCTGCGCCTTTCCCCCGATTGGGACGGCGTGCGCAACGATCCAACGTTTCAAGCGCTCCTCACCGATCCGAAAAATCTTGAGCCTCTGTGACGGATTGGCGCGTCCCGATATTGACCGTATCTGGCGCATAACAACGATCAACGATTTGCGGAAAAAGACGGATTTCCTAACTCGTTGAAAAACGAATCGTGCAATTTGCCTGTGCCCGTGACGTTGGATTGTGGCACAGCGCAACGTCGAGCCATTGCCCGAGCGTCTGGCGTGGGCCTAATCGACTCGCGAATCAGATTCCTTGAAGTGCGCCTCGCCGGTGCTTCGCATCTGTCGATCTCCATCAAGGATCGCGGTCGTGAGATCGCTGTCATCTCCAATCCCGACTTGTTGCGACCCGCGACTCGCAAACGGATATTAATCCCGGAATTCACCGCGATGATGGCGAATGCTCCCAGCAGCGACGTCCAAAGCGCGTTCGATGAAGTTCGTGGTGAGCGCTGAGGCAGGCTGACTTGGGCTGTGCCAAAGGCAACCGATTCTGGTGATAATCCACGATCAACGATTTGCGCAAAAACTGCGTCGCGTAACCCGTTGGAAAAGGCGTCGTTCAACAGGTTGCGTAACAATTTTGGATACGTAATTGAATGATTTTAGGATTAGGGTGACGCTTTGCGCCAAAATAGTATGGCGTGTGAAACAGGCGTCGACGAAACGTCGATTGGTTTGAGGTGGCACGCCTCAACGGCGCCTCGCCTCGCGAATGATTTCGTGATTGTTGTGCGTGCGGATGCAAAATCTTCCATGAAACGAATCCTTCTCTTGGCCATCGGTGTGTTCGGGACCGTCGCTGGGGTGGCCGATCCGGCGCCCGCCCCGCTAACACCATTTCTTCTCGAGGTTCCGTTAACCTCCACCGCTTTGATGGGTCGGGTCGATTCGGCTCTGGCCGCCAAGATCGTAACGATCGTCAATAAACCCCAGCCGTCACCCACAGGCGACGCACACGATTACGTCAGCTATGCACGTTACTGGTGGCCCGATCCGGCGAAGCCCGGTGGCCTCCCCTTTATCCGCAATGACGGCCATTCCAATGTCGACCAAGTTAAGCTCGGTGACGAGCCGTGTCTCGGCCGCTTCACGGGTACGGTAGAATCGCTCGCGCTCGGGTGGGCCGTGCTCAATCGGTCTGACTGCGCCCGCCGGGCCGGCGAGTGGCTGCGTGCATGGTTTGTCGATCCAGCAACGCGGATGAAGCCCGCCCTCGACTACGCGCAAATCCGCCTCGGCCACGAAAACAATCTTGGCAGCGCAAGCGGAGTCCTAGATGCGCGGAGTCTCACCTCTATCACCGATGCGCTCCGGCTTTTGCACGGTTCACCGGCCCTCACGACCGACGAGGAGCTAGCGGTGCGAAGTTGGTTTGGCGACTACGCCCACTGGCTGGCCACCGGCAAAAGTGCGGTCGGCGAACATGCGGCCGCCAACAACCACGGCTCATGGTATCTCGTCCAAACAGTCGCCATTTGTCGTTACCTCGGTTGCGACGACGAAGCGCGCCGCCTCTGCGAAGAAGACCGCGCCCGAATTGCGCAACAGATAAAGCCCGATGGGACCCAACCCGCTGAACTTGCTCGCGCCGATGGGCTCGGCTACAGCGTCTTCAATCTCGAGGCCCAATTCAAACTCGCGCATCTCGCTGAAGGCCTCGGCATCGACCTTTGGCACTATGCGTCACCTGACGGCGCTAGTCTAAAACTAGCGTTCGCCTATCTGCTGCCCTTCAACGGAGGCCAAAAAAAATGGCCCGGCACGCAGTATCGCAAGATCAACCCCAGCTTTCTGAACCCGCTCATCCCCGCCGCCACTCGCGCGTGGCCAGAGCTGTTCGGTAGGGGTACTTAAGAAGGAGGAAGCAGCAACTCCCGTTCACTCGAAATTCGGCGTTTCCTCTGACCTTCGATTTTGAAACGAAGGAAGGGGTTGAGCGAATCTGCACCCACTGAACGAGCGGTCGATCTACTATTTTGCGCCGACGTGGGCTGCTGCAAGCAGTGCGTCGGCGGCGAGACGAACCTTGTAATCCGGATTGGAAAATGCGAACTGGATCACGCCGTTGCTACCAACAATAAAGACGGCCGGCACCGGCAGCCAGTAGCCTTCGCCACCGGGCACGGGGGTGAGTTCGATGCCATGGGCGCGGTAGGCCTTTTCGATTTCGGCGGAGAGGCGAAACGCGACGCCATACCCACCCGACGCCGACATGCCGCGGTCGGAAAGCAGTCGGTAGGTGAGGTGATTTTTGCCGGCCATCTTTTTCAGACCTTCGGCGCGGTCAGGCGAGATGGCCAAGATTTGGTAGCCGAGCGCGAGCAACTGGGGCTCAAGTTCACCCAGCGCGGCGAGCTGGCGATTGCAATACGGACACCAACTGCCGCGGTAGAACACGAGGATGGTCGGTTTCCCCGCCAGGGCGTCTGTGAGCTTGACCGTCGCACCCTCGGTGTCGTTCAGGGTGGCACCGGGCGCAGGCGTGCCGACGGCGAGCGGTTTCGCTGTTTCGGCGGAGGCCGCGGGTGTGGGCAGGGCCGCAAAAAGTGCGGGCGAGCAGGCGAAGGCGAAGAGAACGGCAATGCGGAACGATGGATGCATGAGAAAATGCGGTGCAAGCCCGCCAGGCGCTAGAGCAGCTGCTTCACGGCATCCATGCCCGCGGTGCTCACGAGCACGTAGCGGTTCTTGGTATCAGCCCATGTGGCGGCGACAAATTTGCCGTGGTCAAGGAACTGCGGAGAGGCATCGGTCGCACTTGGCGCGTCGTCCCGCCGAGCCACAAAGATGTGGAATTCTTTTCCACCGCGTTCGAAACACACGAGCGAGATCTCGCGACCGCGGAAGTCGAGGGTGCGGCAGCCGAGCGCGTGCAACTCCGCGAATTTCGCAGGTAACGCCTCAGGCAGCGGTCCGTGCTGTTCACCGAGCCAGTTCTTCAGGACCGCCAGATCCGCGCTGTGTTTTGGCAGCTCGAAACCGTGATCGATAAAATCCACCGCAAATTCCTCCATCGTCGCGCCGCGCGCCGGAGCCAATCGCCACCAGGCCGCGAAACCGAACACCACCACCGCCGCGGCTGCGGCCAGCGGCAGCCACGCTGGACGCGCCCACCAAGCACGTTGCGCCGTCCCGTCCCATCCCGTGGCCCGCCCGCCGGCGAGGATGGCATCACGCAATCCGGCGGGAGGCGCGATCTCGCGCAGACTGGCTGCCACGGCCTTGCCTTGTGCCTGTTCGCGTGCCAACCATGCGCCCAACTCCGGATCGCGCGCTGCCTGGGCGAGTGCCTCTGCCATCGCGGGGTCGCTGGCATCGCGGCCCCCTGGACGGTAGGCGTTGAGAATGAATTTTGCCTCGGTGTTGTTCATGCTTGCTTTCTCCCGGCCGCACTGGTGAACGGCACGACCTTCGCCATCGCTGCGCTTTCCTCGCGGGCGAGGGCAGCCCGGAGTTGCGCCTTCCCGCGCGAAAGCCGCGACATCACGGTGCCAATCGGCACCGCGAGCGCCTCCGCGATTTCGAGATAGGAAAGATCCTCCAGATAATAAAGCGTGAGCGGGGCCCGGAAAACTTCGTCCACCGACTGCAGGGCTGCGACCACCGTCTGCGCATCCAGCCGCGCCACGCGATCCACGTCTTCCGCCGCGATGTCCTGTTCGCCGGGCGGCAAGTCCTCAATCGAGGTCGCCCGCGAGTCGCGCCGCCGGCCGCGCAGGAATTCGCGGTAGAGCGTCGTGAAGAGCCACGATTTCGCCTTTGACACCTCGCGCAGTGCCTCGCCCTTCGTTGCCCAGATGTAGAATGTCTGCTGCACGAGATCGCAGGCATCGGCCTCACGCCGCGCTAGGCTAAGCGCAAAACGGTAGAGAGACGCGTAGTGCGCATCGACCAGCTGGGTGAAGGCCTCGTTGCTCATGGGTCAGACTATATGAGTTGCACCGGAGCAACTTATTCCCGGTTTTCGGGCCGCGACGCAACCGTGCTTCACTTCTTGGATTTCCTCATGAGCAGCGCATCGAGCGAGAATTTTCCCGGGCCGAAGGCGAACACGATCAAGCAGGCGAGCAGGAAGAGAAACGGCGTCGCCCCGGTGAACTTGTCCGTATCGGAGAAAACCGCGTGCAGCGCTTCCTGGTCTGCCGTCGCATAGGCGACCAACATGGTGAAGATCAGCGGCATGCTCGCTAGCCGCGAGCCTAAGCCGAGCAGTAGCAGCAGACCGCCAAGACATTCGGTCGAGCCGGCCAGCATGGCGTTGAGCTTCGGTAACGGAATGTTGAGGTCGGCGAAGAACGCCACGGTTTTGTCGAGGTGGGTCAGCTTGCCCTTCCCGGTCAGAAAAAATGACCAGCCCCACCAGCCACGGACTAGGAGGAGCAGCACCGGTTGCAACCAGCCGCCAAGAGTGACGAGCAAACCGTCGAGTTTGCTGTAAGCAGAAGAGAGGTTCATCGCTGTGAGAGATGTGGAGCGCCGGATTATTTCCGACGACAGAACCAACCGAGTTCCATCCACATGGTGAACCAGTCGCGCAACTGCTGCGGCTGCACGCCGCGGCCCGCCGTGGTGACCGCGTTCTCGAGGGTGCGGCCGACGGCGAGCGCGGAGAGGATTTTGAATCCAGCCGCGTCGATCCGCTTGTAGTAGAGTTTTAGATTGCAGCGGTGGACGACAATGAACGTCCGGCGGCGCCGCGGCCGGCGCACGTTCTTGCGCGGCGCGGTGCGCGGACCGTGATCGATGACGTTGCTTGTTTCACGACGGAGCGCATCGCGCCGCTTCACCGCAAGCACGTAGTCGTCCACCGGCCAGTCGAGCGCGAGAAGTGTGAGATAAGGCTGCAACGCGAGCCGCAGTTTCGCCGGCGAGGTGTCGGCGATGTCGTCGAGCGTGAGCACGGACCGCGCCTCGCCGTCGAACGCCACCGTTTGCGCCCACTCGAAGCGGGCGATGGCGTGCGCCAGCGCGGTGTCGGGCGCGGTGAGCCGCGGCGCCTCGCGGATGAACTGCGCCAGTCGCGCCGAGAGATTGCGCAGTGTGAACGAGCGCGACGGGTATTTCGCCAGATAGGCGCGCACGAGCGCCGAGAATCTTTTCTCACCCAGGAGCGCACGGAGTCCGGGCGTGTCTTCATAAACGCAGTCGATGAGACGATACCAATAGCTGCGGCTGTAAATCTGGAGCCGCTCGACGGCCGTGAGCCGGTCGTTCGGCTTGATGAATTCTTCGACCACTTCCGCCATCGGGCGGCCATCGCGCCAGCGCAGGCCCAGCTCATCACTGGCGGTGAGTGGCTGCACGAGTGCGTGCGTCATCATCCGCTGAAAGGCGCGGAGATCGGCGTCGGTCTGCAGTTTCTTCGGCGCGTGTTTTGGTGGCGGCCGGAGGCCGGCGGGCTTAACGGGCGCGGGCATCGGAGGTGGCGGTGGCGGCTGGTTTTCTTAGGACGCGGGTCGTGCGGGCGCCGGCGATGAACGTGTTGGCCTTCATCGCCTCGTCGTAAACTTCTGGAAAAGACGGAATCTTGTCGTCCCACTCGAGGAGTGTCGCGGTCACGCCATACTGGCGGATGGCATGGGCGTAAAGTTTCCACACCGGGTCAAGCACCGGGTGATCATGCGTGTCCAAGATGTATTTCTCGAACTTCGTGTGGCCGGCGACGTGGATTTGACCGACGCGATCGTGCGGCACGCCCTTGAGATAATCGTAGGGATCGAAGTCGTGGTTCTTCGAGGAGACGTAGATGTTGTTTACGTCGAGGAGAATTCCGCAGTCGGCGCGTTCCACGACCTCGGTGAGAAATTCCCATTCGGTCATCTCGCTCTGGTGGAACTCAGTGTAGCTGCTCACGTTCTCGACGCAGATGGGCACCTCCAGAAAATCGCGCACCTGGCGGATTTTCTCGGCGGTGCGCCGCGCCGCCGAAAACGTGTAGGGCATCGGCAGCAGATCATGCGTGAACGTGCCATCGACGCTGCCCCAGCATAGGTGGTCGCTGAGCCATGGCGTCTTCGTGCGCCGCACGAGCGTCTTGAGTTTCCGCAAATGCGCGCGATCGATCTTGTCGGCAGAGCCGAAATACAGCGAGACGCCGTGCTGCACGACGCGGTATTGTTCGAGAATCTGGTCGAGCACGTGGAGCGGCCGGCCGCCGTCCACCATGAAATTCTCCGAGATAATCTCGAACCAATCGCAGGTGGGCTTCTGCTCCAGAATATGCTGATAGTGCGGCACGCGCAGGCCGAGCCCGATCCCGTAGTCGGTGTAATCGTTGAAGCGGTTTGCGGGCATGGTGAAAAAAACGCGGCCGGTGTGAATTGCCGGCCGCGTTATGCAAAAAGAATCAGCCAGTCTTCTTCGTCGTGTCCTTTGTGTCGGCCTTGGCGGTGTTGCAGCCGCCCTTGCCCTTGCAGCTGTTCTTGGCTTTGCAGCCATTGTCACCGGTCTTGCAGCCGCCTTCGCCGGCACAGCCATTCTTACCCTTGCAATCATGTTTGCCCTTATCGGCTTTGGCTGAGATTGCCTCGAATTAGTGGACACAGACAACCGCGTTGACGGGTAGCTGTTTGGTCGCTTGCGAGGACAGGAGCCATAAGGCTTGCCGCAGCAAGCGACCAAACAGCGGAGAACACGGAGAGTCGGCCGATTCAGGCG
>CAIMFY010000119.1 GCA_903840415.1 uncultured Opitutia bacterium | reverse complement strand
TATCGAGACGTTTTACAACCCGACGAGACGCCACAGCTCGCTCGGTCAGATCTCACCTGTGGCCTACGAAATACAACAACAACCGAAAGACATCAAAGCCGCCTGAATTGGTGTCCATTCTTTCGAGGCAAGCCCACTCACGACCCGCTTATCGTACAATCTAGTTGTCGAAATACTCGCATGCCCCAGCCACTCCGATACGGCCGCCAGATCGGCGCCGTGCTCGAGCGCATTGGTGCCGGCGGTGGCGCGCAGAGAATGCGGCCCAAACCCGGCGACATCGATTCCGACGTCTTCGGCGTAGTGCATCACGATCCGCCAAAGCGAATCCGCCGTGAGTGCGCCGCCGGTTCCTGCTGCCGACGTCCTGTTTCGCAACGGCCGGAACATGGGTCCATTTTTGACAGTGCCGTGGCCCGCCGCCGCGAGGTATTCGTTGATGGCCGCGACCGCCACGGGATGCGCCGGCAGGTAACGGATTTTCCCGCCTTTGCCGTGGAATTCGAGGTGCGGAATCCCGCGGCGATCAGCGAGGTGGCCAACATTCAGCCCGGCGACTTCGGCTCGCCGGGGTCCATGGAAAAGAAAGACCGCCAGGATCGCCCGGTCCCGCTTTCCCGTCAGCGTCACGACTGGTGGCGCCGCCAAAAGCGCCCTCGCCTGTCGGTCGCTGATCGCGGGCGTCTTTCCCTGGTTCGCCCCTTCTTTGGGTCGCTGGACGCCAGCAACCGGATTGTGCAGCACGGCATTTCGATCGCAGAGATAGTCGAAGAGGGACGATACCGCGGCGACCTTCCGCCGCACAGTGGCCGGTGCCAGGTGTGCGATCGTTTTCCGCCAGGCCAGAACGTGCGACCGGCCGATCTTCCTTAATTCCACCGGAGCCGCGATCCCCAGAAAGCCCATAAAATCGCGCACGTCGCTCCGGTAGGCCCGGCGGGTGTTCGGATTCGTCAGATTGGCGAACCACTCGACTTCCGGCGGCACCGCCGCCAAGTCCTGGAACTGCTCGGCCGTAAGCGCCAGCGGCGCCACCGTCGCGAGGGCAGCGTGCGTTGCCATGTCCCACCCTAGATTTTTCGGACCGGGCGCGTCAACGTCTGATAACCTATTTTATCAGACGTTGGCCAAAGCCGCCATTTTTGCGCGAGTAATGGCGGCCATATTCTTCTTCACAGCGCTCCCCTTTCGCACGCGTGGTTTGCGAAAAAATAGGCCCACTTCATTGAGCTGCCTTTGCAGCGATCGTTTCGGTAGATTTAGCTCGCGCGAAAGCGTATCCAATCCGTGCCCCAATCGCATTGCTTTGCGGATCATCCTGCGGTTCTGCGCTACGATGCGGGCGGTGGCAGTGATACGCGGAACGGCGGGCGTTTCCACAAGGCGGAGCAGCGCTCTGGCGGAATCAGAATTGGAAATCTTTGGGCGCATCAAAACGATGGAAAGCACGCAGTAGCGGCGGCACAAACCATGCCGCTTATCTTGGCGCTTCGGTTTCACTTTGGCAACGTAATATGATAAACGCTAACACTGGTCTAAGCGTGGGCTGTTGCGCAGCCACTAGACATCAAGCTAGTTAGGTGGTGAGATTAGACGTTAGTGAAAGTATTTACTATGGCGCTAAACGTAAATTGCGCCTCCCAAGCCATGCCTCGTCTTCCATTGGTCGGCGTCGACAAGTCCCCTCGCCGCCTTCGCACGGAATGCCGGACGCCCAATTCCATCTCCGGCCGAGAATGAGCCCGTTGATTGCGCGTGGCATCGCGCGCGGGAGATCGCCGCAACGCCGAGTCGACAACCGCGAGTTATACCTCAATGGTTTTTGAGTATATGAACCCACCTCCCCCGCGGTAGACTGCGCCATGGCAACTGCTCCCATTCTCTCGTCGTCTTTCGAATCCGTTTCTGGAGGTTCACCGCTCTTCAACTGGCTTGACCATCGCGCAGCTGGCGTGCTCGCTCACCCGACGTCGTTGCCGAGCGTGTTTGGCGTCGGAACGTTTGATGCGGCGGCCTTTGCACTGCTCGATTTCCTCGCGGCCGCCGGGATGAAATACTGGCAGGTCTGCCCGCTCGGGCCGACGGGCTATGGCGACTCGCCCTACCAGTGTTTCTCTTCGTTTGCCGGCAATCCTTACCTGATTGATCCGGCGCCGCTCGCGGCGGCGGGATTGCTCACCGACGAGTCGCTCGTGCCCTTGCGCGCGCTCAGCACTGCCGGAGTTGATTTCGGTGCGCTCTACCGGCTCAAGTTTCCGCTGCTGTTTTCGGCGCACGCAAACTGGCGCAAGGATCAGAAACGTGATCTGCCGTATGGTGATTTCGCGGCGTTTCGACAAACTCAGGCCGGATGGCTGCCGGGTTACGCGCTCTTCTCGGCGCTGAAAGATAATTTTGGCGGCAAACCGTGGTGGGAATGGCCGGCGGACATGCGTTCGCTCGCTTCCGCCGAAAAATCCCAGCTTCGCCAAAAAGTCGCGATGCGCGCCGAAGCCTATGAGTTCATCCAGTATCTGTTTTTTGGCCAATGGGCGCAGATGCGCGTGCGCGCCGCCAAGCTCGGCATCAGCATCATCGGCGACACGCCGATCTTCACCGCGCTCGACAGTGCCGATGTGTGGGCCGCCCCGCAACTCTTCCAACTCGATCCGCAGACCGCGCGGCCGACGTTCGTGGCTGGTGTGCCGCCTGATTATTTCTCCGCCGACGGCCAACTTTGGGGCAACCCGCTATATCACTGGACCACGCACGCCGCTGAAGGCTACGCCTGGTGGATCGCACGGCTGCGCGCGAGCTTTGCCCTTTGCGATGTCGTGCGCATCGACCATTTCCGCGGTTTCGATTCGTATTGGGCGATCCCGGCGACGGCACCAACCGCGCGCACCGGGAGCTGGGAAAAAGGACCGGGATTGGAGTTTTTTCGAGCCGTCCACGGCGCCCTGCCCGGCGTCAAATTGATCGCCGAGGATCTCGGCGAGCTCTCGCCGTCCGTTGTCGCTCTGCGCAACGCGACCGGCCTGCCCGGTATGGCAATTTTCCAATTCGCCTTCGGCGGCGATGCAAAAAACCTCTACCTGCCACACAATCACCGCGCGAACAGCGTCATTTATCCCGGCACGCATGACAATGACACCACGCTCGGCTGGTATGTCGGCGCGGAGGAGAAGGCACGCGATCATGTGCGCCGCTACCTGCGCGTGGATGGCCGCGAAGTCGGTTGGGACTTCATCCGCGCGTCCTACACCTCCGTGGCAAACCTCGCGGTGATTCCGCTGCAGGACTTGATGGCTCTCGGATCGGAGGCGCGTTTCAACACACCCGGCAAGAGCCAGGGCAACTGGACCTGGCGTTACCATCCAGAGCAATTGCGCATGCTGCACGACAACTCTGCCGCCTATCTGAAACAGCTTGCCGAACTTTCAGGACGCGATGGTTTGTCGCTTACTCCGCAGCCTAAAAGCTAGCGATCTCCGGAAGCTCTTCGTTCCTGGCGTCGCCCAAGATGTAGGGCTCTGCGTCCGCCAAATGCCGCGCGGGTGGCCCGCTTTACCTGCACGTCGATGGTCGAGGAGTTGACTGGCATTTCATCCGCGACTCCCATCAGTCCGTCGCCAACGTTGCCGTCATTCCTCAACAGGACAAGATGCGTTTGGGGCCGGCAGTCGATTCAACACCCCGGGAAAGGCATAAGGCAGTTGGACTTGGCGATATCGCTCAGAGCAGCTTCACAGCTTGCGTGACCAGTCGGGCCCCATATCTCGCAAACATAGCAGCGATAAATGGCCGGGAACTGGCTTCCGCATCGAATAGCGCGCTCGAGTAACGGAAATCCAATGAACCACTTTTGCTTCCAAATTCCGTCCGTATGGGGGCTCAAATCCAGATCGAAGGCCCAAAATGCGCACAAGAAATCCAAAAAACCACTTTTGCTTCCTGATTGCTCGACGAAATGCGCGATTCGGAAGGAAAAGTGGTTTCGGTATTCCCTAAGATATTATCCCGCGGGGTCTAACGACTTCGGCCGCATCGAACACTTTTACTTCCGGATGCCAAATATTGAGCCGTGATAAGTTGGCATCGCTTCGTGCGCTCAGCGGAGATCACGTCGATTTTGGCGGAGTGTATTGGCTGAAGCTCCCACTCCTTTTTGCCGCTCATGCCAACTGGTGCAATGATCCGAAGCGCACGCTGCATTACGGCGATATCGCGGCGTTCCGACAAGCGCAGTCCGATTGGCTGCCCAGCTACTCGTTCTTCTCCGCCCTCAAAGATCATTTCGGCGGACGACCATGGTGGGAATGGCCGGCGGAGGTGCGATCACTTGCTGCTGCCGAAAAATCTCCGCTCCGCCGCAACTTGCCTCGCGGGTCGAGGGTTATGAGTTCTGCCAATATTTGTTTTTTAGCCAGTGGAACCAAGTTCGCGTCCGGGCAATTTTTTTTTGGCATCAGCATCATCGGTGATACACCGATATTTACGGCACTCGACAGTGCGGATGTCTGGGCAATTCCGCAGCTCTTTCAACTCGACCCGACGACAGCGCGACCGACCTTTGTCGCCGGCGTGCCACCCGACTACTTTTCTGCCGACGGTCAGTTGTGGGGCAACCCGCTCTATCGCTGGACGGCGCACGCGGCCGACGGCTATGCGTGGTGGCTGTCACGGTTGCGCGCGAGCTTTGCGTTGTGCGATGTCGTGCGCATCGACCACTTCCGCGGGTTCGATTCCTACTGGGCAATTCCCGCCACGGCGGCGACCGCGCGCACGGGCACATGGGAGGCGGGGCCCGGGCTCGAATTTTTCCACGCGGTGCGCGACACCCTGCCCGCAGCCAAGCTCATCGCCGAAGATCTGGGTGAGTTGCTGCCGTCGGTAGTGGCATTGCGCGAAGCCACAGGTCTGCCGGGTATGGCGATTCTCCAGTTTGCTTTCGGTGGTGACGCAAAAAATCTCTACCTGCCGCACAACCACCGCGCCAACACGGTTGTTTATCCCGGCACGCACGACAATAACACTACTCTCGGCTGGTTTGCAGCGAGCGACGAGAAATCGCGTGATCATGTGCGACGTTATCTCCGGGTGGATGGCCGCGAAGTCGGCTGGGATTTCATCCGCGCCACATATGCGTCCGTCGCCAATCTCGCCGTCATTCCGCTGCAGGATCTCATGAACCTCGGCTCAGCGGCTCGCTTTAACTCCCCGGGCAAGAGTCAAGGGAACTGGAGCTGGCGATACCGTCCGGAACAATTGCGTGCACTGCACGAAATTTCCGCCCCCTACCTCCGCGAACTCGCGGAGTTGACCGGGCGCGACGGCGTGTCGCTTACCCCGGAGACAAAAAGCTAGCGACCAGCGGGACGACTTCCTCGCGGGCGTCATCGAGCACATAGTGTCCGGCGTCCGCGAACCGGTGAACGCTTGCCTGAGGGAGGAATTCTCGCCACCGCGCGAGGAAGTGATCGTCAAAACAAAAATCACACCCACCCCACGCGATGAGCGCTGGACGGTCGCGAAATTGGACGAGCCCCTGCTCCACGGCGGCCAGCGTCGACCACGTCGGATGCGACGGACGCATTGGGATGTCGCGCACGAACGCGTTCACCGCGACGCGATGGGCCCACGAATCATATGGCAGCAGATAAGCGCGTTTCTCCTCGGTGGAGAGCGTGCGCCGGTGCATCGCCATCCACGTCGCCGGCCATGCAAAACCATTGAACCCCCGCACTAGAATCGGGCCGATGACCGGCGCTTTGCACAGCGCGATTCGCGCCGGTAGGCGCGATGAGGCAAACGCACCGGTATTCAGCACGACGAGTTTGCCAATCAACTCCGGATGTTTCGCCGCGAAACCAAACCCGATCGCCCCGCCCCAGTCATGCACGACGAGGTGCACGCGTTTCACGCCGAGGGTCGCGACGAGTGCCTCAAGGTCGGCGATGCGCCTCGCTAGTGTGTAGTCGTAGTCTGCCGGTTTCTCCGATAATCCCATCCCGATATGATCTGGGGCGATGCACCGCATATGCGGCGCAAGCGCCTGAATCAGGTGGCGGAAATAATATGACCACGTCGGGTTGCCGTGCAGCAACAGCACGATTTCATCGTCGCGTGGATCGGTATCGACGAAGCTAATCCGGGCACCTTGCGGGGTGACGAATATCTCGGGGACGAACGGATAATCCCGTGCGAGCCAAGTTGGAATTTCCACACGCATCACCACTCGAGCGCGAGCATCAGGCAGTTGAGCCCGCTGCCGATGCCAAGCAACCCCACTCGATCTCCCGGTCGCACCGCGCCGGCGTCCACGGCGGCACACAGTGTGGCGGGCAACGCAACCGATCCTGTGTTGCCGAGCGTCTCAAACGTGGAGAAGTCCTTCGTGAGATCGAGATCGAGGGCCTCGTAGAGTTTGCGCCGATGAGTGCTGCCAACTTGGTGGCAGATAAAACTCGCGAATTCGCTGCCCTGCTCCGCGGTGAAATCACGCCATGTTTCCCGCGCCAGCGCGACGCCCGCTACCAGCAGTTGCTCCGAGTCGGTCTGCATCGCGAGCGCATCGGCGCCGTGCGTGTCGCCTTGGCAAAGCTCACTGTGCTCAGTCGCCGCACGAGCGCTACCGCCGAGAAACCGGTGCGCCTGACCGGACACGAGGCTGCGGTGACACACCATCGCCGCCACCGCCCCGGAGCCGATCGTGAGGTTGGCGAAATACGGCTTGATCTCGTTTCGCGTCAGTGACCGATCCAACAGCGTGCGCAAGGTTTGCTCGACGAGCGGCCGGCCGTTTTCACCCGCGACCACCAGAGCGCAACGAATCTGACCGGACTCGATCATCGCCGCGGCCACGGTGAGCGAATTGAGAAATCCGAGGCAGGCGTTCGAAACATCGAAGATCTGTGCGGTGCGCGGCAGTCCGATCTTTCGGTGCGCAAACGAGGCCGTCGCCGGCTCCATCATGTCGCGACTCACAGCGGCATGGATGAACAATTCGATTTGTTCAGCGCGCAGGGAGGACTTGGCGAGGACAGCGCGCCCAGCTCCGGCGCTGGCATCAGAAGGCCGCGTGCCGACGGGCCACATGCGGCGCTCGCGGATACCGGTCATGAGTTCGAGCCGGCCGGCGGGCAACTTCAACCGCTCGTAAAGCGGCCGCAGCTTTTCCTCAATCTGGGCTGACGACCAAACCTCTTCCGGCAATGAGGTCGCGATCGATTCGAGGCAGACGTTGGCGAATTTCATCCGGCGTGGCTCACTTCCCCGTTCGCATCGCGAGCCGGATGACCTCTTGGTCGAAATAATTGGAACCGAGACCGGCGTCGACGACGAGCGTCGTGCCGTTTACACCACTGCTTCGCTCACTCAGCAGAAACAACACCGCATTGGCGACCTCCTGTGTTTCGAGATTTCTTTTTCGAAACGTCATTTTCTCGGCGTAAAGGTAGCTTTCGAGGTAACCGGGAATTCCCGCCGAAGCGCTAGTCTTCAGCGGTCCAGCCCCGATCGCGTTGAAACGCACGGCACTTGCGGCGCTGAAGGACTTCGCTAGAAACCGCACGCTTGATTCAAGCGCGGCTTTGATCGGGCCCATGTAACCGTAGTTGTCGGGTGTCACGAGGAGCGACGAGATGCCAATGGTGACCACCGAAGCGTTCGCGACGAGGTGTGGTTGAAAAGCCCGAGCGATCTCGACCAGTGAAAATGCAGACACCGCCGTCGCCTGCAAAAAATCCGCACGCTTCGTCTCGTGAAAAGCCGTGAAACCGTCGCTGTAATTGGCAAAGGCAATCGAATGCACAATGCCATGCAGCGGTGCGAGACCCGCCGCCGCGGCGGCGGCTGCGAGCCGCACGACAGATCCTTCGTCCTCCACGTCGCACACAAAGACGGGTTTGCCGGCGAGCAGGGTTTCGAGTGATTTTTTCCGCGTCTCCGATCGGACACTGTAAACGACTCGGGCACCCTGCTCCTCCAGCGACTTGGCGACAAACCACGCCACGCTTTTCCGGTTGGCCACGCCAAACACGAGAAACGTTTTCCCAGTGAGTTGGAGAAAATCGCTCATGCAGTCGGTGCTCCCTCCGGCACTTTCCAAGCGACTGCAAACTCGACGGTGAGCACCCGGGTGCCGTCGGCCTTTTTCACCACGCCGCTGATCATTGTGAAGCCGCCCATCGCTTCCATCTTCTTCACTTCGATGAGAACCGTGTCGCCGGGATAAACGGGATTCCGAAACCGCACATCGCTGATTTTCGCGAGCAGCGGCACGCCCTCGCCGGGTTTCCCGCCGGCGGCCTGCGCTTGTCTAGCCAGCAGTAGTCCGCCGGCTTGAAACACTGCCTCGCACAGTAATACCCCCGGCGTGATCGGGGCGCCGGGATAGTGTCCGCGATAGAAATCCTCGTCGGCCAGCCACGTGCGGCGCGCGACCAAGGTGTCCGGCCCCTCGGAGACGATCCCATCAACAAAGAGAAATGGAGGCCGGTGCGGAATAAGATCGGTGACGGGCGGCAGCATGACGGAGAGTTAGACAGGTGCGGAGGCGAGTGACGAGGCGGCAGCGCGTTTTTGTTCAAACAGCGCCTTGTCGATTTTGTTGGCGGCGATCACGCCGTAGTTAATGGTGCCGAGCCAGCCAGACATGATGATGCCGACGGAGCCGGCGTGGTAGAGACCGGGAAGTTTTTCCGATAGGTTCATCGACACCGGCAACCCTTCAAACTTGGTGCCAAACGAGGTGCCGTTGGCATGCGTCGTGTAGCGCTCGATCGTGCGCGGCGTAGCCGCTTCCTTCCAATCGATCTTGGCGCGGACGTCGGGGATGAATTTTTCGAGGGCAGTGATCGCCTCCTCGATCAGGCGGTCTTTGTTCCGGGAGTAAGACGCCTCGTCCAGAGCGGACCAATCGGGGTAACGGCCATTCAATGAAGCAACAACGGTGTAGCGATCCGAGCCCGGCCGAGTTTCCGGATAGTAGACGGAAAAGGTGCGGCTCGTCGTGTATAGATCGGTCAACTCGTCGTTGCTGTAGGCCGGAGCCGCCGAGGTGAAAACGAGGTCGCCGATGTGCGGGATGGTTTCGCCTTTGCGGATGCCGAGATAGACCTGGCACGAGCTGGTATTGATGCGAACCTTGCGTGCCTCGGTGACAAAGTCGGCCGCAAAATTCTCCTCTCCGGCGAGGCGAAAAATGGTGTTATGAATGTTCGCATTCGATAGAATCGTCTTGGCGCGGATCACGCGGCCGCTGGCGGCGACGATACCACAGGCGACTTTCCGGCCGTCGCGCTCCTCGACCAGAATGCGATCGACGCGGACTTTCTTGCGCAGTTCGACTCCGTTCCTGCGCAATTCCGCCGCCATTTTTTCGATGAGCAAATCGGAGCCGCCTCGAAAAGTGTAAACACCCGCGCCCATGAAATTCGAAAACACGATCCCGTAGGTGATCGCGGGATCTTCGAAGTTGGAGCCGTTGGCGTAGGAGATCGGCTCCATCAACAGACGGTGGACGTCGGGTCGGCCGGGAAAGAACCGGTGGAACATCTCGCCGGTTGTTTCCGGGTTGTTGTCGTAGTAATTCATCGCGCGGAGGTAGTCGTAGAACGCCTCCACTTTCTCGCGCGGCAGTTGGAAGTTTTCGACGAGCACGCGGGTGTAATCCTCACGCGTGAAAGTCGTCCACACATCCATCTGGGGATTCACGAACCGGATATCCTTCAACTGGACGATCGCGTCAGCGATTTCCTTCGTCCAATATTTCCGGCACGATTTGATCATGCCGACGGGAAAGCCGTGCAGCGAAATGTCGAAAATGTGGCCGCCTTTCCGCGTGAACCACGTGGCGAGGCCGCCGAACTGGTAATGGTGCTCCAGTAGCAGCACGCGGTGGCCGGCCTTCGCGAGCACGTTGGCACCCGTGAGACCGCCCAGACCGCTGCCGATGACGATGACGTCATACTCGTCGTCGACGCCTTTGAGCCAGTCGTATGCCATGGATCGCGAAGACTGATTGGGGGCGCGGTCGGAGCGCAACTCAGAGTTTGAGCGCGCGCAGGTAGCGCAGGCTTTCGGGAATGCACTGGAGCGGCGCCGGTGTCTCGTCTTCGATAAAATAGTGCTTCACGCCGATTTTTTGTGCGGTGCCGAGCACGGCTAGCCAGTCGATCTGGCCGAGGCCGACGGCAACGTTGTCAGTCGGCGGTGCGCTGCCGGTGGAGAAGCCAGTGAGTGCTCCTTTGCGCATATCTTTCACATGAAGCAGCACCCAGCGATCGGGATATTTGGCCAGTAATTTAACCGGATCCTGCCCGGCGTGAAACGCCCAGAAGATATCCATTTCGTAGCAGACCAGGTCGGACTTGGTTTCGCGGGCGAGCACATCGAACAAGGTTTCGCCATTCCCGGCGGCGCTGGGGACGAATTCCAGACCATGCGGGTGAAATCCAAACCGGAGACCCGCGGCTTTACAGGCGGCGCCCCACTTATTGAAATCAGTCGCCATCTCGTGGATGAGCGCTTCGGTGACCTTTTTGTCCTTGGTGGTTTTCGGATAGGGGCAAATCACGAAACTCGCGCCGAGTTGCTTAGCCTCGGTGATGACAGCGGCGACGTCCTTGGTCAGCGCATCATAGCCATAGTGTGCGCTGACGGCTTTCAGGCCGCGGGCGTTTAATTCCTTGGCAAACTGCGCCAACGTGAGGCTGCCCGTGCCGGCGGTTTCTACCTCGGTGATGCCATAAGCCTTAGCCTGATCGAGGGCGCGGGTCGTGCTTTCCTTGGTTTGGGCGCGCAGGCTCCACAGCTGCAAACCGAGATGATCGTGGAAATCGGCGGCCATGGCGGAGGAGAGCGTTAGCGCGGCGAGGATGAGGATGTTTTTCATAGGGGCGCAGCGATTTCGCGCGGGCCCTACCCTTTTTGCAAGATGTGATAATTCGCCATCGAAATACCGCTCAGCATGGCGCCTACGATGCCTAGAAACCCCTGGTCCGTGCCGCAGAGGTAGAGATTGCTCAGCGCCGTCCGCCCTTGCCGATGCTTGATCGGAGAACCGTAAATCGCGCCACCGAAGTGGCCGGTAAATTTCGTGATCGTGCGAGGTGTGAACATGTCGGTCGTCAGCGTCGCGGCCGCGAGCGCCGCGTCGTCGACGGCGGGCAAAAAGCGCCGGGCGCTGCGCTGGACTGCGGTAAACCAGCGCAGCTTGTCAGCGCGGTAGTGATCCTCGGAAAGGTTGGCCCAGTGCGCGTAATCTGCGAGGCACGTAACGCGGAAAATACCCTCCGATAGCGATCGCTTTGGTCCAAAATCGAAGTTGTTCGGAAAACAGATGACACCGCTCCGGGTATCAACTTGGCCGGTGCAGCGTTCGTAGTGAAAGTGCGGCGAGTCGTTGAAAAAAATAATCGTGTCGCCACCCCAACCGAAGTTGGCGGGCTGGCCGTTGAGCACAGTGATCGTCTCGACAAACGACAGCTGCCCGACATTGGCCGGTGGCTTATCTGCGGCGCTGTTGGCGCCGCGACCGAGCTGAACGAGAATTTCGGTCTCGGGTGCGCCAATGGAGGAAATGACGTGGTCGGCAGTGACTTCGGTGCCGTCGTCGAGCACGAGCGCCGTCGCGCGTTCGGCCTCCGTTATGATGCGTTGCACGCCGCATTTCATCCGACGTTCGCCGCCGGCGGCGCGATATTTTTCGAGGAGCACGCGGATGACAAGACGCACGCCTTCAAATGGCCGAGAAAAGCCCTCGAGGAACAGCGCCTTGAACATGATCACGAACTGGCCGAACTCCATGTCATGTTCGGACGCGCTGCCATAATACATCACCGGACAGAAAAGCATTTCCTCGAGCAACGGATCGGTCAGGTGCGAGCGGACCACAGCGCGCGCCGACTCGGGTTGAGCATCGAGCGAGACGTCGTCGTAAGCGCGCATGATCGCGACAAGTCGGCGAAAACCATCGATCTGCATCGGAAATTTTTCGGCGACTTCGGCTGTGAGAACCGCGAAGTCGTTGGTGAAGCGCAGCGAGGTCTCGCCGCGTGGGCCAAAGGCGATGCGGGATTGCTTTTGTTCGCAGAGCGCGAGTTCGTCGCGGTCGATCCGGAGTTGACGGAGGAGTTTTGTGAGCGGCGTGCCTTTCACGCCGGGCCGCACGAAATTTGTCATCGCGTGGAGACCCACGTCGAATTTGCGGCCGTCGATGCTATAAAAGCTGTTGAGACCACCGGCGACGTTGTGGCGTTCAAAGATGCAGACGCGTTTGCCAAAATGCGCCAGTCGGATACCCGCGGCGAGTCCGGACATGCCAGCGCCGATAATCGCGACATCGTAATGAGTGCGGGTGTTCATGCGGGCAATGCAGGCAAAAACAAAGGGCCGGGAGATACTTCCCGGCCCCAGCGAAAGGTCAATGCACGGGCTCAGCTCTTGCCGGCGAGCGCGTCAAACTTCGGCGTCAGGTAGTCAGCGCAACTGTCGAGCGACGCGAGCTGGATGTAATCCTTCTCCGGCACCTCGATGCTGTGGCGCTTGCGGAGTTCCATGACGATGTCGAGGAAGTCCATGCTATCGAGTTGGAGTTGGTCGCGGAGGCGGACGTCAGGCTTGACGTTGCTCAAATCTTCGTCGGGCGCGATGTCCGCGATGATGTCGAGCACCAGCTTCTTGCATTCGTCTTTGGTCATAGTCGGGTCGGGGAGGCAGGATTAGGCGACAAACCGCTTAACAATCAACGTGGAATTTATCCCCAGCATACCGAAGGAATTATTCAGGATCGTGTCTACTTCCGCCATCTTCCGTGGGTGGTTGAGCACGAGACCGGGCAAGGCGCAGAGAGGATCGAGATCATCGACGTTGATCGTGGGATGAACCGTCAGATCGTCGAATGACGGGAGGTTGCCCGCCAGTTCGAGGGCTCCCGCCGCGCCCATGCAATGTCCGATGAAACTCTTGGTGTTGTTGATGGCAGTGTCCGGGCAGCCTTCGCCAAACACGGCGCGAATCGCTTCGCACTCCTGAATGTCGCCGAGCGGTGTGGCGGTGGCGTGGGTGTTGACGATGTGGATGTCGCGCGGCGCTAGGCCTGCACGGGCGAGCGCGGCACGCACGCACTCTGCCTGACGAGTGGGATTCGGCAGGACGTAATCGCTGGCATCACTGTTCACATGGTAACCGGCGATCTCGGCGTAAATCTTGGCGCCGCGTTTCTGCGCGTCCGCAAGCCGCTCGAGGGTGTAGAGGCAGCCGCCTTCGGAAATCACGATGCCATTGCGTGCCTTGTCGAACGGTCGCGAAGCTTTTTTGGGGTCGTCATGGGTCGCGAGTGCGTTCTGGGACTTGAAGCCCGCGAAAATCCCGAACGTGTGAATGCTCTCGCTCACGCCGCCGCAGATCGCGAAGTCCACCTCGCCGAGTCGCAGCATCTGCGTGGCATGAATGAGACCCATGTTACCCGCCGCACACGCGGCCCCGATCGTGTAACAGGGGCCGGTGACACCTAGGTTGAGCGAAGCCTCACCGGCGGGATTGTTGGCGACGGTGCGTGGGTTGTGATAATGTGACCAAAACTTCGTATCGTAGTTAAATTTCGAGATATTGTAGATTTCGTTCTCGGTCTCGACGTTCCCGTGCTCGGTGCAACCGATGTAGATGCCGACGCGGTCTTTCGGCACGGCGTCCCACGCTACGGCGCTGTCGGCGAGGGCCTCGCGGGCGCAGTAAATGGAGATGCTCCCCGCCCGTGTGCCGACGCGCACTTCCTTCTTTTTCTGGTGGCGCAACGCGTCGTAATGGCAGACGCCGGCGAGTTGCGAGCCCATGTAGCGAATTTCCATCCGCTCAATGCCCGCGATCCCACCGAGGAGATTAGCCCGGAACTCGGCCAGCGAGTTGCCGTTCGGGGCCGTCAGGCCGATACCAGTGATGACAATGCGCGAGGATGACATGCGAAAGGAAACGGAAATCGCTAGCCAACCCCGCCGTGAAAGCAATACAAGCCTCGCCGCATGAACGTCCTCGTCGTCGGAGGTGCCGGTTACATCGGCAGCCATTGTGTCCGCCAACTCACCGCCGCCGGCCACCGGCCCGTGGTGCTAGACAATTTTGTCTACGGGCATCGCGGCGCCCTCGCCGATGGCGTCACGGTGCATGGCGGTGATCTCGGCGACGAGAGCGTCGTCAAACGGATTCTTCGCGCTGAGAAAATCGACGTGGTCATGCACTTTGCCGCCTTCTGCTACGTCGGAGAATCGGTCACCGATCCGCTGAAATATTACCTCAACAACAGCGCCGATCCGTTGCACATGCTGAACGCCATGCTCTCCGCCGGCGTGAAGAAATTTGTTTTCTCCTCCACGTGCGCGACTTTTGGCGTGCCGACCACCCTGCCCATCCACGAAAATCTGCCGCAGGCACCGATCAATCCCTACGGCCAGACGAAGCTCGACCTCGAAAACGCCCTGCGGGCGCTCGCGACTGCGACCGGTCTCAGCTTTGCCGCGTTTCGCTATTTCAACGCCGCCGGCGCGGCCGAAGACGGTTCCATTGGCGAAGATCACACACCGGAATCGCACCTGATCCCACTCGCGATTCAGGCTGCCACCGGCCAGCGACCGCACCTCGAACTCTACGGCACTGACTACCCCACCCCAGACGGCACCTGCCTGCGTGACTACGTGCACGTCGACGATCTCAGTCGTGCGCACATCGCGGTGTTCGACAAACTTGCCCAGCCGGGAGCCGCGCTATTCTACAACCTCGGCACCGGCCGGGCGACTTCGAATCGCGAAGTCATTCGCGCCGTCGAGAAAGCGACCGGGAAAAAAGTGAAAGTGATCGAGAAACCGCGCCGCCCCGGAGACCCGCCGGCGCTCTACGCGGACTCCGCGAAAGCGCAGCGCGAACTCGGTTGGAAAATCAAATTCCCGACCATCGATTCCATTGTCGCCACCGCTTGGAAATGGCACTCCGCTCACCCTCAGGGCTACGCCGATCGGTGAGCGGCACTGCGCCGTCCGCGATTACTTCGTCACTTTGATGACGAGATAGAGGAACGTGCCGTCAACCGCGCTGAACCAGTGCGGGACATTCGGTGGAATGACGATGAGGTCACCCTTCACCACTTTGCGGGTCGCACCGCCCTCAATTTTTTCACCGGTGATTTCGCCCGGGCCTTTCGTCTTCGTGTTGATGGCTTTGCCACCGGTAATCAATGTCGCTGAGCCTTCGGTGACCCAAAGGATGTCAGTGTCGTGCTCGTGAATTTCAACCACACCGCCGGCCACGCGACGGCCGGCTTGAATTTTGTAGCTTGTGTTGATGAGCCACGGCAGCCCCTTGGCGAAACCAGCATCGATCTGAGCGTGATCGAAAATGATTGGTTCGGTCGGCGGGGCGTCGACGGCGGCGGCACGGGCCACCAGTCCGAGGGCAAGTAAGGCAATGAGGAGGGAGGATTTCATGGTTTGGTTAAGGGTATGACTCTAAAGTGTCAGTTTAACCCGTCGTCAGTTGTGCGACCAAGCCGCGGACACGAGTCAAAAATGCTGAGCGATTCGCCGTGAAATTTCCGGTATTAGCGCACAAAAGGATTCCGTGCCGACCAAACGCGAATTTGAAATTCAGTCAGACGCGCTCCCTGATCTTGTGCAAATTCGCTATTTTGGACACGTGACGGCCGCTGGTGTGAAATCCTGCTGCGCGGAAGTCGAACGACTGCTCCCTGGGACGCGCACCGGCTTCGCCGTGCTCACAGATTTGAGTGCGCTCGATTCAATGGATTTGGACTGCGTGCCGCACCTGACTAAAATCATGGATCTCTGCCGGGCTAGAGGCGTCGGCACCGTCGTTCGCGTAATTCCCGATCGCGACAAGGACATCGGTTTCAAAATTCTTTCGATCATTCACTATCGACGCGGCGTTCGCATTGTTACCTGTGAGACACTCGCCGAAGCTGCGAAAATCGTGAAACCGTCGGCGAAGTAACCTCTCTTCTACCATCATGCCCGCACGCGCACCGCTCTTTCGTTGCTCCCATCCCGTCGTGGCGATGATTCATGTCGGTGCCCTACCCGGCACACCGGCCGGTGCGCTCTCCTTGGCCGAGATCGAAGCGCAGGCGGTGAAGGAAGCAAAAATTTGCCGCGATGCCGGCGTGCACGGGCTCATGCTCGAAAACATGCACGACACTCCCTACGTCCGCGGACGGGTGGGCCCGGAGATCGTTGCCGCGATGGCGATTGTTGCGCGGGCGGTGAAAGACGTGGCGGGTCTTCCGTGTGGGGTGCAGATTCTTGCCGCGGCCAATTTTGAGGCGATGGCGGTCGCGCAGGCCGCCGGTCTCGATTTTATCCGCGCTGAGGGTTTCGCTTTCGCGCACGTCGCAGACGAGGGCATCATCCAATCCTCGGCGGCAGAACTGCTGCGGTATCGGCGGATGATCGGAGCGGAGCACGTGCAGGTATGGGCCGATATTAAAAAGAAGCACAGTTCCCACGCGATCACCGCCGACGTGAGCATCGGCGAGACGGCGCACGCCGTGGAGTTCATGCGCGGTGATGCCGTGATTGTGACCGGCGCGGTGACGGGCATGGCACCCAAATCCGCAGACGTCCGCGTAGTGAAACAAGCCACTCGTCTCCCCGTCTATCTTGGCTCGGGTGTAACGGCGGCGAATATCGTGGAATTCCTCGCCGATGCAGACGGATTTATCATCGGCTCCGAGTTCAAAACGGGCGGGCACTGGTCAGGCGCCGTCGACGGAAAACGCGTGCGTCGTCTAATGGCGGCGATCGGATAGCATCACGTTTTACTCTGCAAGCCGCGCGAGCGTTGCCGCGAGCACGCGCACGCCATCGGCAATTTCCTCCGGTTTTGTAAACTCATCCGGCCGGTGGCTAAACCCACCCTGGGACGGCACGAAGATCATGCTGGTCGGACAGATCAACGCCATGAAGAGCGAGTCGTGATAGGCACGGCTCGTCATGTCCTGATAACGCAATCCTAGCGCATCGCACGACGCGTGGATGGCCTGAAGGATTTCGGGCGCGCAACGGGCAGGAGCGTCGGCGTTGAGGACGTCGTCGCTCCAGCCGCAACCGTATTTGCCGGCCGCCGAGCGCGCCGCAGCACGAATGTCCGTGAGCATTCCGTCGCGTCGCGCCAGATCGATATCGCGGACATCGATCGTGAGGGTGACGTCGCGAGGAATGCTGTTTACTGCACCGGGCAGCACCTGAACGAGGCCGCAGGTCGCAACGCTGTTGAGATTTCCGGTCGCGCGGGCGATGCGATCGACCGCGAGCATGGTCTCGGATGCCGCGAGCACCGGATCGTGCCGATCGGGCATCAGCACTGCGCCGGCGTGGCCGCCTTCACCGGTCAGTTGCACGCGCAACGTCGCCGGTGCAGCGATGGCGGTGACGACACCGATCGGAAGGCCGGCGCGCTCAAGGCGGTAGCCTTGTTCAATGTGCAGTTCGACGAACGCACTGTAATATTTCAGCGGCAGTTGCGCGCTTGCCAGAGTGCCCGAGCAGCCCGCCGTGGCGCGCGCATGATCGAGCGAGATACCATCTTTGTCGCGCAGCGCGGCGAGTTTTTCCGGCGACAGTGATCCGGCCATGATGCGGCTGCCGAGGCAGCCGAAGCCAAAGCGCGTAGGCTCCTCCGCGGTAAACATCACCAACTCGATCGAGCGGCGTGGTTGGAAGCCGGCGCGTTGGAGCGCGCGAATCGCCTCCAAGCCACCCAGAACACCGACAACGCCGTCGAAGCGACCGGCATTGGGAATCGCGTCCGTGTGCGAGCCGGTGCCGACGGGTGCGACATGAGTATCAGTGCCGGTCCAGCGCGCAAAGGTATTGCCAACCGCATCCTCGCGCACCGTGAGTCCGGCTTCGGCATAACATCTCTTGAGGTAGTCCCGCGCCCGCATGTCGGCCTCGGTGAAGAGGACACGCGTCACGGACGGATAAGGCGTATCGGAAATTTGTGCGAGCGCTTCAATTTCGGCGCTCAGTCGCAACGGGTCGATGGTGAGAGATGCCGCAGTCGAGGTCATAGGTGTTTTCCTTTGTCAGCAAGAACTGTGCGAACGAAACCTCCGACAGCGTCGCCTCAGAATGTATGCACGAAAAGTCCCGACCGCAGCTTCGGCTCAAACCAGGTGCTCTTGGGTGGCATGATTTGGCCAGCATTGGAAATATCCATGAGTTGCGCCAGCGTGACGGGATACATCGAGAACGCCACGCCCCCGTCAGCATCAACGCGCTTCAAAAGTTCGCCCGGGCCACGGATGCCGCCGACGAAATCGATTCGCTTGCTCGTGCGTACGTCGGTGATGCCGAGCACAGGTCCGAGCAGTTTGTCTTGCAACACACTCACATCGAGCCGCGCGACCGGATCTGCCGTCGGATCGATCGGGCACTGGAGGCCATACCATTTTCCTCCGAGATACATGCTCACGCGACCGACGGCGGTCGGCGACGGGTTGGCGTTTTCCTCGAGGGCGCCGAAGATCGATCTTACCCGCACTAGAAAATCTATCGACGAGAGGCCGTTGAGATCGAGGACGAGCCGGTTGTAAGGAAGGATTTTCAGTTCGCTCGCAGGGAAGAGCACACAAAGAAACCAATTGTAATCTTCCGCCCCGGTGTGCTGCGGATTGCGGGCTCGCCGCAGTCGCGCCACGCGCGCCGCACTCGCAGCGCGATGATGACCGTCGGCGATGTAGACCTGCGGCACGCGCTCAAACGCCCGCACCCACTCTTCCCCGGCCGCCACGCGCCACGCCGTATGACGAATGCCATCAGGTGCCGTGAAATCATGCACCGGCGTGTCTTTCACCTTCGTCTCGATGAGTGCAGTGACGGCGGCTTCGTCGCGATACGTTGTAAAAACTGGACCCGTGTTCGCGCTAATCGTGTCGATGAGTCGGGTGCGATCGTCTTCTTTGTCGGCGCGCGTCTTTTCGTGCTTTTTGATAAGGTCGGCGTCGTAGTCGTCGACGTGGCAAACCGCGACCAAGCCGCGTTGACGGTGCGAGCCCATCTGCTGTTGGTAGACATAGAGCGACGGACCAACCTCGCGTCCGAGCGCTCCGCTACTCTGCATTCTCAAAAAATTCGCGCGCGCCGTCTCGTAAACGGCGTCTGCATGGGGATCGGTGTCAGCCGGCAAATCGATTTCGGCGCGGTCGACATGCAGGAGACTGTTCGGCTTGCCAGCAGCGAGCGCAGAGGCCTCGGTGGTGTTGACGACATCATACGGCACACAGGCCACTTCGGGCCCTAGCTTTGGCGGCGGAACAAGTCCTTGGAAGGCGCGGATTCTCATGAGAAGAGCGATGGAGTGCGGCCCGCTGGCCGGCGTCAAGCGGCGGTCTCGCCCGGGCACAAAAAAACCCTCCGAGTGGAGGGCTTTGAAAATCGGACACGTGGTGTCGTTAGTTACTTCTTCGTGGCGACACGCTTGAACTTCGTCGTGAACTTCTCGACGCGACCAGCGGTATCGACGATGCGCTTCTCACCCGTGTAGGCGGGATGCGAATCCATCGTCACATCGCGCGCGACGACGAAATACTCCTGTCCATCAATCTGCTCTTTGCGGGCAGATTTCATGGTCGATTTCGTGAGATAACGACGACCGGTTCCGATATCGAGGAAGCAGACGTTGTTGAGAGTGGGATGACCTTCGGCTTTCATCGGGAAATAGTGTTAATCAGCCTTGGCGCGCTTTGTAGCGCGGCTCGACTTTGTTAATGACGTAAATCTTGCCCTTCCGGCGCACGACCTGACAGGCAGGGTGACGCTTCTTGGCTGATTTGATGGAGGAAACGACTTTCATAAAAGGACCGAAAACAGAGGGCGCCCCCACCCCTGTCAACTGAAATGTCCCGCGAGGCGCGCAGTTGCTGTTTCGACCCAGATGTTGCGCTGGGCTTTCGAGCGCAGGATGTCCGGCAGGAACGAAAATCTACGCGGTCAGCTTTCCATACGCCGAGGCATCAAGCAGCGACGCCACGTCAGCTGGGTTCGCCAACTTGAGCTTCATGATCCAGGCACCATCGTAGGGCGCTGTGTTCAACGTCTCGGGTGCCGCGTCGAGTGCAGCATTAACCGCAAGGACCGTGCCCGCCACCGGCGCATAAAGATCGCTGGCGGCCTTCACCGACTCGACGACGCCAAATGTCTCACCGGCCTTCAATACCGCGCCGACCTTGGGCAATTGCACGTAGGTGATATCGCCGAGCGCGGCTTGCGCATAATCGGTGATGCCGATTGTCGCGGTGCCGTCGGCCTCGGGCCGGAGCCACTCGTGAGATTTTGCGTAGCGAAGATTTGCGGGGACGTTGCTCATGATGTCTTTTTCAATTCGACGAAGGGCGGTTTGACGAGTTGCAAATTGATCTTCGCGCCGCGAATGTCCACGGCGAGCGGTTGCGCCGCCGCTGCAGTGCTCACGAGCGCCGAGCCGATGGCCTCGTTGAGCATCGGTGAAAGTGTGCCCGACAGCACGCGGCCGACGGTCGCGCCACTTGCGTCGAGCACTGGTGATTCGGCGCGCACGATGCGGCGATCGCCCGTTTTAAAAAACACGACTTTGTTCGGCGCGCCGTTTTGTTTTTCGGCGAGCAGCGCCGCGCGACCGATGAAATCTGCGCCTTTGTCGAGCTTCACGGTCCACCCGAGGCCCGCCGTCAGCGGCGAGATGTCTTGGGTAATTTCGTGACCGTATAGCGGATAACCCGCCTCGAGCCGCAAACTGTCGCGCGCGCCCAGTCCAGCCAGTTCGAGTCCGTGCGGAGCGCCGGCGGCGACGATCGCCTCCGTGAGCGCAACGGCCTCGCTCGCGTTCACATAAAGTTCAAATCCGTCCTCACCAGTGTAGCCAGTGCGACTGATGCAGCAATGCAGGCCTGCCACAGTGCCCTCGACGAAATGGTAATACTTCACGGCCCCCAGCTTCGCACCCGTGATCGACTGCACGATCGCCGCCGCCCGTGGTCCTTGCACCGCAATCAGTCCGAAATCGTCCGACTTGTCCGTGATGGAGACGTCGAAGCCCTTGGCTTGCTCCCGAATCCAAGCGAGATCCTTCGCGATGTTGCCGGCGTTGATGCACAGGAAATAATTCTCCGGCGCCCACATGTATACGAGGAGATCGTCGACCACGCCGCCGTGCGGATAACACATTGGCGAATAGAGCACGCGCCCTGGAAACATTTTGGCAACGTCGTTGGTGACGAGGTGATTCAGGAACTTGACTGCTTCCGGCCCGCGCACATCGACCTCGCCCATATGACTTACGTCGAACAGGCCCGCGGTTCGGCGCACGGCCTTGTGTTCCTCGAGGATGCTGCGGTATTGCACCGGCATTTCCCAGCCGGCGAAGTCCACGAGGCGGGCGCCGTGGGCCGCATGGAAATCTCGCAAAGGCGTGCGTCTGAGTTCGCTCATGGCACGAGACTACGCGCGACCGACCGCGGCGCGGCAAGGCTCTTTTGCGATTCGATCCTCGCCGAATTTATTCGCCACGCCGGGTAGCTGCATAGACTGGCGCTATGTTCTGGCTCATCCTTGCCATTGCCGTGACGCTGACGGTTTCTTTCGTCTGCTCGCTGTTCGAGGCACTCGTGTTGAGCACGACGACGGCCGAAATCGAGGAGTTGAAAAAAAATCGCCCCCGGCGCGGCCAGCGTCTCGAAATTATCAAACAGGAACTCGACGAAACAATTTCAGCCATCCTCACGCTCAACACCATCGCCAACGGTCTGGGCTCCGTCGTGATCGGGGCCATCGGTGCTCATCTCTTTGGCAACCGCATGCTCGTCCTACTCACCGTGGGTTTCGGCACAGTGTTGCTCGTCGGTGCCGAAGTTTTGCCGAAAAACATCGGCGTGGTTTATCGCCGCGCCCTTCAGCCGATTGTGGTTTATCCGTTGTGGTGGATTCGCCGGGTGCTTACGCCCATCACCTGGCTGTGCAATCTCGTCGTCCGCACGCTTGTCCACCAAGGCACCCATGCGCACCGCTCCGACGAGGAAATCATCCTCCTCGCCGAGCGCGGTGCTCGTCATGGCACCCTTAGCCAAAGCGAGTCGAGCATCATCGCTAACGCGCTTTCCCTCGACGACGTGCGCGTGTCTGAACTCATGACGCCGCGCACCGTCGTCACCGCGTTGCGCAAGGATGCGACTGTCGGCGAAATTTTCCGGGAGTTTCCTAATCTCCCCTTTGGCCGCATGCCCGTTTATGGCCGCAATCTCGACGATATCGTCGGTCTCGTCCGCCGCCGTGATCTGCTGAAAGCCAAGGCCAACGATCAGGATCTTTCGCTGGTCGACACGCTAATGACTGAGCCGCAATTTATTCCCGAGACCGCCACCGCGGCCAACGCCCTGCAAGTCTGCATGAAGGCGCACCAGCAAGTCCTCGTTGTGGTGGACGAATTCGGCGCGACGGCCGGCGTCGTCACCATGGAGGATCTGATGGAGCACCTGCTCGGCGGCGAAATTTTTGAGAAAGACGATGTCGCGGTCGACATGCGCGAACTGGCGCGCTCCAAACTCCAGAAATCCACGAAACCGCGCCGCGCCGGCGAGTCAGGCCACTCCGCCCCGCTGCCCCTGAAAAACTGATCCGCACCATGCCACTCGCGTTCTGGGTTCACCATTTCAGCCCGTTTCTTGGCCCACACTGGGGCAACTTTGGCATTCGATATTACGGACTCAGCTATGTGCTCGGATTTCTCACGGCGGCGGCGTTGCTCATCCGCTACGCGCGTGCCGGCCGCTCCCAATTGGCCGTCAACAAAGTGGGCGATCTCATGGTGGCGGTCGTGTTTGGTGTAATGATTGGCGGGCGCCTCGGTTCGTTCCTGCTCTACCATCCCGACCAACTCGTCCGCGATCCGCTGAGTTTTTTTCGCGTCTGGGAAGGCGGTATGGCGAGCCATGGTGGATTCGTCGGCGTAGCCGTCGCGCTCGCGTGGTTCGCGCGGTCGGAGAAAATTTCTTTCCTCCACCTTAGCGATCTCATCGTGTCGGTCGCTCCCGCTGGACTTTTTTTCGGGCGCATCGCCAATTTTATCAACGGCGAACTCTGGGGCACGCCCACCCGCGTCCGGTGGGCGGTCATTTTCCCCAACAGCGCCGATCCGGGCACACCGTTGCATCTCGTCCTCCCGCGCCATCCGTCGCAACTCTACGAAGCCGCCCTCGAGGGCCTCGTCCTGCTGGCGCTCATGCAATGGCGTTTCTGGCGGAGCGACGTCGTGCGCACGCAACCCGGCCGTCTTGCCGGCGAGTTTTTCCTCGCCTACGCCGCTGCCCGAATGATCGGCGAGTGTTTCCGCGAACCCGACGCCTCGCTCATTCTTGGCCTAAGTCGCGGGACTTTCTATTCGGTATTTCTCATCGCGGCCGGTGTGATTCTGATCGTCCGCGGCGCGAGAAGCCGTTCAGTTCGCTGACCTCGCCCGACGTCAGACTACGGTGCCCGGCGGTAGTACGGCGCCTTTCGGCACCACGAGTACGCCATCGCGAATAATCACGGCGCCATTGGCGTAAGTGCCGTCGGACTTGCCGTCGGCGATCAACACGCAGCCGTCACCGATGCGCGCGTTTTTATCGATGATCGCACCCTTAATCGTGCAACCACGACCGATGCCGAGATGCGGCCGGCCCCGCACGGTGTTGGCCTCAAGTTGCGCGTCACCCTCGTAAAAGTCAGCTCCCATGACCACCGTGTCCTCGAGCGAGGAGCCCTCGCCGACGTAAGTGCGGATACCAAGCACGCAATGATGCAGCGTCGAATCAGTGAGAATCGAACCATCGCCGATGACGACGTGATCGATGGCGCATTTGTTGAGTTTCGACGCCGGCAGATAGCGATCCTGCGTGTAGATTGGCGCGTTGGGTTCGAAGAAATTGAACGGAGGCAACGGTTGCGCCAGGGCGAGGTTGGCATCGAAAAACGCCCGCACCGTGCCGATGTCCTCCCAATATCCCTCGAAGATGTGCGCGAAGAGTTTCTTTTTCCCGAGCAGTCCAGGAATGATCTCTTTGCCGAAGTCGGTCATCGTGTTGTCGAGCGACTCAGCCAACACCGTGCGGTTGAAAACGTAAATGCCCATCGAGGCGAGACAGCGCTTTTCGTCGCAGGGCGAAAGTTTTTTCTCCAATTCCGCGCTGAGGGTGAGCCCCGCGATCACTGCCGGGTCCTTGGGCTTTTCTACGAAGCGCTCGATTGAGAGGTCGTCCTTCACCTGCATCAGGCCAAGACCGGCGACTTTTGAAACAGGAAACGGAATCGCTGCGATGGTCACGTCGGCTTTGGTTGCGACGTGTTGCGCAATGATCTCCCGGAAATCCATCCGGTAGAGTTGGTCGCCCGAGAGAATCAGGACGAGGTCGTGAGGAAACGCGCGGAAGTGCAGGAGATTCCGCCGCACCGCATCCGCGGTGCCTTGATACCAGTCGGAACCTTTCTCCGTTTGCTCGGCCGATAAGATGTCCACAAAGCCGCCGCCGAACGGATCAAAATTGTAAGTGCTGGTGATATGCCGGTGCAGCGACGCCGTCTGAAACTGCGAGAGCAGGAACATCCGGTTGATGTCACTGTTGAGACAGTTTGAGATCGGGATGTCCACGAGCCGATATTTGCCAGCAAGCGGGACGGCGGGCTTGCAACGCTCCTGAGTAAGCGGGTGCAAACGGGTGCCACGGCCACCGCCCATAATTACTGCCAAAACGCGCTTTTGAGTTGTCATGTCGAAATTAAAAAAGGGTTGAGTTTGACCGGTGATGAGCCTTGCGCGTCGGGGGATTGACGCCAGCACTTTTTAAACGACGATTTCGCACATGGGGCATGTTCTCGTCACCGGCGCCGCCGGTTTTATTGGCAGCCACACCGTCGATCGCCTGCTCGCAGCGGGTCATTCGGTCATTGGGGTCGATAATTTTCGCACCGGTCATCGGGTCAATCTTGCCGGCGCTTTCCAGTCGGCCCGTTTTGCCTTTCACGAACTTGATGTGACCGCTTCCGACCGGCTCGCGACTTTGTTCGCTGCGACTAAACCCGATGCCGTCGTTCATCTCGCGGCACTTGTCAGTGTGCAAGAAAGCCTGACAAACCCAGACCTCAATTTCGCGTTGAACGTTCATGCGACTCACCTCGTGGCCGAGGCAGCTCGAGCCCATGGTGTGCGGCGGATCGTTTTTGCTTCGTCCGCCGCGATCTATGGGAACGCGACTGACCTGCCGATTCGCGAATCCGCGGAGAAGAACCCAATCAGTCCCTACGGTGCCGCCAAGCTCGCGTCAGAAGAGCTGCTCCTCGGCTACGGTGCCGCCTTCGGTCTCACCGTGCGCTGCCAGCGCTACTTCAATGTCTTTGGCCCGCGGCAAGATCCCGCCTCGCCCTACTCTGGCGTCATTTCAATCTTCGCGCGTCGCTACCGAGATGGCACGGGCGTCACGATATATGGCGACGGACAGCAAACGCGCGACTTCATCTCCGTTCACGATGTGGCGCGGGCCAATGTTCTCGCCACCACCTCTCCCGAGATCGGCTGCGGTGCAGCCAACATCTGCTCTGGTCGTGCGACGTCGCTTCTCGACGTCGCCGGCGTTTTTGCCCGCCACTATCCTGCCATCGAAGCTCCCAGCCATGGTCCGCCGCGCGCCGGCGATATTGTCCACTCACTCGGTTCCCCGGAGCTTGCCGCTGCTGCGCTCGGCTTTCGCGCCGAAGTAGCGGTTGAGTCCGGGTTGGATGAATTGATCAATTCTGCATGAGCCGGTTCTCAGCACAGCCGGCGATCGCGAGCTTTCTCGCCGTCACGGCGAGCGTGTTTCTCATCGCATCAATTCGGGCGGCCGCAGCGGTTCCAGCGACTAACGCGAGAGCCGAACCGCTGGCATTTTACGTCAACTATTCCGCACACGTGCCGACTGCGCCACTGTTGGCGCATGCGCTTTCGATTGTTCATCCCGACGCCACTGTCGATCTTGAAGCTGCACACCGCGTCGGCAATGCAGTGCTCGCCTATCTCAGCGTCGGCGAAGTCGCGGCCGACGCTCCCTACCGCCCCGCGATCCTCCAGCAAAATCTGCCCTTCGCCGGTCGCAACCCCACATGGAATTCTGATTTCACGGATCTCGCCGACTCGCGTTGGGCTGATTTCTTTATCGCGCAGCTTGCGCCGACGGCGATCGCCCGCGGCTTCGACGGTTTCTTCCTCGACACACTCGATGCCGTCGAACTCATCGCGCCCGACAACATTGCCCACACCGCTGCCCTGCGCGCCGGTCTCGTTGCACTCGTGCGCCGTCTCCACATGGCCTTTCCAACGAAACAAATCATCGTCAACCGCGGCTTCGCTGTTTTCGACGAACTCCATGACTCGATCGACGGAGTTCTCGCGGAGTCACTCTTTGAGACTCATGATTTCGCCGCCAACACTCCTCGCGCTGTTGCCCCAGCCGAAACCGAAGCACTCCTCAAGCAACTGCGTCACATCGCAGCCGCCGACCGCCGGGTTTACATCTTGGATTACACCAACTCGGCTGACAGCGCCCGCGCCACCGCTGCGGCGGATCGGATTCGTGCGCTCGGCTATCATGCCTTCGTCTCCACTGCAGCGCTCAACGGCGCGATGCTCGCGCCCCTGCGTCCTGTCGCGCGCCGCATTTGCTCATTTTATGGGAACCTCACCACCGTGCAGGAGGATCAAGTTCGGTGGCCGGCCGAGTCCTTCACGGCCCAACGCCTGCAACTGCCCCTCGAATGGCTCGGCTATGAAGTTGATTACTTCAAAATTCTCTCCACCGCCGACCTTCCCGCGCTCGATGCCAATTATCGCGCGATTGTGTTGCCGCGATTTTGGGAAATTGCCGCTGTACTCGAAGCGCCCGTCGTCGACTGGCTAATTGCCCAGCGCAACGCCGGCCGGAAGATACTCCTGTTCGGCGGCCTTCCGTTTCGTGACCCCGACCAGCGCAAACGTTTTCTCGCCGCTTTCGATCTTGGTGGCACCGGCGCGTTCACCGCTCCGCCGTTCACGCCCGAAATCCTGACGCAAGACACTGCTGTTCTCGGTTACGAAGTCCCCATCGCTCCGCTCCCGATCGGCCATCGTGATCTTCAGGCACCCACCGAAGCGCGCCGTCTACTCACCGTTCGCGCGCGACCCAAGGAGGGCAGCCCAGTGATTTTCGACGCGGTGTTCACGTGTTCGTGGGGCGGCGTGGCGTTCGATCCCTATTTGATTTTTCGCCGCGCCGATTTTCGGGATTTCTGGCAGATTGATCCCTTCGTATTTCTTACGCTCGCGCTTGGAGAAAACTCGGCGCCGGTGCCTGACACCACGACCCGAGATGGTCTTCGCCTATTCCTCAATCACATCGACGGTGACGGTTTTTCGAACTTCAGCCGCGTCGAACCCGGCAAACGCTCCGCGGAGATTATCCGCGATCGGATTCTCAAAAAATATCCGCTCCCCGTCACGGTTTCCATCATCGAGGCCGAACTCCGGGCGTTGATCCGCACACAGCGCCTTGAGGATGGTCCCGTGCTCGAAGCCATCGCGCGCGAAATTTTTGCCCTCCCGCAGGTCGAAGCCGCTTCGCACACATTTTCTCATCCCTTCTTTTGGATCGAAGGCGATCGCACGCAGTCGTTTTACGACGAGCAAAATCTCGATTTGAAGACGCCCTACCCCAAACTGGATCTCGTTCGCGAAATCGAGGGTTCCGTCCACTACATCAATGAAAATCTCGTGCCGGCTGGGCGTTCGGTGCGCGTGTTTTTTTGGAGTGGCAACTGCCGACCGCCTCCCGCGGCCATCGCTCTAACGCGGAGCCTCGGCCTCGAAAATTTCAATGGTGGCGACACCCTGATATCTTCGCGCAACCAGACGCTGACCGTCGTCGCTCCGCGCACGATGCCTTGGGGTGATGAGTTGCAGGTTTACGCACCCAACCAAAATGAAAATGTCTACACCAACAATTGGCGCGGCCCGCTTTTCGGCACTTTCACTCACGTCCTCGAGACTTATGCGCTGACGGAATCCCCCCGGCGTCTTAAACCCGTCAATCTCTATTTTCATTTTTATAGCGGTGATTATACCGCGTCGCTCCACGCGCTCGAAACCATCTACGACTGGGTAATGGCTCAGCCTCTACATGCGATCACTGTCTCGCACTACGCCCGAATCGCGCGCGATGCCCGAACCACCACGGTCTTTTCAGCCGGTCGCGATCGCTGGCTTGTAGTGAACCAAGGCGACTCGCGCACTCTGCGACTCCCTGCAGCGATGGCGGCGCATCTTGATTTGAAGAAATCTCCTGGGGTGACGGGCTGGAACACGGTGGGTGACCAAGCCTACGTGCACAGCGACGGATCTTCCGTCGTCACAGTTACACTCGGCTCGAAAGCTTTCGCCACACCGCATCTCGAAAGCTCCTCCGGAGAAATTGCTATTACAGCGTTGGGACCCGCCGGTAGTGCTTTTACGGTAAACGACCTACGCCAAGTCGCCACCGTTTTCGCCGGCCTCCCAGTTTCAGTCGCAGTGCGCGCCACCGTCAACGGCGCCACGCAATCCCTCCATGCCGATACCGCTGGGTTACTTCGGCTCAACCTTCCTCCGCACGCTGACGTCGCTCTCGAATTCCCAGCCTCGACTCCGCCATGAGCTCGGCAGCCGCACGCCCGAAGGCCATTCTCCCATGGTGGCAACTCGCGCTGCTCCTTGCCGCTTGCGCCGCGGGCGTTTGGTTTCTGTTGCCGGACGATTCTACGCTGATCGAGAATCTTCTCCGCGACGGGCGGCCGCAAGACGCCCGTCGTCAACTGGGTAAACTCACCACAGCTGAGAGGGCCCGTAACCCAGCGTATTTCCGTTTGCTTGAAGTGCGCGCGACACGACTCGAACTGCCACCAAACAATTCCGCGGCCCTAGTCCATTTCTGGCAGGAGGCCACGACCGCTTGGCGCGAGACAGAATACTCAGGCCCGATCTTCCTGGAATTTTACCCGCTTGTCCCACGTCTCGCCGATCAGGCGGCGGCCTGGTCGATGGTTGTCGCCGACATCGCACGCGCGCCGGCCGGTCAACGCATTCGGCTCACCGCCGATTTCACCTCGGCCGCACTCGCTGCAAATCTGCCCGCGTTCGCCGCCGGTGTTTTCGCCCTCGGGCATCCGGCTGCCAAGCGCACTCCCGATGAAAGCATCGAACTCTCGCGACTGTGGCAACTTGCTGGCCGAACCGTCGACGCCCTCGCGGCTTTGGGCGAGGTAGATATGCCCGCTGTCGTCACCCGACGCATCGCGCTCCTTCGCGAACTGAATCGCAATCGCGAAGCGCTGGCCCTTCTCCGCGCCCGTGCAGATGTCGCTCCGCCCGACCTCACGCTCGCCGGCGAATTATCCATCGTTGCGCAGGCTGCAGGTGATCCGATCGCGGCCGTCCCTTACTTCGAACGTTACGTTGCGGCGAATCCTCGCGACTTGGTCGCGCAGCGCCGTCTCCGCACCCTGCTGCTGGCCGCCGGTCAACCGGCTGCCGCGTTCAGCACAGCGCAGCAGGCGGTAAACCTGAGTGCCCACGATTCCGCCGATCTCCGCGAACTTGCCCGCATATCGGAATTTGCCGGACAGCCGGTCGCGGCGTTCGACGCTTGGCTTGAGTTTGCGCTGGATGACGCAGGTCCCGCCTCCGAACGCCTCGCCGCTCTTGATCGCCTCATCGCCCTCAATCCCGGCCTCTACCGTGACGTCGACCTCGCCCGCGCCCTGGCCAAACTCAGTCCGATCTCCGGTCGCCCTGACGATACCCTCCGTCTTGCTCGACTGTATGTCGGTTTGGGACGATTCGACGAAGCTCGCGCCGCATTTGAAAAATACCTCTCGGCGGTCCCCTCCGATGCCACGGCACTCGTCGAGTTTGCCCACCTCCACTACGAACTTTATCGTTTCGCCGACGCGGAAGTCTTGCTTCGACGTGCCGTTGCACTCCGACCGACCGACTCGGTGCTCCGCCGAGAGATCGCGGAAAACCTAGTCCTCCAAAACCGCTCGACCGACGCGCTTGCACTCTACCGCCAACTCGCGCAAGCCACCGACACCGAAGAAATCATCGGTCCCTATATTCGGTTGGCCGAGTCGCTGGGCCGCTACGACGACTTTACGCGCGGTCTTCGCCGGCGCATCGACCGCAGTCCGACGCCAGAAGCTCGCGACTATCTCCTCCTCGCCTACGGCTATGAACTCGCTGATGATCCCGCGAGGCGCAAGGCCACGCTCGAGGAAGGTTTGCGCCGGACGACACCGGGCGACGATCTTCGTTTGCAACTCGCGTTCGCACTCTCTGCGGAATGGAAATACGCAGCCGCGCAGACTGTGCTTGAGCCACATCAGTCGCTCCATTCGGACAGCGCAGCGGCCACGCTCTACCTCGAACTTCTCCGACTCAACAACGATACCGAGGCCGAGCGGCGTTATCTCGCGGTGCCACTTGCACCTGCCCTGATCCACGACGAACCCATCATCGAGCGTCGCGCCCACCTTCACGAGGCCCTTCGCGATTACTCTGAGGCCGAGCAACTCTGGCGTGAATTGCACAACCTACGGCCGACCGAATTGAACTACACCGCGGGACTCGCTCGACTGCTTCTCATCCGCGGTCGCAACGCCGAGGCAAATCAGCTCCTCGCCCCATTTCTTCGCGAGCCGACACCCGCCATTTTGAAACTCGCCGCCGAAATCGCCGAGAGTGCGGGTGACCATCGTGCGGCGGAAAAATATCAACTTACCTATTTAGCTACTGTCGGCACTGCGGTCGCTGGGGACTGGCGGGACCTTGGCGATATTCGACTCTCCCGGGGCGATCGCATCGGCGCCAAGCGCGCATATGCCGAGGCTCTCCGCCGTCTCCAATTCGAGATAGCCTCGGCGGAGGGGAAAGAATGAAGCTTCGAGGCACAAGTCACCTCGACCGCTCGATCGTTTCCTTGGGTTCGGTTTTTTTTCTCCTGCTTTGTATTGCCGGTTTTTCTCTACGCGCCGACGAGACTGCGTTAACTAACATCGAGCTCTCGGGCCGAGAGATTATCGATCGGGCCGCGGTTCTCCCAATCGATGAACTCCGCCAACTGGTTTACCTTTACGCGCACCTCAACCAGCCGCGAGTGGCCGAAGCTCTCGCCAAAAAAATTCTAGCCGCCAACCCCTCCGACCGCCAAACGTTGCTCGTTCTTGCGTCCATGTTCGTTGAACAGAAGGAAGCTGCCGCTACTCTGCGCGTGGCGCAGGAATTTCTTCGCTACTACCCCGGCGATCATCAAGGCCGTTTCTTTCTCGGCGCCGGCCACTACCTCGCGAAGCACTACGCCGAGGCCAACGCCATCTTGCAGGAATTGAAGACTGAGCAGTTCGCATCGCGCCTTTATCCCTACGAAACCGACCTCGCGGCTGCGGCCTACGCCGCTGGTGATTGGTTTCAAGCTATGCTCTCTTATCAGGAATTGCTCCGCCATCACAGGCTCGGTGACGAGCTTCGCGATGAAGTGCGCCGTGTCGTCGACACGCTTTATCGCGAACACGGCGCCCGGCTCGAGGCCACACTCAGCGAAACCCGTCTCAACCATGCCAGAGTCTGGCGTTACGGTGCAGCCGAAGCCTCGCATCTCAGCGAACGCCACTGGCTCGCCCTCACCTACACTCGCGACGACGTTACCCTCGAATCTACTCCAACGCTCCGCGCCGCGCGCAGCCCACGAGCCGAAGCAGCCGCGACGCTGACCTCGACCTACGATCGGCGCTGGACGTCAGATGTCTCCATCGGTGCTTCCGGAGAGGGTCCGCTCGGCACAGCCCGCGTCCATTATCTTCTGGTGCAGGATCGCACGCTTTCATTCGAAGTCACCGGCAACGCTCGGGCTACGGACAGCCTCGCCCTCGAATTGATTGACGGTCGCGAAGATCGAGCCGTCCTCGCGCTCAACTGGCTTTTGCAAGCTGATCTTACTCTGACCGCACGGGCGCAACTCCGCGAGTTACACGTCGCCCACGCCGCACTCGGCCGAGGAACCAGTCTCGACGCCAACCTCGATTACACGTTCACGCGCGAAGACCACGGTCCGCATATCGTCGGCGGGTATCGCGGCTCACTCGGCGCGTTTACTCCCGACGCTTCCGCTCCTCCCGCAATGGTTGCACCGATCGCCAACCCCTCCCTCAGTCTTTCAGGACAACAAAGCCTACTCACGTCCCTCGTTTCCCATCGCATCAACCGTCAGGGCATCGGCTTGGTCGTGTCCGATGATATGGCTCACGCGTGGCGCTACCGATTCACGATTGGAGTTGATTATGATTTCGAACTCGCTTCTGCCGACTGGAATTCCGCGCTTGCGCTCTCGTTCTTCCCTAGAAAAAGCATCGAACTCAACGCGGAGGCCGGCTACTTCTCGAGTGCCACTTCCAGTAACGCCGGTTCAGCCGCGACATTTTTTAATTTTCTAATTCGATCCTACTACTGAACTGACCCCATCGTTCGACCCTTTTGTTATGAAACGTCTCCTCGCCTTTTGTCTTGTCGCGCTAACCACTGGCTGCGCCACCGTCGTCACACAAGGTGGCCCGACCGGCAACATTCGCGTCGAACGCCTGCTACTCCCGCCCTTCATCAATGCCACGGACGACGAGCATGCCGGTCGCGCACTGACCGAAATGACTGGCAGTGCACTCGTCGAAGCGGGTCTCCCATTATTTCAAACAGAGGAAACTCTCATCCGCTCTGCCGTCGACAAGGCTCAAGGTGCTGATGGTCGGTATGCCGAATTGGCACGCAGTGCAGGCGCCTCGCACCTTCTGATCGGCACGGTCCATGAATACCGATACAAGACCGACCTAAACGGCGATCCCGCCGTTGGCGTTACGCTCCGCTTGGTTGATGCCGCGACCGGACAAACGCTTTGGCAGGGCACCAGCGCCAACGTGGGCTACGCGTTTGCCTCGCTCACCTCGGCTTCACGAAAGGCGGTTCGAGTGCTCGTGAGCGATTTGCCCATAACTGGCAACCGCCTCCGCCATTCTGAGAACAAACAATAAGGCGGCCCGCTGCTCGTTCCCACATGTTACTGCCAGTCCCCGCGCTGCCGCCGCCAAAGTCGATCGCGTTAGATGCTGCGCTCGTGGCCGCACTCGTCGTCGGCGCCAATCTGCTTTTTGACCGGTCTCATCCCGGATGGACGAATCTCAATCCCACGCCTTATCTCCTGCTGCCAATTATTATTGGCGGTCGGTATGGTTTCGTCGCCGGCATCTTTGCTGGTTTCGCAGCCAGCGTCCTGATTATCGTCCAGCAGAGTACCCTTGGATCGGTTTCAGTCCGCGCCGCCGTCTACACGACCCCATTCTTGCATGTGAGTCTTCTCTTTGCCGGAGGTATTTGTGGCGAACTCTTCGGCTGGTTTCGCCGTGAACGGGTTCAATCCGAAGCCCAACTCGAAAAGCTTTCAACCTCCGTTCGTCGCCTTGACTCGGATGTTCGTTATCTTCGCGGCGTGAAGGATGAACTCGACCGCGTCGTTGCTGCCCGAGACGGTGAAGTGAGCGCGCTCGATACCGAACTACGCCGGCTTTACGCCTGCTCGGCCGAAGACCTTCCATCGGAGGTTCTCCAGTTTCTCAAGCGTCAGGTCCGCTTGGCCGACGCGGCGATCTATGCCGTTTCCACTGTGGGCGGGCCACTCCTGCGCCTCGCGGTCATTGGTCGCGATACTCATCTGCCGCCAACGATTGGTCCGGCTGAGTCACCTGTTATTCAGCTCGCGTTAAACCGATCGTCACTCGTCACGCTCCCGGAAATCCTCCAGCAACGTGACCCGCCTGCTGGTGAACGCACACTGCTGGCTGCTCCGCTCCGGGACGCCGCGGGCCGCGGGCGCGCCATTTTGGTGGTCACAGGCCTGCCCTTTATCAGCTTTACTGCGCAATCGGCGAATCTCATCGCGCTGATTTGCGACTGGGCCGGCGAAGCACTCGACCTCGCCTCCGAGGCGGCCGGTCGCTTCCGCGTCGTGGCTGGGCGCGGCTCGCAACGCGTGTTCACGCGGGCCCATTTCCAGCACTTGCTAACGCTCGCGCTTCAGACCCACGAGCGCCACGGCTTGCCTTCGTCGGTCGTCATGCTCGCGCTCCCGGGCGCACCGGCCACCGAGCAGGCGCGCTTCGAATCCGCTCTGCTCGGTGCCGTTCGAGCGGGCGACTACGCGGTCGAACTCGGCCATGCGGAGCCACACCTCGTGGTCCTCCTGCCGCTCGTGGGGGAGCGCGGGGCGAGCATCTTCATCGAACGCTGCCGCCAATTCCTGAAACAAACTGGGCCGTGGCCAACTGAAGTCTCGATACGTCGGATCGAATTCGGTCGCGTCAATGATGTCGCCGCCATCCTTGCCGAACTCGACGCTCCCGCGATTTTCGCCGCACCATGATCCGTCTGCGTCTCATCGCACTCGTCCTCGGCGCACTCCTCCACTTTCTCGCGCTGATTTTTCTCACGCACTATCCAACGATCTCACTTGCTTTGCTCGCTCACTTTGCGGGCGCGTTGGTATGGGGTTATGGCTCGGTCGTTTTTCTTCCCAACGGGCAACAACATCTCTGGTGGTTGATGGCTGCACCCGCAGTCTTGTTTCCCCTTTTGGGTCCGCTCGCATGCCTGGCACTTGCTCGCACGCTTCGGCTACCGCCCATCGACCGTGGCGATCGACGTTATGTGGTCTGGAATGACGAGGCGGAGACGGGGCTCTCCGACTCGCTTCCCGCTGGTGCGGCCGGCGAATCCATTGTCGAGATTCTACAAAGCCCGCGCACGCAGCTCCGGCGCAACGCCATCCTCGCTCTTCGTGATCTCGAGCCGCAGCTCGCTATTCCGCTCCTCCGCAAAGGTCTTCAGGATAGTGACGAACAGGTCCGCATCTACGCCCAGAATATTTTGAGCACGATGCTGGAGCGTTATGAAAGCAGTCTGAAGGAACTCGCCCAGCGCCTCGCGGCCGAACCCGGCGCGGCACTCCACGCGGTGCGCCTCGCGGAACAATATCACGAACTGGTTTACCTCGATGTTGCTGGTGACGACGAAACCGCCACGCACTACCTCAATCAGGCTCAGACCCTTCTCGCCCGCGCGGCCGAACTCCAGCCCACCAACCAGGAAATCGCCTTCCTCGGCCTCAAGTGCGCGATTCGCGCCCGCAACCTCGCTGCCGCTGACCAGTGGTTCGCGCACCTCGATCACATCGGTCATGACGTTCGTCAGACGCTGCCTTGGCTGATGGAACTGGTCTTTATGAAGGGCGATTGGGTGCGCCTCCGCGAGTTGTTCGCGGTCTTCCAACGCGGTCGAATCGTTAACCCCCGGGTCGACGAGCTCGCGCATTTTTGGCACCAGTCGAGCGAGTCGCCGTCATGAGCACCGAGCCGAAGATTGTCGATGTGTGCCTGGTGCTCGAAGGCACCTATCCTTACGTTCAGGGTGGTGTCTCGTCCTGGGTTCATCAAATTATCACCGAGTTGCCCGAAGTGACCTTCGCGCTTTTTTTCATGGGCAGCACGCGCGCACAAGCGGTGAAGAAACGCTACACGCCGCCCGCCAATGTCGTTTCGCTCATTGAAGTATTCCTTTTCGAGCCGTTACCACCGGCGGAGCTGATCTCTGCGCCGCTCACCGCCGAACAGCGCGCCCCAGTTTATGCCGCACTGCGCACATTCTATCTCGCTGCTACCACTAGCGCTCGTCTGCCTGCTTTTTGGTCCATCATCGACGCCCTCGATGCAGCGCAAGCAGCCGGCGCCCCGTTTACCTTTGGCAACCTTCTCCACGACGAAGAAGCGTGGTCACTCCTCACCGAGGTCTGCCAGCGCGTGGCGCCGGATGAATCATTCATCGATTTCTTTTGGGCGGCCCGCTTTGTGCATCTTCCCGTGTGGACAGCTTTAAGTGCGCGGCACCGTCTGCCACCCGCCCGAATGTATCACAGTGTTTCCACGGGCTATGCCGGCCTCCTCGGCGCATACGCCGCCCGCCGGTCTGGCACTCCCTATCTCATCACCGAGCACGGTATCTACACCAAAGAACGAATCGCGGAAATCAGTCAGGCCACGTGGATCTACGACCCTCAAAGCCGTTATTTTGACATCGGCGAGGGTCTCGGCGCATTCAAGCAGCTCTGGATCGACCTGTTTATGTTTCTTGGCGAAGTGTCCTATGCTGGCGCCCACCGAATCGTTTCACTCTTCGAGGGCAATACCTACCTTCAAATTGAATTCGGCGCCAAAGCGCGGCGACTCGAAGTCATCCCCAACGGCATCGATCCGACGAAATTCGATGCAGCTTTGGCGCGACGCACCACTCGCCTCGCCGCCGGTCTCGGTGCGGAAATTGTGATCGGTTTCATCGGGCGCGTCGTGCCCATCAAAGATGTGAAGACGCTCATCCGGGCCGCCCGCAGTGTCGTGTCTCGTGAGCCGCGCGCCGTTTTTCATCTCATTGGTCCCACGGAGGAAGACCCTGAATATTTCGAAGAGTGTAAACAGATGGTCACACTAATGGGTCTGGAAAAGAAGGTCCTTTTTCTCGGACCACAGAACGTCCGGGAAATCCTATCGGGACTCGACGTTTGCTTGCTGACCAGCATCAGCGAAGGACTCCCGCTCATCATCTTGGAAGCGTTCGCAGCCGGCGTTCCGTGTGTCGCTACGGATGTCGGCGCGTGTCGCGAACTCATTTTTGGCCGCACACCAGAGGACAAGGCCATCGGCCGTGCAGGACTCCTCACCAAGATATGCTCCCCGCTCGATACTGCCGACGCTATCCTGCGTATGATATCGTCTGCGCAAAATCTTCTCACCATGGGACACGCTGGTCGCACCCGCGCTGAGCGCCATTATCGGCAAAATGAGATAATGGGCAAATACCGCGCATACTACACTGACCACGCTTGGTCGGAAGTAAACGCAACCAGCGTCGCATCCGCCGAAAATCGAGAAACTGACTGATATGGCCGGAATTGGATTCCAACTCACGAAACTTATGCAGAAGCGCACGCTCGCGAGCGGCCTGCACGCCTACGGATTCGCCGCGCTCATCGGCAGCGGTCCCTGGGTGCTCTCGATGGTCACCCTCGCCGCACTCGGACTAGTCCTTCATCGCGCTGGAGCGGCGCATGAACTCGACCTTTTCTTCGTCTCGGTCACGCACATCTTCGCGTTTTCACTCGTGACGACCGGACCGCTGCAACTCCTCCTTTCGCGTTACACGGCTGACGCTGTTTTCGCAAAACAGGATGAAAGAATATTCCCGTCGCTCCTCGGCGCCCTCGTCCTGACCATCGTGATCAACGGCACGCTCGGATTCATTTTTTTTATCGGGTTCGTGCCCGCAACGCCCCTGTTCCAAGTCGCTGCCGCCGGCGTCCTCATGGTGGTGTCCGCTATCTGGATCGCGGCCATCTACCTTACCGCAGTGCGCGACTACACCGCGGTCGTTCGTTGTTTTGCCATAGGTTACGCGGTGAGTTTCGTCGCTGCTTGGTTCCTTGCTCGTTGGTTTGGGGTTGCCGGCACCATGGCTGGATTTCTCCTCGGGCAAGTCGTCCTCCTGCTCACCATGGTGCGTGTCATTTACCGTGAGTATGGCACAACTGGCCCACCAAGTTTTGCGTTTCTTTCCTCCTTCGGGAGACACTGCGACCTCGCCCTATGTGGTCTCGTATACAATCTGGGCATCTGGATCGACAAGCCGCTCCACTGGTGGCTATCGCCCCACGGTTATCGCGTCGCAGGCGCGCTTTGGGCTTCGCCCCTCTACGATCAAGCCGTCTTTTTGAGCTTTCTCTCGGTTGCCCCCGGAATGGCGGTATTTCTTCTTACACTCGAAACCAAGTTTGCTGGTCACTACGCGGATTTTTTCCGTCTCGTCGTGGACAAGGGCACGTTGGGAGATATCCTGCGAACAAAGGCACTGATGGTTGACTCGCTTCGCGACGGCCTGGCGCAGTTGCTTAAATTTCAGGGCGCCTTCACCCTCGCCCTCGTATTGGCCGCCGATCGACTACTTGCTGCGCTCGGTCTCGGCACCGTGCAAACACTGGTGTTTCAAGTCACGCTCATCGGCGTCTGCCTTTTGGTGCTCTTCCTTGCTCTGCTGACCGTGCTCTTCTATCTAAACCATCTCCGCGATGCGCTGATCAGTTGCACGTTCTTTGCTGTCATTAATCTTGTCGTCACATTGGCCGGCCTCCTGACCGACGAGCGCTGGTATGGCCTCGGTTTTACCGCTGCCGCCGCTGCAGGTTCGATCGCGGCTGGCGCCTTCGCCAATCGCGCTCTGCACCGCCTCGAATTCGAAACCTTCACCTCGCAGCCCATCTATTCCTAGATTTCTCGCGAATAACTGACTCCTTCTCGTTCCACTCCTAACTTCTCAACTTCAACTCCCTCTCCTCTATGTGCGGCATCGTCGGCTACGTCGGTAAACATAAAGCTTCTCCTTTCATTCTCGAAGGCCTTAAACGCCTCGAATATCGCGGCTACGATTCCACGGGAGTCGCGATTTTGCAGAATGGCGCGTTCCACGTCGTCAAAAAAATTGGCCGCGTCGCCAACCTCGAAAAGGAGATCGCGAAGTCGCCCCTTAACGGCACATTCGGCATCGGCCACACGCGCTGGGCTACGCATGGTGGTGTCACTGACGCCAACGCCCACCCACACATTAGCAGCGACGGCAAAATCGCGCTCATCCACAACGGCGTCATCGAAAATTACGCCGCGATGAAAAAATTTCTTCTCACCAAAGGCTACACGTTCAAGTCCGAGACCGACACCGAGGTTCTCTGCAACCTTATCGCCTACCATTATGCGAAGGAACCCGTCGTAGCAGGAGAAAACCGCCTGTTCGCCAGCGTGCGCAAGACTCTCCTCCATGCCGAAGGCACCTACGGCATTGTCGTGATGGGCGTCGATTTGCCCGGTGAAATGGTCGCTGCCAGAAAAGGTTCCCCTCTAATTCTCGGTCTCGGCGACAACGAAAACATCATCGCCAGTGACGTCTCCGCCATCGTCGCGCGCACCCAAAGCGTCGTCTACCTGAAGGACGGTGAAATCGTCAACGTGACGCAAAAAGACTTTCGGGTCACCACTCTCGATCAGGAATCGGTCTCGCCAACGGTGGATCGGGTCACCTGGAACATCGCCGATTCCGAGATGGGCGCCTATGCGCATTTCATGGAGAAGGAAATTTTTGAGCAACCCGTCGCGCTTGAAAACGCCATGCGTGGACGCTTCTCCGAAGATGGCAGCACGACAAACTTCGGTGGTCTCAATATTTCCGCGAGCGAGTTCCGAGGTATTGAGCGCTTCATGTTCTGCGCCTGCGGCACGGCGCTTCATGCCTGCATGGTCACGGAGCACATGATCGAGCGCTTCGCCCGCATCCCGGTTGAATGCGACTACGCTTCTGAGTTTCGCTACCGGAATTCTCCGCTCTTTCGCAACACCCTGTTTTTCGTGATGAGTCAGTCTGGGGAAACTATCGATACTCTCGCTGCGCTCCGCGAAGCCAAGCGCAAGGGCTACAAGGTTCTCGCCGTCAGCAACGTCGTTGGCTCCACCATTGCCCGAGAAGCCGACGGCGGCATCTACCAACATGTTGGTCCCGAGGTTGGAGTCGCCTCGACGAAGGCATTCACTTCGCAACTCCTCATCGGCGCGATGCTCGCCCTCTACATCGGTCGGATGCGTGATCTGAGTTTCGGCGCCGGCCAGCGGTGTGTGACCGCACTCAAAGGTGCACCCGATCTCGTGCGGAAAGCACTTGAACTAGCGCCGCACGTCAAGGCGATCGCAAAGCGTTACGCTCATTACACCGACATGCTCTTCCTCGGCCGCATGTCGCTCTTTCCCATCGCGCTCGAGGGCGCACTGAAGTTAAAGGAAATTTCCTACATCCACGCTGAAGGCTACCCCGCAGCGGAGATGAAACACGGCCCGATCGCGCTCATCAGCGAGAAATGTCCCAGTGTCATCTTCGCCCCCGCAGGAGAAATCTTCAACAAGATCGTCTCCTCGATGCAGGAGATCAAGGCGCGCAAGGGTCCGGTCATTGCCATCATCACCGAGGGCGCCGAGTTGCCTGCCGGTCTCGCTGATGAAGTCATCACGATTCCCACGTGCCATGAGGCGGTGCTGCCGATCGTCGCGTCGATTCCGGTGCAACTCCTCAGCTATTACATCGCCGTCGAACGCGGCTGTGATGTCGACAAGCCGCGCAACCTCGCCAAATCTGTCACCGTGGAATAGACCTGCCTTCTTATGAACCCCTACACCCGTCGCGAATTCACCAAACTAGCGCTACTGGCCGTCCCCGCGGTCGGTTTTTTGTCCTCTTCCGGCAAACTGACCGCCGCTGATGCGGCCCCGATGACGTCGCCGAAGAAGCCCAACTCCAAATTCAATGGCGTGCAGATTGGCCTCAACGTGCCCTACAGTTTCGGCAACAATCTCCTGAGCGCCGACGAGACCCTCGCCAACTGCATCCTCCTCGGGGTCAGCGCGCTTGAGTTGCGCACCCAACCGGTGGAACTTTTTCTCGGCGTGCCCGCCGAACTTCTTGCGCCTGCCGTGCGCAACAACCCCGGTGCCGTGCCGGTCGGGCGTGAAGCCGTGCTGTCCGCCGCCGCGAAGGCCGACCAGCTGCGTGCCTGGCGCCTCGCCGCCCCGCTCGCCCGTGCGCAGGAGTTTCGCAAGAAATACGAGGACGCCGGAGTCCTCATCGAAGTCCTCAAGTTCGACAACATCTACAAATACGCCGACGGCGAACTCGATTATGCCTTCAACCTCGCGAAGGCGCTCGGCGCCCGCGCGATCTCCTGCGAGATTTCGATGACCGATCAGCGCGAGGCCGAGTTGAAACGCCTCGGCAGCTTCGCCGACAAGCACCAGTTGATGGTCGGCTACCACGGCCACACGAAGGTCACGCCCGAAATTTGGGAGCAAGCGTTCGCCCTCGCGAAGTTCAACGGCGCCAACGTTGACATCGGCCACTTCATTGCGGGCCTCCATTACTCGCCCGTGGAGTTCATCAAGAAGCACCACGACCGCATCACCCACATTCACATCAAGGACCGGAAAATGCGCGGCCCGAAAGGTTCCCGAAATGAGGAGGAAGGCCCCAACGTCCCCTTCGGCGAAGGCGACACGCCCATCGCCGAAGTCCTCCACCTCATTCGCGACAACCACTGGCCCATCCAAGCCACGATCGAATTCGAATACCCGGTTCCAGCCGGTTCCAACCGTATGACGGAAATCGCGCGCGCCGTGAAATACTGCCGGAACGCGCTGACCTGAAGCAGCCGTCTGCGTTGGCACGCATGAAGTTTTTCCTACGGCCGGCTCGCCGCGCGTGTCTGCGCACTGCGGCCACGCTCACCGCCTTGGTCGCATGCGCCGGGTGGCTGGCGGCAGTCGAATCGTCCGCATCTGCGGACTTTTCCTTCGTCACTGCCGGCGATATGCGGAGCTTTACGCAGAATACAAAATCCGACGGAAAGCGCTTTTTCGACGGCGCCTGTGAGGCGATGAAACGAGTCGGTCCCGGCGCATTTTTGATTTCGCCCGGCGATTTCGATCCGCCGTCAGCCGTGCGCGCTGTCATCGATGAATATTTGGGCCCAAAATTTCCTTGGTATATCGTCGTCGGCAATCACGAGGTCGAAAACGCCGCGGTCATGCCGTGGGTGCGCACGTGGCTGGCTTCCGACATCCCTAAACTCGTGCGGCGCGGCGCGCCCGGCTCCCAACTCGCACTCTACTCGTGGGACGGCGGCAACTCGCACTTTGTCGCGATCGACACTTATCCCCTCGCGAAGGCTGGCGTCCCGCTGAATCCACTGAAGGTCGGCACCACGGGGCCAGTCGATTTGACCGAGGAGACGTTTGCATGGCTCGAAGCTGATCTCGCAGCGACGCACCAGCCATTCATCTGGGTAATCGGGCATCAACCGCTTGAGTCGCGTCCCGACATGGACAGCAACCGCGGCCGGCACGTCGGCGATTCTGTGAGCTTCAATCCGGCCCGCGCGGCCCGATTTGCCGCGTTGCTCAAAAAATATCATGTCCGCGCGTATATTTGTGGCCACACGCACAACACCTCCGTCGGAAAAGTGCAGAAAATCTGGCAGGCCGATTCCGGACATGCCCGTGGCGGTGGCGACGCCGGATCGCCCAGCACGTTTTTGAAATTTCGCACGATCGGCCGCGACGCCTGGGTGGAAGTCTATCGCGCCGATCCCACCGGCCGCGACTACACCCTCCGTAAAACAATACTGCTCGACTGAGCGGGACGATTCGCCCCCTCAGTGCTCCCGGGCTATCCGCGCCGCCTACGCGAGAGCGTTTGCTGGAGCATGATGAAAACCAGCAGCAACCCGCCGATGGCGATCTTCGTCCACCACGTGTTCAGGTCGCCCTTGAAATTAATCAGCGTCTGGATGATGCCGAGAATGAGGACGCCGACGAGCGTGCCGGGCACGAATCCCACGCCACCGCGAAGCAGTGTGCCACCGATCACGACGGCGGCAATGGCATCGAGTTCGAGTCCGACAAACGACGCCGGGTTGCCCGACTGCATGTAGAAGGTCGCCACCACGCCGCCGAGTGCGGAGAGAAACCCAGCGAGCGTGTAAACGAGGACTTTGGTCCGGCCGATCGGCACACCCATCAGACGCGCGGAGGTTTCGCTCGAACCGATGGCATAGAGGTTGCGGCCGAAGCGCGTCCACTTTGCTGCGAGCGCGGCGAGGAGGACGACGGCGAGGAAGCATTGCGCCGTGAACGGCAGCGTGAGCGTCTGAAGCCGGCCACTGGTTGTGGTCACGTGTGCGACGGGTCGCGCAAGGCCGCCGATTGTGTCACCATAAAACGGATTCGTGATGCCAAGTGATTCGGCATGCACCGCGAAGCCGAGTCCCCGGGCAAGAAACATGCCTCCGAGCGTGATGAGAAACGGCGGCAGCTCGAACCAGTGAATGAGCAGGCCCAGAAACGCACCAAACGCCGCACCTCCGGTGAGCACGACAACGATCGCGATGAGCGGCGATGTGCCGTGATCGAGCAGCGCAGCAATCGAAATGGTCGAGAGCGCCACCACTGCGCCGACCGAGAGGTCGATGCCGCCCGAGAGAATCACGAAGGTGGCGCCGACGGCCGCAACGCCAAGAAAGGCGTTATCGCCGAAAAGATTGATGACGACGCGCGGTGACGTGAAACCGGCGAACGCGAGACAGCCGCCGGCGTAAAGTGCAACCAGCACAGCGACCGAGGCGAAAAGAGGGATGAGTTGAGGCGGAATCCGGAATTTCATGCGGGCGCCTTTCGCCTGTTCAGGCTCGCAAACCGCTCGCGCAGCTTCGGCGACTGCAGGAGGCAGACGGCAAGAATGACAATCGCCTTGGGCACGGGCGCGATGTCGGCGCTAACGTTGCGCATGTAGAGCGTCTGAGTGAGCGTCTGGATCAGCAGCGCACCGATCATCGATCCGGCGAGATAAAAGCGTCCGCCAGTGAGCGCCGTGCCGCCGATCACGGTCGCGAGAATGGCGTCGAGTTCGAGATAAAGGCCGGCGTGGTTGGAGTCGGCACACTTGATGTTTGAGGCGGCGACGAGACCGGCGATCCCGGCGCAAAGGCCGGCGAACACGTAGGCGATAAACTTGACCTGCCGCGCGGGGAGCCCGGTGAAGTGGCTGGCTGTTTCGTTGTCGCCGACGGCTTCGATGAACAGGCCGAGCGCAGTGCGCCGCGTGAGCAGCGCGGTGACGCCGAGCATCACCAGCACGAGTGTCAGCGTGAACGGCAGGCCGAGCAAAAAGCCGTTTCCCATATAAACGAGCGCCGGGTTTTCGAAGGTGATGATCTGTCCGTCCGTGATGAGCTGGGCGAGGCCACGACCGGCGACCATCAGGATGAGCGTGGCGACGATGGGCTGGACGCGGAGGATGGCGACCAGCACGCCGTTCCAAGCTCCAGCGAGAACCGACAAGCCGAGTGCCCCGGCGATGGCGAGCGACGGCGACCAACCCGCACCGACAAAGCGCTGCGCGAGCACAGCACCGGAGATGGCCATGATGGCACCAACGGAAAGATCCACGCCGCCCGTCGCGATCACGAGCGTCATACCAAGCGCGAGGAGCATGACCTTCGCGCCTTGATTGAGGATGTCGATGAGCGTGCCGTAGAGATGGCCGTCGCGGATCTCGACGCGGAAGAATCCGTCGGTGAAGAGCTGATTGAACAGCAGGAGCAGTGCGAGCGCGAGCAACGGCCAGAACACCGGTTTCCTCCAACTAAAGAAGAGTCCGACCGCAAGCGCGGACCAAAAAACGAGGGAAAAGAGGACGTTCATCACGGGGCCGTTGAAGTAGGTGTGGTGTGCTGCCCGGCAATGGCGTGGATGATCGTGTGCTCGTTGACCTCAACCCCTGAAAGCTCAGCAACCTTGGTGCGGTCGCAGAGGACGAGGACGCGCTGGCTGTTGCGGGCGAGTTCGGCGGTCTCAGAGCAGATGAGCACGACAGCCAGGCCCTCGTCGCGGAATTCGGCAATGAGGCGCTCGATGTCGGCTTGGGCGCCCACGTCAATGCCTCGGGTGGGTTCGTCGAGGATCAGCAGGCGCGGCTCGGTCGCCAGCCAGCGCGACAGAATGACTTTTTGCTGGTTACCGCCGGAGAGGTTCTTGATGAGCTGTTCCGGGCCGGTAGTCTTGATGCCGAGAGCCACGATGAACCGGGCCACCAACGCGTCCTGTTCGGCACGCGGGATTTTTTTCCACAGGCCGCGCTGAACCTGCAAAGCAAAAACCAGATTTTCGCGGACGGTGAGGTTCGGTAGGATACCGGAAGTCTTGCGATCTTCGGGTGTAAAGGCGAAGCGGTGGGCGAGCGCGGTCTGCGGCGAGCGGACAGAGGCGGGCCGGCCATCAATCTCCATCGTGCCGGAATCGGCCTGATCGATTCCGAACAGGAGCCGCGCCAACTCGGTGCGTCCGGAGCCCAGCAGGCCGGCCAAGCCGAGCACCTCGCCGGCATAAACGGAAAGCTCGACAGGTTTGATGCTGCCGCGGCGTCCGAAACCACGCACAGCGAGGACCGGAGGCCGACTGCCCGGTGCAGCCACCGCGGCGGGACGGCGATCCATCGCCTCGATCTCCGTCATCTCCCGACCCATCATGTGCGCGACAAGTTGAAGGCGCGAGAGTCCGGCCGCGGGAAAATCGCCCACGAGCTGGCCGTTGCGCAGCACCGTGATGCGGTCGGCAATCTGATAAACTTGGTCGAGAAAATGGGTGACGAAAATAATCGCAATGCCCTCGGCGCGCAGCCGGCGAATAATGGCGAAGAGCTCCGCGACTTCCCGCTCGTCCAGCGACGAGGTCGGTTCGTCGAGAATGAGCACTTTTGCCGACACGTCGATGGCGCGGGCCAGCGCGACGAGTTGCTGAATGGCGATCGATTGACTCGTGAGCGGCAACGCGACGTCGAGTTCGAGGCCGAGTCGGGCCAGCGCGGCCCGGGCGCGGGCGCGCATCGCACCCCAGCGGACCAACCCGAGCCCGGTGGATGGCCGGCCGAGGCAGATGTTTTCCGCCACGGAAAGATCGGGGAGGAGATTGACCTCCTGATAAACGGTGCTGATGCCGGCGGCCTCAGCCTCGCGGGGCGAACGCGGATGAATCACGCGGCCAGCCAGCGCCACGTCGCCTGAGTCTCGCGGGTAGACGCCGGTGAGGCACTTGATCAACGTGCTCTTACCCGCACCGTTTTCGCCCATGAGCGCGTGAACCTCACCGGCACGGGCAATGAAATTGACATTGCTCAGCGCGACGACGCCGGGAAATCGCTTGGTCAGGCCGCGGGCTTCGAGGACGGATTCGGACATCGCGGCTTAAAGAAGAAAAAATGCGGCGGATTCGCGCCGCCGGGTGTCGAGCGGGCTCTGGCTCAGTATTTACGATTCGGGAGTTCGGCCGCAGCCTGCGTTTCGTCGAATACGCCCTCTTTGACCGCGATGCGGGCGGGGATCTTTTGGCCGGCAGCCACTTGCTCGATCAGGTTGAACAGTTGCGGCCCAATCTGCGGGTTGCACTCGACGGTGCAATTGAGCTTGCCGGCGACCATCGCTTCAAACGCGCCGCGCACGCCGTCAATTGAGACGATGATGATGTCTTTGCCCGGTTTCAGCCCGGCTTCTTCGATGGCCTGGATGGCGCCGAGCGCCATGTCGTCGTTATGCGCGAAGAGTGCGGTGAGCTGTTTGGCATCGGGCGACTTGAGAAAAGCTTCCATCACCTGTTTGCCGCCTGCCCGGGTGAAATCGCCGCTCTGGGATTTCACTATCTTCATGCCGGGGTTTCTCGTGAGGATTTCCTCGAAGCCCTTCTTACGATCGATGGCGGGAGCGGAGCCGGGTGTGCCAACGAGTTCCGCGATGACCGCTTTGCCGCCGGTTTTCTTCGCGAGCCAGTCTCCGGCGCGACGGCCTTCCTCGATAAAATCGGAACCGATGAACGTGACGTAGAGACTGGGATCGGACACCTTGACGGCTCGGTCGGAGAGCACGACGGGAATGCCGGCTGCCTTTATTTCCTTGAGCACCGGCTCCCAGCCGGTCTCGACGACGGGCGAAAACGCGATGACATCCACACCTTGCGCGATGAACGAGCGCAGCGCCTTGATCTGGTTTTCCTGTTTCTGCTGAGCGTCGGCGAATTTCAGATCGATGCCGCGCTTGGCGGCCTCCGCCTTGATCGAGTCCGTATTGGCTGTGCGCCAGCCGCTCTCAGCACCGATTTGGGAAAACCCGACGACCGGTTTTTTCGCGGTTTGCGCGAGCAGCACGGACGCGGCACTCACGGAAAGTGCGATCAGAGGTACCAGACGACGGAAGAGGGAGTGCATATTGGGGAAAGGATATGAAACAAAACCATGGCCGGCGCCGGCTGCAACCCGCGATATTGCTTTACCGTCAACAATGAAACTGTGCCGCGTTTAAGCCTGACGAGCTGCGCCGTCAGGAAGCGTCCCTGTAGTCGTTAAAAGTTAGCTGGGTGGATGGTGGTTCCGCTGCCAGTAAAGGCAGAGGGAAGTCGAAAACCCAAAGAAACCACCATCCATGAAGATCAACGACCAGACATCGTCGGCAGCGCAAGCT
>CAIMFY010000118.1 GCA_903840415.1 uncultured Opitutia bacterium | reverse complement strand
GTTCTCCGCTGTTTGGTCGCTTGCTGCGGCAAGCCTTATGGCTCCTGTCCTCGCAAGCGACCAAACAGCTACCCGTCAACGCGGTTGTCTGTGTCCACTAATTCGAGGCAATCTCAAACCGTGGTCCCTAGCAGACCTGCCTTTTTCGCTGATGGTGTGGTCTAGGCAAATCTCTCCGTCCATAATGAACGAATCAAATTGCGGGACGATGGGGCGCTTCGTGTGGGTTATGGAGCGAAGCCTGAAATACTCGCCACCGCCCGCTCGGATTTCCGTGTCAGCCGAAATCCAGAATGTCTCGCCATGCTTTCTCCGAAACTCGCCGTGGAGCGTGTCCATAGCCCAAACGGCTAAGACCTCGGCGGCTTTGCCTGATGAAATTCCTCTAGGTCGCTGGCGGTCACGTTCAAATTCAGCCGCAGTCCCTGACTGTTCACCTTGGTTGCGTGGACCGAGCAATAAAGCTGACGCCTGCCGTTCCGTTCGTAGCCGAATCGAGGAAGATAGTCTGCGGACCTCTTGAGGATGCTGCGCTTCCAATCTGGTGTCTTGGAGAACAAAGTCATTAATCCATTTTCTGGCTTCGTAGACCGATACGACTTCATCTCGATACCCTTGTAGTCCGGGGTCTTTCTCGCGTTCATGCCGATGCCGAGCGCCGTCTCAATGCTGCGACCAATGGCGGTATCACCCGAGCAGGCCGCACGAAGGGGGCCGCGATTCGCAATCTCCCTCAATAGGCCGAGCAGTTCGACGGAGACGGACGATACAACGCTGCCGAGTTCCGAGAAAAATATTGCCGCAATCGTCCCGCCACCGGCTTTCAGGTCTTGCGAGACGCTTGACCGCGTCAAATTCAGGAAATGAATGCGGCCTGCCTCAACAAACACGCCAAAGACATCGTCGGGGCTGGCGTAATCCCCAAAACTATAGGGCCAGAGCCGTGGGTCACCTTGCTTGGTTTCAGGACGATAAAGAGAGACTTTGATGGTGCTGGCCTTGCCGTCTTCCAACATCACGCCATCCACCAATATTTTGTTCTCCGGCCCTTGTCCTTGCGACAGAAAGTCGTGAACGCCCTTATCCTTGAGCAGCGTCCGCAATGGCAGAGTTGCATCCAAAATCGCCTTCGTAAGGCCAGTGGCAGTAACGAACAACAAGGCAAAGTCGCCAGCAGTGCCCCTGACAACTTGAAGGTTGCTCTCCTCCGATGGCGTTAATGGACGTGTGTTCACGCTCGCTTCAACAACGAAGCGAGATGCAGGCCGACTTTGCGAGCAAGTTCCACTGGTACGGCGTTGCCAATCTGGGTATACTTCGGAACATCGCGCGCCCAGAGGCCAGCGGATGGGTCACCGGCTCGGCGTCGTCCACCAGTCGTGCGCGGACCCTTGAAATTATACCAGTCAGGGAACATTTGGAGTCTAGCCCATTCACGAACGGACAAGATGCGAGGCTGGGAATAATGCACGTAGTCGTCTGGCATGGACGTTGCCGTGATGCTTGGGCCTTTCTCCCCCCACTCCTTCGGGAGAACTCGCTGCGCAAACTTCTTCGTCCGCATGTGCTCCGGAATCTCGCTGTCATGGGTAATCATGTACTCGAATTTTTCCACGATTCGCGGGGCGTGGTTTGAGTATTCGTGGTCCGTTATCGGCGCTCCCTTGCCCAGTGTCTTGCCATCAAGGGTCGTCCTGAGCCGTTCTTGGAAACGATTCAGCGGTTTGGTCGGATAGGATGTCGTCGCCATGCCGTTTTTGAAGTGCCGGTCACATAGGTCGCCAAGCAATTCGACCACCGTGGGGTAGTCGTTGTCCGGCTTGGGTAACAGGCCGTCCGCGATTGCAGTTGGCTCAATGATTGTGCGTTTGGACGGCTTTGGTGGTGGCACCTCAATCTTTTGGTCGCTGCGGATTCCGATAATCAGGACACGGGGTCTGTTTTGCGGCACACCGTAGTTCTTTGAATGAACGAACTGCCAGCGGACTGTGTAGCCTTTGATGCCCATGAACCCACCGAGGACATCACGAAAGATTTCACCATTTTCGCCATCTCGCGTCCACTTGGCAGTCAACAATCCGCCGACGTTCTCAAAAAGAAAGATGCGTGGATGAATTCCCTCAACGACACGAATCATCTGCTGAAAAAGCTGATTTGACGGAATGTCCTGCTTTTCCAGATTGAAGGTTCGCCGATGCCCGATGCCCGAATAGCCCTGACACGGTGGACCGCCAGCAACTACGTCCACGTCAGCGATTCCTTCCTTTCTCCACTTCGTCTTCAACTTGGCGATGTCCGAGTCCTTAAACGCGTAGATGTCGCCAACCTCGACAATCTTGCTGCTGCGGTTGGCCTTGTACGTAGCGGCTGCATCCTTGTTGATTTCAGCAAAAAGGAGAGGTTCAAATCCGGCCATTTCGAATCCGAGGGAAAGTCCGCCGCATCCGGAAAAAAGGTCAACGCAAGTGGGCATAAATTGGAAAAACTTCGACGTTAACTACGCGCCTAATCGGCGCAAGTCCAGGCGATTCTTACAAATCGGCGGGGCGTCCAAAAGCCGCAGCAGCACTGGTGGTCTAGAGTCTTACGCGAGCCCCAATAAGTCCCACCGCTCAAGGTACTCGTCATCCTTGTCTGCAAATTTCCTCATCGAAGTATTCTTGTGCGCCTGACCCGCACGGCCCGGTGATTTCAGCCAATCGCCGTGACTCTTCTTGATTGTCGCTGCCACGGTCTTGCTGGGCACGATGTGGTAGGATGGTCGCTCCAGTTCTCCCCGAAGGCACACGAACACGTAGAAGTGGGCGTCGGAGAAAAAATCTTCGCTCTTGTCCCTCAGAATCCAGTGCTTCCCTTCATTGCGCGAAGTCTTGCACTGGATGGCAACGGTGCGCGTGGCGGCGCTGTTCGTCGCCACAATGTCTATCCCCTTGGTGTTACGAAGTGTGATTGATGCGATGTAGCCCCTGCGAGAAAGCTCAGCGGCGACGAAGTACTCGCCTGCGACACCTGCGAGAAGTGAGGTGGTGCTCATAGTAGCCGCGTAAAATTTCTATTCTCGACGAGAGGAAGAGGCTTTCATTTTTCTTTTCTCAAAATACTGCGCGCTTCCTCAATCGGTATCGGGTTCCCTCCGTCATCGGCCAAGTGTCGCGGAACTTTGCACTTACCGCACAATAAGCCGGGGCCATGCGTACCTTCCCAACGTCCCCATTGCATCGGAGATTCACATGCTGGGCAGTGCGGCTGTAAGTCCGAGTCCCAATAGAATCCGAATCTTGTCCGAAACTTTGGTTTTCTGGATAATTGCCAAATCGCAACTCCGAGGAGAACGTTCAGAATTGTCGATATGGCTAATATCGGCACCAACGCTTTTTCAAATCGTGGCGACGAAAGGATGGGAATCACCTCAGGCACAATAACCTTCCTATCCGCCTGAGGCACAGACACCGCGCCCTTCTTTTTTCGATAGGGTTCCAGCCATAGTGCGAGATTTGGTTGAATCTCGACATAACGTTTCCCGGTCTTGCCGTGCTCGTTTACAAAGATATCGCTGTCCTCCCAGCGAATTTCGCTCCAACGCAACCGCTGCACCTCACTCGGTCGCAGTCCCGCGAAGGCTCCGATGGCGAGGTATGGAATCAAATTCGAAGGCGCACGGCTTAGAATCTTCCGCATCTGCTCCGCCGTGAAGATTGGTTTGCGCGGTTCGCCAATCTTGATGACACGGACCTTTGCCACCGGATTTTCGGAGCAGTAGCGCCTATCTACCGCGTAGGTAAAGATTCGGCTGACTGCCTTTCTAAAGTTCGCACGACTGCGGGCCGTGTATTCCAGTTTTAAGTCCTCCAGCCAATTGTTGATATCCTCGGATTGAATCTCCTCCGCCAATCGCTCCCCAAATGTCGTCGCGAATTTTTCGAAGCGCGGTTTGATGTCCCGGTAATCCACGGCCTTGATTGCACCTTCTGCGCCTGCGTCGATTTCCTTCTTCTTCAAAGCAAGGAACTCGTCCTTGAGTTTATTGAAGGTGATTGAGCGTTTTGTCGCGGCCAGATGCTTGGCGTAATGCTTGGCCGCATCCTCAAGCGTCGCCCCGTGTGGTTTGAGAATGTCCTTGGCTCGCACGGCATCCGTTCGGTCTTCGTCGTCCAAGCGGTGCGCAGCGACACCTTCCTCGAAAATTTTCCTGCGGATTTTTTCTACTTCGTGCTGAGCCTCGTCCCTCGTATCGAACACCGGGCGGTGGCGACGGAAACCTCCGGGGCAATTTGCGTCAGGAACGTAGTATCCGACTACCTGCCATTTGCCGTTCGCCTTCTTTTGGACCCCAAGTTTGGCCGTGCGACCCATAGACGCACCGTGCCCATAGCAAGCGGCAGGGCAAGGAATTTTGGCACCATAGTGGCACTCTGGGCTATCCCATTACCGAAATTTTGCCCTGTTTTTCGTCAACGTTGATGCTACTTTACCTATGAAATGGTGCCCGGGAGCGGACTCGAACCGCTACACCGTAAGGCACAGGCTTCTGAGACCTGCGTGTCTACCAATTCCACCACCCGGGCAAGAGAGCGGAGGGCAAAGACACACGCCCATGACATCCCGGGCAAGAAAATAGATTTTCCGCGCCACGATCGACCGGTAAACGCACGACCTCATCACCGTCACCGACGTCGATCGCGCCGGCCGACTCGCCAAATCTCGCTCCGGTGCCGCGGATCGCGCGATTACTCGCAGCGTCGGCGAATCTCCGCGGGCGCTGGCACCGCCTTGATCCGCGTCGGATCATCCGGGTGGCGCACGGCAAACACCCGCACCTCGCGCGACTCTGCCAGCATTTCGCCGCTCCGCTTCAATTCGTGTTTCATGACGAAGCTCGTCTCGCGCCACTCCACGATGCAGGTGTGCACCTCCAGCACGTCGCCATACGTCGTCGGTCGGATAAACTTGCAGCTCGTCTCCACCACCGGCGTGCCGATCAACCCGGTAGACTTCTCCGTTTCGCGCCACGTGGGCACGCCGCATTGGCGAAAAAAATTAAACGCCGCCGCGTCAAACCACCGGAAGAAATTCGGGAAAAAAGCAATTTGCGCCGGATCGCAGTCGCCAAATTCCACTTGGACTCGGTGTATGCTGGTTCGAGGCATGACTTCAGGATGATGGCGACACGTTCGAGTGGAAAGAAATCACGGCGAATTAATTCACCGTGTGGTCAGTCGAATTTGCGGCCGGCCGGTGACGAAGAATCAGCGTCGTTTCACCCTCCTGCACGGTTTGCCCGTCCTGCTTCGTTGCGCGGATCGCCAGTGTGACGAGGCCCTGCCCCTTGCTTGAGAGCCGCTTCGCCGCCACGCGCAGGTGCGCTCCGATGTGATCGCCGGGCACAACCGCCGCCTTGAAACGCCAGTCCCAGCCGAGCGACGCCACTGCCATCAGTCGAACCGGCGAGCGATTTTTCAGGCCGTCGACGAGCGCGAGCACCAGCAACCCGTGCGCAATCCGCGAGGGAAACCCCTGCTCCCGGGCGAATTCATCATCCATGTGAACATCGAAAAAATCCCCCGACAGCTCCGCAAACGCCGTGATCTGCGATCCGTTAATCACGACCGTGCCGGTGTCGAAATGATCACCCGGCGCGAGATCCTCATACCAATAGTCACCCGCCGGGAGCTCGCGGCCCTGATCGTTCTGTGGACTCATGAACTCAGACAACGCGCTTACCGAAAACAGGAAAGCTCCATCGTCGCGACCTCGCCGATGATCGGTTTGAAATCCATGTAGGGCAAAACGTCGCGATCGATGTCGATGCCGGGCGCGATCTCGGTCAACCGCAGTCCGCCTTTCTCCAGTCGGAAGACAGCGCGTTCGGTGACATAAAGCACTTCCTGCCCATGCTGCGCGGCGTAATCCCCGGCAAACGTGATCCGTTCGACCTGGCTCACAAATTTCCGAATCTGCCCGGCCTGCACCACGCGCAACGCTCCGTTCGTCCACGCCACCTTACCGCCCTGCGCATCGAACGTGCCGCAAAACACCACCCGCTTCGCATTCTGCGCGATGTCGATGAATCCTCCGGGACCGACCAACGTGCCCCCGAGGTGCGAGACGTTCACGTTGCCCCGCGCATCGGCCTCGCCCATGCCGAGAAAGGTTAGATCGATTCCACCGCCACTGTAATAATCGAACTGCTCGATCGATGGCAGCACCGCATCCGGATTCCGCGCCGCGCCGAAAAACCGATCGTCGAGCATCCGGCCGTTGTGGACGCCCTGCTCGACGCTCATCCACAACTCGTCGGCAATCCCCTGCTCGGCCATCACACCGAAAATACCGCCCGGGATACCGAAACCAAAATTGAGTGACGTGCCTTTTCGCAGTTCCATCGCCGCCCGGCGCGCGATGATGCGCCGCTCGATCTTGGCCGGCAGCTCCGCTGTCAGATGGCCGACCTGCGCGCGCTGCGAACCGCTGACCGTCGGGTCGTAGGGCATGCCGTAAAACATCTGTTGTCCCGGGTCCTCGACGACGGCGTCTACCATAATGCCCGGGATGCGGACATTTCTGGCGATCAGCGCGCCGTGCGCGACGATTTTTTTCACCTGCACCAGCACGAGCCCGCCGCTGTTGTGCGCCGCCAGCGCGATCGAATGCACGTCGAGGTCGACCGCCTCGCCCTCTGGACTGATGTTGCCGCGCGTGTCGGCCAACGTGCCGCGCACGATCGCGACATCCACCTTGAACGGCTTGTAGCGCAAAATCTCGCGACCGTCGAAATGGTGTAGTTCGACCAATTCATCCCGACTGCGGCGGTTGCAACGCCCGGCGTCGTGCCGCGGATCAGCAAAGGTCCCGAGTCCCACGTGCGTAAAAAGTCCGGGGCGCCCGGCGCCAATTTCCCGCAGCAGTTGCTGAATCACCCCGGCCGGAAAGCAGTAGGCCTCGATTTTCTCCTCTCGAATCAAATCCTGAATCTTCGTCGACCACGTAAAGTGCGCGGCGATGACGCGACGCAACATGCCTTCGTGCGCGAACCGGCTGGCGCCCTGATCGCCCCGGTCGCCCAGCCCGAGCGAATGCACGAGCGTGAGATCGCGCGGTTCTCCCGTTGCCAGGAAACGCTGCTCCACCGCGGCAAAGATCGCCTCCGCCGCGATCATGCCGGCGCCGTTGCCGCTCACGGCGACAGTGTCGCCATTTTTGATCAACGCGGCGGCCTGCGCGGCGCTCAGAAATTTCGTGACACTCATCGTGAAGGATAATTCAGCGATTCTTGAAGACGGGTCTTCGCTTTTCCCGAAAGGCCGCGACGCCCTCCGCGCAGTCCGCTGTGCCGGCCACCTGCTCGACCGCCGCGGCGTGCTGGTGCCGCAGATCGAGCGCCATGGTGGCGAGCAACGACTTCGTGGCGCGCATCGCCAGCGGCGCGTTCGCGAGCAATTTGTCGAGCAGCGATTCGAGCTCGGCCTCAAGCGTTGCGGCGTCCTCGGCCACCGCCATGAGCAAACCCCACTCGTGCGCCTGCTGCGCCGTGATCGGCGCGCCGATCAGCGTGAGTTCCCGCGCCCGCGGCAGGCCGATGTTTTCCGCGAGCCGCCGCACGCCGCCCCACCCCGCGATCATTCCGAGCCCGACTTCCGGCGCCCCCAATTTCGCGTGACTGATTCCGATCCGAAAATCCGCAGCCAGCGCCAGCTCCAACCCGCCGCCCAGCGCGTGGCCGGAAATCACCGCCACAACCGGTTGCGGCAACGCCGCGATCTGATCGATCACGTCGATGCCGCGGTGAATCCACTGTTGCGCCATCTCGTGCGGCGAAAGCGCGCCCCACGCGTTGATGTCGCCGCCAGTGCAGAAAAATTTGCCGTGGCCGCGAATCACCAGCGCGCGCACCGCTTGATCGGCCGCCACGCTTTTCACGCGGGCCTCAATCTCATCGAGCATCGGCATCGTCAGGGCGTTGCCTTTTTGCGGTCGGTTCAGCGTGAGCTCGGCCCAGACGACGCCGTCGCGCTCGTGGCGATTAATAAGAATTTCGGGTTCCATGCGGAGTAATTGAGGTTCAGACCGTCGACGCGGTCCGCTCATGGCTCTCAGCAGGAGCCACCGGCAGCAAGAAATGAAACTCCGCCCCGCGGCCCGGTTCGCTGGTGCAGGCGATGCTGCCGCCGTGGGCTACCACGATTTCGCGCGCGATGGCGAGCCCGAGGCCGGCGCCGGATTTCTCCTGATGGGGCGCCCGGTAAAACCGATCGAAGACGCGCCCGAGACTCTCCGCCGGAATCCCCGGGCCTTCATCCTGCACGGCAAAGCGCACGAAATTTTCGGCGGTCGCACTCGCGCTCAGCGTAATAGTGCCGCCCCGCGGCGAATATTTCGACGCGTTCGTCAGCAGGTTCATGAAGACGTGTCGGAGCCGCGCGAGATCGGCCGACAATTTGGTTCTCGCGAGCGCCGGCGCCACCTGCACCGCGAGCGTCTGGCCCGCCACCGAGGTGAAGACGCCGGCCTCGCGCGCGATTTCGTCGAGGAGCGCGGGGATCGCGATCTCGCGGCAGTCGAGCGCGGCGGCCCCGGCCCCAAACCGCGCGAGATCGAGGAGATTGTCGAGGATGCGGAGCAGCCGGTCGGCATCGTCGCGCGCCGTTTCGAGGAGATCGCGTTGCGTGGCGGTGAGCCCGGCCAGTTTCTGCTCGAGCAGCAGGTAAACGGCTAGCCGCAGACTCGTGAGCGGCGTTTTCAACTCGTGGCTGACGGTGCCGACGAGGTTGGTCTTCGCGTCGTCGAGCAACCGGAATTTCGTCACGTCCTGCAGGATGACGGCGGCGCCCTTGAACTCCGTGAGCGTGTCGCCGATGGCGAGGATGCGCGGCAGATAGTGACGATCTTCGCGAGCGACACGCAGAGTCACGGCCCGACCATAGTCGGACGGCAGGTAGTGCTCGCCAGTTGCGAGCACACGCGCAAGCGGCTCGGCGAGCGCCGGCGGAAACGCCGCGAGGCCGAGTTGCTCTGCCGCAGGATTGCGAATCTCCGGCGCGCCGTCCCGCGCCACGACGAACACCGGATCGGGCGCAGAGGTCAGCGTGGCCTCCATCGTGCGCTGGGTTCGCAGGACTTTCGCGAGGGTGGCCTCGCGGTAGGCGCGCAGTTTTGCGGCCATGGTGTTGAAGGCGTGCGCCAGCTGGCCGAGTTCGTCGTGAGAAAATTCCGGCACCACCCGATCGAGATCGCCTTCACCGACGGCGACCGCCGACGCCGTCAGCGCCTGAATTGGCCGGAGCAGCGCCGCCGCCAGCCGCCATGCGACGAACGCCGCGAGGGCAAACGCGACGACGATTGCCGTGAGCAGGATGCGCTCCGTCGTCTGCGCGAGCTGCGCGACGCGATCGGCCGTCCGTTGCGCAGCCGAGGCATCCCACTCGGTGAGCCGATCGAGCGCCCGCAGCACGCCACCAAAAGCCACCGACATCTGCTGCAACTCGGCGAGCGAGCCCGTGCCGCCCCCGAAGGCGAGCCGTGGACCGGCCGCGGCGCTGAAGCGTTGAAACGCATCGTCGAGTGCGGCGACGAGCGCGGCGCGCGGCGAACCCGCCGAACTTGCCGCCTGCCCCATCAACTCACGACGAAACGCCGCGCGCTGCTCCTCGAAATTCTGGCGCGCCGCTGTGAGCTCCGCGCCTTTCGCATCGGCGAGCGTGCTCATGACCGTCGCCGCCACTCGCATCTGCTGGTTGGCGCCGATCGAGCGGTAGTTGTTCACGAGATCGCGCGAGAGCGAGCCGGCGAGTTCGCGGCTGACACCGATTGCGTAGAGCCCGATGCCCACGACGATCAGCAAGAGCGGGACGAGACCGAGAAGCAGGCGCGTGCGGAGCATCGCGTGGGACGCTCAGAGGAGCCCGAGTTTCTGACGTTTGCGGTAAAGCGTCGCCGGATCGATGCCGAGCGTGCGCGCGGCGTCGTCGAGATTGTGCGACATCGCGACGATGCGTTTGAGGTGTTCGGCTTCGAGCGCGTCGAGCGTCACGCGGGCGCCGACGGCGATGGCGGAATTCGGCGGCGCGCCGAATTCCTCCGGCAAGTCGCACAGCTCGATCGTGGGGCCACCGGCGAGGATCACGGCGCGCTCGATCACGTTGCGCAGTTCGCGGAGATTTCCCGGCCACGGATAGCAGACAAACGCCGCCGTCACCTCCGACGAGAACGAGCCGATTCGTTTGCCGAGCCGCACGGCGAAAAACTTCCGGTAGCTCTCCGCGAACCGCCCCAGATCGGCCGGCCGATCGCACAAGCCGGGCAGCGCGACGGTGATGACGTTGAGCCGGTAAAACAAATCTTCGCGGAAGCGCCCGGCCTTCACTTCGTCGGCGAGCGGTCGGTTTGTCGCCGCGATCACGCGGACGTTGGCCCGGCGCGGCTTCGCTTCGCCGACGCGCTCGTATTCGCGTTCCTGGAGAAGGCGCAGCAGTTTCGGCTGCAACTCGGACGGCAGTTCGCCGATTTCGTCGAGAAAAAGCGTTCCTCCGTTGGCCGCCGCGACCTTGCCGAGCGTGTCGACCACGGCGCCCGTGAATGAGCCTTTGACGTGGCCGAAGAGTTCGCTCTCCAGCAGCTCGCGCGAAAGCGACGGGCAGCTGATGGTCACAAATGCAGCGTCGCGCTGCGCGCTGCGGCGGTGAATCTCGCGGGCGAGCACGCTCTTGCCCGTGCCGCTCGGGCCGAGGAGCAGGATGTTCGCCGACGAGTCGGCCGCCTTGAACGCGATTTCGATCGCGCGCAGCGCCACGGGATCAGCCGGAGCGAGATCAACCGGCGGCGCTTCGCGGGCGAGTTCGCCCTCGAGTGAACGCACGCGAGTCTCCAGGACGCGGGTTTTTTCGATTTTCCCGATCACGCCGCGAATCTGGTCGGGCGTGAACGGCTTCGGGATGAAATCGAACGCCCCGCGGCGCATCGCCTCGACGGCGGTGGCGATGTTGGCGTAGGCCGTGAACATCACGACGGCGAGCGTCGGCTGGGCGAGGAGGAGCTTGGCCAGAGTTTCGAGTCCGTCGTCGGCGCCGAGTTTCAAATCGAGAAAGGCCGCATCGAACGCATCCTCCTCGATCGCCTTGAGGGCACGCAGTGAGTTCGACGCCTCGGCCGCGGAGTGGCCGGCGGTTTCGACGGCAATCCGCGTTGTTTTACGGATGCTGGGTTCGTCGTCGACGATGAGAATACGCAACGGCATGGGCGGAGTGTGACGAGTGGAAGTGGGAAGCGAAATGCCAAAAACAAGGCGGGGCCGCTTGCGCGACCCCGCCAGGTCCAGCTTCAACTTGGCGGCTCTGCGGGCTAGGCCCGCGTTGAACCGTCGCGAGGTTTGACCGAAGGGCGTGCGACAGGTTCCCAGAGGTTCGTCGTCAGACGTTCGGTGAGTCTGATGGGAATGGTTGCTTGGGCTGGCGGATTTTTCTTGTGTCAATTCAAGCAGCCAAACCCTCTAGATCACCTCCCCCACCCGCCATGCTGCCGCCTGCTCCGTCCGCCAAACCCTCCGCTCTGCCGTCGCCTGCCACCGCCAAACTGAGCGATCTGGAAATCAAGGATGCCCAACTGATCTTCAGCTCGGTCTGGCAGGATCTGGAGGCGGAATTTGGGCGAGAAAAATTGCGCTTTCCCAAGGAAATCATGCTGCTGGGCGGCGCACCGGGCGCCGGCAAAGGCACTAATACCGACTTCATCACCAAGGCCCGCGGCCTAACCTGCCAGCCGATCGTCATCAGTGCGCTGCTCGACTCACCGGAAGCACGGGCGCTCAAGAATGCCGGCAACATGGTCGGCGACCGCGAGGTGGTCGGCCTGCTGCTGCGCCAGTTGCTCCGGCCCGAATACCAGGACGGCGTCATCCTCGACGGGTTTCCCCGCACGCATGTGCAGGTTGAGTGTTTAAAACTGCTCTTCGACAAGATGCATGCGCTGCGTCGCGAATTCTACGGCACGCCCCTCAGCATCCATTTCCGCCAGCCGACGATTCACATTATGGTGCTCTTCGTCGAAGAGAAGGAATCGATTGCGCGCCAACTGAAGCGCGGCCGCGAGACCCTCGCGCACAACGACGAAGTGCAGCGCTCCGGCATCGGCGAACTGCGCGAAGATCGCCCGACCGATCACGACGAGGCGCTCGCCCAACGCCGCTACCGGGTGTTCAAGGAGCAGACGTGGGACGCGCTCCAGTCGCTCAAGGAAATCTTTCATTACCACTTCATCAACGCGCAGGGTCCGCTCGCCGAGGTCGAGCAGAACATCCTGCACGAACTGGAATACCAAAGCACCCTCGAACTCGATCCGCGCACCGTCGATCGGTTGCGGCACGTGCCGGTCGCCCACGAAATCGTCGTCCACGCGCGGCAGGAACTCGTGAAGCGGCTCGACAGCTACGAATTCGACCAACCGGAACTGTTTGCCCGCGTCGTGGAATTCATCCGCAAAAAAATCCTGCCTATCGTGCAGCGCCATGCCATCTCCGGCGCCACGCTTGTCAACACCGAGGACTCCCTGCTCGAGGATTCGACGGCGCTAGCGATGTTAATCGACGTGTTTTCCGAGCGCGGTTTCCACGCCGTCGTCGACCTCCACAAGATCGAAGTGCCGGAAAAATTCGACGCCGCGACCGGCCAGATCACGTGCCGGGTAAAGCGGGTTTACCGGATTCAGATCCGGTTCCAAGGCTCCGAAATCCGCCGCGGCTGAGCGCGATTACTCGAACCGCAGCGATTCGATCGGATCGAGGCGCGAGGCCTTGATTGCTGGATAAAGCCCGGCACCGACGCCGATCACGGTGCACACGATCAGGCCGATGGCGGCCCAGTCCCACGGGAAAACCACGTCGGCCTTCATCCACATCGCGAGCCCGTTGCCCGCAGCCACGCCGAGGAAAATCCCCGCCACGCCCCCGACCAGAGAAATCACGACGGCCTCGATCAGAAATTGGGTGAGGATGCTGACGCGGCGCGCCCCGATCGATTTACGGATTCCGATTTCCTTTGTGCGCTCCGTCACGCTCACCAGCATGATGTTCATGATGCCGACGCTCGCCGCCAGCAGCGCGATCCCGCTAATGACGAGTGCGCCGGCGCGCACGGCATCGGCCACCTTTGCAAACGCGGCGATGAGCGAATCGTTGGAATAGATTTCAAAATCGTTGTCTTCATCGGCCTTCAGGCCGCGAACGATGCGCATGGCGGTGATGCCCTTGTCCAGAGTGTCGTTGTATTGCGCTTGATTTGGCGCCTCGGTCGCGATGTTGATCGAGACGTTGGCGGAGCCGAAGTCGGACAGGAACCGCGTGATCGGGACGATGACCATGTCATCCTGACTCTGGCCAAAGGACGTGCCTTTTTCCGCAAATGTGCCGACGACGGTGTAGGTGCGACCGCCAAGCTTGACGATTTTACCCAGCGGCGATTCGGACGGAAAAAGTTTCTTCACGATATCCATTCCCAGAATCGTGATCGGGCGGCCCAAGGCGATATCCTCGGCCATGAAGTTTCTCCCGATATCGATGGTATATTGGTTAGCGGCGAGAAAGTGCTCGTTGGTGCCGAGCATGTTCAAGCCGGGCTCCGTCTTGCGGTTCTGGTAGGTAGCCTGCAACGGACCGTTGCGATAGGGCGCCTTCAGGCAGACGACGTCGGTGACGCCTTCCATGAGTTGCTGGTAGCGTTGGGCCTGCGCGAGCGTGATGTTGCGGCGCGACTCGATTTTCCGGCGGTTGTTGCCGTCGTTGGTGATGCCCGTGGGGTATTTGCTGAGCTGAAAAATGTTCGAACCGAGGAAACTCAGCCCGCTCTCGATCGATCCGCGCAGCGCGGAAACGACGGTCATCACGCCGATCACCGAGAAGACACCGATCGTGATGCCCGCCATCGTGAGCATCGAGCGGAGCTTGTTCACGCCCAGCGACTGGAACGCCATCCGGAGAATTTCGTTCAGGAGCATGGCGGAAAGTTATTCGTAACGCAGCGCGACCACGGGATCGAGGCGGGAGGCACCCCAGGCGGGGGCAAAGCCGGACACGATGCCGGTGACGATCGAGACGACCATGCTCACCACCACGAGCCCGACCGAAAACTCGATCGGCAGCGCCGGCATCGAACTCTTGATAATCAGGCACACGCCGTAGGTCAGCCCGAGGCCGGCGAGTCCGCCGATGAGACTGATCGAAACGGCCTCGATCAGGAACTGGAGGAGAATGGTGAAGCGGCGTGCACCGAGGGCTTTGCGCGTGCCGATTTCCTTCGTGCGCTCTTTCACGCTGACGAAGGTGATGTTCATGATCCCGATCGCGCCGACGAAGAGCGCGAGGCCGGTGATGAAGAGGCCCGCAATCGCGATGCCCGACTTGATCGGGTCGAGCTGGGCCTTGAACGCCTGCTGCTGGTTGATGGAAAAATTATCGCGCTCGGCGGGGAGTTGGGCCCGCACCCGGCGCATAGCGCCGACGAGTTCGTCCGAGGCCTCGGTGAGTTTCGTCTTGTCCTTCACCTTCACCCGAATGTCCACGCCCATGCGATTGCCGTAGTATTTCCGCATGGCGTTGAGCGGGACGATGACCTGGTTGTCGAAACTGAAGAGTCCGAGGAACTCGCCCTGCTTCGCGAGCGTGCCGATGACGGTGAAATGCTGCCCGCGGATGTCGATCGTCTGGTCGAGCGGCGAGCGACCGGGGAAAAGTTGCTCGGCCACGGTCGTGCCGATAACGGCAATCTGGCGGCCGGCATTGGCTTCGACTTCGTTGAACAGGCGGCCTTCGGCGATTTCAGCCGTAGTGATGCGGGAGTAGTCGGCGGTCGTGCCGAAGATCGTCACGCCGCTGACACTGTTGGCGCCAGCCTTGATGGAGCCGCCGCGACCGCCGACGGGGACGGCGACTTCGAGGAGCGAATTGGGCGTCTGCTCAATGATGCGGTTGAGCTTGTCGGCGATCTCGGTGCGGATGGGCGGGCGGTTCTGGTAGTTCCACCAGTCGTCGACGTTTTGCCATGGCCATTTCTGCACGTAGAGGACGTCTTCGCCGAGCATCGCTAGGCTGTTTTGGAAACCGATGTCGATGCCGTTGATCGCGGTGCCCATGAGGGTGACCGCGACGATGCCGATGATGACGCCGAGCGCGGTGAGGATCGAGCGCATGGTGTTGGCGCGGATTTGCGCAAACGCGATGCGGAACGACTCGGTGAACTCGTAGATGAGGCGCGTCATGGACGGTGGGGAATCAGTCCGCCGGGCCGTCGCTCTCAATCAGGCCGTCGCGCAGGCGGACGACGCGGCGAGCGTGGCGGGCAATGTCCTCTTCGTGGGTGACAACGATGATCGTGTTGCCCTGCTCGTAGAGGAGCTCAAAGAGCGCCATGATTTCCTCGCCGGTCTTGGAGTCGAGGTTGCCGGTGGGCTCGTCGGCGAGGATGATGGAGGGGTTGTTGACCAGCGCGCGGGCGATGGCGACGCGCTGGCGCTGGCCGCCGGAGAGTTCGTTGGGGCGGTGGTGGACGCGGTCGCCGAGGCCGACGTTCTGGAGCGTCTGCAGGGCCCGCTCGCGACGGACGTGGGCGGAAAGGCCGGCGTAAATGAGCGGCAGCTCGACGTTGTGCAGCGCATCGGAGCGCGGCAGAAGATTGAAGGTCTGGAAGACGAAACCGATCTCGCGGTTACGGATTTCGGCGAGTTCGTCGTCGATCATGGTCGCGACGTTCTTGCCGGCGAATTCGTAGCGGCCGGAGGTCGGGGTATCGAGGCAGCCGAGCATGTTCATCATGGTGGACTTGCCGGAACCGGACGGGCCCATGATGGCGAGATACTCGTTGCGGTGGATGGTGAGCGAGACGCCGCGGAGCGCGTGGATAATTTCCGCGCCCATCTTGTAGAGCTTGGTGACGTTCTCGATGTCGATCACGAGGGCGCCGGGCGGACGCACGGTGCGGGGCGCGTGGCGGGAAACGGTAGGAGGGATCATGGGGATGTCGCGGTAGCGTCGATCATCGAGCGCCGCTACAAGCTCGGAGATTATTTCTTCTCTTCTTCCTTCTTCGGTTTCTCGATCTGAACGACCATGTCGTCCTTCAACTTGCGACTGATGGCGGCATAGCTGCCGGAAACAACCTCGTCGCCCGGCTTGATGCCGCTTTTGATTTCAATGTGGGTGTTGTCAGCGATGCCGGTCTCGACCTTCACCAATTTCACCTTGTCGCCCACTTTGACGAAGACGCCCTTTTGGAGCTTTTCGCGATCACGGCGGGCGGCTTCTTTTTCAGCGGCGGCGTCGAGGGTGTTGCCGGACTTGTTTTCGGCGGCCTTGGCCTGCTTTTTCTGAAACTCCTCGGTGGTGAGCCCGCCCTCGGCGCGGACCGTTACGCTCTGGATCGGCACGGCGATGACATTGGTAACGGTTTGCGTCTCGATGTCGGTCGTGGCGCTCATGCCGGGGCGGAGCTGGACGTCGCGATCGTTGACGCGGATTTTTACGAGGAAATTGGTGACGTCGCTCGATTGCGCGGCGGCCTGCGAAGTCGCGGCGCTGCCTTGGGCTGACGAGCCGATCTCGGTGACGTTGCCGGAGAATTTGCGGTTCGGATAGGCATCGATGCTAATGCTGGCGTGGTCACCAATCTTGACGTTGACGATGTCGTTTTCGTTGACCTGCACGCGAAGTTCCATGTTGCCGAGGTCGGCCACCCGCATGATTTCAGCGCCGCCGAAAGAACCGGTGCCAGCGACGCGCTCGCCGACTTCGTTGGTAAGCGAGCTAATGGTGCCGTCCATCGTAGAATTGATCGTCGTCTTGTTGAGCTGGTCCTGCGCCTGACTCAAGGAACCTTCGGTGCGGCGGATTTGCGCGAGGGCGTTGTCGTAGTTGGCTTGGGCGACGTCGAGGTTGGTCTTGGAGACGGTGTAGTCGGAGTCGGAGATGAGCTTCTTGGCATAGAGGTCGTCGTTGCGCTTGAAGTCGCCCTTCGCCTGTAGGAGCTGGGCGTTGGCCTGCACGGCACTAGCCTTGGCGGCGACGAGATTGGCGTCCTGCTGGTCGACCTGAGCCTGATAGAGGTCGGGTCTGATTTTGACGAGCAAGTCACCCTTCTTGACTTTGTCGCCTTCCTTGAAGGGCAGCGCGGTGATTTCACCGGTGACTTCGGGAGAGATTTTGACCTCCACCTCGGGCTGCACTTTTCCGGTGGCGGTGACAACTTGGGTGATGGTCTTGACGATGGCCTTCTCGACCGTGACCGGCTGGCCCTGAGCGGACTGCTTCTGCCGGTAATATGCGCCACCGGCGAGCGCGCCGACGAGGAGAACGGCGCCGATAATCCACCAGAGAGTCCGGGATTTCTTGCGCGGAGCGGCCGCAGCCGATGTGGGTTTAGAGACAGCAGGAGCTGGGTTCATAGAAGTCAGGAAGAGGACAAAACTGGATTCATGGGAGAGGATTCGCAGATTTACGCAAGCAGGCCGTGGTGGCCGAACACGGGAATAAGTGTGGCCGGGCCCACAACGACCCGGCCACACCACAACTGATACTGATACCTACAAACGAGAGGGAAAAATGCCGCCCGCAGATAGCATAAAAACACTGCCCAAAGCCCGTGCCATCCGAGCGCGTCGGAACACGCGCGGGCGGCGCTCGGAAGGGCAAAGAGGACGGCGGGCATGTCCTCACAACACGCCCACGGGAGAAAAGTTACACTCCACTTGTGATGAGCGGGCGGGGTGGCGGATGAGCGGGGCGGCAGGCGAGCGCTATCGCCACTCGACGAAGCGCTCGGTGTCCTCACCGCGGCCGGCCCGCAGCGACCACCCTTACCGCTTCGATTCCGCGGCCCAGAGCGCGGCGCCGACGATCCCCGCCTGATTAAAAAATTCCGCCGGCCTCAGTCGCGCGCGAGTTTTCAGACACGGGAAAAATTTTTCATGCTTCGCACTCACGCCGCCGCCGATGATGATCAATTGCGGCCAGAGGATCTGTTCGAGCACGCTCAGGTAATTGTCGAGCCGCTTGCCCCATTTTTTCCACGTGAGCCCCTCGCGTTCGCGCACCGAGGCCGCGACGAATTTTTCATACGACTTGCCCTCGTGCGGCAGATGACCGAATTCGCACGGCACCACCGTCCCGTGATACGCCAGCACCGAGCCCACGCCTGTGCCGAGCGTGAGCAACAGCGTCTTGCCCGCGAAGCCACGACCCGCGCCGAATTTCATCTCCGCGAGCCCCGCCGCAGCGGCATCGTTGAGCAACGCCACCCGGCGGTGCAGCGCCTTCGAAAGGATCGTACCCATATCGCAGCCGAGAAACTTCGGATGTAGGTTGGCCGAAGTCAGGATTTTGCTGCCGTACACGACACCGGGAAAACCCACCCCGATCGGTCCGCGCCATTTGAACTCCGCGACAATCTTCGCGATTGTGCGGCCCATCTGCAGCGGCGACAACTGCACCGGCGTCGCGATCCGAATGCGTTCCGCCAGCAGCCGGCCGGTGCGCGTGTCCACGGGCGCTCCCTTGACGGCGGAGCCACCGATATCGATGCCGAGGGCTTTCATGTCAGGCGCAGCGAAACTCCCCGCGCGCTCAATGGCAATGCCCGCTTCCGTCGCCGCCGTGCGCATGGCCGTGGCGCAGTTCCTCGGCGTTCGCCGGTCGCGCCGCCACGATCTCGACATCAAACGTGAGATCGACGCCGGCGAGCGGATGGTTCGCATCGAGTAGCACCTCGTCGCCCTCGAGACCGGCGACCGTGACGGTCGGCGCAAAACGTTCGGCGCCCGCCTGAAACATGTCGCCCACTTTGAGTTCGCCTTCGACCGGCAGCACCGCGCGCTTCACGCGCTGCACCTGCGCCGGATCACGTTCACCGTAAGCCTGCGCCGCCGGCACCTCCACACGCGCCCTCACACCGGCTTCGGTCGCACGCAGGCGCTGGTCGAGGCCGTCGATGATCTGGCCCGCGCCCTCGAGGTAGGTGATCGGATCGCCGCCGGCGGAGCTGTCGAGCACACGGCCCGCCGGATCGCGCAACGTGTAGTGGAACGTGACGACGCGGCTCATGTTTCCTGCCGCAGAATCTCGAGCGGCGGCTGATCCGCCACGCCGCGGTTGGTGATGAGGCCTGTGATCAACGTCACCGCCACCGCCGCCGCGATCGAGCCAAAGAGCACGGGCAGCGGCACGACGACGTTCGCGTTGAAGCGATATTTTGCGACGAGCGCCGTACTCGCGATCGAAAGCAGGCCGCCGGTCACGGCGGAAAGCACACCGAGCACCGTGTATTCGACGAGCAGGATCTGGCGGAGCTGCCGGCGTGTCGCGCCGAGCGTGCGCAACAGCACCGTCTCGCGGATGCGCTGCATCCGCCCCGTGAGAATCGCGCCCACCAGCACGATCACGCCCGTCGCGACCGTGAACAGCGCGAGAAACGAGACGACAAACGCCACCTTGGAAAAGATGCTGTCGATCGTCTGCATGATGAGCGACAGGTCGACCGACGACACGCTCGGCAACTCCTTCACGACAGCTTGCTGGACGCGCGCGGTGTCAGTCGTCGTCGCGCAGCGCACCGCCGCGACAAACGTTTTCGGCGCCGGCTCCAGCACGCCTTCGGGAAACACCACGAAAAAATTCGGCGCCACCCGCTGCCACTCCACCGTGCGCAGGCTCGCCACGTAGGCGCCGAGCGTCACGCCCTGCACATCGAAGCCGACATCGTCACCGACCGTGAGTTGCAGATCTTTCGCCAAGCTTTCCTCCATCGATACCGGCACGCGCGGTTCGCCGGGGGTGACGCGGCCAATGAATTTTCCCGCGGTGATTCTTTCCGTCTCGACCAGTGCGCTGCGATAGGTCGAACGGTATTCGCGCGTCAGAGTCCACGCCGGGATCCCCGGGTGTCCGTCTTTCAACAACGCGTCCACCGACTGTCCTTTGATCGACGCGAGCCGCATCGTGACAATCGGCGCCTGCGCGATTACCGGCGCACCGTTGGCCTTCACAATCGCGTCGAAGCGCGCGATCTCGTCGTCCTGAATGTCGAAGAACATCAGGTTGGGCCGCGAACCGCCGCCCACGCTCTCGATTTTTCCGAGGAGCGTCGCCCGCGTCAGCAGCAGCGTGAGCATGAGAAAAGTCGCGAGCCCGAGTGACAGCAGCAGGAGGAGCGTGCGGTTGTTCGGTCTGTGCAGGTTCGCGAGCCCCTGCCGCCACACGTAGGGCAGCGGCCGGCGCGGAATCAGGCGCTTCGCGGCAAACACGACGAACTGCGCGACGCCCGCGAGAATCGCAAAGCTCACCACCATCGCCAGCGTGAACGCCAGTCCCGGTAGCCAGTGGCCCGTCTGCAACACCGCAAACCCCAACACCGCCGCCACGATGACAAAATACATCGCGAGCCGCACCGGATCCTCGCCCGGCTGCTCCTCGCCCTGCGCCGACCGGATCGCGAGGAGCGGCGAGATGCGGCGCACCGCGAGCAACGGCAGCAGCGTGAACAGCACGCAGATCACGAGACCCGCCGCCGCGCCTTTAGCCACCGCCGGCCACGAAACAAAAAAGTCCACCGTGAACGGCAGAAAATCCTTCAACAGCACCGGCAGCGCCACCTGCACGGCCAGCCCGACTGCCGTCCCGAGCAGCACGCCGAGCAACCCGATCGCGAAGCCCTGCGTGAGATAAATCGCAAAGCACGCCCGCGCCGACGCCCCGAGGCAGCGAAGCGTCGCGACCGTCATGATTTTTTGCCGCACATAGACGTGCATCGCGCTTGCCACGCCCACCGCACCGAGGAACAGCGCCACGAAACCCACGAGGCTCATGAACGAAAACACGTCCTTCAGCGCGTCGCCCAGTTGCCGCTTGCGCTCCTCGACGGTCTCAAACCGCAGCCGCTGGTTGCGGAATTTTTCACCCAGAACTTTCACAAGCGCCTCCGCATCCGTCTGCGGCGGCAACTTGAAATGCACCCGATGCCGCGCGAACCGATCGGTCGTCTTCAGCAGCTCCGTCGCCTCCAGCGAGGCCATCGAGACGTAGACGCGCGGCGACAGCATCGCGATTGCGGCCGGCTCACCGGGGATTTTTTTCAGCGCACCGACGACCTTAAGCGTCGTCTTGCCGATCGTCACCTCGTCGCCGATTTGCACGCCGAACTGCACGAGCAAAGTGTCCTCGATTACGGCGTTGGGGCCGGCAGAAAGTAGTTTCATTGCGCCCGCCGGACTCGTCTCGAGTTCGCCATAAAACGGAAAATTTCCCTCGAGCGCACGGACCTGGCCGCGCCAGCGGGTGTTCCCGCGCGTCGGAAACCGGATTTCCGAAGCGAGCGAGATCTCCCGGGCGAGCTCGCCACCGAGCGTCTGGAAATGCGCCATGGTCGCCGCCGGAAACGCCCGCGACGAGGTGACCGTGAGATCAGAGCCGAGGAGCGACTTCGTCTGGTCGTCGACGGCGCGCTTCAGATTGTCGCCGAGAGAAGCGATGCCGACGAGCGCCGCGATGCCGAGCACGACGGAGACCGAGACGAGCGCCAGCCGCCGCCGCGAAGACCGCGAATCCCGCCACGCCATTTTCAGGATGAAATTCATGGAGCGCCGTGTCCGATGGCCTATCGCTCAGGTTCTCTCGTCGCTGATCACCAGGCCGCCCTTGAGGCGGATGATGCGGCGGCAGCGTTTCGCCAGCTCGAGGTCGTGGGTCACAAGCACGAGTGTGGTGCCCTTCTCGCGGTTCAGGCCGAAGATGAGCTCGACCATCGCGGTTGCCGTGTCGCCGTCGAGATTGCCGGTCGGCTCGTCGCAGAACAAGATCTTCGGCTTGTTCATGAACGCGCGGGCGAGGGCCACACGCTGTTGCTCGCCACCAGAAAGTTGCACCGGGTAATGATCGCACCGCTCGCCGAGACCGACGCGTTCGAGCAATTCGCGGCCCGCGGCTTCCACTTCGCGCCCACCCTCGCCGCGCAACTCGATCGGCACGGTCACGTTTTCCAGTGCCGTCAGCGTCGGCACGAGCTGGAAGTTTTGAAACACGAATCCGACGTGCCGGTTGCGCGCGAGCGCCCGGTCGTCCTCGTTCAGCCTGCCGATCGATTCGCCGGCGAGGACAACGTCGCCGGTAGTCGGTCGATCGAGACCGGCGCAGAGGCCAAGCAGCGTGGTCTTGCCGCTGCCGCTCGGGCCCACGACGGCCACGCTGTCGCCGGCATGCAGCTCGAAGCTGACATCACGCAGGACGGTCAGCGGTCCGCCCGCGGCCCTATAGGTTTTGGTGAGTCGCTCGACTTTTAACATCGTCTGATCACTCATGGCGTGTGGATGAGAATTGCGGCACACAACACGGGAAAAGGCACGAAAGCTAGTTTAAGCGGTCGAGATCCAGTGATGAACCTCCGTTTCCTTGTCGCTTGCCTTTTCGCCACCGTGATCGCCGCCGCGGGCTGGGGCGCCACCGCGGCCGGCGCCCCGCGCACGGTGGTGTTTTTCGGCGACAGCCTGACCGCGGGGTTGGGACTCGCGGAGCCGGGCGAGGAGGCGTTTCCCGGTCTGATTCAAAAAAAACTCGCGGCCACGCACCAGGCGTGGCGCATCGTCAATGCCGGGCTCAGCGGCGAAACCACCTCGGGCGGTCTGCGCCGCATCGAGTGGATTTTGCGGCAGCCGTTTGACGTGTTGGTGCTGGAACTCGGCGCCAACGACGGTCTCCGCGGCATCGAGCCCGCGGTGTCGCGCGCCAACCTCCAGGGCATCATCGATCGCGTCCGCGCGAAAAACCCCACCGTGAAAATTCTCCTCACTGGCATGCAGATGCCGCCCTCGTTCGGGCAGGATTATGCGCGCGACTTCGCCACGATTTATCCCGAGCTTGCGGAGAAAAACCACCTCGCGCTCGTGCCGTTCCTGCTTGATAGCGTCGCCCTCCAACCCGAACTCAACCAGCGCGACGGCATGCATCCGACTGCCGAAGGCCACGCGATCGTCGCGGAGACGGTTTGGAAATATCTGGAGCCGCTACTGTAGCGGACCCCACGTCACCGACAGCAAATCGATCCTACTTTCCGGTCGCGGCGGTCGCCCGAGCCCGCTCATCGGTTCGTGCTTTCAATTGCTCAATCTCCGCGCGCAGTTGCACGACCGCCGCGCGGTCGGCGCGCAACCGCTCCAGCTCCGCCGCAGGAATCTGTGCCGCGGTGAGCCGTTCGTGCTCGGCGCGGAGGCGCGCCAACGTGCGATTCTCGTCGCGCAGCAGGGCAATTTCGTCGCGCAGTTGCGCGGCGATCTGCCTCTGGAGTAGCAGCGCCGCGCCGGCCACGAGGGCCAAAGCGAGCAACAGGGCGGACAACCAGCGGAGCGCGGACATGGTTTAGCATTTCAGCCTGGGTGATTTCACTTCAGACCGGCCGGCGCCTCAGCCTTTGTTGAGGGAGAACACGATTGGCACCTGCATGTGGGTGCCCACTTCACGGCCGCCTTTCCTGCCGGCTTTGAATTTCCATTTGCTCACCGCATCGACGGCGGCCGCTTCGAGGAGCTGGGCGCCGTCCGGTTTGTCGCCGGTGCCCACGGTGTCGCTCCCATCGCCCGTGACCGAAAATTCGCTCAATTTGACCACGTCGCCCCGGCCGCCCTTTTCGGGCTGCTTTCCAGCGAGCGATGATTTCAGGGCATAGGCGTTTTGGACGTTGCCGTCTTTGTCGACAATGAAGTCAACCACCACCGAGCCCATCACGCCGGCCTGCCGCAGCTCAGACGGATATTGTGGCCGGGCCTGAAACTTCGGGACCGGCTGTTGGTCGAGTTTTGAGGGGTCGAAGACCTCCGCATGCGCACCCGCGGCTGCCGCAGCCGTAGCTTTCGCCCGCGCAACCTGCTGCATTCGCGTCTTGAGCGCCACCGCCTCGTCGCTCAGCCGCGCAAGTTCAGCATCGTCGTTGCGCATATCCGCGACGTCGGCGGCGGTGCGGGCGAGCTTGAGGTTCTCGGCCTGGAGCGGCGCGATGGCGGCATTTTCCTGGCGGAGACTTGCGACCTCCGCACGCAGCGCCGCATTGGATTGGGCCTGCACCACCAAACCCGTCGCGCCCGCCACCGCGAACGCGCTGGTGATCCCGATCTGTAGTTTCGTCATGCTCATAAAAGTGGCGATCAACCCGCCGCCAGCCGCTGCTCCCGCGGCCGTCGCTCCGGCGCCCGCGAGCGCTGCGCTCGTCACCGTCGCGACGAGTCCCGCCGGAGCGGCAACGACGGCTTGGTTCGACAGCGCGACAGCCAGCGCTGCGGTCGTCGAGGTCACGCCACGCCGCTCCAGTTGCGCGCGCAATTTGTCGAGGGCGCGCTCGACGCGCATCCGGGCGGTGTTGTCGTTCACGTTGAATTTCGCGCCGATGCCGGCGAAGTCGCGGTTTTCGAAAAAACGCAGCAGGATCGCTTCGCGATCCACGTCGCTGAGTTCGCCCAAGACATCGTCGAGCACCGGGCGCACCCGCGCCCAGTCGAGCTGGGCCGTGGGGTCGGGAGTGAGTTCGTCCATAAGATGAGCCTCCGCCTCGCGGGCGTGCCGGCGCTGTTCGCCGCGCACCGCCTTCGCCGCCGCGAACCGCGTGCTCGTGAACAACCAGCCCGCCAGCAGCGGGTGCGACGCCACCGCCGCCGCCTTGCGCGCGAGATCCGTAAACACGAGCTGCGTGATGTCCTGCGCGAGATGCGCGTCGCCGTTCACCTGCCGCAGCGCCGCCGAGTAAACGAGGTTCACGTGCCGCCGCACCAGTTCGGTGAAATCGCCCTCTGCGCGATTCGCAGCGTAACGGCGGAGAAGTTCGGCATCTTCGAGCATGGCGGTGTTCAATCCGTAGCACCCGCCGCCGCGGAAATCGCACAAAAAAGTGCGTGTTATTTTTTCGGCGCTGGCGGCGCGGATGGATTCAACCGCTTCTCAAGGCCAAGGATCATCTTTTTCGGAACAGTGACTTTCCAACCATCGGCGCCGAGTTCGGTCGGGATCTTCTCGGTGCCGTCCGTGCCCGCGAGCCGCACGTTGACGATGACGTGCTGCGCATCGACGGGCGTCGTGTCCACGATTTGCACGGCATCAACCCGCAAAATCTCATTCGTGACCATGAGCGCCGCGAGATTCTCCGGCGTGGGATATGTCGCACGGGCCGAGTCCGGCAGGTGCGCCAGCAACTGCAAAGCTTCCTCACGGGCATCGCTGGCCAGCGCCAACGAGGCCACCAGCGCGCGCTCTTCGGCCTGCAACACCGCCCAAATGAGGGTTTGCACCGCCGCGCCCGGGGTGCCGCGGCCGACGTTGTGAAAATTTTCCAGCAACGCCAATCCCATCTCGGGATCGAGATTGGCCGCAAGCGCAGCCGTGGCAGCCGCCTTCTGCGCCGCTGCGGCGCGGGCATATTCCTCCAGTTCCCGGACCTCGCTGCGCAAACGCACCACGTCCTGATGGAGAGCCCGCGCCGCCTCGTTCGCATCCGTTTTCTCGCGCGCCAGGAACTCGCGCGCTCGCTGGTTTTCCTCGACCATACGGGTCAGGGGCGCGTCGCGACCGCGGAGGGCGATGACTTGTGTCTGGAGTTTCGCGTTGTCACGGTGCAAGTAAACGATCACACCGGCCAGCACACCGATCGCAAGTAACCCGGTAAATGCCTGTGCAGTCATGCGCATGGTCATAAGATACACGCAGTCATTTTCCGGCGGCATGCAGCGCGCCCGTCGCCGGATCGATGCGCGCGGCCAGCTTGGCCAACTGCGCTTCAGGAAAATTGCCTGTCACGATGCCCCAGCCTTCTGTACCGCGCTGGAGGTAGATTCTTGTTCCCTTCTCTTCGCCCGATGGCAGACGCAGCCACACGTGGAGTTGCGCGGCGTCCTCCGCAGTCTTGAACGAGCGCTTCTCGTCCACCACTTGAAACGCCGCCGGAAGGTCATCGCCCTGCACGCGCCAGAGTTCACCGAGCAACCGTTCCGGTGTGCCGTAGCGCGTGCGCACGACTTCGCTCTGCTTCGCGAAGAATGCGGCTAGGCTCGCCTTCGCCTCGTCGAGAAAAAAGTAACCGCGCATCAGCGCGTCGGTGTCGCCGGTCGTCACCGCCCACAAACCGGTTTCGAGCGAGGCTGCCGGAGTCGCGCGGCCGACGTTCTGGCAGGCTGTCGTCAACTTCATCTGCTCGTCAGTCACCCCCTCGGGCCGCGACTTAAGCAGAGTGGCGAGCGCCCGCAACCGCACCAACTCGTCCACCTCGGGATTGGCCGCAGCGACTTTCTGAAGCGTCGCGTTGAGCCGCCGGTTTTCCTGCCGGAGTTGTGCCGCGCCGTCGTGTGCTGCCTACAACGCACTGATCTCGGCGCGTAGTTCGCGGTTGGCGCGCAACTCGACGACGCCCGTCACAATCACGGCGACAACGATTGCGCTCACGATTCCGACTTTGATTTTACTCACGGTAAGAAATGCCACCAGCGCGCCCGTGGTGCCGCTTACAGCTGCACTCGCCATCGCCGCGCCGGTCACACTCGCCGCCAGTCCCGCCGGCGCGGTCGCGGCCGCTTGGTTCGCTAGGGCGATGCCCAGCGCCGCGGTCGTCGAGTTTACGCCACGGCGTGCTAGCGCGGCGTGCAGCTTGTCGAGCGCCCGGTCCACGCGCATCCGTGCGGTGTTTTCGTTGAGGCGCAGTTTCGCGCCCACATCGGCAAAAGACTTTCCCTCGAAAAAACGCAGGAACACTGCCTGACGGTCGTCGTCGCTCAAGCGATCGAGGGCGTCGTCAAGGACGGGCCGCAGCTTTTCCCACTCGGCATCGCCGGCGGAAGAGGACGAGAGTTCATTCATGAGTTGAGCCTCCGTTTCGCGAGCCTGACGGCGTCGTTCGCCGCGCACGACTTGCGCCGACGCGTTGCGCGCCGTCGTATAAAGCCAGCCGCTCAAGACTTCGCGCGTAGCAAGCGCCGCAGCAGCACGCGCCAGCGCGGTGAACACGTGCTGCGTGACGTCCTCCGCGAGATGCGCATCGCCGCCGACGCGCCGCAGCGCGCACGCATAGACGAAATTCACGTGCCGTTGCACCAGGTCGGCGAACGCCGCCTCGGATTTTTCCTCGGCGTAGCGACGGAGCAATTCGGCGTCTTCAATCATGGCGGCTATTCCTTAGTAGCCGCCGGGCACAAAACCGCACAAAGATATTTCCATCCCATCAACGTGAGTCCGCTAATCGGAGAATTCACGGCGGCGACTTGGCGTTGGCCGGAGGGGAATCCGATGGCAATGCCACATCGCCTTCCACCACTGTCGCCGGACCGATCTCGACGCGGCCTTCCTTCACCCGCGGCGTCAGGACCTCTGGCTCGGCCATGTCCTTGCCGAAAAACGGTGCGGCACTGGCGATGAGCGCCGGCAGGTTCTGATCCTGCGACACCCCGGCTGAACTGACGGTCATCCGCGTTCGCCAGAGTAGTTTTCGCTCGTGCTTGGCCGCGGCGCTATAGTCGTAGGCCGACGCGACAACGAAATACATCTCCTCGGTGGCGTGGTCCACAAGCAGGGCCGTTTTCGGGTTGCCCAGTTTGAAGAGGTTCATCGCGTTGGCGAACGCGAGGCGCTCCGGGCCGAGGACCGGCTGCGCTCCGAGCCGCGGATCCTGAGATTCGATCAAATCGGAGGCCTCCCTCAATTTCTGGGCAAACACCCGCGCAAATTTTTCCCCTCCGACCAGCTCCACGCGCTCGAGCAGATTGCGCGTGATGGCGACGGCAGACTCCGCACCCGAGACCTCAAACGCACGTCGCGCATTGCCGAGTTCGGTCCAGTCGCTCGACGCGAGCAGGCGATGCGCGCCCCAGGTATAGATAATCAGCAGGGACGATTTCTCTGGCAGCTTGGCGGCGAAATAGCCGTTGGCCGCCAACGCGCGCGTCAGGATTTTCTCGATCGTTTCCGCGTTGAGCGTTTTCTCGCCCGTGGCGTCACCCCTTTCTTGATAACCCGCGGAGATGAGGGTGTAGAAAACCGGGTTCGCCACCGACACCGGCGGGCGATTTTTTCCTTCGTCGGTCACCTCACCGATCACAGTGGCGTCGAGCCGTGGATTTTTCTGCAACGACTTCGGCAGGAGGGAAAATTCAAAGCGCGGCTCCTCCGGTTTGGTCGCCGAAGCCGGCGGGTCGGGCGCCATGCCGGGCGGGGGCTTCGCCGGCTGCCCGGCGAGCCTCGTCAGCAACATAAGCGCAAGTGCCAACCGGCGGACCATCAGACGAAATCCTGTTACGGTTTTTGGGGGTTCGCCAGCACTTCCGAATGCCCGGCGCGCGAGGTGCGAGTCGCCGCCGCACTCGCGCAGCGCCGCGTGAGAAACGAGCCCGAGGTGACGCCGCACAAGTTCGCCGAAGGCGGCTTCATCGCGCTGGTCGGCGTAGCGGCGGAGCAGCTCGACATCATCTGTCATGGTGATCTCCTCCTAACAGCCGCCGCCCGGAAACCCGATCAAAGAATCGTCAGTTACTTGGGCAACGGGACCGTCGTTTCGTCGGCCGACGCGTCGGCGAGCAACGCACGCAAGCCCGCCTCATCGATGACCGCGACTCCGAGCGACCGCGCCTGCTCGAGTTTCGCGCCGGGCTCGGCGCCGGCGACGACGTAATGCGTGCGACGGCTCACGCTGTTGCCGACCTTGCCGCCGGCGGCCTCGATTTGCGCGGCGGCTTGCGCGCGCGTCAGCGTGGGCAGCGTGCCGGTGAGCACGAAGGTCTCGCCCGCAAGCCGGTCGGTCGCCGCGGCCGGCGCCACCGGTTGCACACCGGCCGCCGCGAGCGCGGCAACGAGCACACGATGGCACGGCTCCGCAAAAAAACGCCGCGGCGGCGTGGCTCGCGGGATCGGCCGGCATCGCGCCCGCGCTGCCGGCAGCGGCGAGTACGTCGAGCCTGCGGTAGCGCCGCGCCAGTTCCTTCGCCGCCGCCGCGCCGACCTGCGGGATGCCGAGGCCGTAAACGAACCGCCACAATTCCGCGCGCCGGCTCGCGTGGATCGCGGCGAGCAGCCGGTTGCGCCCCGGCACTCGCCGCCGCAAGCAACAGCCCACCAGCCAGCAGGCCGGCGGCGGCTCACACGAGCGGCACTGCGACACGACGCATCCGGCAGGCGACATTCCGGGGTAGTTGAAGCATGACCAAAGCCCGACCGCTGGAATCGAATCGGGGCTGAAACCATCGGTCCAAACGTCACCGGGAGTCGAGACCGCAATGCATTTGACCCACCGGAGCGAAATTGCCGTCATGCTGGCCGTGTGACAAAGACCTTGGACTCTGTCGCCGGCCTCGTGACGGGCCGAACGCCGTCACCGCCAACCTCGCCGATCACGTCTCAACCCCCGAAGGAAATGAGCATTCCTGAAAACAACCTCCGCCTCGATTACATCGAGTTTGCCACCCGCGACGTCGCGGCCGAGAAAAATTTCTACACCGCTGCCTTCGGCTGGACGTTCACCGACTACGGCCCCGACTACACGAGCTTCACCGATGGCCGACTCGCGGGTGGATTCTTCACGAACCCGGACGCTCCCGTGAAAATGAATCCGACAGTCGTGATCTTCGCAGCGGATCTTGAGAACGCCGAGGGGCGCGTGAAACAGGCGGGCGGAAAAATCGTGAAGCCCTCCTTCGAGTTCCCCGGCGGCCGGCGGTTTCAGTTCACCGATCCGACTGGACTGGAGTTGTCCGTCTGGAGCGACGTCCGGGCCGACGGATCGAAGATTGAGTAGGTCGGGCTGGTGTGCAACCGGCCCGACACGCCTCACCGCTCGATTTTTTCGGCGGCGCGCACGAGTTCGACTAACTCGGCGCGGGTGCCGCGCGTGTCGTCGGTGATGCCGGCTTCGGCCCACGCCGCCACGTCCGCAAGAGTCGCGGCGCCTCGGTGCGGCGACTCGCGCAGGATCATGCCGAAGCCCGCGACCGCCGCGGCGAATTTGAAATCAGGGCTCGCATCCGCAAATTGGGCACCGCGGTCGGTTAGCGGAACTTCGAGGCGCTGGCTCGTCGCCGCTGCGGGTTCCCGGTAGCGCAGCGTCACGGTAAGCAATTCCGGCGGCGGCACGTGACGCAGCTGCGAGACCGGGCGCGGCCGACTGCCCGCCGGCGCCGCGGCGATTTCCGTTGGACGGGACTTCAACTCATCGACTGGCGCCACCCGAGCATCCGCATCGTCCACGCCGACGGGCACAATTTCGTAGAGCGTCGTCACAGTGTGACCCGCGCCGAGCTCGGCGGAAGCGGTGGCGGACGCGTTGCCGTTGTTGAAGTCCTCCTTGATCAACTGTCGGTTTTCGTAACCGAGCAACCGGTAGCTCGCGACGCGCGTCGGGTTAAACTCGACCTGCAACATCACATCCTGCGCGATCGTCGGGAGCGAAATGCTCTTCGGCTCTGCCGAGGGCGCAGCCAACGAAACCTCGCGGCCCTGCAGCCCGATGCGCACCAGCCGGTGCGCCGGCGCCCACGGCGCAGCCGCCACTTCGAGCGACACCGCGATCGGCGCGGCGCCCGATGGCGAGGCGTAGTGATACGGGAAATTATTCAAGAGCTCCTCCATTTGCACCGCGTCGCGCGGCGGAAGCCGGTGCGCGAGCAGGAGGCGGCGGACGTTCGCGTAGCTCGCGGTGCCAACATTGAGGCCGAAAGTCGAAAGCGGATTTTGCGCCGCGCCGAGGAAATCGTTGTCGCGCACCTCAGCCAATCGATCGTCGTCCGCGCCCGGTCGGGCGGCCCACGCTGGCGCGACACTGTCGAGGTTTGCCGTCGGCACGTAGCCGCGGAGCCCGCGATTCTCGCTGAAGATCGCGCCGTCGCGGCTGTTCATCGCGACGCTGCCAGCGGTGGCGCTGAGCTGGATCGATCCCGCGGCCATGGGCGCCGGACTGCCAGTAACGCGGAAAATTTCCCGCTTGGCTGTCCGCGCTGCTTGAGATTCCCGCGCCGGCATGGAAGCGGTTTTTGCCGCGGTATCACCGGACAGAACTTTTTCCGTCGCGGCCACGATCGGCATTGCAGCGGGTGCCGGAGTTGCCACCGCACGCGCGATCGCCGGCGCAGGGAAACTCGTCCGCGGCACCGGCGGCGATGTGCGCAACACCACCAGCAACGCGACACTCGCCGCGGCCAATCCGCCTACCGCGTAATAGAACAGCGGAAGCCAGCGGAAGTTCGGTGCGTCGACCAGCGGCCCGCCGTCGAGTTTGCTCGGATCGCGGCCGCTGATAATCGCAGCGTGCGCCAACGGTGGCGCGGGAACCGATGCATCGCTCGCAGTTTCCACCGCGACCTCCGCCGCGAGCGCGCTCTCCAAGCGGGCGCCTAGCGCGCGGATTTCCTCGACGGCCGCACGCGCCGCGGGGTCGTCGCGCAGGGCGGCTTCGACGGCGGCGCGCTCGGCGCCTTCGAGTTCGCCGAGGGCGTAGGCGGTGAGTTTCGGATCGTCGGGCAAAAATTTGGAGGCGTTCATCGGTCGGGTGCGGTTACATCCGCTGCGCGGCAAACTCCGTGCGCAGGCGCGCGACGGCGGTGTGAAGGAGAAAACCCACGTTGGTCACCGACAGCTTGGTGATGCGGGCGATTTCCTTGTAGGAAAAACCATTTTGAAATTTCAGGCGGACGAGCTCCTGCTGGTTCGGCGGCAGCTCGCCGATGAGCCGCAGGATCGCGGAGTGTGTCTCCGCGTGTTCGAGGGTGCGGCCAGGCCGGGGCTCGGTGGTGGTCACGCGCTCGGCCTCGCCGGCAGCGAACGCCCTCATCCGACTCTCCTTGCGCAACACATCGAGCGCGCGGTGCCGGCAGACGGTGAACAGCCACTCGACGGCGTGCCCGTCGACGGTCGCGGGCGGCTGCGCCATGAACTTGACGAACGTGTCCTGCACGACGTCGCGGGCGCGATCGACATCGCCACCGAGCAGGCGGGTGGCGTAGCGGGTAAGCGGCGCGCGTTGGGCCGCGACGGTGCGTTCCAGAAAATTGCTGCCGTAATCATGCGTGGGGTCCCGCGATGTCGGGAGTTCGGTGGCCATGAGGATTCGTCGGTTAGACGCGCCGGCGCGCGCTTTCTTAGAAAAGATTTTTGCGTCCGCGGCCAGCCGCGCTTTCCGTGCGACATGCGTTTCCGCTTCTGGCTCCCGTTGCTGTGCGTGCTGGCCTCGTATCTCGCGTCATCAGGCTGCTCAAAACGCGAGACGCCCGCCGCCGAGGGCATCCGCACGCGCACGCTCCTCATCGGCAACCAAAACGAGCCCGCCACCCTCGATCCCGATCTGATCGATGCGGCGACCGACATGAACATCGCCTATGCGCTCTACGAGGGGCTGACGGTGTTCGACGAACAAACGGCCGCCGCCATCCCCGGTGTCGCGGAGCGCTGGGAAATCTCGGCGGACGGGCGCGTTTACACGTTTCACCTGCGCGCCGATGCCCGCTGGTCCAACGGCGATCGCGTCACCGCGCGCGACTTCGCCTATTCGTTCGAGCGCCTCCTCTCGCCCGCCCATGCCTCGCCCTACGCCTACTATCTCTGGCCGATCAAAAACGCGGAGGCGTTTACCGCCGGCTCTGTGAAGAATTTCGCCAACGTTGGCGTCGAGGTCATCGACGGCGCCACGCTGCGGCTCACGCTCACGCGCGCCACGCCGCAACTGCTCGGGCTCATCGCCAGTTGCCTGCCGGTCCATCAGGCCACCGTCGAAAAATTCGGCCCGCGCGACGACCGCAGTTCGCCGTGGGCGCGTCCCGGCCGGCTGGTCGGCAACGGCGCGTTCATGCTCGCCGAGTGGCAGCCCAACGCCCGCCTCGTCGTCACCAAAAATCCGCACTACTGGGGCGCCGCGAGCAACCGGATCGAGCGCGTGATTTTTTTTCCCACCGAAAAGGCGGACGTGGAGGAGTTGGATTTTCGCGCCGGCCAGTTGCACGTCACCTACAGCCTGCCGCCCTCGAAGATCGCCCCTTACCGCCAACAGTCGCCAGAAAAGCTCCGCATCGATCCGCTGCTCCAGCTCTACATGATCAACTTCAACGCGACCAAACCGCCGCTGGACAATCCCAAGGTGCGGCGCGCGCTTTCGCTCGGTCTGAATCGGGCGGCCATTTCGCAGAGTGTCTTCAGCGGCGCACGTTTGCCCGCCCACACATTGGTCCCACCCAATTGCGGCGGCTACGTTGGACCCGCCGGCCAGCCCGACGATTTCGCCGCCGCCCGCGCGATGCTCGCCGAGGCCGGCTTTCCCGGCGGTCGCGGCTTTCCCACGATCGCGATGCAGGTTCTTAACGACGACAAAATTCCGCGGGTCGCCGAGGCGATTCAGGCGATGTGGCACCACGAACTCGGCGTGCAAATCACCATCGAGCCCTACGAGCAAAAAACGTGGATGCAAAGCCAGCAGTCCCGCCATCACACGATCGCGATTCGTGGCTGGACGGCGGACTATCCGGACCCCAGCACTTTTCTGGATACCTTCCGCACCAGCAACGGCGCCAACTGGGCCGGCTGGAGCAGCCCGGCCTACGACGCTCTGCTCGATCAGGCCGCGGAGGCCGCCACGCCCGCCGCCCGCTTCGCGCTCCTCCAAAAAGCGGAGTCCTTACTGCTCGACGATGCCGCCACGGCTCCGCTCGTCTTCGGCGCGCGCACTTACCTCATTCATCCCGCCGTGAAGAACTGGGCGCCGGCTCCGCTCGGTATCCGTCGCTTTCAACTCGTGGAACTGCGGAACTGATTTCGTTGTCCTGCGCCACGCCGTCACTCAACGTCCCGCCATGCGTTCGCTCCTCTCTCTCGCCGTGCTGCTCGCCTCTCTCCTCTGCGCCCGCGCGGCCGACACCACGATCGCCAGCGTCAGGCCGCACTGGCGCGACGCCGAATCGTTCGATCGCATCAGCGAGTATTTTAATGGCACCGAAAACACCGGCGATCACCGCATCTTGCGCACGCACTCCGAAGTCCGCGCCGGATATTATTTCCTCGTGCGCCTTGCTCCGACGGCCGCGCTGGCCGACGCGAGGTTCGAACTCCAAGTCATTGGGCCCGATTCACCCACGCCGAAGACTTTCACGTTTTCGGCGAAACCCTTATCGAATCAGAATATTTTCGAACTCGGCCTCACCGGCGCCGACTGGCCCGGCGGCGCGAAGACGCATCCGATCGCATGGCGCCTCGCTGTCCTCGCCGCCGACGGCCATCTGCTCGCCGAGCAAAGAAGTTTCCTGTGGGAAATGCCCGCGAAGTGATCCGTTCGTCAACTCGAAGCGCTGGCATCGCGCCGGCCAGCGACGCGCTTTCGGTTGGATGCCGGCTCGTGACTTGGTCTGCTTGGCAACCGCTCGCCGGTCTCCCCGCGCTCGACGAACGCGTCCTCGCCGAAATCCTCGACGGCGGTCAGGCCTTCCGCTGGCAACTCCAGTCCGGTGGCACGCGTCTCGGCGTGTGGGCCGACTGCGTGGCGCGCGTGCGACTCGACGCCGCCCGCCTGCTCAAATGGAGCGCGCCCGAACTCATTGCGCCGCGTGTCGCCGCGGCGCTGCCCAAATATTTCGCCACCGCGTGCGACTTCGCCGCGCTCGCCGACACTCTTCCGTGGCGCAGCGACGCGCACCTCCCCGCCTGCCTCGCCGAATTTCGCGGCCTCCGTCTTCTGCGCCAGCCGTTTGGCGAAACCGTCCTCGGCTTTCTCTGCAGCGCGACGAAGCAAATCGTCCAAATTAAACAGATGCTCGCGCTCCTCGCCACGCGCCACGGCCGCGAGATCGCGCCCGGCTTCCACGCATTGCCGACCTGGCCCGAACTCGCCGTGATCCCCGAGGCCACCTTGCGCACCTGTTTGCTCGGCTTTCGGGCGAAGTTCATCCATCAGACCGCGCACTTCCTCACCGCGCACCCGGGCTGGCTCGATGAAACCGAAGCTCTCCCCTACGCCACCGCGAAAGAGCGCCTGTGCTCGCTTCCCGGCGTCGGAGAAAAAATCGCCGACTGCGTGCTGCTCTTTGGCGCAGGCAAACTCGAGGCATTCCCCGTCGACGTGTGGATTTTGAAGGCGATGGCGCGCCGCTACGGCCTCGATAGCTGGCCGCCAGCGCACGTCGCGCAATTTGGTCGCGCCCACTTCGGTCCGCTCGCCGGCTTCGCGCAGCAATTTCTCTTCGCCTCCGAACGCGCCGCGGCACGCGGCGTACTCACTTCGCGCGCTGGATGAGCTCCACTTCGTAGCCCTCGGGCGCGTCGATGAACGCGATCGCCGAACCGCTGCCGGTCGGCGTCGGCCCGTCGCTGAGTTTGAAGCCGCGCTTTTCGAGCTCCGCCGTGAACACCGCAAGATTCTCCACCTCGAAGGCGAGATGCATCAAGTCCGACTGCACTTGCACCGCCGGCGCACCGGGCGGCATTTGGCAGATCTCGATTTCCTCGTCGCTGTTTGGAGTGGCCAGAAACACGATCTGCGCGCCGCGCGGCGAAATGCTGCGCCGCGCGATTTTGAGGTCCAGCGCCTGCTGGTAGAATTTCACCGCGCGCTCGAGATCGTTCACGCGCATCCGGGTGTGAAGAAGTTTTTTGACCATGCGCGGGAGATTGCATGAACCTGCGCCGCCGCGCAAGCTGCCGCATCATGTCGCTCGACCTCGCCGCCATCCGTGCCGCGCACATCCGCATCGCACCTCACGTCCACCGCACGCCGGTGCTCACGAGCGCGACGCTCGACGCACTTTGCGGCGCGCAGCTTTTTTTCAAGTGCGAGAACTTCCAGAAGATCGGCGCCTTCAAGGCCCGCGGCGCGGCCAACGCCGTCTTCTCGCTTACTGACACGGAGGCGAAGGCCGGCGTCGCCACCCACTCGTCCGGCAATCACGCCGCTGCGCTCGCTAGGGCCGCGCGGCTTCGCGGCATCCCCGCGCACATCGTGATGCCGTTGAACGCCCCGAAAGCCAAAGTCGAATCCGTCCGCCGCCAAGGCGGCATCATCGTGATGTGCGAGCCCACCCTCGCCGCCCGCGAATCGACCTGTGCGCGCGTCATGGCCGAGACCGGTGCGCGCCTCGTCCACCCCTACAACGACTACACCGTCATGGCCGGCCAGGGCACCGCGACTCTCGAACTGCTCGAACAGGCTCCCGACCTCGACCTCATCATCGCTCCCGTCGGCGGTGGCGGACTTCTCTCGGGCACCGCGGTCGCGGCGAAACGCGTGAAGCCCGGGATCAAAGTAATCGCTGCCGAACCCGCCGACGCCGACGACGCGGCCCGTTCGTTTGCCGCGGGTAAACTTATCCCACTCGAAAAAACCTCCACGATTGCCGACGGCCTCCGCACCTCGGTCGGCGAAAAAAATTTTCCACTCATCCGCGAAAACGTCGATGCCGTCGTGACCGTCTCCGAGGAAAGCATCGTGGCCGCGATGCGCCGCCTCTGGGAGGTGCTGAAGATCGTCGTCGAGCCGAGCGGGGCCGTCCCCTACGCCGCAATCATGGAGAACAAGATCGACCTGCGGAGAAAACGCGTCGGGCTGATTATTTCTGGCGGCAACGTCGATCTCGACGCGCTGCCGTGGATGAAAAAGTAATTTTCCGTTCTCAATTTTCCCCGGTGAAAATCCTCACTCCCCTTGCGCTACTGTTGCTGCCCCTACTCGCGTTCGCCGGCCCGCAACTCTATCTCGCCGGCGATTCCACGATGGCCAACAAGCCCGCTGATTTGCCGGAATACGGCTGGGGCCAGGCGCTCCCGCGCTTCTTCTCCGATCCGGCGATGGTGCACAACCACGCGATGAACGGCCGCAGCACGCTCAGCTTCATCACGGAAGGCCGCTGGCAAAAAATCGTCGATGTGCTCCAGCCCGGTGACTTCGTCATCATCCAGTTTGGCCACAACGACGAAAAAATCGACAAACCCGACGTCGGCACCGACGTGAAGACTGCGTTTCCAGAGAACCTCCGCCGCTTCGTCCGCGAAGTCCGCGCCAAGCAGGCGTCGCCGATTCTCGCAACGCCGGTTGCGCGCCGGAAATTCGATGCCGCCGGCAAACTCCAGCCGACCCACGGCACCTATCCGGATGCGGTGCGCGCCGTCGCCCTCGAGGAGAAAGTGCCGCTCCTTGAGCTTGAGCGCGCAACGAGCGCCTGGCTCCAAGCCACCGGCGACGAACCATCGAAAAAATTCTTCATGTGGATCGAACCGGGCAAATTTGAGAAGTTGCCGAAAGGCTCGCAGGACAACACGCACTTCGTCGAAGCCGGCGCTGTGCATGTCGCCGCACTCGCCGTCGCCCAAATCCGCGAGCAGAAACTCCCGCTCGCACAATGGCTGAAGTGAGCGCCGTCGTCGCCAGCGGGATTTACCTCTCGCCTGATGGCGCAGTGAACTAAGTCTCCGGCGAGACGCTCGTCGCGACCAAGACGATTGAATAAGCCGGCGCCGACCCAGCGGGCGACGAGTAGCGCGCAGATTGGTGTTGGGTTCCGGCACCACGCCGTGTTGAAAAGACCGTTTGCCATGACGGATCTCCTGCGACTCACGAAGCGCATCCTGACCCAGCCCGATTTCGCCGGCCTGCTCGCCGCGTCGGTCGCGCTCGGCGTGGGCTTTTCATTCGTCGCGCCGTTCCTGTCGCTTTGGGGCACGCACGAGATCGGGATGTCACCGTCGCTGTTCGGACTCTACATGACGGCGACGTCGGTCAGCGCGATCTTAGTGACGACGACGCTCGCGCGCTGGTCCGACAGCCATCTGTCGCGCAAAACCGTGCTGCTGATCGGCGCGGGCGGCGGCATGCTCGGCTACACAGGCTATGCGTTCCTGCACGATCCGCGCGCCCTGATCGTCATCGGTGTGACGGTGCTGGCGCTCGCGGCGATCTGCTTCTCACAACTCTTCGCGCACGTGCGCGAGCGGTTCATCGCGCATGGCATCGAGGGCGTGCCGCCGACCTACCTGATGAGTGTAGTGCGCGTGTGCTTCTCACTGGCGTGGACGGCGGGGCCGACGGTCGGCGCGTGGGTGATGGTGACGCACGGCTTTCGCACGCTGTTCCTCGCGGCGGCCGGACTGTTCGGGTTGTTTCTGCTCGGCGTGCTGCGCTACGTGCCGGACGAACCGCGGCCGGCGCACGTGCGCGATGCGGTGCGCGAGTCGGTGTGGCGCGTGCTCACGCGCGGCGACGTGTTCGCAATGTTCCTGGCGTTCCTGCTCGTGCTCGCGGCACACACGATCAACCTCCTCAACCTTCCGCTCTACATCACCGGCGAGCTCGCGGGCAACGGGCGCGATGTCGGCTTTGCGTTCGGCGTGGGCCCGGCCGCCGAGGTGCCGCTTATGCTCTGGTTCGGATTGCTCGCCGCTCGCGGCCACCAGCTCGGCCTGATCCGCCTCGGTGCGGCCACGACCGTGATTTATTTCCTCCTGCTGCCGTGCGCGCGTGCGCCGTGGCACGTCCTGCCGATGCAGATCCTCCACGGGCTGTCATTCGCGGTCATTTCGAACATCGGCATTCTCTTCTTTCAGGAGCTGGTGCCCGGCCAGGCCGGCCTCGCGACTGCAATCTACACCAACGCCGCCAATCTCGGAAATCTCTTCGGCTTCTTCGGCTTCGGCGCACTCGTGAAACTGCTCGGTCATCGCGGACTCTTCTTCGTTTCCGCTGCGCTGACGGCGGCGACGCTTGTGATCGTGTTGCGCTACCGCCCGCGGCCGGGCGCGCCTGTTGACCGCATCCTGCCGGTGCCGATCAGCGAGACGCTCGGGCCCTAATCCGCCCCGCGCTCAATCGATATGAAACACCTCGCGAAGGTCGCGCGCAACCGGACTGCAGTCGGGGTTGCCCGGCATCAGCGGGTCCATGTGTTTCCACCAGCGCTGGCAGACTTCCGTTTTCGCGATCGCGGCCCAGCGTGCTTCGTCCTCGATTTCGGCGTAGGCGAAAAGCTGGCGCGTTTCCGCGTGCAGAAAGATGGAATAGTTGCGGACACCGTGCGCCTTGAGCACGGCCTCAAGCTCCGGCCAGATCGGGCGGTGGCGGCGCTCGTATTCGGACTCGGAGCCGGGATGCAAACTCATCACAAAGGCTTTTCTGATCATAGTAGCGGGAGTTAAGACAGGCTGATTCCGCGCGTGCTCAGCGGCCCGCAGGTTTCGTGGAGGCGGCCGGGGAAGCGGCGGGCGCTGGCGGCAATTCGGCTTTCAGTTTTTCGAATGTCGCCTTCACCTTCGCATCGGGTGCGACTTTCAGCGCGTAGTCGACCAGCGGGCCGGCCACGTCGTTCATGCCAGCGTCCATGCAGAACACGGCCGTCTCATAGAGCAGCCGGAGGTGCGTGGGAAAAATTCGCACGCCCTCGACCAGCACGAGCACGTCGTCGCGTTTCGGCTTCGCGGCGCTGTGCGCCCACGTGTCGGCCATCAATTCATAAACCCGGGCCAGCGGCGGCGCCTGTCTGCGGGCGGCAAGCAAAAGATCGAGCACCGCGGAAACTTGGGTAGCAGAAAAACTTCCCTCGGTGGCGCCGGGTTTCGCCAGCGCGTCGGCGTAGCGCAGCTGTGCGAGATCGAGGTAGGCGACGGGGCGCACGACCTTCGCCAGCGTGGCCGCCTCCAGCAACTTGCGCGCGCGATCGTCGTCGCCCGCGGCGTGTTGAAAAATTCCGAGCGCCGCCAGCAGCCGCGGATCGCGTTCGCCGCGGATGTAGGCGGCGGTCAACTCGGTCCGCGCGGCGTCCGGATGGTCCGCGAGCATGAACGCCTCGCCCTTGATTCGCCCGATCTCGGCTTGGGTCGCATCGCGCAGCACGAGCGGTGGCGGCTCCTCGAAGCCCTGGCCCTTTTTCGCGTGGAATTCCTGGCTCTTGTAATTGGTGACGTTCAGGTAGCCGCGAATCTCGTCGAGCATATCCTTGTAGCTCATCTTGAAACACTCCTTGAACAGCGCCTCCGACGGCGGCTCCTTGCTCAGCCGCGCAAGAAACTGGGCAAACGGTTTTTGGTAGCGCCCGTTTTGCCCGTAGATGCACATGTGCACGAACGCGTAGCACTGCTTCGCCCACCGGTTGTTACCGAGCGGATTGAGCGCGGCCGGCGAGTCGTGTGTCACCGTGAACATTTCCTGCAGCGGCACGAGCGCCTTGGTCTTCAGCGCCGCGTTGAAATCGAGATCCTCGACGGGCGCGCCCGCCACCGGATTGTCCGGATCGTCGGCGGCCGTCATCGCATTGAGGGCGGCGATCTGAGCGGCCGCGGCGGAAACTTCATTCTGATCCGCGAGCTTGCCGAAGTAGATCGACGTCTTGTCAAACTTCATCGCCATGATGATCTGCGCCATGCCTTCCTCGAGCCACGCCGGCGGGCGCGGCTCGCTGCGACCGAGCAGGTAGTGAACGTATTCGCGATAAAGCTGCTTGTTGTGGTCGACGGTGATCTGGTTGGAGTCGGTGCCGGTCGCAGCGTCACTGCTGGTGTCGCTGCCCACCAAGTCGAGGGTCGACGCCTGATAATCGATCACGATCGCGGACTGCTCGCGGTTGTTGAGGAAGAGGCTCGCGAGCCCGCCCTCGGTGCTGGACTTGCGGGCTGGAACAAACGCGTCAAACTTGCCGCCGCCGCCGCAGAGGATCAGCGAGGTGGGCGCCGAGGCGGCCGTGGGCACCGGAAAAACGTAGCCCAGCGCCTGCTTGAACAACGTGAAATCCCGGATGAGTTGCCGCGTGTTGCGATCGGAGGCGTTGGTGAGAATTTCGAAACCGGGAATCTCGGCGTAGCGCCACGACTCGGGCGCAGGCAGTTCACGCGAATCGGTGACGACAAATTTCGGCAGCTCGACGACCGGCCCGGTTGGGACTTCCTGCGCCGTGAGCGCGCCGGTGACGGCGAGCAGCGCCAGCAATCCGGCCGAGCAACGGATAATACGAGGCGCGCCGAAAAACGTGGAAAGTGGGGCAAGGGTCATGCGTGAAGAGACGCCGGGCCGCGGGCAAAGTTGCCGATCCGACGGCGCGACCGAAACGATCAGCGTGCAGCCAAGGCGCCGGCGCCCAGCGGTGCCAGCGAAAAACGCCTACTACCGCTCAAGGCAAACAGTCGTCACGGCTTCACCGACGCCGGCACCACACCCGGTGACGATTTCTGCGCAGGCGGTGGAGGCAACTCATCCCGCACCTGCTCGATCGCCATTCGCGCCGGTGAATTCGGCAGGAAGCTCAGCGCGTGCAGGACAATCCTGCGCGCATCCTCCGGATCGCCGTAGCGCAGGTTGAGATCGGCGGCGTGCACGAGCAATAGCGGCCGACGCGGGAAGGTCACGACACCCTGATTGATGACCTTGAGATCGGCGCGCGTCGGCGGTTGCGCACTGTGCGCCCAGACTTCCGCGGTGAGCTCGTAAATCTCCGCCATGGGCGGTGGCTGGTTGCGGGCCGTCGCCAGCGGCGCGAGCACGGAAGTCACTTGCGCGGGCGTGAGCGCGCCACCAGCCGAATCGGGCGCCTGCGCGGCCTCGTAGCGCAATCGCGCTAGTTCGAGGTAGGCGCGCGGTCGCGTCACCTGCGCCCGCGCCGCCGATTCGAGGAATTTTATCGCGCGCTCATCGTGGCCCGCCGCGCGTTCGTCGAGCCCGAGCGCCGCGAGCAACTGCGGCTCGCGGGCCCCGCGGATGTAGGGCGCGATGAGCGCGAGGTGCGCCTCGATGCCGTGGCCGCCAAACCGCAACACTTCACCGAGGATGCGGCCCGACTCAGCCTCCGTGGCGTCGCGCAGCACGACGGGTGGCGGCTCGGCCAGCGACTGGCCCTTGTTCATCACCATCTGAATCCATTTGTGATCGGTGAATCCGAGGTAGGCGCGAAGCTCCGACTCCATTTCGCGGAAGCTCATTTTGAAACACTCCTTGAAGAGCGCCTCGCCCGGCTCCTCGGTGCCGAGGCGAGCGACGAATTTCGCAAAACCCGCCTGATAGCGTTTGCCCCGACCGTAGAGGCACATGTGGACAAAGGCATAACTCTCCGCGGTCCAGGCCGGGTTATCCTGCTCGGCTTTGCGCGCAAACAACTCCGGCAGCGGCAGCAACTCTCTGCCTGCGAGTAGCCGACTAAAGTCAGTATCCTTGGCGGTGGCGCCTTCGCCAATCTGCGCAAACGTTATCCAGTTCTTGTTGAAATCGATCGCCGCGAGCAACTGCACGAGCCCTTCCTCGAACCACGCCGGCGGATGGCCCGACTGGCGGCGAATCAGGTGCCGGAAATATTCCTTGTAGAACCCCTGATAGGGATCGCTCTGGACGGTCGTTGTAGCGTCGAGCTGCAGCTCGGTCATCGCAAAATCGACGACGATGGCCGCGCGCTCGGGATCGTCGAAGAAGACGCTGTTGGTGTGGTAAACGTCGTCGCCCCGATCGGCCGGCATGAAGCGGTCGAAACCGTTGGCCCCGCCACACAGGATCAGGCTGGTGGGCACGGCCGTCTCGCCGCGGCCAAGCGCCGGCATGAGCACCGTCAGCGCATCCTGCAGCAGGAGAAAATCGCGCACGAAGCGTTTCGTCTCGCGCTCCGAGATGTTGGATAGGATCGTGAAGCCCGGAATCTCCGCGTAGTGCCATGATTCCGGCGGCAGCAGCACGCGGTTGTCCGACACCTCGAATTTCGGCAGCTCGACAATCTCTGCCGGCACCGGTGGCCGGTCGACGGCGCGCACCGCGACGGCGAGTGCGGCAAATCCGATCCAACGGAAAACGATTTTGCCGGACGCCATGGCCATGGGACTACTGACGCTCGGCGTGAATCTCGGTGACACGCAAGTTCGGGGCGCCGCGCCTTACGGAGCGGCCCACCGCAGCAGCCCGATGAAGAGCAACACGATCGCGGCGGAGAGCGCGCTGCAAATCAGGAAACCGATCGTGTCAACCCGATCCCATTTGCAGAATTCCCAGTTCGACCACGGCAGGAGTTTCGTCTGGTCGAAGCGCGTCGGGTGGCGGCGGGTTTCCTCCATGCCGGCTGCCTCGAGCTCGGGCGTGGCGCCGACGGGAGTTTTCATCTTGCCGTAGAATTGGGCGACGCGTGCCGGATCGGTCGGCCGCGTGAGCAGACTCGTCACGATGAGCACGAGGAAAGGGAAGAATCCATCGAAGAAAAACTGGGCGGTGAGCCGCTGGTTCGGTGAGTAGGCGGCGACGTTGAGGCCAACTTTGTTCATCATCCAGCACTCGAGGTTGAAGCGACCGCTGCCGACGAGCGGACTGGACAAATCGTCTTCGTGCGTATGCACCACCGTCGCGAAAAACACGCCGGCCGGCTTGCCGCTTGGCGTGAGGCTGGTCTGCGCGAGCGATTGATCCGTGCTCAGTGAGGGAAGTTTCGCCGCGGTCCACGGGACGACGATGATGACGAGCGTCGAGAGGACGACGCACGCCCACACCGCCGGCGTCGTGAGCCGCCGCCAGAAAAAGCTGAGCAGCACGCACGCGCCGAACGGCAGGTTGACCGTGAGGACGATGTTCACGATCGAGAGAAAATCGCCCATCAGCCACGCCGAGAGCGCACCGAGCGCGAGCACCACGACGATGGTGCAGCGCGCGTAAAAGACGCCCTGCGTCTCCGTCAGCTCGGGCCACATCTGGCGAAAGACGTTGCGGACAAAGAGCGACGAAATCGCGAGCGCCTTGGCCGCGAGCGTCGACATCGTGCCAGCCAGCACGCCAGCCAGCATCAACCCGATCAAGCCGGGCCCGAGAAGCTTGTTGGACAACATGCCCCACGTCGCATCCGGATCGGAAAGTCCGCCCGCGCCAAACACCGCGACCGCAATCAACCCGGCAAACGCCCACAGAATGATCATGAGCCGTTTCAGATAATTGCCCGAGACGCCGCTGCGCGCGGCGAACTCATTTTTCGCCGAGCCGCAGATGCCCATGTTGTGGCTCAACCCGCCATTTTGCACGACGCTCACGAGCAAAATCGCGGCCAGCCCAAACACAGAAAACTGATCCGAGCCGGCCGAACCGAAGAGATCGAACATCTTGGCGGGCACCTTGGCCGCCAGCGCGTGCCACCCGCCGATCGCGTGGAGCCCGGTCGGAATGAGCAGCAGCGAAAACACAATGATCAGGATGCTCTGCAACCCTTCGTTGACCGCCGCCGCCGCCATGCCGCCCATGACGATGTAGGTGCCGACGACGAGCGCGAACACGACGAAGAACGCCACGTTGTTGAGCAGCGTGATGTAGCTGTGAAGTTCGCCGCGGGCGTTGCGTTCGCGGAGCGCGGCGAGCTGCTGCTTCGCCTCCGCCGGCAGCGTGTGCGCGGCAAACTGTTTCTCGAGCCGTTTCAAATCACCGTAGCCCTCGGCCGACGCGCGATCGGCGGCGGTCCACTGCGACTCCTGTTTCACCACGAGCGACGAGGCGATCTTGTAGGCGGTGACGTTGGCGAAACCGAGGAAGACGCAGGCGACAAGAATTTGGAAAATCGCATAGAACCGGCTCAGCTTGCGGCTCGCAAACCGATCCTCGAACAGATCGGCCACGGTCGTCAGCCGCACGCGGCGGAACCAGACGTTCATGAACCAGAAATAGGGATTCATGAAAACCGTCTGGAACGAGAGCCACGAGCCCGGCGCGCCCTGCTGGAAAACAAAGCTCGCGGTGCTCACGGCGCCGGACGGTTCGGTCGCGTTGCCGAAGTTCAGGAAAAATTGGTAGAGCTTGCCGAGCTTGCGCCCGGCGAGAAAGAAACCGTCCTCGGAGCCCGTGCCCTTCGCCGCCATCTTGCCGATCACCACGACGGTGACGAGGTAGGCGACAATGATGGCGAGATCGAGGGGATGCAGGCTGCCGAAGATCATGGGGAGGGTTCGCAAAACCTGAGGCTCACGTTCCATGGCGGCGAGCCCGCATTACGTCTGAGTATTCGGCGCGGCTCGCGGCGGCCGTCCGCCCGCAGGAAAACGGTTGCCTTCCGTCTCCGCGCCCAGAAACTCTGACAGTCCGAAGATGCCAGGCCCCGCCCCTACCCTCCGCTCCCTCGCGCGCACCTTGGGTTTGTCGCGCACCACGGTGTCCGACGCCCTGCGCGGCTCGCCGCGCGTCGATCCCAGCACGGCGGCGCGCGTAAAAAAAGCCGCGCGGGCGGCCGGCTACCGCCGCAATCCGCTCGCCGGCGCGCTTATGTCGGAGTTGCGCCGTTCCCGCGGCACGGCATTTCGCGGCGTGCTGGCGGCGGTGGATTTTCTTGAGCCCGACCGGCCCGACTATGCGGCGCGGTATCACCGCGAACTTGTGCTCGGTGCCACGACCCGCGCGACCGACCTCGGATTCAAAGTCGAAAAATTCGAGGTGGGCCACGCCGGCGTCTCCGTGCATCGCCTCGATTCCATCCTCCAATCGCGCGGTATCCACGGTGTGATGCTGCTGCCCGCGTGGGACGAGCCGGACCTGTCGAACCTCGACTGGACGCGCTTCGCCGGCATCTATACCGACTACATTATCGAGCGGCCCGCGCTGCACTCGGTTTGCTCCGATCATTATCGATCGCTGCTCGCCGCGCTGCAGCGTCTCGCGGCCCTCGGCTACCAGCGACCGGGATTGTTTCTCCAAAAACACCAGGACGAGCGGCTGCAATACCGTTGGGGCGCCGCCTTCCGCGCGTTTCAGGAAAGCCACCCCGGCACCAAACCCGTTCCACCACTCATCGTGGAAACGTTCACGCGCGAGGGCTTCACAGCGTGGTTCCGCCGCCACAAGCCCGACGTCGTCCTCGGCCATAACACCGAGGCGATCGACTGGATGGAAAACCTCGGCGCCGAGGTGCCCGCGACGCACGGTTTCGTCTGCCTCAACGTCCTCATGAAAACGCGCCCGTGCGCCGGCCTCGATCTCCAGCCGCGCCAGCTCGGCGCCCGCGCCTGCGAACTCCTGATCGCTCAACTCCAGCGCAACGAAACCGGCATCCCCGAGTGGCCCTCCACCACCACGATTCCCGCCCACTGGATGGACGGACCCACACTGCGCTCGGCGAAGCCATCGAAGTAGTTTTCAGCCGTGTATCGTCGCGGATAATTTGTGCTCTTTCGAGCGAACGTTTGTCCTAGGAATCAGCACAAACGGTTTCGCCCCGCATCTGCCTGATTTTTCAATCGAGGATGATGCGAGGCAGTTGAAAGCGATTAGATTGCTCTTAGACGATGCTCGGCGTTAATTCGTGAGCGGCCTGAGAAAGCCGATTTTTCGGCATCTGTTCACCTTCGGAAAGGTCAGCGGCAACGCCCCTGCGCGGGCTTTGCAGCGACTCTGCAACGGCTGCGGAGGGCTTGGGGTTGGCGACACCTCCGGGCGCCGAAATCTCGGCCAGCGCGACCTCAAGCAGCTCGGACTCGGTTAGTCCGGCACGCCGTGATGCGAGAAAATCGACGCGCTTGCGCATGTGCGAAAACATGGTAAGCCGGGCGACGGACAGTAGCGCGACGCCGGCGAGCCGCTTGATAAAGCGGTCCGGGATGCCAGGGAAATAAGACCGAGCCACCGCCACCGCGTCGTTCGAATCAATGGACTCAGGCAACGACACCGTGCGCGCCAACCGACCCTGGACTTGATTCGCATTCCATCCCGCCTTGCGGAATCGGTCACATTGCCGCGCGAAATGCTGGGGCGTGCTGATCAGCGCAACCGGCACGCCAAAATCCACCAAGGCGGTGCGAACCCAGTCCATTCGCTTCGGGATGCTGCCCTGACAGCGATTACTTTGTGGCCATATAAAGTGGGCCTCGTCGAGCACGAGCATTACGTGACCGCCCTGCAACGCGTCCTGAATTCGCGCGCGCATCTCGACGGCCTTGCGCTGATAGGAACATGCCGTGCCGATCCGCCGGGCAATCGACCGATACAAAGTCGTCTCATCTGACCCCGGCTCCAGCCGCACGTAGATTACTTGGCCTGGATGCTGATCGCACCACCAACAAGCACCTTCGCTCTTTCCGATGCGCTCCCGGCCCTCAATCAGGATGAAGCTCCTCGTCTCCAACGCGAAATCCAATTCTTCCGCGATCTGCCGTGTGACAGCGGTCTCTACGATTCGACCGCGCGCGGCCTCAATCTCACGTTTACGCCATGCCTCCAGTCCCTCTCGCAGTGTTGGGCAATTCCATAGCCCGCGCTGAATGGTGAGGTCGGACGGATCAACCAACGCATGCTTGAGTTTGTCAGCGAACCCCTGGTCCGACATGGAGCACTCCTCAACGAAAGCCGAGGCGGGATATGATGTTGGATTTTCCCGCGCATGGTCACGAACGTTGTCTCGCCACGGGCAGTCCCCAATTAAATCCATCATGGAGACACCGAACCCGGTCTCCCCTTTCAGCAGAAATGACGCGCCCCTAACTGAGCCCAGTTCCTTGCGCACCTGGCGCACCTGCTCAGCCTGATAAATTTGCCCCGGCCGGGTGCCGTATTTCGCCATGGATGGCGTGCTGAACCTCTCGGGGTTCGCTTCCATAAAATCATGGCCGAATGCCTCCAGCCCACCCTCGCGCCACGAGATTTGTTGAAGCCACCAAAGCATGGCGATCTCGTTTTTGTCGGTTAATTTGTGGCAACGGGCCGCCACGAGGTTGCCCAGGATGCCGCGCTCGTGTTCGGCGGACGAAGCGAACGCGTCCTGCCGGAACTCCCGCGAGTCAGGGTCTTGGCGTCTAGTGGGCATCGGTGTTGGCATCCTCCAGCAGTTTGTAGCCCTCAAGTTGCGCCTCGCGGGATACTGTGTCCTGCGTGTCCGTCTTGCCGAACCGGCGCCGTAAGTTCGCGAGTTTCCGATCCGTGTTTCCTGAGCCGGCTTGCGTTGCGCGCACGGCGGCCTGGTCGGCTGCGATATCGCGACCGAGTTCGACACTGGCCTCATCGGCAACAACACGACGGAAAGGCGCTGGGCCGTTTTTGGGAAAATAGGGCTTGATCTCCTGGTAGAGAGTGCGCGCTGGACGATTGTGCGCTGCGACGCTGGCCTGCGCAGCCTGCATTTCCTCGCGAGTCGCTGTCATCGCGGGAGTCACCGGCTCAGCAGGAATGACTGCGGCGGTCTTGTCCCCGGTCGCCAGCTTAATAAAGATGCTGCTCATGTCATCGGGGTTGAAATACACTTGGACGGTGCGGCCGATCAATCGGCCAGTGATTTCATTGCGGAAGTGGTGCCGCTCCTTTCCGAACTGCACACAAATCCCATTGCGCGTGACTTTCAGCGGGCGGCGATGATTCGCAAGAAGGTAGCGGGTCTCGGCCGTAAGCCGCGTGAGCGGTCGGGATGCATCAAACAGCGTGTCCCAAGCCTCACACGGCGATAGTCCGCGTAGCATCTGGCCCTGCTGCGTCTCGTGGTTGTAGGCGTCGCAGATTTCATGAAGCCGCTTCATCCACTCGTCGCGATGCAGCAGAAATTCTTTCGGATGGACTTTAACGGACTTCACATCGAGCAGCTGCCGTTGCAGCCGCTCGAATTTTTCTACCTGCTCGTTGCGGCCACAGTATCCGGGTTGGTCCTCCATCTTTACCTGGAGAAGGCCGATGATGCGCTCCACTGTTTTGGCGCGCGCGTTGCCAGGCTTTGCATGCTTGAATTCCACCCACGCACGGAGACCGATCTCCGTTTCGTCGCTCGGCACTTCATCAGCAGCGCCCTTGAGAATCTTCGCGCTCGCCCAGGTGCCCCGCTCGAAGAAAAACCCCGCGCGTGGCAAGCCGTAGGTGTCATGCGTGCGCATGATGAGCCCGCGAATCACCTTGGCGGTATAGTTGCGTTCGCTGTGCAGGGCCAAAGCTAGGATGCGGTTCGTGCGACAATCGTTCATTACGAGACACTGCCCGCGTAACACTCGTGGACTGCCGTCCGCATCTTCTTCCCAATAGTATAGCGGCAAAGTCGTATCATCCGCGGAATACCAGTCACCGGGCGCCACGCCCGACCAGTCACGCGTGATGTAAGCGCCTTTGAGCGCCGCCTGTCGCGGACCGTGGTGGATGTCATAGAGTATGCGCACATCATGCGTGACAAGGTCGCGCACGCGCTGCGGCACGTAGGACTTGCTCGCAGGATTGGCGATGTAAGTTTGCACGGCTTCGGCTGAGAGTTTGCCGACGGCATGAGTTTCGCGCCATGCCTTCGCGAGGCCACCCGAGAGCGCTCGCGCCGTGAGCGTCTTGCGGTCGTCATCGGAGATGGGGAGCGCCCGGTAATTACCGCTCTGCTCCGCGCGTTGATCTCGCACCGCGTCGGGAGCGTAGCCGCCCTCGATCCAACGCTCCAGCTTTCGGGCGAATGTAACGCGAAGCGCCCGCGGCGTGTGCGCCAGTTCCAAGCCGCTCGCGGCCAGCGCGCGCAACACGAGTTTCCGTGCTTTGTGCGCGGGAGCCCCGGCTTCCTGGACCCGCTTACATTCGCTGCATGCTCCGAGCCACACGAGTTGCGACTCGGCCGGCGTGAGCGCATTTGGATTTTCGACGCGGAGCACGGCGGCTGCCAGCTCCGGCAGATCGGCAGCCGCGCGTTCAAACGCCGGAGGTGCCTTTCTCGCGGTCACGATAAACGGCAGATACAACTCCAAGTTTCTGAAATCGCCGGCGCCACCATCACGTTCAAGCGTGCGGTCGAAGATGCGCCAGAATGTGCGCGCGTTGATGCTGTGGCCGAAAATTCTGGCGTAGTCCCGGAGCCCGGCCGCCTCGATTTCCGGCTTCCCCCATTTGCCGGAGCTGTGCAACTCAAGCGCGCTGGCAAGTGCCTGCCGGACCTTGTGCGCGTGCTCACGGGCACGGAGTGCGATGCGCTCCCATTTCATGATGACACCGCCTCTCTGAGTGTCCACGGGGCATCATGTCCCCGGCGGCCCATTGCCACCACGAAAAGCCCTGCGGTTGCGATTTTAGCAACGAGTCGCGTCGGTGAAAATGTTGCAGATAGAGAATTCAAAGTGAGTAATTGTAGCAGGTCGTTCCGTTTTTCCCCAAAATCTGGCGGAGAGCTGAAAAAGTGGGAAGAGACGGTGCCGATCATCCGCGCAGGACGGCTGCAAGGCTGGCTGCAAGGCCTGCAAAACGAAAATCTGCTGCCGAGCCTACCCACGGCGACCTCCAGTGCGCATTTGGCCAACGGACGCCTCCGTTTGCTCGGCGAGGCTGGACCGTTCTTCAATAAATTGGACGAGTGTGGCGACCGGAATACGCCAAGCCATTTTCGAGCCGGGTTTGTTCTTCCGGGCGATATTGATTGCGTCAATTGAGCCCTCTTCAATCAGGTCAATAACTTGCTTGTCGCAGATTCCGAATAGGCGCGCCGTTTCGGGAACGCCAAAAGACGTCCGTGTCTCCAGTCTGATTTTCGGAAACGCTGTGGCAAAATCGAGCTTCATACGGAAAAAATTTCGCCGCGCCGCCGTTTGCCCACATCGACAACGATGTTCTCGAAGCGCGGATTGCGCGTGAGCGTGTCGAGTTGCTGCTGCGAATCGACATAGACGAGCAGCCGCTGCGGCCGGTTCTCGACCGGCGTGTAGCCCGCGCTCTGGCCCGACGCAATCGAGGAGCGCGCGGTGCCGAGGCCGGGGAATCCTCGATTGAACCGCATTAGATCGAGCGTGGGGGTGCCCACGCGATTTACCACCTCTTGAGGCATGACGTATTCGCCACGATGCACGATGCCAGCGGGCTCATATTTTCCACCGCCGCCAGTATAGCCGCCATCGGCGAAACCAAAGGCCTTCATGAAGCCGCCCGCGAAACCGCCGGCCGCGATTGAGCCACCTGTGAGCACGTTGAGGACGCCCATCACTACTGCTAACGCGAGGGCTTGAACGGTCATCTGGATGAGCGATTGGACAAACATCGCGCCCATTTCCTGCGCGACTTGGCCAAGTGATTTCGTTTTCTCAAGCAACCCCGTGATACCGTTGGTGAGAATCGCGACGGATTGGCCGATTGCTCCGCCCATCGTCGTTGCCACCTGGTTGCCGATGGTGCCAGTCTGATCCAACCAATTCTGCATGCCCTCTTTTACGCCGCTGGGTCGAAGCTTAAGAAGAGGTGGCGGCGTAGGGGGCGCAGTGTCCTCCTCATACTTTTTATTCGCAGCCGCCGTGGCACGGTTGAAGGTATCCAGCGTAATGACGTGCTCATCGTAGAGTCGGCCCAACTCCCGAAGGCGCTTACCGAAAATTTCTGCCGGCGTAAGGACAGATTCGGTGACAGCCCGGCCCTGCTCCTGAAGGACTGCCACGGCAGGGTCGGTGACGCTCTTGATTAGTTCGTCTTTCGCTGCAGCAGAGGCCTTAATCCAGGTCATAAGGGAGATGGCTCCCGCCTGATGAACAACGTCAAGATGGGCTAATGTCTCGGCATATTTCTCATAGGCCGGCAATACCGATTGCCGGATCGTCTCGCCTTCGCTTTTGAGTTTATCCGCCTGTGCCGCAGCTGCTTTTAGAGCCGCCGAATCGAACGTTGAACCGGGCGTCTTCGGAGCGGTCGGATTGGCCGTTAAAACCGGTGTCGTATTTTTCGCGACCACTCCAATGAGATTGCCGACTGCGATGGGAGTGCCGCCGCTCCCGATGGCTCCGGCCAACGCGGCTAAGGTCTCACCGGGCATTTGCTTTAACGAGTCAACGAGACGATTCACGAACCCGAGTGTTTCGCCGGTGCCAATTACCATCGTATGCCAAAATCTGCCCCATTGCTTCTCTGCCGCGTCGAGTCGCGTAATGGTTTCCTCAGACATTATCTCACCAGCCCGCTCGTGAAATTGCGTGACGGCCGCCACGCCTTCGCGCCCGAGTTTGTCGAGTGCTGCAAGCATCTGTGGCAGGCCGCGCGCACCGAGGAGTTGGGAGGCGGCTGCAAACGCTGTCGTTTGGTCGGAGGAATTTTTGACCGCTCGCGCGACGGCAATGAGCCTCTGCTCGATAGGAAGCAGTTCAATTTCGGAAGCACTCAATCCAAGCTGCCGATAGGCAGCGGCAGCGCCGCTGCTAGTATCGCGTGCCTCCGCGAGGCCGCGCGTTTGTGTGCTAACAGCCTCGAAGAGACGGCCAGCGTCGGCACCAGCCTCCTTAAATTCTAGCGAGAGCACTTGTAGCGCAGTGGTCGTCATGCCGAGCGCCTGACTCTGGTCCTGAATTGCGCCTGCGAAACGGATGGCCTCGCCAATCGTCTCCCGAATCGCTTCCCTTATCGCTTCGATTGCGGTCGCAGCCATCTGCATGCCGGTGCCGATGTGAAGACCCTCGCGCAGGATCGAGCCAAAGCTCTCGGCCTCATTCTTCGTCTTGCGGAATTCCGTCTGCGCTTGGCGAAGCTCGTCAAGCCGTGCCTGAATATCGACCAGTATGTCGAGTCTGGCAGGTGAATTACTCATCGCGGGTTGGCATTCGGATGGCGACTAATTCATGTGATCGCGTCGGAGCACTGCGACCGGCACGAGTGCGAATTTAACCAAGGGACATGCGGTCATTTGATTCCACGTCCCGTGATAAGCGGCGATGAGTTCAGCCATCTTTTCCATTGCCTGTGGGTCGATGGGCTTGGGAATCGCGCTGCTAGCCCATACTACTTTTTCACTGAGCGCGCGAAGCTCCGTGCTCGCGGCAAGTTTCTTGTTGATCTGCTCATAAGCCAACGCGATCTCGTCAAAGCGCTGCGTGATTTCATCGATTAAAGGATAGTTGGATTGCATGACGGAGGCGATCTACACAGCGCGGATAAGAGCCGTTACAGGGTGAACCCAGAGAATCCGCCCATGGTCGATCCCTGGGCACGGCGAGAGCCGAAGGCTGCGAGCGGTGAAACTTTTGAGGAGTCCAAAAGCGAGTTTCCCATCCGCGAATTTCGCAACGACAGGCTTTCCGGTGCGCGGCTTTTGGGATGGCGTGACGAGAATGCAATCGCCCGGAATAAAGTCCGGTTGCATCGCGTCGTCTTTCACGACGAAGGTTGCGATTTCACTCTTGGATTTTTCGGCCGTGTGATTCTGTTTCATGATTCCTCGGTGTTTTTTTGGTTGAGCCTGACGTTGATGGTTACGGTGAGAGTCGAGTTGTCAGGTGAGAGCACGGCATCGACCTTCTCCGCAGTAAGGCGCTGAGTGCGCCGAAAATACCGGCACAATGCACCTTCCTGCGCCCGCACGCCGTATTCTGCCAGGAGCCTCGCCTTCGCTTCGGTGTAGGTCATCCCATGCCCGTGCGACCCGCCTGTCGTCAGCCACGCTGTAAGCTGCTGCTTCACATGCAGCGGAAGAAGATCGAGTGGTGATCGGATGCGAATTTTTTGCATGGCCTATTGTGGTGCTACCCCGAGTTCTTCGCCGGCTTTGCGAAACGCACGGACGTAGGAGATATTTTCCTCGCGACAAATCTGCGTGGCGCGATTAGCAATCGTTCGAGCGTCCACTTCCCCAATAGAGACTGGGTTTATTCGGCTCGTGTTGTAGTCGTTAATCGCGCGTCGCAACGCTTCCGACCAAGAGAATTTCGTGCCTTTTATAAAGATAGATTTTGCGATGTCGTTGACCGCTGCCATGCCGCTCTGAATGACTTCGCGGGCCGCCGCTTCCCGTTCACCGCGACGGCTACGGTTTGTAACTCCTTTTCGCAGTTTTTTCGCGTGCTCCAAGGGAGAGCGCCCAGCGTGCTCCGGCAAAATTCCGCCGCCGCCAGCAAGCATTTTTTGCGCGTGATTAACTGCCGAGTCGTGTTCGCTACTGGCGGACTTCCATGCGCGCTCCCATCCGCCCGCACCACTATTCCTGATCTCCTGGGCCCGCTTCAGAATACGATTCGCGCGCCGGTCGATCAGCGCCGGGTCTCCTGGCTGTTGGCTATTGTCGTTGTATCGCGTCATCGCATCCATTTCTGCCACGAGATCGCGGGCCTCGTTCATGGCCGCCTCATCCGGTGACGCTGACGTGGCCACCGTGACAACAGAGGACGCGCTGCGGTTTGAAATTGGAACGCCACCTTTGATGCGCGGATCGTTCGTCAGGCCCGCGCTCTCCAGGCTGATCGGGCGCACCCGCTGACCCGGCTGGTATTGTTTGCTTGGAACATCGAACACCGGGGAGATAAACCGATAGTCGCCACCGCGAAGGGCGGCGCGACCGCTGTCTGTAACACGGGCCTTGAACCACATTCCGTCCGCGCGTTTTTCGAGTTGTTCGATCCACATCGCGGCGCGCGATTCCTTATCCGTGTCCATCGAAAAGTGATCGAAGTCCACAAGCACGCCGCCGAAGTTTGGCGTTTTCGCCGCGTCATTAAACGCAACGAGTAGATTGTCGGCTGAGATGCTGTCCAAAACTTGCACCACGGACACTTCTTTGCCATCTGGATTTTCCACGGGCGCACGCACCTCGCCATACGGGAAAAGTTGCATCCAACCATCAGTCGGGAGTTGAAATTCGCCATTGGGAAGGAGCTTCGTTGGCGAGGAACGGGAGAGGCTGGGAGTGCTCATGAGTGCGGGAGATTGGCGGTTTGCGGTTGGTTGGCGGGGGCTCGTTTCCAATCGAACCCCCGCCACTACTAACAAGACACCAATGAAGATTTGTGGTTAAAGGCGGACGATAGTTCGGCTTAGAGGCGGCGGGATTCGCGCTCGCAAGGCGGATAGAACGCGATAAATTTCTGAAGGTTCGCGCTATCCTTGAGATAGCCGGTCAACACCGCCTCAATTTTCGCAAGTGCCTCACTGACCTCCGGCAGACTCGCGATTCCGTTCATGTGTAGGTTTGTTGTCATCGAACAAAAAAAGCGCCTTTTTGCGGCACCAACTGCGTAAGATGACGTTTGCTCGGCGACCTCATTGGCTTCATCAGCGGACTCACAGAACGGCACGAGCACCGTAGCGATGGTTTCACGCCGCCTGTCGAGTTCGCCCTCCAAGAGGGTGGCGACAATCGGGGCGCACTCGTCGATGCGCGCGTTGGCTTGCCCGACGATTAGTTCAGCCATCTGATCGGATAGGCGAGCAATCGTCCGCTCGCACAATTCAATCTTTTTGTTCGCCGTGGAGAGCCGAAGGATCGCTGCGTCGTCCTTGTAGCTGGGCTCGCCGATTTCAACTACGGCAGCTTTCAGTTGATTGCGGTCTCGTTGGGCATCGTTAAGTTCAGATCCCAAGGTTTTCAAACGGGAGGCGGTTTTCTGGAGCGCTGCCAGGGAGGCCTCGATATCGGATTTTTTCATGGATGGAAAATCAGTTTGAATTACGTTCTCTCGACTCAGAAGTCACCTGAGCGCGGGTCTCCGAGTCGGCCGGAGCGGGAAACAATTGGACTCCCAAAAACGCTTCGATTTTGTCGCGGCCAGTCCGTGTGCGATTGTTGCCGCACGCGATGTTCCGAATCGTGCCGTATGACAATGTCGTCGCCCGAGAGAGGTCGCGAAAATTCATGCCGCGAGCGGCTAGAAGCGCATGCAACGGAGTGATTACAGTTGCCATTAAGAAGGCAGGAAGATAGAAAGTTATCACCTAGTCAAACTCAATTGCGTATTACCTCCGATCTCATGTGCTACCTATACCGTGCCCAGAAAATCGGAAATCCCGGAACGCGAAAAACAGATTGGTCGTCGCTTGCGAGGCTACCGAGAATCCCTATTGTTAACACGGACGGCGTTCGCACTGAAACTCGGACTATCTAGTGGCAATCTGCATAAGTATGAGAACGGCTGGGTTCCACTCCCTTGGGCAGTCGGCGATTTGATCTGTGTTCGTGAACAACTAAGCCAACGTTGGCTCGCTACGGGCGAACTACCCAAGGCACCCTATCTTTTTTTTGAAGAAAGCCTCGTCAGTATTATTCCGAGACGGGCTTTGTTCAGTGACGCTTATCGCGATTTTCTATCGCCCCGCCTGACAGCCCTTGAGGAGAGCTACCGGAAGGAATTCAAGTCATCGGCGAAGGATAAAAAAAAATGGTCTGCTGGGTTTGTCGGTTGGTTTGACGGCGACAACTGGAGGCGCGCATTGCTTCTTCCGTTGCTCCAATACGAGATTGAGGCTTGGTTCAAAACGCTATCTGACGAGAAACGATTCGAGTTTCTCGGCCATATGGAATCGTCGCTTCGGTCGTATTTGGAATCCCAGAAGCATGGGCTGTCGGGTGTTGATATCGATGGGCAATCGGTCAAGATCATCGCTGAATTCTTCGAGCGTGAGCGCCTGAAAGGGAAGTAGCTGAGGCATATGCCGAAGCGGTCGTCATCCCCGTCACTGCGTGCTAACCGACTGCAAGCTAGCGGCAGAGCCATTGCACTACTACCAAAGTAAAAACGCTCTAGTTGTAAAAATCACTGAAATACTCCCCCACCTGACCTTCGCGGATAAGTTGTGCCCTTTTTATGGGGTGATTTGTTGTAGTAGTAATGATTTACGCGATTTCTCTGCGGCACAACTGCCTCTGGGAAAGAGCACAACTTATCCGCGAAGGTCGATTTTAGTGAGCGGCTGATTTTCTATCTTCTAATCTCCTAAGTCGTTCACCTACGCTCTATCGCCCGATATTGGTCTATATCGCTGGATAAGCTGTGAAAGGCACAACTTATCCGCGAAGCTAAAGCCGGCGCCAAGCGCCTGGTGCTCGGGACAGGACTCGAACCTGCACGCCTTACGGCACGGGCTTCTAAGACCCGCATGTCTGCCATTCCATCACCCGAGCGAACGTGAATTCCGAGAGGCGATTTCGGGTTTTCATCCGTCAGACGCAAGCGGCGAATCTCGTGGCGCCGCTACTTCACTTCGGCCGTTGGTAGGAATTTCGGCTCGTGGCGCGCGTGCGTCCGACTCTCGAAATCCGCCGCGAGCGCCAGCAGCTTTGGTTCACTCCACGCGCGTCCGACGAAAGAGAGGCCAATCGGCAGGCCGAAAACCTCCGCCGCCGGCACCGTCACATTGGGGTAGCCCGACACCGCCGCCAGCGTCGAACTGCTGCCGCTACCACCTTCGCCGTTGATGAGGTCGGTCAGCGTCGCGGTGCCGCGCGTAAACATCACGAGCGCGTCGAGTTTGTTTTCATCCATCACGCCATCGATGCCTTCAGCACGAGTGAGTTTGAGACACGTCTCGCGGGCCTCAACGTAAGCTTTGTCGGTGAGCGGACCGCGGGCCTCTGACGTGAGAAATATCTCCTGCCCGAAAAACGGCATCTCTTCTTCCCGATGCTCGTTGTCAAAGGCGATCAAGTCGGCGAGTGATTTCATCGGCGTCACCCGATCCGGCTCGGCGAGATAGCGATTCAGACCATCCTTGAATTCGTAGGAGAGCACCATGCCGGACGCCGCCCCAAGTTTGGCGAGCGACGGCACGGCGACCGGATCAACAATCTCCGCGCCGCCCGCCCGCAAGGTTTCAACGAGGAGGCTCAGGATCGCATCCATCCGCCCGTGAAATCCAGGCAGCCCGCGCACGATCCCGATGCGCGCCCCACGCAACGCGCCTGCTTTCAATGGTGCCGCGAGTTCGGCGATCAGGCCCGCGGGGATTTGCTTCGTGGCGTCATCGCGCACATCGGCGCTGGCAATCGCCGCGAGGACGATCGCGGCGTCGCGCACGGTGCGCGTCATTGGTCCGGCGGTGTCTTGCGACGCGGCAATCGGAATGATGCCCGCGCGGCTCACGAGGCCGACGGTCGGCTTCACACCCACGAGACCGTTCGCCGACGCCGGTGACATGATTGAGCCATTTGTCTCGGTGCCGATCGCCGCAACGCACAGATTAGCCGACGTCGCCGATCCCGAGCCGGAACTCGAGCCGGACGGATTCCGGTCGAGGGCGTAAGGATTCTTCGTCTGGCCACCGCGTCCGCTCCAGCCGCTGCTGGAATTGTTCGAGCGATAATTCGCCCACTCGCTGAGATTGGTCTTGCCGAGAATCACCGCGCCGGCGTCACGCAGTCGCGCCGCCACGCCCGCGTCGCGCGGCACCCTTTGTCCGACAAGCGCAAGCGAGCCCGCCGTCGTCTGCATGCGATCGGCCGTGTCGATGTTGTCTTTGATGAGCACCGGGATGCCATGCAGCGGCCCGCGCACGTGCCCGGATTTCCGTTCGGCGTCGAGCGCATCCGCGATGATCAGCGCGTCGGGATTCAGCTCGAGCACGGCGTTGAGCTTCGGGCCGGCCTTGTCGATCGCGACGATGCGCGCGAGGTAGGCCGCGGTGAGTTCGTGCGCCGTGAGCGTGCCGGCCGTCATCCGCGCCTGCAGCGAATCGATCGTCGCCTCGGCGAAGGGAAACGCGTCGTCCGCGCGCGCGCAGCACGCCAACGCTAACAACGCGGTCATGATTATTTTTTGGGGATTCATGGCAATTTTTTTGGGGAGACTCACCGCGCTGCGCAGTCGCTACGGCAGAGGAATCGTCGGCAGGAATTTTGGTTCGCGGCGCGCGTGCGTGCGCGCCTCATAATCCGCCGCGAACGCGATGAGCTTCGCCTCGCTCCACGCGCGGCCGACAAACGACACGCCGATCGGCAGGCCAAACACATCGCCCGCCGGGACCGTGATGTGCGGATAGCCGGCCACGGCGGCGAGCGTGGTCGTGTCACCCGTATATTGATCGCCGTTGACCGGATCGGTGAACCACGCCGGCCCGCTCGTGAGCGCGACGAGGGCGTCGAGCTTGTGGGGGTCCATGGTCGCATCGATGCCGTCGGTGCGCGCGAGTTTGCGGCTGAGCGCGAGCGCTTCGAGGTAAGCCGGCTCCGTGAGCGGGCCTTTCGCCTGCGCGGCGATCAATTCTTCCTGCCCGAAAAACGGCATCTCGCGGTCGCGGTGCGTTTCGTCGAAGGTAATGAGTTCGGCCAGCGATTTCACGGGTGCGGTGGGGCCGAGCGAAGCGAACCAGGCGTTGAGCCCGGCCTTGAACTCATAGTGCAGCACCACGCCCTCCGGCTTGCCGAGTTGATCGACGATGGGCATCTCGAGCGGATCGACGATCTCCGCGCCGGCGGCGCGCAGGACGGCGACCATCTCGGTCAAACGCGCATCCATGCGCGGATGAAACTTGAAGGGCCCGCGCACGATTCCGATCCGCGCGCCCTTGAGCGCGCCAGTGGCCAGCGCCGAAGCAGGATCGATCGTCGCGGAGGAGGGTCGCGCGCTCGTGGCCGCGTCGTTCGCGTCGGCGCCCGCGATTACGCTGAGCAGGATCGCCGCATCGCGCACGGTGCGCGCCATGGGGCCGGCGGTGTCTTGCGAGGCGGAAATCGGAATAATGCCCGTGCGGCTCACGAGTCCGACCGTCGGTTTCAAGCCAACGATGCCGCTGATCGATGCCGGCGAAACGATCGAGCCGTCCGTCTCGGTGCCGACCGCGACGACGCAGAGATTCGCCGCGACCGCCACGGCCGAGCCCGAGCTGGAGCCCGACGCATTGCGATCGAGCGCGTAAGGGTTGTGCGTCAGTCCGCCGCGGCCGCTCCAGCCGCTCGTCGAGGTGGTCGAGCGAAAATTCGCCCACTCGCTCAAGTTGGTCTTGCCGAGAATCACCGCGCCGGCCTCGCGCAGCCGCGTGACGAGCGCCGCATCATGCGGCGGCTTCGCCCCGACGAGTGCGAGCGAGCCCGCAGTCGTTTCCATTTTGTCGGCTGTCGCGATGTTGTCCTTGATGAGCACGGGGATGCCGTGGAGCGGCCCGCGCACGCGGCCGGATTTCCGCTCGGCGTCGAGGGCATCGGCGATCGCGAGGGCGTCGGGATTCAGCTCGATGATGGCGTTCAACGTCGGTCCGGCATTGTCCACCGCGGCGATGCGCGCGAGGTAGGCCGCGGTGAGTTCGTGCGCCGAGAGCGTGCCCGCCGCCATCCGCGCCTGCAGCGAATCAATCGTCGCCTCGGCGAAGAGAAAATCGGCCGCCCGTCCCGCGGAAAGCAACGTGCCCCCGAGAGAAACGATCCAGAGAAAAAACCTAACCACGGATAGCACGGATGAACGCGGATGATTTTCAGGTTCTGCTCTCGGGCATATATCGGTGTTCATCCGTGTTATCCGTGGTTGTTTGGTTTTCCGGAGACTAAAAAATCATAGCGCCTCGCCGAGGCGGTCGCCCATCTTCGCATAGACTTCGATCGAGTCGGCACTCGACGCAAGCAGGTCGGCATCAAGGCGAATCCGTCCGCGTTGGAACAGCGTGATCACGCACGAGCCGCCGAACGCAAAAAACCCCTTCTCGTCGCCCTTCGCCACGGCGCGACCAGGCACGTAGCTCTGGCGGATGCTGCCGACATTGGTCGCGCCCACCTCGATAATCGCCACGGTGCCAAACTCCACCGACTCGACCAGTGTCACCTCGCGCTTGTTTTCGACGAGGTAGCGGAGGTTGCGCCGCAGCGCGACGGGACTCACGGAATAGAGCCAGCCGTTGATCAGCCGCGATTCGTTCGGCGTGCCGGCGACCGGAAAATGAAACCGGTGGTAGTCCACCGGACACAGCCGCGAAATTAGGATCGAGCCGTCGGCAAATTTTTTCGGGAGCGCGGCGTCGCCGAGCAGTTCGGCGACGGAAAATTTCTGGCCCTTCACGTAGTAGCCCGGCGTAGCGTCGGCGTTTTCGAAGGCGAGATGCCGCCCATCCGCCGGCAGCACCGCCACGCGGTCGCCGGCGGCGATCGGGCGGGCCGTCGGTTTCAGCGCGCGGTAGAAAAATTCGTTGAACGTCTTGAAGTCGAAGGCCGACTTGGCGAACTCGTCGACGTCCATCTCGTATTTCGTGATGAAGGGCAGGATGAGTTGCGAACTGTCGCCGCCACCGCAGAGCATGCGGACGAGCTGGCCGATCGAGTTTTCTGAGTCGTCTCGCGCACCCAAACTCATGCGCCAGCCATACCAGCGCGAAAAAAACGCGCGCCGGGCGAGCGCCCACACGAAGAACCGGCCCGCGGGATTTTCGTAGGCAAACCGCAGCCACTTCTCGCCGTAAATGCGCTCGGTCTGCACCGTGCGGCCATGACGATCAAAGTAGCGAATGGGTTCGGCGGGCATGAACCCGAAGGCTCGCGCAAAGTGGCGATTGCGCAAAGCAGAAAAACCAGCCGCGTTAACTTCACGTGCATTGCGCAGCGGAATGTGTTTTCTGCGCCAAGGCTATCGAGGTACACGGAGAGACTCCGCCGTCGGAAGCCGCCCCAACCCCTGAAAACTCCGCTTGGATAAACTCTTCTTGCCATGAAAACCCCCGCCCCGTCGCGCTGGCTCTCCGCCGGCGTTTTCTCGCTCGCCACGATCACGGCGCTCTCCGCGCAGCCCGCCCCGCGTTCCACGCCGCTCCTCCCGTTGAAAGCAGTCGGCACCCAAATTCTCGACAGCAAGAACCAGTCGGTGCGACTGCGCGGCGTGAACGCCGCGAGCCTGGAATGGACCAGCGACGGTGAAGGCCACATCCTGCAAACCATCAACGTCGCCATCCAAGACTGGCACGCGAATGTCATCCGCCTGCCGCTCTCGCAGGACCGTTGGTTCGGCAAAGCGTCGGAACAAAAAGATGACGCCAAGGCTTACCGGGAACTGGTGCATCAGGTGGTGAATGCGTGCGCCAACCAAAACTGTTACATCATTCTCGATCTGCATTGGTCGGACTGCAACGAGTGGGGCGCGAACATCGGCCAACATTCGATGCCCGACCTGAACAGTGTGGCGTTCTGGAAAGATTTTGCGCCCGTTTACGCCAATCATCCCGCCGTCATCTTTGATTTGTATAACGAACCACACGATGTCTCCTGGGAGGTCTGGATCAAAGGCGGGTCGATCACGGACAAGCCCAATCGCCGCGGCGTCGAGGCAAAAACCTACAACTGCGCCGGGATGCAGACGTTGCTCGACACCGTCCGCACCACCGGCGCTAAAAATCTGGTCGTCGCTGGCGGCCTCGACTGGGCGTATGATTTTTCGGGCATTCTTGACGGCCGACAGCTCGCCGATCCTACGGGCAATGGCGTCATCTACGCGAGCCACTGTTACGATAACAAGCGCGACAGTGTCGCGGCCTGGATCGCAAAGCTGGAACAGGCCGCCGCCAAACTGCCCATCATCGTCAGCGAATTCGGCGGCAACTCCGGTCCGAGCAAACAGGTGCCGGCCGACAACTGGCTCCTCCACGTCCTGCAAGCCATCGAAGATCACCAGTGGTCCTACACCGCGTGGGATCTCCATCGCAGCGCGGGACCGACCCTGATTTCGGACTGGAACTATACGCCGTCTCCGCGTTTCGGCGTGTTCGTCAAGCAGATGCTCGATGGCACCCTGCCTGCCTACCCGCCGCCAGCTCCGACAGCTACGAAGTAATCCCCAGCGATGCGTTTTCCTTCTCTGCGATCGCTTACTTCATCACCAGCGCATCGTCCTTCACCGAGAACTTCACCTCACTGCCCTCGGCAACCTCGCCGCTGATGAGCGCGCGGGCAAGCTTCGTCTCGATCTGGCGCTGGAGAAAACGTTTCAGCGGACGCGCGCCGAAGACCGGGTCGTAGCCTCTTTCCGCGGCCCACGCTTTCGCTTTCGCGTCGAGTGTCACAGTCACGCGGCGATCGGCGAGGCGCTTGTTCAGGTCGGCCAGCAGCAGGTCCACGATGGTCGTGATTTCCTCGAGCGTGAGCGGCTTGAAGAGAATCGTCTCGTCGATGCGGTTGAGAAATTCTGGACGAAATGCCTTCCGCACATCTGCCATCACACTCTCGCGGACACCCTCGGGAATCGTGCCGCCGGTCACGCCTTCGAGGAGAAAACGCGAACCGAGGTTCGAGGTCATGATGATGATCGTGTTCTTGAAATCCACCGTGCGGCCCTGAGAATCGGTGATGCGGCCGTCATCGAGCACCTGCAGCAGGACGTTGAACACGTCCGGATGCGCCTTCTCGATTTCGTCGAAGAGGATCACGGCGTAGGGCTTGCGGCGGACAGCCTCGGTGAGCTGGCCGCCCTCGTCGTAGCCGATGTAGCCGGGTGGCGCGCCGATCATGCGAGCGACGCTATGCTTCTCCATGTATTCCGACATGTCGATGCGCACCATCGCGGCCTCGGTGTCGAAGAGCGTTTCGGCGAGCGTCTTCGCGAGCTCGGTTTTGCCGACACCGGTCGGGCCGAGGAACAGAAAACTGCCAACCGGCCGGCGCGGGTCCTTGATGCCGCTTCGTGCCCGCAGGATCGCCTCGGTGACGAGCGTGACGGCCTCGTCTTGGCCGATGACGCGCTCGTGGAGCACATCCTCAAGGCGGAGGAGCTTCTCCTTCTCGCCCTCGACAAGCCGCGTGACGGGCACGCCGCTCCATTTCGAAACGACCTCGGCGATTTCTTCCTCGGAAACTTCTTCCTTAAACAACGACGTCGTGTCGCGGCCCTTCTTTTCCAGCCGCTTCAGCTCCTCCTCCATCTGCGGAATCTTCCCGTGCCGGAGCTCGGCGACCTTGTTGAGATCGTAGGCGCGTTCAGCTTTTTCCATTTCGAGCCGCAGGGCGTCGATTTCCTCGCGGAGTTTGCGCGTCTTCTGGACGGACGCCTTTTCTTTTTCCCAATGGAGTTTGATGCCTTTCGCCTTCTCGCGCGCTTCGGCGAGTTCCTTGCGGAGCGTGTCGAGCCGACGCTTGCTCGCGTCGTCTTTTTCCTTCGCGAGCGCGGTCTCCTCGATTTCGAGGCGCAGCACCTTGCGGGTGAGTTCGTCGAGTTCCTGAGGCATCGAATCCATCTCGGTGCGAATCATCGCGCACGCCTCGTCCATCAGATCGATGGCTTTGTCGGGCAGGAAACGATCGGTGATATAGCGGTTGGAAAGCGTGACGGCGGCGACGAGCGCGTTGTCCTGAATGCGCACGCCATGGTGCAGCTCGAAGCGCTCCTTGATGCCGCGCAGGATTGAGAGTGCGTCCTCGACACTCGGCTGATCGACGACCACGGGCTGGAAACGGCGCTCGAGCGCGGCGTCTTTCTCGATGTGCTTGCGATATTCGTCGAGCGTGGTCGCGCCGATGCAGTGCAACTCGCCGCGGGCGAGCATGGGTTTGAGGAGATTGCCGGCGTCCATCGCGCCCTCAGTCTTGCCCGCGCCGACGATCACGTGGAGTTCGTCGATGAAAAGAATGATGCGGCCCGCCGCCTCCTTGATCTCGGCGAGGACGGCTTTCAGCCGCTCCTCGAACTCGCCGCGGTATTTCGCGCCGGCGACGAGCGCACCCATGTCGAGCGAGAAGATCGTCTTGTCCTTCAATCCCTCCGGCACGTCGCCGCGGAGGATGCGCTGCGCGAGGCCCTCGACGATCGCGGTCTTGCCGACGCCCGGCTCGCCGATAAGCACGGGGTTGTTTTTGGTCTTGCGCGAAAGGATGCGGATCGTGCGGCGGATCTCGTCGTCGCGGCCGATAACCGGATCCATTTTCCCTTTGCGCGCCTGTGCGACGAGATCGGTACCGTATTTTTCCAGCGCGGCGTAGGTCGTCTCGGGGTTGTCAGTCGTCACGCGCTGCGAACCGCGCATTTCTTTCAGAACTTTCAGGATCTTGGCGCGGTCGAGGCCAAAGCTCTTGAAGAGTTTCTTGAGCGCGTCCGGTTTCGCAACGTCGAGGAGGCCGAGGAGCAAATGCTCGACGGAAACAAAATCGTCCGTGAGCGATTTCGCCTCCTCCTCGCCGCGCGTGAGCACGTCGTTGACGGATTGCGTGACGTAAATCTTCGAGGTATCCACGCTGCCAGTGACTTTGGGCAGACGCTCCAACTCGCGCTCAACTGCGAGTTGCACAGCGCCCGGTCCGATGGCGAGTTTGTCGAGCAGACCGGGCACGATGCCGTTCTCCTGCGCGACGAGCGCGGAAAGCAAATGCCACGTGTCGACTTCGTGGTGGTTCAGGCGACGCGCGATATTTTGTGCGTCGGTGACCGCCTGACGCGACATCTGGGTGAGCTTGGCAAAATCCATGATGGTTAACTTTCGCATATGCCGCGCCAGTTTGTTAATGGGGCGAACACCCACATCCGCTTGCGCGCGGCGCGCTCCACGCGTGTCAGAATTAATCGCCGCGCGTCTCACGCCGAGTCATCTTGAATCGGCAATGTGCCAGTGAAGATCGTCAGAGTGTCCAAAGCCAGCCGGCTGTCGCCGCCGCCTATCGGGTCGCCTGAACTGGCCGAGAGAATTGGATTTCAGCAGCGGCCGATTGCTGCTTCGCTTTTCCTCCCCAAAAAATTATGAGTGCCGAACCGGGCGCGGCTTTCCCCTCAGCGGAAACTCGTCGTAGTTTTCTGAAGAAACCTGCCCTCGCCACCGCGGTGCTTGCGGGCTCGCGTTTCCCGGCCCTCGCTACCGAGCCCACGCCCGCGGCCGGCGCGGGTCAGCCCAGGTATCGCCGCGTGCGACGCTGGGGCCAGACCAACATCACCAAGGCCGACCCCGCGCGCTACGATGTCGCGTGGTGGCACGACTACTGGAAACGCACCCAGGTGCAGGGCGTGATCATCAACGTCGGCGGCATCGTCGCCTACTACCCGAGCGCCATCCCGCTGCACGACCGCGCACAGTTCCTCGGCGACCGCGATCTCTTCGCGGAACTCTGTCGCGCCGCGCACGACGACGGGCTCGTGGTCTTTGCGCGCATGGACTCGAACAGCGCGCACGAGGATTTTTTCAACCCGCACCCCGACTGGTTCGCCCGCGACGCCAACGGCCGTCCGTATCGCAACCGTGACCTCTACTTCTCGTGCGTCAACAGCGGCTACTACGACGAGCACATCCCCGCCGTGCTCCGCGAGATCGCGACGCGTTACCAGCCGGAGGGTTTCACCGAAAACAGCTGGAGCGGGCTCGGTCGCGGCAGCATTTGTTACTGTGACAACTGCGCGAAGAAATTCCACGTGAACTCCAGTTACGAGCTGCCGAGCGGGCATGATTGGAACGACGACGCCTACCGCGCGTGGATCGAGTGGAACTATGCGCGCCGCCTCGAGATTTGGGATACCAACAACCGCACCACGCGCTCCGCCGGCGGCCCACACTGCCTGTGGGTCGGCATGAACGGCGGCGCGGTGAGCGGACAAGCGCGGGAGATTCGCGACTGCAAAGAAATTCTCGCTCGCGCCGAGATGCTCATGCTCGACGACCAGCGCCGTGCGAACGATAGCGGCAAAAGCCGCCACTCCCGTCTTCGTGCTCCTCGGCCAAAAAGGCATCGAACAATATTCGCTGCCCACGACCGGCGAGCCGCTCATGAACACGCTTGGCTACCTGATGCACGGCGTCATGCCCGCCGACTGGCAGGTGTTTCTCGACTTCCTCGATGCGCATCTCAAAAAATAGCCACCTCATGAAAACGTTCGCCGCTTTTCTTGCCACCATGCTCACTCTCGCCGCCACCGTTCGCGCCGCCGACATCAAACACGACTTCGTCGGCCTCGACGAAGGCCTCACGCAACTCCTCCGCGTCAACGAAAACGATCCCGCGAAAAACTGGGTCGTGAAAGTAGCGCCCGCCGCTCAGCCTGGCGTCACGCGCGCCGCCAAGTGGAACGCCGCGCCGCGCGACATGCAGCTCGTCGGCGGCAACCGCGTGCTCATCAGCCACGACGCCGGCTTCACCGAATACGACCTCGCCACCGGCCAGGTCATTAAGGAAATCGCCTCCTACAAAGGCATCGCCACCGCGCGCCGCCTGCCCAACGGCGACACTCTCATCGCCGGCGTCAATCTCGATGGCTCGACCGGTGTCGTCGTCCTTGAAATCGACGACGCCAACTCGATCAAAAACAAAACGATTTTCCCCGGTGACTACGTCCGCCTCATCCGCGAAACCGCGCAAGGCACGTGGCTCATCATGAACAACACGATGATCCGCGAAGGCGATCGCAGCGGGAAGATCCTGCACGAGTGGCTCGTCCCCGGATTCCAGCACGCGTGGAAAGCGCTACGGCTCCCGAACGGTCACATCATCGCTGCCGCCGGCTACGGCGCGTTCATGGTCGAACTCGATGCCAACGGCGCGGTCGTGCGAAAGTTTTTCAGCAAGGAAACGGAGCCCGCCGAGGTGAACGTGAATTTCTGCGCGATGTTTCAGCTCCTGTCCAACGGCAACATCATCCTCGCCAACTGGCAGGGCCACGGCCCAGGCCACGGCGCCTCCGGCAAGCAAATCGTGGAGATCACTCCGGCCGGCCAGATTGTGTGGACGTGGAGCGACGCGAGAATCATTTCGTCCATGCAAGGTGTGCTCGTCCTCGACGGTCTCGACACCTCGAAACTGCACGACGAGCGCGACGGTGTAATGGCCCCGCTGGCGGCGGGAAAATAAAATTTTGTCCGGATCTCCGGCCTCTGCATGGCACTGAGGTTGATTTCAAAAGAACCTCCATCGGATGCGCGTCGGGTGGTCACTTCCACTCCTCCGACGCGCCGGGCGGAGCCGAGACAGGTCGCGACAGCGCGGTGGGTTACACCAATTACAAGCTTTGACGCGGCTCCGAAAAGCGCCCAACTTCGCCCCCGAATGAAAGCCGTCAAGGTGCCCGCGCTGGAGCTTTTCCTGCACGAGATGATCCCACTCGCGAAGGCGATGGGCGTCGGCGTGGAGGTTAGCGATGCGCGTGCGCTGGTGCTGACGGCACCGAAAGAGCAGAATAAAAATTCTCTCAACACGGCGTTCGGCGGTAGCCTCGTTTCCCTCGCCACGCTCGCCGGCTACGGTGTCGTGTGGGAGTTGATGAAAAACGAAAAAGGCGCCGACACCCCGCAGTGGAGCATCGTCGTGAAGGAAAGTCGCGCCGCCTACCGCCGTCCGGTGCTGGGCGATCTACGGGCAATTTGCGAACGGCCCGCGCAAGCGGCGATAGCGGAATTTCAGGAAGCACTCAGTCGCTACGGCAAGGCAAAGCTCAAGCTCCGCGCCCGCATCATCGAGGCCGGCCAGACCGCCGTCGACGTGCAGGCGGCGTTTGTCGTTACGCGCTGAGCGCGGTCAGTCGGGCAAGTACCGTCGCTCGCGCCCGCTCTCAGATGTGCTTCGAGTCCGCCTCGTCCTTCTTGACGTAGCCGCTGTCCTGCCGCTGGTGATTCACCTGATTTTTTTTCAGGTAGGCTTGATAGACATCGTCCGCCGTCATCCCGAGCGTCTGCGCGAGCGACACGAGAAAGTGAAACAGATCCACGACTTCGACCTTGGCGTTTTGCTCGTCGAACTTCTGGTATTTCGCCCACCATTTCCACGGCACCGAATCGATCAACTCGGCGGTCTCCTGCTGCATAGCGCGGGTATAGTTCAGGATCCACTTGGTCTTCTCCTCGTCGGTTAGCGGCGGGAGGTTGACGCCGATGCGCTTGTTCAAGCCGTCCTGCATGCGGAAGATTTCCTCGAGTTTGTCCATGGCCGCGACGCTGCAAACCACCCTGCCCGCTGGCAAGCCCCGCTTCGCCGGAGGGTGTAAACGAGGTGTTTGCCCCACTCACGCCCCGGAATTTGCAGTTGCTCCCCGGCGGCACCGAGGCGACAGTGTGCTCTTCATGCCCGCGTCGAGTGCGTTTTTCGCGCTCCGTGCGTGCTAACTAAAACCCGGCCGCTCTCCCCCCTTGCGAGAGGAGCGCCCCACAGCAGAACACCCACCACATGTCAGATAACAACCAATCCGGCGCGCCTTCCACGACGCCCGGCGCCGCGAGCACCGGCGAAAATCCCGGCTTCGGCGTCTTTGGCGCGAACCGCGGTTCCGGTCTCGCGCGCGGCAAACGCCCCGCACCCACCGCGGCCAGCAGTGCCGCCCCCGCCGCCTCCAGCGGCTACAAACCCAGCGCCCTCGAGGTCATCACCGCGAAGAGCGAGTATGTAAACCCGTTCACCGGTGAAACCACCGTGAGCGCGCCCGTCGTCAACGAGCCTGCACCGCAGGCCGCCCCCGTCCCTCCCGCCGCTCCCGTCGCTCCAGCACCGGTCGCATCGGTTGCGCCCGCACCCGCCACCGCGCCCTCCCCACTCGCTGTGGCGCCGGCATCGACACCGGCACCGACCGGCGACTTGTTCCCGCTCGACCCGCCTGCCGCACCCGCGGAAAAGCCCGTCCTGAAAATTCTTCCGACTGAAGAGGAGCCGAAGCGCCCCGCCGTCAACTGGGATTCCTCGTCCGGCACCCCGGCTGCCCAGCCGCAGCGCCGCGAGGAACGCACGCCCTTCCGCACCGAACGCGATCGCCGCGAAGGTCGTGAAGGAAAACCCTTCGAGCCCCGCGAGCCGCGACGCGACGAACGCAAGTTCGAGCCGCGCGAAAATCAACCTTACCAACCCCGCCACGAACGCGACGCCCGCCCCGATCGCACCCCCGCCGCGGCCCCGGCCGCAAAGTCCGGCGGCTTCTTCGGCTGGCTTAAGGGCCTCTTCGGCGGTAGTAAAAAATCCACCGAGACACCCTCTACCACCAGCGGCGGCGAACACCGCCACGATCGCGACGGTGAATATGGCGGGCGCCGCCGGCATCGCGGCGGCCGTGGCCGCAACCGTGGCGGCCAACCCTTCCAGCACCGCGACCCGCGCGACGACGTCGGCACGCCACACCAAGGCGGCGATCAACATCGCGACGAACCCCGCGGCGAGCATCACGGTGAACACCGCGACAGCTACCAAGGTGGTGGCGGTGGCCGTCGCCATCGCGGCGGTCGTGGCCGCTTCCGCGGCGAAGGCGGCGATCGTGGTCCCCGCTCCGAGGGCCAGCAGGGCGGCGGCGCAATCTGAGCCGTCGCACCGAAAAAAATTGCCAACGCACGCTCCCCTGCGCGCAGTTCAAAGGCGTCCGCCCCCGCGGACGCCTTTTTGTTTGGTCGAGTCCGGATCGGTCTCTCAACTCTCAGCCTTCAACTCTCACCTTCGCTCGATGTCCGACCTCATCGTCAACGGCGGCCAGCCGCTCTCCGGTACTATCACGCCCTCCGGAAACAAAAACTCCGTGCTGCCGATCTTCTGCGCCACGCTGCTCACCGACGAGCCCGTCACGCTCAAGAACGTCCCCGACATCACCGACCTCAACAAACTCGTCGCCTTCTTCCGCGATCAAGGCTCGCAGGTCGAATGGGATCACGCCCGCGGCGAGATGCGCGTCGACCACTCCACGTTCCGCGGCGAATTGACACACGGCGAACTCCCGCAGGACATGCGCTCGACGGTGCTCCTCTACCCCGCCCTCCTGCACCGACTCAAAAAAATCGCGATCCGCTCGAACACGAAAGGCTGCTCCCTAGGCGTCCGCGAAATCGATCCACACCTCGACATCCTCCGTGCCCTCGGCGCCGACATAACCGATGCCGACCCGCTCGTCATCGCCACCCCCACCGGCTTCCACGGCGCGCGGCACTGGCTCGATTACATGTCGGTCACCGTCACCGAAAATTTCGCGATGGCCGCGTCACTCGCGTCCGGCAAATCCACGCTCATCAACGCCGCCAGCGAACCCCACGTGCAGGATCTCTGCGCCGCGCTCGTCGCGATGGGCGCAACTATCGATGGCATCGGTACCAGCCGACTCGAAATCACCGGCGTCGCCCAACTCCACGGCGCCACGATCACGATCAACACCGATTACCACGAGGTCGTCACCTTCCTCGCCCTCGGCGCCATCACCGGTGGCGAAGTGCGCGTCGAAAAATCCCTGCCCCACCATTTCGATCTCATCACCCGCGCGTTCGCGAAACTCGGCGTGACCATCACGCACGAAGGCGACACCGCGATTGTCCGCCGCGGCCAGTCGCTCCGCATCGAGGAGCCCTACACGAGTAACCTTCTCACGAAGATCGAAGCCGCGCCGTGGCCGTATTTTTCTGTCGACCTGCTCCCACTCATGATCGCGCTCAGCACGCGGGCGACCGGCACGGTTCACTTTTGGAACAAGGTTTATGAAAACGGATTTTCGTGGATTCCCGAGTTGGCGAAATTTGGCGCGCATGCCGTCGTCAGCGATCCGCACCGCATCGTCATCTTCGGCAACAAGCGTCTTCATCCCGCGACCGTCGATTCGCCCTATGTCATCCGCGCCGCCGTCGCGCTGACGATGGTCGCCGCCTCGATCCCGGGAAAATCCGTCGTGCGCAACGCCGAGATCATCAAGCGCGCCCACCCGCGCTTCGTCGAAAACCTCCGCAGCCTCGGCGCCGAGTTGGAGTGGAAATAATCATGCCCGCCGCCGACTCCGCCCCGAAAGGTTTAGGGTTCATCAGCAGCGCGCTCGCCGCGCCGATCTCACCCGCGGAGGCCGCGTTGCGGCCGCTCTCGTTTGCCGATTTCACCGGACAGCACAAAACCGTCGAGCGCCTCCAAGTCATGGTTGGCGCCGCGAAGAAGCGCGGCGATCCGCTCAACCACATCCTACTCTCGGGCCCGCCCGGCCTCGGCAAGACCACGCTCGCATTTATCCTCGGCAACGAGCTCGGCAAAAGTGTCCGCGTCACATCCGGCCCCGTGATCGAAAAGGCCGGCGACCTCGCCGGCCTCCTCACCAACCTCGAGGAGGGCGACATCCTCTTTATCGACGAAATCCACCGCATTCCGAAGACCGTCGAGGAATATCTCTACAGCGCGATGGAAGATTTCCGCCTCGACATCATGATCGACCAGGGCCCGAACGCCCGTAGCGTCCGCCTCTCGATCCCGCGCTTCACGCTCATCGGCGCCACGACGCGCAGCGGTTTGCTGACCGCGCCGCTACGTTCGCGTTTCACTTTGCAAACACGCCTCGACTACTACGATCACGCGACGCTCGAAGGCATCGTCCGCCGCAGTTGCGGCCTGCTCAAAGTCGAAATCGACACCGGTGGTGCCGCGGAAATCGCCACGCGGGCCCGCGGCACGCCGCGCGTCGCTAACAACCTCATCAACTTCTGCCGCGACTTCGCCCAAGAGCGAGCGAAGGGGAAAATCACGCAGACGGTCGCCGCCGCCGCGCTCGAACTTTTGGAAATCGACGCCGCCGGCCTCGATGAGATGGACAAGCGCATGCTCCGCGTGATGGCCGAAAATTACCGCGGCGGCCCCGTCGGCATGAGCACGATCGCCGTCGCTGTCGGCGAGGAAGCGGAGACGCTTGAGGAAGTCCACGAGCCGTTCCTGATTCAGGAAGGCTACCTGCAACGCACCCCGCAGGGCCGCGTCCTCACCGCAAAAGGCTACGGCGCCGTCGGCCTCAAGCCACTCGGCAACGAGCAAGGTTCGCTCCTCTAAACGTCTCCCAAGGCGGGTCGGAGCACGATTTCCTCGACCACCGTGCGCCGGCCGAGCCGGTAAATATCGAGAAACGCTCGCGCCACATCCTCCGCCGGCATGATGCGCTCCGGCGGCACGCCACTCCCACTCCATGACGGCGACCACGTCGCGCCTGGATGCACACAGCAGACTCGGATGCCGGATTTTTTCGTCTCGGCCCGCAGCACTTTCGCGAGCCCGGTCACGCCAAACTTCGCCGCGCAATAGGCCGCGCCGTTCGGATAGGCCTCAAGTCCAGCGATGGAGCTCATGAAAAATACATCGCCGCTCCTCCGCTGAACCATCGCCGGCAGCAACGCCCGCGTGACGAGAAACGCGCTCCGCAAATTCGCCGCCACGATCCGATCGAAGTCGGCCACCGGCGTCTCGGCAAACGGTGCGCCCGCAAATTTTCCAGCGTTGTTGATGAGCACGTCGACCGCGCCAAAGCGCTTCGCCACCGCCGCCGCCATCGCGTCGACCGAAACCTCGTCGCTCACGTCGCACGCAAAAATTTCCGTCTTCACTCCCTCACCGAGGTTCGTGCAGGCGCGCGCCGTCGCGCCAAGATTCTTCGCATTGCGCGCGACGAGCGCCAGCCGCACGCCGCGAACTTTCTTCGCGAACACTTTCGCAATCGCCGCGCCGATACCCTGCGAAGCGCCAGTGATGAGGACAACGGGTTTGCTCATCGGAAAAGAGCCCGCGAATCACGCGTATTGGCGCGAAAGCCTATTGAATAATTCGCGTTCATTCGCGTGATTCGCGGGCAAACTCAGCACAGCAGCGATCCGAAATCCATGAAGTCGGCGTTGAAGCCGCCTTTCACGCCCTTGCAGATCACGCTCACGGCGTCGTGCGAGTGCAGCGACTCGAGATGCGAGCAGGCGATCCGAAAATCTACGATGCGCTTATCGGCGTCGAATTCCTTGTAGAGCAGCCGCGCGGCGTCCTCAACGAACTTGAGGTGGGCGCCGTTGAGTTCGGCAAAAGCCTGCTCGTCCTCGCGCTTCACCATGACTTGCGTCTCGGTCTGGAGCGCATTGAGACAGTGCGCTTGCACATCCTCGATCCAGATTTTCTTCCCGTCGACTTCTTCCAGTGTGATGCGGGCCTTGCTGCGCTGCGAATGCGGCACGCCGTAGGCGCCACGGGTGTCGCGGGCGTGCTCGGCGAGTTCAGCGCTGCACGGGCAAGCGGACGAATAGACGAAATCGAAATGAATGAACCGCCGGTAGCGACCGTCGTGAGTCATCACGCCCTCGAACGCCACCTCGTAATACTGCCAGCCCGCGAGCTCGCTGCGCAGGCTCGGCCGCATCATCGGATAGGAAAATTTCACCTTCAACCGTGCATCCTTGGTCTTCACCTTGCGCAGGTAGGTTCTCAGGATTTTTCCCATCCACTCGCCCGTCACGACCCCGTCCTTGTGGTCGTAGAAGGAGCGCATGATCCGGCTCATGTTGATGCCCTTTAACTCGGCCTCGAGCGAAACCGTCCCGGTGACGCTCGACTCCAGCGTGTGCGTCTGGCCCGTCTTCGTGCGAATCTTTAGCGGCAGGCGAAAATTATGGATGCCGACCTGCTGGACGGGGACGTTCGCGCCCTGGATCGCGTCGTGGGCGGCCTGCATCATGTCCGGCAGCGACGCGCGGTGGGCCGGCGTGGCGCGAAATTTCTTGTCGTAGCTGCGCTTGATTTTCGCCGGCCGACCGTCGCTCAAGTTGTGGAGATACATCGGCTTCATAGGGCGTCGGGGCCGTAATAGTCGGCAAAGTTGCGTGGGGTTTCGAAGAGGCGCACGCGGTGGAGTTGCGCGGCGGGCGGCAGGAGCGGCGCGATTTCATTCCAGAACGCGATGACGAGATTTTCCGTCGTGGGAATCAGGCCGTGAAGAAAATCGACCTCGTCGTTCAGGTTGCGATGGTCGCATGGATCGGCCACCGCGCGGTGCAGGATGCGTTTTAATCCGCCGAGATCGATGATGTAGCCAGTCGCCGGATCAGGCCGGCCGCGGACCGTGACCTCGAGGACGTAGTTGTGGCCGTGCCAGTGCGGATTGGTGCAGAGGCCGTATTGTTTCTGGTTCCACGCGAGGCTCTTCGTCGGATTGAAAAGCCGGTGCGCCGAATTGAAATGCACCTGCCGAGTGATGAAGACCGTGCCGGCCAGCACCAATGGGCGGCGCGGGACGGATTTGCGGCGGGCAGGAGGAACGGACATGGAGGGTCAGAGGTAGCACAAAAGCGCGATCGGTCAACCGCTGGCACGGTGTTTCAAGTTGATGCAGATGCCGCGCGAGCACTGAATCTCGTTCCCTTCCTCTGCCATGCCTATTCGCAAAGCGCTCGTCACCGCCGCCAATCCCCGTCAGCGCACGCTGCCGCTGCAGACGCTCATCGACCAACAAGGCGAATCCAAATCCGCGCTTCAGGTGATCCTTGAGGAGGCGGCGGGCGCGGGCATCGAGGAATTTTGTGTCGTGGTGTGCCCGGGCGACGAAACGGCATACGCCGAGGCATGCGGCGAGCTGCGGCCGCGCGTGCGGTTCGTCGTGCAAAAGGCCGTGCAGGGCTACGGTCACGCGATTCTCTGCAGCCGCGAATTTGTCGGCGACCAACCGTTTCTTCATCTCGTCGGCGATCATCTCCACGTGGCGCAGGGCACGACGAGTTGCGCCCGCCAGTTAATCGACATTGCGGTGGCGGAAAATACCTCCGTTTCCGCGGTGCAACCGACGCGCGAGAGTCAGCTCACCGCCTACGGCGCCGTGGGCGGCCGGCTCGTCGGCGGCGATCGCCCGCTCTATCAAATCGACACCGTGCTGGAGAAGCCCACGCCAACCGTGGCCGAGCAACAGTTGATCGTGCCCGGGCTGCGCGCCGGATTTTATCTGTGTTTTTTCGGGCTGCACGTGCTCGGCCCGGAAATTTTTGCGCTGCTGGAGGAGCAGCGCGCCGCGGCGCCCGACCGGCCGCTCGGACTCTCGTCGGCGCTCCACGCGCTCGCAGCCCGGCAACGCTACCTCGCGTTTTCCATCGCGGGCCGCCGCTACGACATCGGCGCGCCCTACGGCCTGCTGCTGGCGCAACTCGCCCTGTCGCTCTCCGGCCGCGACCGCGATCGCGTGCTCACGCAACTTATCGAACTCCTCGCCGTCCGCGCCGACTGACATGAGCCTGCGCGTCCTTGACCTTATCGAGTCCGCCGACGCTGCGACTCGCAACCAAGCCATCGACCAATGGAGACAGGGCCGCTCGATCGCTGAACTGTTGGCCGCCTGCGCTGAGCTCGACGCTTATCGCCGGCGGGAGACCAATCTCTACCGCCGCGTCCGCGCGCTCTTCTTCCTCGCGACGATCTACCGCTATCATCTGCCCGCATGTGTAGATTTTCCGCGGCTCGGCCGCGTGCCGTTCGAGGGTTTCCGCCACCTGCTAGAACGCCGCTTCGAGGAGGCGATCGCGGTGTTCGAGGCGGCGCATAAATCTTCCGGCCCGAGCGAGACGCTGGCGAGCGCGCTCGCCGCGGCGCACCATGCGCTGGCGTTTCAGACGCTCGCCGATCAGGTCCGGCGCACAGTGCGCTCCACACGCGGCAACGCCTGGATGTTCCGCCTCGGCCACCCGGTCGATCAACCGCTTCGCGTCCGCCCCGAATTGCTCGCGCGCGAACATCCCACCGCGCCGCTTCCGCTCCTGCGCGAGCAAACGCCTGTCCGGATGGACCTCACGCACTGCGGTTGGAGCGACATCTTTTTTCTCGGAATGGATTTCCCCGAGGGCGCGCGCGTCCTCAACATCTCGATCGATCTTGGGGTGCATGGGCGCGATGCCACGACGCGCCCACCGGTCGAGGCATTCTTTCGCGTCATCGACGAGCCGGTGATCCGGCTTACCAGCGTCGATCTGGAAACGTCCACCTGCGTGACGACGCTCGATGAGGTGTTCGACTTTGGCCGCGATTACCTCGGCTTGCTCAAGGCCGCGATCATCTCGGCCGGCGTCGTGCCGCCCGGCATCGAGCGCTCGGGCGCCAATCTCGCCGAACTGCTTGGCGCGATCTTTGGCGCGGGCCGCGGCTTCGAACTCATCAGCCACGTCAACCGGATCCCGAAGGGCTCGCGGCTGGCGGTATCGACGAATCTCCTCGGTGCGATGATCGGCACGCTCATGCGAGCGACCGGCCAGATCCGGTCGCTCACAGGGCCGATGGAGGAAACCGAGCGTCGCATGGTCGCCGCTCGCGCGATTCTCGGCGAATGGCTGGGCGGCTCCGGTGGCGGCTGGCAAGACTCGGGCGGCCTCTGGCCCGGCATCAAATTGATCGAAGGCGCACTCGCCCAGCCCACGGACCCGGAGCACGGTATCAGCCGCGGCTGCCTGCTGCCGCGACACACGCTGCTCGGCACCGATCTAATTTCGGCGGAAGCGCGGAAGAAACTGCAGGACTCACTCGTCCTCGTGCACGGCGGTATGGCGCAAAACGTCGGGCCGATTCTGGAGATGGTCACAGAGAAATATCTTCTCCGCTGCGAGGCGGAATGGGCCGCGCGTCTCCGCGCCGTCGACACGCTCGACCGCATTCTCGCCCTGCTCGCGGCCGGCGACATCCGCGGGCTCGGCCGCGCGTTGACCGAGAATTTCTCCGGCCCGCTCCAGACGATCATTCCGTGGGTCAGCAACCGCTACACCGAGCAACTCATCGAACGCACCCGAGCCGTGTTCGGCGAAGATTTCTGGGGCTTCTGGATGCTCGGCGGCATGTCGGGCGGCGGCATGGGTTTTATTTTTTCCCCGCACCGCCGCGCCGAAGGTCAGGTGAAACTCGCGGAGATCATGCTCGCCACGAAACGCGAACTCGAAGCCTCGCTGCCGTTCGCGATGGACCCGGTGGTTTACGATTTCGCGATCAACGAGCACGGCTCGGTCAGCGAACTCCTGAGCGGCACGCAGGCGCTACTCCCGGTCGAATATTACCAGCACACCGTGCCCGGCTTCCTGCGCCGCGAGGCCCGAGACCTCTCACCGCGGGAGCAAACTGATCTCGGCCAGTTCACGCGTGCGGCCCGGACGTCACCCGCTTTCACCGCGGCACTGCCGACGTTACTCGATCACTTGCTGCCGTCCACCGAAGGCTCGGACCGCACCGGCCGCCGGCTCGGCGAGCTGCTCGCCGAAAACGGCTTCGATCGCGTCCAACACGAGCAGATTCGCGCCGACCTGCGTGCCGGCCGCATCGGGCTCGCGATGAACCGGTTGCCCGCCATGGCGAAGATAGAGGATGTCCCCGCATCCGAATTGTTTGATGCGACCGCGGCACCGGCCGCGCTGCGTGCCGCGGGCGAAGCGGCGCTGCGTCGCGGCGAAGTCGCGGTGATCAGCTACGCCGCGGGCGTCGGCAGCCGCTGGACGCAGGGCGCGGGCGTCGTGAAGGCGCTGCACCCGTTCGCCAAATTCGCCGGCACGCATCGCAGTTTTGCCGACGTGCATCTCGCGAAGTCGCGTCGCACTGGGGAGCGGTTCGGCGCGACGGTGCCACACGTTTTCTCGACGAGCTACCTCACGCATGCGCCGATCGAGCGGCACCTCCGCGAGAATTTCGGCGACGCATTTGAACGGATGGTCTTTGTTTCTCCCGGTCGCTCGATTGGGCTGCGGTTCGTGCCCGCGGTGCGCGATTTGCATTTTGCCTGGGAGGAAACCGCGCAGCAGCGGCTCGACGAGCAAAAGGAAAAGATGCGCGACAGCATCCGCGCGGCGCTGACCACCTGGGCGCGCACCGTCGGCGAGGGCGCCGACTACACCGACAACCTCCCTGGCCAGTGCCTCCATCCCGTCGGCCACTGGTTTGAAATTCCGAATCTCCTGAAAAACGGCACGCTCGCCCGGCTCCTCGCTGCGCGCCCGCAGCTCCGCTCGCTTCTCGTCCACAACATTGACACGCTCGGCGCCACGCTCGATCCCGCACTCGTCGGTTGGTTTCAGGCGAGCGGCGCCGCCCTCGGCTGGGAAGTCATCCCCCGCCGCATCGAGGATCACGGCGGCGGACTCGCACGCGTCGATGGCCGCCTACGGCTCGTCGAAGGACTCGCGCTGCCCCGCGAGGAGGACGAATTCAACCTCACCTACTACAACACCAACTCCTGCTGGATCGACGTTGATCGCCTGCTCGCGCTCTTTGGCCTCACACGCCCGGAACTCGCCGACGCGGAGCGGACCGCCGCCGCCGTGCGCGCGATGGCGGCGCGAATGCCGACCTACGTCACGCTGAAGGACGTGAAAAAACGCTGGGGCCACGGCCAGGAGGACGTGTTTCCTGTCGCCCAATTCGAAAAACTGTGGGGCGACATGACGGGACTCGCGGAGGTGCGCAACGCTTTCGCCGTCGTGCCACGCGCCCGCGGCCAGCAACTCAAGGATCAGGCACAGCTCGACGGCTGGGTGCGCGACGGTTCGGCGGCTTACATCGACTCGCTCTGCGCGTGGTGAATTGCCGGCGCGTCAGAAACCGCTTGCGCCGGCGGACAACGGGGCGTTCATCGCAAGCAGCATGGCGATGAGGTTTTGCATTCTCGGCAGCGGCAGCGCGGGCAACGCGGCGTTGCTCGCGACCGAAGGTGCGCGCGTGCTAATTGACGCTGGCTTCTCGGCGAAAAAACTCGGCGCGCTCCTCGCCGCCGCCGGCGAATCGCTCGAAAAAATCGACGCCATCTTTCTCACCCACGAACACGGCGACCACTCGACCGGGATCGACGGACTGAAAAAATTTCCGCACATCCGCATTTTCGCCAACGAGCCCACGCGCCGCGCCGTGCAGGCAAACCTCTCGTGGCGCGTCGACTGGCAGGTGTTTGAGACCGGCGCGCGCTTCCGCTACCGCGACCTCGAGATCGAGAGTTTTCCCGTGCCGCACGATGCGCAGGAGCCGGTCGGCTTTCGTTTCACCAGCGGCCACGACGGCGATCTGTTTGCGCCGCGGCGCTCACTGGCCTTCCTCACTGATCTCGGCCACGCGCCGCAAAACGTCCGCGAGCGCATCCGCGAGTGCGAGGTCGTCGTCGTCGAGGCGAACCACTGCCCGGAGTTGCTCAAGGCCGATAACAAGCGCCCATGGTCCACGAAGCAGCGCATCAGTGGCCGCCACGGCCACCTGTCAAATGAGTCCGCCCGCGAACTCCTCGCCGACGTCGCGAGCCCACGCTGGCGGCGGGTTTACCTGACGCACCTCTCGCGCGATTGCAATTCCCCCGCCGCCGTCGAACTCGCGCTTGCCAGCCTGCGCGCGACGCTCGCGGCGTGCGAATTCGCCATCGTCGGCCCCGGCGAAGGCACGCCGTTCTACGAGCTGGCGTGATCCTGCGTCGGTCGGCGGAGCGTCAGGCGTAAAGCCCGACCAACAATACGTGCAGCGCTCAGTGCGTGTGGCCTTTTTTCAGGCTCTTCCGGTGCGAGATCGAATACATCAGCACGCCGCCGAGCAGCCCGAACGGCACCTGATAATAAAAATAGTAGTCCCAGCCGTAACGATCGAGCACCCAGCCGAGCCCCTTGATCGCCAGCGCCGCGCCGAAATATTGGAATGCATCGATCACGCCCGAGGCGAACGCCGCCATCTTCCGCCCGCCGATGTCCATCGCCGCCGCCGGCCCGAGCAGCGAGTGCGTCGAGTTTACCGTGAAAGCGATCAGCACAAAGAAAACGAGCGCCCAATTCACCGACGTCACCTGCGCAGCCGCAAACGTCACTCCCACTTGGGTGAAATAAATGATCGCCGCAACCGGCGCGCGCCGCGCCTGGAAAAACTTGTCAGAGATCCAGCCCGAAAGCAGCGAACCGGCCGAGGCGGAAAACGGAATCAGGAAGCCGAGCCACTGGAACTTCGCGCCGGTCATCGCGAGGTTATGCACCTCCTGAAAATAACGCGGGAACCACTGGTCGATGCTCTGCCGCACCGCGCCGGTGGTCGCGTAGGCGATCGCCATGATCCACACGATGTGATTGCTCACGATCACATGGAAGACCGTCCGGATCTCCGCCTTCACTTCATGGTCCGCGTGGTCCGCCTCGCCCGGGAACAGGTTTTTATAACCGCATTCCTCCGGAGTGTCCTTCACCCACACCGCCAGCATGATCGCGACAACGGTGGCCACCCCCGCCGGAATCCAGAACAGCCACCGCCAGTGTTGCGGCGGCACGTGCCACATGCCGAGAAACACGAAGCCCGCGAGCAGCGCCGGCAACAGATTGTTCGCGAACAGCCGGCCGAGATTGATCATGCAGCCGAAGATGCCGGCGAACGTGCCGCGCTCCTTTTCGCTGAACCACGCGCTGTTGATCTTGATGAAGCCAGGCGCGCCGAATGCCTGCATATAGCCGTTGATGCCCCAGAGCAGCGCGAACAGCCACAGCATGCCCCAGAACGAAGCCGCGCCAAACGCCAGGCTCATCGCGATCGTGCCGGCTGCGCCGATGAGCATCGCGCGCTTGCCGCCGATCCGATCGGTGAGCAGGCCGTTGATGATCTGGCCACAGCCGTAGGCCACAAACTGGCACGAGAGGATCGTGCTGATGTCGCCCTTCGAAAAATGAAACTCGTCGCTGATCGACTTGTTCGCGTAGGAGAAATTATACCGGCAGAGGTAGAAGCTCGTGTAGGTGAGCCCGACGACGGCCCAGTTCAGCCCGCGCCGGGCGCGAAATCCTTCGGGATAGGTTTGCAGGGTAGCGGCGCTCGACGACACGAAGGGGTTTCCCATCCCAGACTGATTTACGGAATTTGTGCGATGTTGCACGAACTTTTAACCCAAACGTAACACAGTCCCGGCCCAATCGTTAATTCAACGGCGGCAGCCAAGGTTTTGGCGACAACGGTAATGTCCCCTCGTGTTCCGCGATGTATTTCCGCGTCGCCGCCGGCAGATCATTCCAGATACGCCACGCGATGATTCCACCCGCCAGCGCGAAGGGCATCAAGAAAATCGGCCACCATTGCCAACTGTGGCCGGAGAATTGCGGGTCCGTGAGGAATCCGACCGCAAATGATTGCAGCGTGCTACCGAGATAAACGCAGCCGTCGATCAGGCCTGAGCACGTGGCGGTCGCCTTCCGTCCGCCAAAATCCGCCGCGGCCGTGCCCGACATCAGCGAATGCACTCCTGTCACCGCCGCCACGATCAGGAGGGCGGACACGCCGACGAGGAAAGGCATCGAGAACAGTGTCATCGCCATGACCGCCGCCATCATCAACATGAAGGCGCTGAGCAGCGAGGCGGGCGGCCCGCGCCGCGACTGGAAGAATTTGTCCGAGATCAGTCCGCCCGCAAACCCGCCCACGATGCCGAACATGCAGAGCAGCAGGCCCCAGTTCTTCGCGAAGGATTCCGCGCCGACCTGCGGCACCTGTTTCGCGAAAATCGTATACCATTGCATGATGCCGTTGCGCAACACGCCCGCGGTCAGTTCCACGCCACCGAGCAGCAGCATCAGCGGGCTGCAGAAGACTTTTTTCAGCAGGTCCAACGCAGAATACTTTTCGTGCATGTGACCGGACGAGGCGTCATACGTGTCCAGATAGGGAAACCCGGCGTCCTCCGGCGTTTCTTTGATTAGCCACACGTCAAAGGCGGCCCAGACGAGCAGAATCGCAGCCGGCACGAAAAACACCGCCCACGTCGCGTCCGTGTTCCCACCCCCCGGCACAAAAAGTCCGCGCAAGATTCCCGTCACCCAGTCCGGCGTGGCTGGCGCCGTGGCCTTCGTCATGTCCACGATCGCCTGGCCCCACTCGAAGGCAAAATACACGCCGAACGAAATCAACGTGCCGAAAATCGCGCCGAAGACGCCGCGCTCCCGCACGTGAAACCAGTTCGCCTTCACCTTGATGATCGAGACGGCGCCGTAACTCTGGAAATACATGTTGAGCGCGTAAATCGCCGACAGCGGCCAGAAAAGTTTGAAGTCCGTCCGCCCGGTCACGACGAGCCACACCATCACGCCCATCGCGATATTGGCCGCCGCCGCACCGAGCGCCGCGATCAGGATGCCCTTCTTGCCGCCGAGCCGGTCGACGAGAGGGCCATTCACCAGAAACGAAAAGGCATAAACGCCCGTGCCGATACCGAAGATCATCCCGAAGTCCTGGTTGCCCATCAGCGGCCCAAGCGCGTTTTTCGCCACTGTCAGGTTGTAGCGCCCCATGTAGAGGAACGCATACGTCATCCCCAGCGGAAACCAGTTGATAAACCGCCGGCTGAGAAACCACGGGCCGTGCTTCAGCGGGTTGTTATAGAAGTAAACGAAGATGACGACCGCGAGGCAGAGGGCGACGATTCCAAATGATGACATGGCGGGGCGAAGAAGGAGGAGCGCTGAAATGCGGCGACCAACCAGCAGGGTCGATGCCACCAGCGGATTTCACGCTTGGCGGTCGCCTCACGCGCTGCACGGAAAATCGGTGCGGCCTTTGTTAAATAAATTCCGGCACCCCAAGGCTACCCGCGAGGCGGGCTTGCGCCCCCGGCGCGATTCCTGCACCAAGAGCGCTCCCATGAGCGCTGAAACCACTTTCCGCCGCACCAAAATCATCTTCACCCTCGGGCCCGCCACCGAAAGCGAGGAGATGCTCGAAAAAATGATCCGCGCCGGGGCCGACATTATTCGCCTCAACATGGCGCACGCGAAGCACGACTGGACACGCACCGTCATCCGTCGCGTCCGCGCTGTGTCGCAGCGCATCGGCCGCGATGTCGCCATCATGATGGACATCAAGGGCCCGGAAATCCGCACTGGCGATCTCGACGTGCCGCTCGAGTTGAAGGCCGGCGAAATTTTCGATTTCACCGTCAAGCCCGGTGCGGCCGCCGAACCCGGCGGTGGCGGCGTCGAAATCCGCTCCGTCGACGTAAACTACCAGGACCTCGTCAACGACATCAAAGTGGGCGACACCGTGCTCGTCGACAACGGCCTGCTCCGCCTTGAAGTGCTCACGAAGGACTCAGCACGCATCCGCTGCCGTGTGCTCATCGCCGGCGAGTTGAAATCGCGCCGCCACATCAACCTCCCCGGCGTCAAGGTGAGTCTCCCTTCGTTCACCGAAAAAGATCGTCGCGACTCGATTGTCGGACTCGAGGAAGGCATCGATTTTCTCGCCCTCTCGTTCGTGCGCATGGCGCTCGATATCGAGGGCCTGCGCGACTTTCTCACACTCCACAAATCGAAGGTCCGCATCATCGCCAAGATCGAGGACCAGTCCGCAATTGCCAATCTCGATGAAATCGTCGCGGCATGCGACGGCCTGATGGTCGCCCGTGGCGACCTCGGGATCGAGTGCCCGTTCGAGGAACTCCCGGTCATCCAGCGCCGCGCCGTCCGCGCGTGCCTGGCGCAAGGCCGCGCCGTGATCGTCGCCACCCACATGCTGGAGTCGATGATATCGCAACCCGTCCCCACCCGCGCGGAAATCACCGATGTTGCCAACGCCGTCTACGAACTCGCCGACTGCGTGATGCTCTCCGGCGAAACGACCATCGGCAAATACCCGCTCGAATGCGTGCAGATGCTCGACAAGATCTCCCGCCGCATCGAGGCCGAGGAGGCCGACAGCGGCGGACGCGAGCCCGCCGTCTTCACCGGCGATCGCATGAAGGTGCTCCACTCCGCCGTCGTGCTGGCGAACGAGATTCCGCACTCGATCCTGCTCACGTTCACGCGCCACGGTTTCATGGCGCAGGGCCTCGCCGCGCTCCGACCGGCGCACGCGCCGATTATCGCGTTCACGCCGTCGGCGGAAGTGCTGCGGCAACTGCGCCTGCTGCGCGGCGTCGAGCCGTTCCTGATGCCGCTCGCTTCCGAGCCCGACATCACCATCGAGAACGCAATCACGATCCTTCGACGCGAACACCGTATCAAACCCGGTGACAAACTCATCGTCGCGACCGACATCGTTTCTCAAGACCGGCTCGTGGATAGCGTGCAGTTGCGGACGGTGCGGTGAAATCGGGGCGGCGCGGCACCTTCTGCCCTCGCCGATCTGCGCGACGGCGGTCGGAGCGGCGCACCGGTTTAGTTGCGCTACTCAGCGGAGGCCAATTTTGCGTTACCGCTTTCCAAATCCCGTCTTCTGCCTTTCATTCCGCGATGCGCCGCCGACTTGCCCTCCTCATCACGCTCACCGCTTGGCTCCTCGCCACCGGTAGCCAATGGGATTTAGTGCAAGTGTTTGCTTGGGGCCGCATGCTGGCGATCAACACGCAGGTGCTGCCGCTCATCGAAGCGGCGAAACTGACGTTCAGCCCCGAGGGCCGCTGCGAGCTCTGTTCGGCAGTGGCCACGGCCAAACAGCAGCAGGAGAATTCGGCCGCCGTTCCCGGCGGTAAGGCCGACGCGAAAATCCTGCTCGCGTTTGAACCCGCGCCGAGCCCCGTCGTGGCGGTGCCCGATTTTTCTCCCTGGTCGTTGAGCGATCCGCTGGTGCGCGCGATGAATCGAGCCGCGCCGTCCGTGCCGCCGCCGCGCGCGGCCGCCTGAGTCCAGCGTCGCGCCTTCCGGCACGCCGCGTCCTGGTGCCTCGAACGGCGCCGGATGATGTTCGCCTCGCACCGTGGCGGCCGCGCTCGCGACCAGCCGGTGCTTTCACGTGTCATTCCCGTCGCCGGCATGCCCGTGCGCCGAGTGCTCTCCTTCTCCCGATCCAATTTTTCGAATCTCCGTTCCCATGAAACCGTATTTATTTTTCACCGCTGGATTGCTGCTAGCGCTGCCATCCGTCACCAACGCCTGCTCCGTCTGCGGTTGCTCGCTCAGTTCCGACTGGGCCGCTCAGGGCTATCCCGCGGCGCCTGGCTTCGATGCCGGCGTGCGCTATGAATATTTCGCCCAATCCGATCTGCGTTCCGGGACCAGCAGCGTCGCTCGTGCAGCGTTCGCGTTTCCCAACGACAGCGAAATTCAACAGCGCACCGTCAACCGCAACACCTGGCTTGAGTTGAACTATGCCGCCGATGCGACGTGGGCCGTCTCGGCGCAGGTGCCCTATCTCGATCGTTTCCACACCACCATCGCCGCGGGCGACACGGGGATTTCCACCTCGGCCGCCAGCGGAATGGGCGACGTGCGCCTCCTCGGCCGGTATCAACAATTCGGGATGGCGCGAAGCTTTGGCGTGCAGTTCGGGCTCAAACTGCCCACCGGGCGTTTCGATCAGAATTTTTCCGGCGGGTCGCAAACCGGCGGGCTTCTCGACCGGGGGCTGCAACTCGGCACGGGCACCACCGACCTGCTGCTCGGCGCGTCCTGGTTCACCCGTCCGACGGTGAATCTCGGCTGCTTCGCCCAGATCATGTTCCAACAACCCGTGGCCGAGCGCGCCGGTTTTCGTCCGTCGACGAGCGTGAACCTCAGCGGCGGTATCCGCTGGCTCAACGCGAGCGCTTTCACGCCGCAACTCCAACTCAACCTCAAGAGTGAGACGCGTGAACATGGCGCCCAAGCCGACACGCCCAACAGCGGCAGCACCCTTGCCTACCTCAGTCCCGGCTTGACCGCCGAACTCGCCAGCACCGCCACGGGGTTTGTCTTCGTGCAGTTGCCGGTTTACCAGCGCGTCAACGGCCTGCAACTTGAGCCGCGCTGGCTGATGTCTGTCGGTCTACACTTCAAGATCTGAGCGCTCATCACACCCACCGGCGAAGCGCCATGCGCAATTTTTCCCGCGCGCGGTAAATCCGCGTCTCCACCGCTTTCGCCGTCGCGCCGACTATCGCCGCGATCTCCGCGTGCGACAGCTGTTCGTATTCGAACAGCACGAGCGCCTCGCGCAATTCCAGCGGCAACGCCGCCACGGTGTCGCGCACTGCCGTCGCGCGTTCCTTGCACTCAAGCGCGCTTTCCTCTTTGGCGCCGCCGATCCCGGCTTCCTCGGCCACACTCCATTCGTGGAGTTCGACGTTCGGCCGCCGCCGCCACCAGCGCAGCCGGTTGCGCGCGAGGTTCACCGCGATCGAAAACATCCACGGGCGGAACTCCGCGCCCGCCCGAAATCGTTCCCGCTGCTGCCATACGCGCACGAACGTCTCCTGCGCCAGTTCTTCCGCTTCACTCGCGTTGAGCACGATGCGCCCGACGAAGGCTTTCAGCGGCAGTTCCCACCGCTCCATCAGCGCGCCGAGCGCAGCCTCGTCGCCACTCTGCACGCGGCGCATCAAGTCGGTGTCGTCGCTCAATGGTGCACCTGCACGTTGGGGGCTCCGCGGTGATCGTAGTCGGCGACGCGCGGCAACACGATGGCGAGGTAACGCTCGCCCTGCCCCGCCGGCATCAGCGCTGCGACGTGTTTGAAGTGCACCGCCATCGCGTCGACGCAGGTTTTTTCCAACGCCGCGATTTCCGCGGACGGCGCCGCGCGTTTCTGCGCCGCCATGATCGCCGCGCAATGCTCGGTGCATTTTTCACCGTAAGCCTCGTGCAGTTGCTGGATCGCGGCAAACTGGGCGTTGTTTAACTGAAACTCCGTGCGCAGCCAGGCCATTGCATCGCCGGCTCGCAGCGCCTGCTGCACCGCCGCCGGTTCGCGGTTTACCGCGTAGAACACGCCAAACGACAGCGCGCACGCCGCCGCGACGAGACCAAGGGTGAACAGGAGATTTTTCACGGATGCCGCATCCAGCGCGCGTCGAGCCCATGCACGTAGTCAGCCACCAGCGCCGCGCGGGCCGCGGCGTCGCGTTCGCGGGCTCGTTCGCGACCGGTGAACGCGCCGAGCACCACGGCCGCCATCAGCGCTGCCGCCACGATCGCGCGGTGGGCACGAGCGTAGCCGGCCCACGTCGGCGGACGGCGGTCAGCCTCGAGGCGCGCCCAGACTGCGGTGCGGAACCGTGGATTTCGCTGCGGTGTCACACGCCAGTCAGCCAACGTGTGGGAGAGGGTTTCGGTAAATTTTCGAGAGCTCATGGCGAGGAAGGTCCGCCTTCATATAACCCCGCGGCCCAAAATACCCTCAGAAAATATTTCAAGGGATTTCGTCGGTCACGGTGTAAAGCCGGATGACAACCGCGCACCTCGCGCGCCGCAAAATCAAAACACGCTTGCCATGAAACTCCCCCGCCTCGTCCTCGCCGCCGCGCTTTTCGCCGGTGTCGCCGCTTTTGCCCAAGACGCAAAGAAAACCACGCCTCCCTCCGCTTCCGCCGACGCCAAGGCTGCCTACCCGCTCACCACCTGCGTCGTCTCCGGCGAAAATCTCGAAGAGGGCGACATGGGCGGACCCGTGGACTACATTTACAAGGTAGCGGGCAAACCCGACCGGCTCGTCCGTTTCTGCTGCAAGATGTGCGTGCCGAAATTCGAGAAAGATCCCGCCAAATACCTGAAGAAACTCGACGACGCCGCGGCAGCACAGGCCAAGGCCGCCGCCGCGCCGAAGTCCTGATTGCTCCTGAGCACCATGCGTGCGCCGCGCATCCTCTTCCCAGCGGCCGCCCTTGTTGCCAGCTGGGCTGCGGGTTGCGCCGGCGCACCCACGGTTGCTGAAACCGTCGCCCGCGATCGGTTGAATCGCGTCGGCGCCGCGCTGGGGTCGCCCGCGGAAAAGCCGACGCTGCCCGTGGTGCGCGCGGATTCGCCGCCAGCGGATTTCGTGCGCTACGCCGTGCTCAACCACCCGGCCGTCGTCGCCGCGTATTATGACTGGCGCGCCGCCGTCGAAGCGACGGCACCAGCGCGCGCACTCCCCGATCCGAAGTTAACCTTCGAGGCGGACATCGCCGACACGCTGATGACATTCATGCCGGGCCTCATGTTTGACTTCATGACGCCGGGCAAACGCGCCGCCATGGGTCGCGAAGCGGCCGCCGCGGGCGAGGTCGCCCACCGCGTGTTTGTCGCCGCCGTGCTGCGCACTGCCGCCGAGGCGCGCAAGGCCTGGGTCGAACTCGCCTACGTCGCCGAAGTCGATCGCCTCTATGCTTCGACCATCCACGCCGTCGACGAAGCGCTCGCCCTTGCCAACGCCGACTACGCGACGACCCATGGCATGCCCGGTTTCGACAAACAGATCCGCCTCCAAAATCTCGCCGCGCAACACCACGCGCACCACGCCGCCGCGGCCGACCGGCTCGTCGCCGCGCGCGCTCGCTTCAAATCCGCGCTCGGCCTCGCCCCCGTCGATACAGATCCACCGTGGCCGCAACCCATGCTCACCGCCACGCCGTTGCCGACCGAGGACGAACTCTGGCGCCGCGCGTCCGCCGCGAATCCCGACCTCGCTAAAATGCGCGCGATGATCGACATGGCCCTCGCCGGCGTCGAAGTCGCGCACAACGCCGGCACGCCCGATTTCTCACTCGGCGCGATGGTCGATCTCAAGGCCAGCCCGCTCATGGTGCGCCCGACCGCGACCCTTTCGCTTCCCATCTGGCGCGACAAAATCGCCGCCACCGTCGCCGCCGCCGAGGCGCGCCGCGACGCCGCCGTCGCCCGCGTCAGCGCCGAGCAACTCAGCCTCGCCACCGAACTCGCGCAAATGCTCTTCATGGTGCGCGAAGCCGACCGGATGCTCGTTTCCATCGACAGCGTCGCGCTGCCGAATCTTGAGCGTGGTCTCGCGTTCGCCGAGGCCGGCGCCCAGTCGGGCCCGGCGGGCGCCGCGATGATTTCCGAGACCCGCCTCATGCAAATCGACCTGCGCCACGAACGGCTCGACCTGCTCCGCCAGCGCGAGCTCGCCGCCGTCGATCTCGCGCTGTTCACCGCCGACGTCGCGCCACTTCCCGCCGTCCTCGCGGCCGCCGCCCCCTGAAAAATCTTCCTCCGCCATGAAACGTTCTTCGTCCGCATTGGTTTTCCGCCTGCTCGCGCTCTTCGCTGTGCTCGTCGTTTCCGCCGCACTCGCCGCCGACCAGCTCTGGACCTGCGGCATGCACCCGCAGATCATAAAGAAGGAGCCCGGCAACTGTCCCATCTGCGGCATGAAGCTCACGCCCATCCGCGCCAGTGGCACGGGCACGGCTGCCGCTCCGACCGGCGAGCGGAAAATCAAATACTACAAATCTTCGATGACACCCGGCGAGGTCAGCCCGAACCCGGGCAAGGATTTAATGGGCATGGACCTCGTGCCGGTTTACGACGACGCCGCGCCCGTCGCCTCCGCCACGACCATCCAGATTGATGCCGCCACGATCCAGCGGATGAACCTCCGCACCGACTTCGTCACCCGCGGCCCCGTGCGCCGCGAGTTTCGCACCGTCGGCACGATCGCCTACAACGAGTCGGGCTTGCGCGACCTCACCACGAAATACGACGGCTGGCTCGAAAAAGTTTTTGTCAACGCGACGTGGGCCACCGTAAAAACCGGTGATCCGCTCTTCGAAATCTACTCACCCGATCTCTACAACGCGGAGCTCAACTACCTCGTCGCGCTCCGCAGCGAAGGTGCCCCCAGTGGCGCCGAGTCGGCCAAGGCCGGAGGCCCGCTCACCCGCGCCTCGCTCGCCCGCCTGCAACTCTTCGACGCCCCCGCCGAGTTTCTCGCCGAGATCACCCGCACCGGCGAGGCGAAGCGCACGCTGGTGTTTCGGGCTCCGGCTGACGGCATCGTCATCGAAAAAATGGCCGTCGCCGGTCAGATGATGAAGGCGGGCGAAAAAATCTACCAGCTCGCCGACCTCTCGACCGTCTGGGCGCTCGCGCAGGTTTACGAAAACGATCTCCCGTTTGTCCGCGTCGGTCAGGATGCCACCGTGCGCGTGACGTATGGCCCGGCGCGTGAACTGGCCGGCAAGGTCGAGCTGCTGCTACCACAAATCGACGAGCAGACGCGCGCCGCCACCGCGCGCATCGTGTTGCCCAATGCGGACGGCACGTTGCGCCCCGGCATGTTCGTCGACGTGCGCTTCGCCGCGCAACTCGCCGACTCGGCGGTGCTCGTGCCCGAAATGGCCGTGCTCCGCAGTGGCGAACGCAATACCGTCTTCGTCGCGCTCGATGGTGGTCGCTTCGAACCACGCGACGTGACGCTCGGCGTGCGCAACAACGACGGCCGCTATCAAGTGCTCACCGGTCTTGCCGAGGGCGAACGCGTCGTCACCTCCGGCCAGTTCATGCTCGATTCCGAAAGCCAGCTTCGCGAAGCGATCCAGAAAATGCTCACCGCCGACGGCACCAGTAACGCGGTGCTTCAGCCCGCGCCGACTACCTCTACCCGTGAGCTCACGCCTGGCCCTACTGCCGCGAGACCTCCCCACGACGCTCTCACCACGCTCGCGCTCGCCGATGCCGACGCCGCCACCGCGCTCGCCGATGACGATCTCGCCGGTTACCAGAAACTGCTGCCCGACCTCCGCGCCGCGTTCGCCGCCGCTCTGAAGGATGCCACGCCCGCGGACCGCGAGCCCCTCACGCGCGTCGCCGATTCCCTGCCGAATCGCGCCGACCTCAAGCCGGCGCGCCGCGATTTCGCGGTCTTCAGCACGGCCGTCGCCGACGTAGCTCGCGCGCATCACATCCCACAAAGCGAAAAATTGACGGTCTTCGAGTGCCCGATGGCGCCCGTTGTCGGTAAGGGCCACTGGCTCCAGCGCACGGGCGAACTGCGCAATCCGTTCTTCGGCTCCGCGATGCTCACCTGCGGCGAGAAAATCGACTGAGGCGCGCCCATGCTGAAACGTATCATCGAGTTTTCGCTTAAGAACAAAGTCCTCATCCTGGCCGGCACGGTCGCGCTGATCTTGGGCGGCCTCTACGCGCTGCGCCGCATCCCGCTCGACGCGATTCCTGATCTGTCCGACACGCAGGTCATCATCTACACCGAGTGGCCCGGGCAGGCGCCGCAGCTCGTTCAGGATCAAGTCACCTACCCGATCACGACGAAGATGCTGTCGGTGCCCGGGGCGAAAATCGTGCGCGGCTATTCGTTTTACGGATTCTCGTTCGTTTACGTCATCTTCGAGGACGGCACCGATCCTTATTGGGCGCGGAGTCGCGTGCTGGAATACCTCAGCGGGCTCGCCGGCAGTCTGCCCGCCGGCGTCGCGCCGCGGCTCGGGCCTGACGCGACCGGCGTCGGCTGGGCGTTCATGTATTCGCTCAACTCGCCGAAGCACGACCTCGCGCAACTGCGTTCGATGCAAGACTGGTTTCTGCGCTACCAACTCTCCAGCGTCGAGGGCGTCGCCGAGGTGGCGTCGGTCGGCGGGTTCGTAAAGCAATACCAGATCACCGTCGATCCGCACCGGTTGCACGCCTACAACCTCTCCATCCGCGACGTCGCGATGGCGGTGCAGAAAAGCAACGGCGAGGTCGGCGGGCGTTCGCTCGAGATGGCCGAGAAGGAATTCATCCTGCGCGTCCGCGGCTACGTCGAAGGTCTCGACGATCTCCGCAAGATCGCCGTCGGACGCGGGCCGGGCGGAACGCCGATTCTCCTCGGCGAAGTCGCCAACATCCAAATCGGCCCCGATATGCGCCGTGGCATCGCCGATCTCAACGGCAAGGGCGAAACGGTCGCCGGGATCGTGGTCGTGCGCTATGGCGTCGATACCCGCGAGGTCATCCAACGCGTGATGGCGCGACTCGACGAGGCCATGAAAAGTCTACCCGAAGGCGTGACCTACACCGTCGCCTACGACCGCACCGCGCTCATCGACCGCGCGGTGAAAACGCTGAAGGAAAAGCTCATCGAGGAAAGCATCGTCGTCGCGCTGGTGTGCATCCTGTTCCTGCTGCACCTGCGCAGCGCCTTCGTCGCCATCGTCATTTTGCCCGTGGCAGTGCTGGCGTCGTTCCTCGTCATGTTTGACCAAGGGCTCAGCTCGAACATCATGTCGCTCGGCGGCATCGCGATCGCGATCGGCGCGATGGTGGACGCGGTCATCATCATGATCGAGAACGCGCACAAGCACCTCGAGCACGACGCGGGAAAAAAACCGCACTGGGACATCATCCGAGACGCTGCCGTCGAGGTCGGCCCCACACTCTTCTACTCGCTGCTCGTAATCACGGTGTCGTTTCTGCCGGTCTTCACGCTGCAAGCGCAGGAGGGCCGGATGTTCAAGCCGCTCGCGTTCACGAAGACTTACTCGATGGCCGCGGCCGCGCTGCTTTCCGTCACGCTCGCACCGGTGCTCATGGGTTTCTTCATTCGCGGCAAGATTCCGTCCGAGGAGAAAAATCCGCTGAACCGTTTTCTCATCTGGCTCTACCATCCGTTGCTCGACCACGTGATCAAGTATCGGTGGCTCGTCATCGCCGCCGCCGCCGCGATTCTCGCCGCGACTTATTATCCGTTCAGCAAACTCGGCTCCGAGTTCATGCCGCCGCTCTACGAAGGCGACCTGCTCTACATGCCGACGACGTTCCCCGGCATCTCGCCCACGAAGGCGCGCGAAGTCCTCCAGCAGACCGACCGGATGATCCGCGCTTTCCCGGAGGTGCATCACGTCTTCGGGAAAATCGGCCGCGCCGAAACCGCCACCGACCCCGCGCCGATGGACATGATCGAGACCACGATCATGTTGAAACCCGAGGAGGAATGGCCCGCCGCCGACATCCCCGACGACACCGGCAAGATCGTCGCGCACCGCCGCCGCACCATCGACGAACTCTCCGCCGCGATGAACGCCGCCGTGCAAATCCCCGGCCTGACCAACGCCTGGACGATGCCGATCAAGACGCGTATCGACATGCTGGCCACCGGCATCAAGACGCCGGTCGGCCTCAAGGTCGCTGGCCCCAACCTCGCCGATCTCGAGCGCATCGCCGGCCAGCTCGAGGGGATCATCCATAGCGTGCCAGGCACAAGCAGCGTCTTCGCCGAGCGCGTGATGGGCGGAAACTACGTCGAGTTCGACATCGATCGCGATGCCATCGCGCGCTACGGGCTCACCGTTGGCGATGTGCAGGAAGTCTTGGAGGTCGCACTCGGCGGCATGCCGCTCACCACCACGGTCGAGGGACTCGAGCGCTACGGCGTCATTCTCCGCTACGATCGCGACTACCGCGAAAACCTTGAGGCGCTGCGCGAGATCGTCGTGCCGGTGAAAACCGCGGGCGCTTCCACCGGCATGGGCGGCGCCGCAGCCTCCGCGCAGATGGCGCAGGTGCCGCTCAGCCAGCTCGCGAAAGTTCGCGTCGTCGCCGCGCCGATGGGCATCAAGAGCGAGGCCGCGGTGCCCAACGCGTGGGTTTACGTCGATGTGGCGGGCGTCGATATCGGCACCTACGTCCGCCATGCCCAAGCCGCCGTCAACGCCGCCCTCCAGCGCGGCGAACTCAAGCTGCCGCCCGGCTACAGCATTTTCTGGAGCGGCCAGTTCGAATATATGCAGCGGGCCCAGCAGCGCCTCCTCGTCGTCATCCCGCTCACGCTGTTCCTCATCGTTTTCATCATCTACCTCAACACGCAGTCGTGGATCAAAACTGCCATCGTCCTGCTCGCGGTTCCGTTCTCGCTCGTCGGTGCGTTCTGGCTGCTTCACTTCGCCGGCTACAACCTCAGCGTCGCCGTGTGGGTCGGCATCATCGCGCTGGCCGGCCTCGATGCCGAGACGGGCGTCGTGATGCTCCTCTACCTCGATCTCGCCTACGAGGATTGGAGAAAATCCGGCCGCCTCCGCACCGCCACCGACCTGCGCGATGCGATCTACCACGGCGCCGTGAAACGCGTCCGCCCGAAAGCCATGACCGCCGCCGTGATCATCGCCGGCCTCCTGCCGATTCTTTGGAGCCACGGCACTGGCGCCGACGTGATGAAACGCATCGCAACGCCGATGGTCGGCGGTGTCGTCACGTCCACTCTCATGGAACTGCTCGTCTATCCCGCGATCTTCTTCCTCTGGCGCCGCCGCAGTTTGCCGGACTCGGACGCATCGCTCGCAACCTCGCCTTCCACCTGATCGCGCGCAAAGTTGCGGGTATGTCTGCGAGCGATCATCCCATCACGCCAGCCGCGCCGGGTGAGCCGGTTTACATGGGGCTGCCGCACGAGCGCGTGTTGCGCCCGCGCTTCTATGTCGCCGGTGCGCTCACCGCGCCCGTGCTGGTGCTTGCGATGGGCGCGATGGTTGCGCCGCAGTTTTTTCACAGGTTCGATCCGCGGGTGCTCGGCTGGTCGCAGCTCGTCCTGACCACGCCCGTCTTTTTCTGGTGCGGCGCGTTCTTCATCCGCCGGTGGTGGAAGTCGCTGTGCGATCGCGACCCCAACATGTTCACGCTCACCGTTACCGGCACCGGCGCCGCGTATGGCTTCAGCGTCTTTGCGGTGCTGTTCGGCGACTCGTTTCCGGCGGCGTTCCGCACCGCCCACGGCGTGCCGGTCTATTTCGAGGCGACGGCGTTCATCACGACCATTGTGTTGCTCGGGCAAATTCTTGAGCAGCGGGCCCACGCCCGCACCGATGCCGCCATCCGCGCCCTCATGGATCTCGCGCCCAAAATCGCCCATCGCCTCGACGTCGATGACCGCGAGGAGGATGTGCCGCTCGAATCCGTGCAACCCGGCGACCTGCTCCGCGTGCGGCCCGGCGAACACGTGCCGGTCGACGGCGCGCTCACCGAAGGCGCAAGCGAACTCGACGAGTCCATGCTCACCGGTGAACCGGTGCCCGTCGTGAAACACCCCGGCGATCGCGCCAGCGCCGGCACGCTCAACACCACCGGCACGTTTGTCCTCCGCGCGGAGCACGTCGGCCGCGACACGCTGCTGGCTCAAATCGTCCGACTCGTCGAGCAGGCGCAGGACAGCGAGCCACCGATCGCGCGGCTCGCCGACCGCGTTTCCGCTTGGTTCGTGCCCGGTGTCGCGGCGCTCGCGGCACTTACTTTCGTAGCGTGGCTCGTGCTGGGACCGGAGCCGCGTTTCATCTTCGCGCTGCTCAACGCCGTCGCCGTCCTCATCATCGCCTGCCCGTGTGCGCTCGGCCTCGCGACGCCCGTATCGATCGTCACTGCCATCGGCCGCGGTGCACAGGCCGGCGTGCTGGTGAAAGACGCCGCCGCCCTCGAGCGCCTCGCCAGCGCCCGCACGTTGCTCATCGACAAAACCGGCACACTCACCGCCGGCAAGCCGCGCGTGATCAACGTTACGCCGGTCGGCGGATTTTCCGAAACCGAACTGCTTACGCTCGCGGCTGCCGCCGAGTCGCCGAGCGAGCATCCGCTCGCCCGTGCCATCGTCGCCGCCGCCCTTGAGCGCGCACTCACTTTGCCGTCCGCTACCGACTTTTCCGCCGAACCCGGCGTCGGCGTCCGCGCTCGGGTCGACGGAAAACTTGTCGCCGTCGCTCGGGCCGCCGCGGAAGCAGACACGCTCGCCACCGCCACACTCGTCGCCGTCACCATCGACGGCTACCCAGCCGGCACGCTCGCGCTCGCCGACGAAATCAAACCGACCACACCCGCCGCGATCTGCGAACTCCAGCGCCTCGGCCTGCGCATCGTCATGGTCACCGGCGATCGCGAATCCACTGCCCACGCCGTCGCGACCGAACTCAGGCTCGACGGCTACCACGCCGGTGTCACCCCTGCGCGCAAACAGGAACTCGTCCGCGAATACCGTGCCCCTGACGGTGGCGTCGTTTTTGCCGGCGACGGGTTGAACGACGCACCTGCGCTCGCCGCCGCCGATGTCGGCATTGCGATGGGCACCGGCACCGAAGTCGCCATGCACAGCGCCGGCCTCGTCCTTGTGCAGGGCGATCTCGCCGCGCTCGTCCGCGCCGTGCATCTCAGCCGCGCCACGCTGCGCAACATCCGGCAAAATCTTTTCTGGGCCTTCGCCTACAATTTCGCCGGTCTGCCGATCGCCGCCGGCGCACTCTATCCGTTCACCGGGTGGCTGCTGCACCCGATGTTTGCCAGCGTGGCGATGAGCCTCAGTTCGATTACTGTCGTCTCCAACGCCCTCCGGCTTCGACGGATTCGGCTTTAGCTCACTCGCAGATTCACCAACCCTGCGCCGCATGTCCGCCCTCCTTCGCCTGCTGTTTTCCGTGTCGCTGTTCGGCGCGTTCACCGCGTGCGCCAAAAAGGAAACGCCCGTCGCGACCTCCGCACCGGCGGCAAAACACGAGCACCATCCGCCGCACGGCGGCACTTCCATCGTCCTCGGCGCCGAAATCTATCATCTCGAACTCGTCCGCGATGCAGCCACCGGCAAACTCTCCGTCTACGTCCTTGACGGTGAATTGGAAGACTTCATCCGCGTCGCCGCACCGTCGCTGGAAATTGTCGCGACGGTCGGTGGCGTGAAGCAGACACTCACGCTCCAACCGATCGCCAACTCCGCCACGGGCGAAAAAATCGGCGACACCGCGCTCTTCGAGGCCACGACCGACTGGATCAAGACCACCGAAAATTTCGATGGCGTCCTCACCGCCCTCGAGATCCGCGGCAACAAGTTCACCGCCGTCGCCTTTAATTTTCCGAAAGGCAACGACAAGGACTGAGCACTCGCCATGAGTTTTTTTTCCATCACCTCCGGTCGGGCCGTCGTGTTCGCGGCGCTGTCGCTTGCCACGCTGCTGGGCGCACAGCCGTCAGAAGAAGACGCGCCGCCGCCCAAGCCCCTGCATGGCGCCCTGTCGTCGGTCATCACCTCCCAGCGCGCCGCGCTCCGTCCCGCCGCCGACGCCGCACCAGCGAAACCCAACGCAACCCTGCTCGCCGGCGGCTACCAATCGGTCGGCTTCGATCAGCTCGCCGGTTTCGAATTCAAGGTGCCCGCTGTTCCTTCGGCCGACCTTCCGGCACCGGTCACACCACCCGATGTGATGAGCCAAGTTCCCGACGCCGTGAAAAAACTCGACGACCAGAAAGTGGTTGTGATCGGGTTTATCCTGCCGACGAAAATCGAGCACGGGCTCGCGACGGAGTTTCTGCTCTTGAACAGTCCGCTGCTGTGCTGCTTCGGCGTCACACCCGCCACCAACGCATGGATCGTCGTGAGGATGCCGAAGGGCATTCCGCCAGTGCAGGACACTCCGTTGCCCATCGCCGGCCGGCTGCACGTCCACGACAGCTGGGAGGGCGGCTGGCTCTCGAGCGTTTATCAAATGGATGGTGAGGGTTTGCTGAAGCCACAGAGCTAAACGCGGCTGGCGGCTCGCGCTCATTCGCGGTCGCGGTTTGCCATTCGGCTATCCGCTCCTTTTAGTTCGCAGTTCCATGATTCCAGTCACCGTCCTCACCGGCTTCCTCGGCGCCGGCAAGACCACGCTCCTCAACCGCATCCTCTCCGAACACCACGGCAAAAAACTCGCCGTGATCGAGAACGAGTTCGGCGAGGTCGGCGTGGACAACCAGCTCGTCATCCAGAGCGAGGAGGAGCTCTTCGAGATGAACAACGGCTGCATCTGCTGCTCCGTGCGCGGCGATCTCATCCGCATCCTCGGCCGCCTGCTCAAGCGCAAGGACAAGCTCGACGGCATCCTCATCGAGACCACCGGCCTCGCCAATCCCGCGCCGGTCGCGCAGACGTTCTTCACCGACGACGAGATGAAAACGGCGTTTCGCCTCGACGCCATCGTCACCGTCGTCGACGCCAAGCACGTCCTCCAGCACCTCGACACCGGCGACGAGTCGGTGAAGCAACTCGCGTTCGCCGATGTGATTCTCCTCAACAAAACCGATCTCGTTTCTCCGGCCGAGCTCGACGCGCTGGAGGTCCGCATCAAGCGCATCAACGCGGTCGCTAAAATCCACCGCACGAAAAACTGCGACGTGAATCTCGACGCCGTGCTCGATGTCGGCGGCTTCAACCTTTCTCGCGCCAACGATCTCGATCCTCAGTTCATGGAGCCCGAATATCCGTTCGAGTGGGCGGGCGCCTACGCGCTCCCCGCCGGCACCCACGAACTCGTCATCGGCCACTGCGACCACAATCATTCACACGAGGGCCATGACCACGGTCACGGCGACGAGGACCATGCGCATCATCACCACGGCAATCCAAACGAACTCGACGTGGTCGTCATGCCCGTGAAATCGCTCGACGATAACGACCTCACCACCGCGCGCGATGCCGCGATGCTGGTGTTCTCTGACTGGGAATCGCGCACCAAAGACGGCGACACCATCTCTCCCGGTGCCACGTTACACCGGCTGCTCCTCGCCGACGGCAACGGCAAATTCAAACTCAAGCTCGCCTCGCCCGGATTCTATCTCGTTTTCGAATCCTGCGGCCATGATCCGCTGCACATTCACGTGATGGGCGAGACGGCGAAGCCGTGCTGGCAGCGCGACTATCACGCCGCGCACGAGCACAACGACGCCGTCACCTCCGTCGGCATCACCGCCGCCGGCGATCTCGACGGCAAAAAACTCAACGACTGGATCGGCGAACTTCTCCGCACCAAGGGCGGCGACATATACCGCATGAAGGGCGTGCTCGCCGTGAAGGGCACCAACAAGCGCCTCGTTTTCCAAGGCGTTCACATGCTCTTCGACGCAAAGTTCGATCGCGAATGGGGCGCCGAGGCACGGCATAACACGCTCGTCTTCATCGGCAAGAATCTCGACCGCCCCGCGCTGACGGAAGCCTTCAAAGCTTGCCTCGTCTGAAGTAACCGCAGCGACTCGTTACCGGCGAACCAGAGAGTGCGACGTTCGCGATCCTAAGATCACGATGCGGTGAGCCGGTGAGTAGGTGACTGCATCGGAGTCGCTTTGAGAATAACGCTCCTCGCATCCATTTTTCCCGATCGATCCGCAGGCCGTTCGCCCATCCAAGCCGACGCGGCGAGCACGGCACCCGCCGCTGCAAACAGCAGCACGGTGACAAGCATCGAGCGAATGGGATGATTGGGCATGACGAAAATATCGGTTGGACCGAAAGCCATATATCGGCACTCCCGGCCCGAAATTGAGCGTCGCCACGCCTCCGAACGATTTCAGGACGCAAGAAAAAGGGCCGAAGCCATTTCGACCCCGGCCCACAATTCGGAAAAACCGTCGCACAACACTCAGGCAATCTCGCCCGGCGACCAACCCTTGCGATAATTCGGATAGAGCAGCGCGTCGGCCTCGGGCAGGCTCGTCTTCATGGCGGCCGAGTCCCACGAGAATTTCTTGCCCACTCGAATCGCCACGGTGCCAAGGCTGACCATTTCCGTGAACGGCACCGCGTATTCGAAGTTCGAGCCGGCGGCCGCGGGATTATTTTCGCGGATCGCCTTCATGAATTCCTTGTGCGGATTGCCGATCGGATCGGGGCGCGGATATTTCTTCGGCGGCAGCTTGCCGCCGTCGGCCAGTTCCTTGTGGAAGGATTCCGGGATGAAACGCGGACTGTTGCAGTAATCGTTGCCGTCGTAAACGGTGCCCTTGCTGCCGATGATCAATTGGCCGCCTTTGGCGAGCTTGCGGCTCTCCTCGAGCTGCGCGGGCTTGGCCGGTTTTTCACCGCCTTCGTGCCACATAAGTTTCACGGGAGGCAGGCTGCCGCGCGCGGGGAATTGATAAGTGACGATCGCCTGCAACGGGTAGGAAATGTCGGTCTGACCGACGACCTTGGTCGGATCGACCATCTCGGGGGCGCCGAGTTGCAAGCCCCAAAAGGCGGCGTCCATGAGGTGACAGGCCATGTCACCGATCGCGCCGCAGCCGTAGTCGTGGTAGCCGCGCCAGTTGAACGGATGGATTTTCTTGCTGAAGGGGCGGTCCGGCGCGCGCCCGAGGAAGACGTCGAAATTGAGACCCTCCGGAATCGGATCGGCGGCCGGCCATTCCTTGATGCCCTGTGGCCACACGATGTCGCCCGGAGTGGCGGCGCGGTTCGTCCAAATCATCACTTCGCGCACGTCGCCGATCACGCCGGCCTCAAACCATTCGCGGACGAGCCGGATGCCTTCGCCGGCGTGACCTTGGTTGCCCATCTGCGTGCACACGCCGTTGAGGCGCGCGAGCCGGAGGAGCTCGCGCGCCTCCCCGACCGTCTGAGTCATGGGCTTCTGCACGTAAACGTGCTTGCCCATCATGATCGCCATGTAGGCGGGGAGGAAGTGCATGTGGTCGGGCGTGGCGATGCCGACCGCGTCGATCTGATCGTCCATCTCGATCAGCATTTTTCGGAAATCGGTGTAACGTTTCGCGTTCGGAAACTGCGTCATCAGTTTCTGCACGTTCGACGGCCCCATTTCGAAGGTGCCATCGGGTTTCTTCACGCGCTCGGGCTTGCCCACCCAGTCGATGTCGCACAGCGCGACGACGTCCTCGTCCTTCTGCGCCATGACGTCGCTGAAGCCCTTGCCGCCGCAGCCAATCTGGGCGAAACGGATTTTCGCGCCGGCGGCGATCGGGCGCGGTTTGCGGGGGTTGTGCTGCAGGCTCATGCAGCCCGGAAGTCCCAACATGGCCGCAGCCATGGCAGAGAAAGCGATGAAATCGCGACGATTCAAGGTAACGGTATTATTTTTCGGCATCGGAGTAAGGGGGGCAGAAGTGAGGCGAGACGTGCGCCAACCTAGAAGCGTTACGGAGTGTTGCGGGATTTCTCGCCGGAGAGAAGCCAACTTTTCAACGAAGCGCGCTTGCCGCGCCGCACCGCCCATGGCATCGCCTAGTGCGATCGGCGGCCGCCCGGGCCGCGCACCTCACTCCGACCCCGCCAACCGCCATGTTGTCCTCTGCCCGCCGTCTCTGCTCTTTCGCCGCGCTGACCCTCGTCGCCGCCCAACTCGCCGCCGCCCCCTTGCAAAAAGTCATGCTCCTCACCGGTCAGTCCAGCAAGTATCACGACTGGACCAAGAGCGCGCCACTCATGAAAAGTTACCTCGAAAAAACCGGCCTCTTCAACGTCGACACCGTTACGACTCCGCCGACTGGCGCGGACATGGCCGGCTTCGCGCCGAAATTTTCCGGCTACGCCGCGGTCGTCGTCGTTTACGAAGGCGCCGAGTGGCCCGCCGCGACGAAGGCGGAGTTTGTCGATTATATGAAGGGTGGCGGCGGCCTCGTCGTGATCCACGACACCGACAACGCGTTTCCATACTGGCCCGAGTGGAACGAAATGATCGGCGTCGGCGGCTGGGGCATGAAGGCCGACGGCAGCATCGGCGCCCGCGACGCCAACTGGGGTCCGAAGATCCGCTGGCGTGACGGCAAAATGGTGGTCGATGCCACCACGCCGGGCAACGCGAGCCATCCCACGCGCCACGATTTCCCGGTCGTCACGCGCGACCCCGACCATCCGATCATGCGCGGTCTGCCGGCCGAATGGATGCACCCAAACGACGAAATCTACAGTCACCTCCGCGGCCCCGCGAAAAACGTCACTGTGCTCGCCACCGCGCTCGCCGACAAAGCCAAATCGCCCACCGCCAGCGGCGAACACGAGCCGATGCTCATGACGATCACCTATGGCGCGGGGCGCGTCTTCCACACGACCCTCGGCCACGTCGGCCCAAAAGACATCCCGCCGTTTCGGCCGCTCAACTGCGTCGGCTTCATCGTGACGCTGCAACGCGGCACCGAGTGGGTGGCGACCGGCAAAGTCACGCAGGCGATCCCCGCGGATTTCCCGACGGCCGACACGGTTTCGGCGCGCAACTAATTCCCGGCGTGGATTGCTGGAGATTCGGCTTGGCGTTTCTCCGCATCTGCGCGTCTTTGCGCTTCGCTGATGCAACTCACCAAGCACTGGGCCGCCCAACTCGACGACTACGCGATCGATCTCGCGTGGTCACCTGACGGCACGCTGCTCGCCGCCGCGAGCAGCGCAGGTCCCGTTTCGCTGATCGCCACCGCCGATGGCAAACGCGTCCACGAACTCCCCGGCCACAACCAAGGCACCAACTGTCTCGCGTGGCAGACCGGCTCCACGACCCTCGCCACCGGCGGGCAGGACGGTGCCGTGAAATTTTGGGATGCGTCCGCCGGCCAGCACACCGGCACCGCTGCGCTCGGCCAAGCCTGGGTTGAACATCTCGCGTGGCAGCCGCAGAATGACGCCGCACCGCTCCTCGCCGCCGCCGCCGGCCGCAAACTCGTTTTCCTCCAACCCGACGGCGCACTTGCGCACACGTTCAAGGAAGCGCCGAAAACGCTCACCGCGCTCGCCTGGCAGCCGGCCGGAGGCTGCGTCGCCACCGCGCATTTCGGTGGCATCCATCTTTGGGATGCCGACGATTTTCTCCTCCAGAAAGAATTCCCCTACGCCAACGGCATCCATGCGCTCGTCTGGTCACCCGACAGCAAATGGCTCGTCTCCGGTAACCAAGATCCGTCGGTGCATCTCTGGATTCCGGAAAAAGACATCGAGCTCCACATGAGCGGCTACGAGGGAAAAGTTAAATACCTCTCCTTCGATCACACCTCGCGCTGGCTCGCCACCAGCGGCGGGCGCGACGCGTGCATCTGGGATTGCACCGGTGACGGCCCCGAGGGCCGCGAGCCCGCGATGCTTCCGCACGAGGCGCCGGTGTGCGCGGTGAAATTTCAAAATTCTCACGGCCTTCTCGCCACGGCGAGCGCCGACGGTGTCGTGCAACTCTGGAGCCCCGAGCGCGCGCAACCGCTCCGCGCCACCGTGAAAATGCCGGCCGCCGCCACGAAACTGGCTTGGTCGCCGGATGACACCTTGCTTGCCATCGGCTCCGAGCGGGGCGCCGTTTACGTGTTGAAATGCGATGGGTAAAATTCTCGCGCGCTTGACCCGCTCCCGGCGCGGCGCGAGCTTCGCGGCGCACCATGTCCAGCGCCAGCGAAACAGCCGCGACACCGCCGCCGCCCTCTCCCGCGCCTTCCGTCTTCATCAGCTACGCCTCCGAAGATCGCACCGCGGCGCGCACCCTACGCGACACGCTCGTGGCCGCCGGCCTCGATGTCTGGTATGACGAAAACGAACTCGGCGGCGGCGATGCGTGGGATCAAAAGATCCGCCGTCAGATCCGCGACTGCGAATATTTCGTGCCGGTGATTTCGGCCACCACCGAAGCGCGCAAGGAAGGCTACTTCCGCCGCGAATGGCGCCTCGCCACTGACCGCTCGCTCGACATGGCGGACGACGTGCTCTTCTTGATTCCGGTCGTAATCGACGGCACCACCGAGTCGACCGCACGGGTGCCGGACAAGTTTCTCACCGTGCAATGGCTGCGACTCCCGGGCGGGCAGCCGACTCCCGCGCTGCACCATCTCGTGCGCCGCATTCTCTCCGGCAACCATCACGCGCTCACCCGTCCGCCGATGGCTTATAACCGTCCGCCGCCGCTCGCTCCGACTCCACCGCTACACGCAGCGGAGCCCCCGCCGCTCTCAGCCGATCCCCACGTGGATTTGCCCCCGCCGATGCCGCCCTTTCCACCGGTGCCGGAGAAAGGCGGATTTTTCCACAGCGTAAAGTTCATCGCCGAGACGCTGTGGTGGGTCCTCACCGCCGGCTGGTTGCTTTTCAAACGCCTGCCCCGCTGGGCACGGATCCTCGTCACTCTCTGGCTGGTGGTCACGTTGTTCTCCAGTCGCAGCTGTGAATCGAACCGTGATCCCGGACCCGCGGCGCCGAGCCGCAGCGAAGCGCAACAGGCACTCAAGGACGTCGCCGACGAATTTGCTCAGGCCGCCCGCGAAGCGCGCAAGAGCGGCAATTCCGCCGACCTCGCACGACTCGGGAACGAAATCACGAAAAGTTTTTCTCCCGGCTCCGTTGAGGCTGCCGGCGCCACGGCCGGAAAACATCTGGCGATGGTGCCGTTTTCCAAGCTCGGCTCCGAGGAACCGGCCGAGAAATTCAGCAGCGCAGTCTTCGCCTCGCTCTACGGCCAGCTCTCCCTGACGCACGCCCGCGAAGTCGGCCTGCTCCGCCAACCCAAGACCGTGGCCGACGATGCGCTCATCGCGCGCGCCAGGCAATCCGGCTCTAGTTTCGTCCTCGTTGGTCACCTGACTGGCGAGGGCGACGCCCGGGCACTGATGGTGCGCCTGCTCGTGGTGGAGGACGGTAGTGTCAAATGGACCGAATCCTATCCGATCGCGGGCGCCGAACCTTCCGACGTCGCTGACAAGATTGCCGACAAAGCCGACGAGGTGCTGCCGCGCCGCGAATCGCCACGTCCGAAGGCATGAGGCTGAGCTTCCGTCCGCCAGCCATGCTCCGCCGCGCCACTTTGCTCGCACTAACATTTGCCGCCGCTGTCCTCCGCGGCGACGAAAGCGTCTCCATCGCCGCGGCAGCGAACTTCGTCCACGCGCTCGACGCGCTTAACGCCGAGTTCAAAAAATCCGCGCCTGACGCCACCGCCACGAGCGCGACCGGCGCCTCCGGCAGTCTCGTCGCGCAAATCAAAAACGGCGCCCCTTTCGATCTCTTTCTCTCGGCGGATCTCGATTATCCGCGCGCGCTGGTCGCCGCGGGGCTCGCCGATGAAAAATCCCTGGCGACGTTTGCCACCGGGCGGCTCGTGCTCTGGACGACGCGGCCCAGCCTTGAATTAAAATCCGTCACCGCGGTCGTCCGCGATCCGACGGTGAAGAAAATCGCTGTCGCCAACCTCGACACCGCGCCTTACGGCCGGGCAGCGCGACAGGCGCTCGAGCAACTCGGAGTGTGGTCGGATGCCCAACCGAAGCTCGTCGTCGGCGAAAATATTTCGCAGACGGCGCAGTTCGTCGCGACGGGCAATGCCGATATCGGCTTCGTTGCGCTCTCGCTCGTGCTGGCGCCGAACCTGCCCGAAAGAGGCCGCTGGCTCGTGGTGCCGGCCGATTTGCACGCGCCGCTCGCCCACGGCGCGGTGCTGACAGTGCGCGGTGCGACGAATCCAGCGGCGCGCCGCTATCTGGAGTTTCTGCGCGGCGCAGCGGCGCGAAAGGTTCTTGAGGGCTTCGGCTACGGCGTGCCACCGTCGCCCTGATGGGCGAATCCGCCGCACACGTCTGGCTCCTTCCCGCGCCGCTCTGGCAATCGCTGTGGCTCACGCTGCGCCTCGCCGCGATCACGACGCTCGTGCTTGGGGCAATCGGTCTGCCGCTCGCGCACTGGCTCAACTCCACACGCACCCGCCTCGCACCGATCATCGAAACGCTCGTCGCGCTGCCGGTCGTGCTGCCGCCAACCGTCATCGGGTTTTATCTGCTCGTCGCGTTTTCGCCGAACCATGCGCCGGGCAGTTGGTGGCGGGCGCTTACGGGTGCGCCGCTCGCCTTTTCGTTCACCGGTCTCGTGATCGCGTCGGTATTTTACTCACTACCGTTCGCGGTGCAGCCGTTTCAGGCGGCGCTGCGCGGCGTGCCACACGAGTTGCTCGACGCCGGCCGGGCGCTCGGCGCGAGCCCAGCTCGAGTGTTCGTGCGCGTGCATGTGCCCCTCGCGTGGCGCGGCATCGTCGCCGGACTCACGCTCGGTTTTGCGCACACACTCGGCGAATTCGGTGTCGTCCTCATGATCGGCGGATCGATCCCCGGCGTGACGAAAGTCGCCAGCATCGCGCTCTACGACGAAGTGCAAAAGCTCGCCTATCCGCAGGCCCACGCGTTTGCCGCGGTGCTGCTCGTGCTGTCGTTTTTGCTGCTGCTGGTCGTCACGTTGTTGCAACGCCGTGGCACGCGAGTAACGTGAGGGCATGATCCGCCCGGCATTTTCCGTCGCCGTCTGCCTCGCGCTCGCCGCGGCGCACGCTGTAGAGGAAAAACCCACTGCTGCGGTTAGAATCGAAGAGCTTTTATCACCCGCTCTGCCTTACGCCGTTGGTGTTTCGCTGACCGGCGCACCCGATGGCGCGGCGTGGTTGTCGTGGGCCGACCGACCCAAGGACGAAATCGCGCTACGTTTCTCCACTTTCGACAACGCCGGGAAGAAATGGAGCGCGCCGACAACGATCATCAAGCATGGCAGATTATTTCACCTCTTTGAATGGCCGGAGGCCTTTCCTCCCGTGAGTATTGGGGCGAACGGTCACGCCACCGCCGTGGGATTTTTTGGCTATGCGGCGCATAATGTCGAAACGATGGCGTTGGTCAAACATACCACTGATGGTGGAAAAACTTGGGGAAAGGATGAACCGCTTTCACCGGCAAACTCTGGAGATATCGAGGCTGTCGCCCTCGCCACCCTCGCCGACAACCGCGTGCTCGCTGCGTGGATTGACGGCCGTGACTTCGAGAAGCGGGAGAAAGCTGTCATGCAACTTTTTGCCCGTGTCCTTGGCGAGACCGGGCCCGACGTGCTGCTCGATCCGTCGGTGCCGCGCTTTTCCCAACTTTCACTCACCGCCTTTCCCGACGGCGGCGCGCTGCTCGCGTACCACGGCCGCACCGACGATAACCTCACCACTGTCCGCACCGCCCGCTTCCGAGGCCAGACATGGGACAACTCGAAGCCACTCGACAACGACGTCGGTCTCGCCACCGGCCCGCGGCTCGCCAGCGACGGCGGTCGCGTGGCAGTGGCTTGGTTCAGCTCCGCCGACAACGATCCGCGCGTCCTCGCCTCGTTCTCGCCCGACGCCGGCACGCGTTTCCTCCAACCGCTGCACATCGACCACGGCAAACCCGCCGGCAGCGTTGACACACTCATCCTGCACGACGGCGCGATGCTCGTCGCCTGGCTTGAAAGCGACGGCAGCGCGTGGCTGCGGCGCTTGTCACCGGACTTCACGGCAGATGTGCCGGTTCGACTGACGCCTGCCAGTGCCACCAACGCAAACGCGGCCGCCCACCCGCCTCGAGTGCGACTCGCATTGGTGCGCGACTACATGGGCGGCAAAAGCTCGGCGCAGTTCGTTACCGCCATTGCCGCGGGAGACACCGCATCGTTGCGCACCCTGCTCGTTACCGTGCCCGAGGGCGAACTGATCGCGGCGGCCAAAAGCTGCGACTGCGCGCCGACGCCGGAACAACTCGCGGGTTTCCCGATGCGCGGCACGATCGCCGCCGTCGTCGCCGATCGCGGCGCGTTGCGCGTACAGCACGACGAGATTCCCGGCCTACTCGCCGCCGGCACGCGCGAGTTTCGCACCGCGCCCGACGTCCTTGCCGCCGTCGCCACCGGCCGTCAGTTCCTCGGTCGCATCGAGCGCCGCGATAGCACATGGTGGGTCTTCGACGTGCGGCTGCTGGTGCAGCCGGACACATCAAAATGATTTTCTCGTTTCCGGAAAAGGGAACAGCGCCTGCCGCTTGACGATTCCGGCATAATGCCAACCTTGCCCGCGATGCTCCGCCGCCACGCCGATCTTTTTCGCCGATTTCTGGCGACCGGCGCGGCCGCATTAGTGTTCGCGCTCGGCCTGTTGGCTGCGAGCCCGGCCCTGCACGAATGGGTGCACGGCCAAGTCGCTGCTCCGGTGGATGACGATGGCTGCGCGGTCGTGCTCTTCGCCGGCGGCGTGGCAATGCCGCTCGTCGCTGTGGCGGTCGCACCACCGTCCAGCATCTGGCGCGAGTTCACCCGCCCGGTTGGGCGCGAGATTTTTTTGGCGTCGCCGCGTTACCTCCGCCAGCCGGAGCGCGGGCCGCCACAGTTAGGTTGATGTCATCCCGCTGTGACCGGCGCGTGCGCGTGTCCGGTTTTCATCGTTCCAACCTCGCGGCTGGCCCGAGTTCACCGCGGCCTTCGTTCCCACACAAACTCAACCATTTCGCTTCATGTCTCGAACTCTTTATCTTCCTGTCTTCCTGCTCACCACCGTTGCGCTCGCCGCGCAAACGGCACCGCCTCCTGCCCCCACCCCCGACGGCGCGCCCGTCCTGCTCGATCGCATGGTCGTCAGCGACAAGCTCGACAAGGCTCGCGAAGACATCGTGCCCAGCCTCGGTGCGACGGAATTCCGCATCGACCGCGCGCAAATCGACGCGCTCGCCCTTGGCGCCGCCGCCGGTTTCAACGAAGTTCTCCTGCACGTGCCCGGCGTCGCGCAGGATTCCTTTGGTCAGGTCCACGTGCGCGGCGAGCACGCCAACCTCCAGTATCGCATCAACGACGTGCTGCTCCCCGAGGGCCTCACCGGCTTCGGCTCGGAACTCGACACGCGTTTCGTCGACACCGTCAACGTGCTCACCGGCGCGCTCCCCGCGCAATACGGTTACCGCACCTCGGGCGTCGTCGACATCCACACCCGCAGTTCGACGCACGACACCGGCGACGTCTCGCACTACGGCGGCAGCTTCGGCACGCGGCGGGCGAGCGCCGAAGCCACGGCCTCGCAGGATCGGCTCGCCGGCTATGTCACGGCGAGCGACGAGCAGAGCGGACTCGGAGTGGAAAACCCGACCGCCGCGCGAGCCGCGATCCACGATCACAAGGACCAGTTCAAAACTTTTGCCCTCTTCTCCTATGTGATCGACGACTCCAGCCGCATGAGCCTCATGCTCAGTGCGTCGTTCGCCCGCTTTCAGATTCCGAACAATCCCGGCCAGGCGCCCGCGTTCACGCTGCAGGGCGTGCCAACGTTCGCTTCCGCCAATCTCGACGAGAATCAACACGAGCAGAATCATTACGCCATCGTTGCCTACCAGAAATCCACCGGCGCCATGAGCGTGCAGGTCTCTGCCTTCACGCGCTACAGCCAGGTCGTATTTTCGCCCGACCGCAACGGCGACCTCATCTTTAACGGAGTGGCGAGCGACGTTCGTCGTGCGATCGTCGGCACCGGGCTGGAGGCGGATTTCATGGTGCCACTCGCCGCCGCGCACACGCTGCGCGCCGGCGCGATCCTCACCTCGACCAATGCCGGCACGAGCACGAGCACCGCGGTGTTCGCCACCGACAGCGCGGGTAACCAGGCCTCGGCGGTGCCTTTCGACATCGCCGCCAGCCAGAGCAAGCTCGGCTGGCTCTTCGGTGTCTACGGGCAGGACGAATGGAACCCGTTGAGCGGTCTCACCATCAACTTCGGTGCACGGGCTGACGCCTCGCGCTCTTACACCAACGAAAATCAACTCAGCCCGCGCCTCAACTTCGTCTACAAGCTCGACGAAACCGCGGCCCTCCATGCCGGCTATGCGCGTTACTTCACGCCGCCGCCACTGGAGCTCGTGCAGACTGCGACGATTGGGAAATTCACCGGCACGACCAACGAACCCACCGTTGCCACCAGTTCGCCCGTCCTCGCCGAACGGTCCAATTATTTCGACGCCGGCTTGTCGCTCAAACTCTCGCCTAATTTCACCGCTGGCATCGACGCCTACTACAAGCACGCCGAGAACCTCCTCGACGAAGGCCAGTTCGGTGCCGCGCTCATTTTTTCGCCGTTCAACTACCGCAAAGGGCGGATCTACGGCGTCGAGCTAAGCGGCAACTATTCCCACGAGGGCTTTTCCGCCTACGTCAACGCCGCGCTCAGCGAGGCCACCGGCCGCAACATCGTCTCGGGTGAATTCCAATTTGATCCCGCCGAACTCACCTACATCGCCACCCACGATGTGCATCTCGATCACGACCAGCGCTACACGTTATCCGCCGGCACGTCGTATAAACTCGGCGACACGCTGGCCTACGCCGACTTTCTCTCCGGCAGCGGCCTGCGCCGCGGGTTCGCCAACACCGCGCATCTCGCAGCATATCATCCGCTCAACGTCGGTCTCGATCACGCGTTCAAGTTTTCCGCGCACCGCGAAGTCCATGCCCGCCTCGATGTGGTCAACGTCTTCGACAAAACCTACGAGTTGCGCGACGGCTCCGGCATCGGCGTCGGCGCCCCGCAATTTGGCTCACGCCGCGGTTGCTATGGGACGCTTTCGTGGAATTTCTAGGGCCTCTGCTTCGCACGCACCCGCGTGAGAACAAACCCTCACTCGCGAAACAAGCACCGCTGAATTTTCGCAGGAAAAATTCCAACCTTCCATGTGAGAAGAGTCGCGGCTAACAAAATACGTGGGTGAAACAATGAAATTCGATTTTGCGCATACGTCTCAAGGTCGAGGCAGATTTTTCGTCATCCTTTCGCGCGTTCTCATTTTTACCGGCGCCATCGTTCATTTGGCAGCGTGGGGATTCGAACGCCGGCAAGCCTTCGTTGGCATGGTGAGCGGCCTTTGTTTGATGGTGGCTGGATTCGTCATTGGGTTCAGCAAATCCGCGAGAAAATCCTCGGACGATGCGCGAGTCTTCGCGGCCCTGCGCAAGAGCAAGGGTGGCTAACGGGGGAGCGCGGCACCTTCACGGCACCAAAAGACCGTCCGTGCGGACTGTCCGCTGTCATATCGCCGCTCTTGTTGTGGCGAGAATGTCCGTCGCCACCCAATCTTGGTGGCACCTCAAATCCCCCATGCCTCTCCGTCTTGCTTTGCTCGCCGCCCTGCTCCTCGCCACATCCGTGCGCGCCGATGTCGCCTCGCTCGAACGCTCCTTCGCCACTCCGCCCGACGACGCGAAGTTCATGGTGCGCTGGTGGTGGTTTGGCCCGGCGGTCACGCCGACTGAACTCGAACGCGAAATGAAAACGATGAAAGCCGGCGGCATCGGCGGTTTCGAGGTGCAGCCGACCTACCCGCTCGCCCTTGATGGCGAGATCCCCGGCCTAAAAAACCTGAAGTTCCTTTCGCCCGAATTTCTCGACGCCTTGAAATTCACCGCCGCGAAAGCGAAGGAGCTCGGCCTGCGCTTCGATCTCACGCTCGGCAGCGGCTGGCCTTACGGCGGCCCGATGTTTTCGATCGACGAGGCCGCGGGGCAGTTGCGCGTGCAGAATGTTAGCGTCGCCGCTGGCCAGTCGAGCGCGACCGTGCCCGCACTGCGCGAGGGCGACAAGCTGATCGCCGCCTTTGCATCGGCCGTTGATGGCAAATTCTCCGAACTGAAAATCCGCGACGGCGCCGCCCAGCTCTCGTCCGCCGCGACGACATCCACTCCGGTCCGATTCTTTATCGCCAGCCACACGCGCATGATGGTGAAGCGTGCCGCGTTTGGTGCCGAGGGCTACGTCATCGATCATTTCAGCCAGCCCGCGGCGGAAAAATTCATCCGAGAAATCGCCGCGCCCGAACTCGCCGCCGTCAGTGCGAACCTGCCCCACGCTGTATTCTGCGACAGCCTCGAGGTCTTCAACACCGATTGGACGCCCACCCTCCTCGCCGAATTTCAACAGCGTCGCGGCTACGATTTGCTTCCCCTGTTGCCCGCGCTTGCGCCGGGCGCCGCCACTGGAAAATCCGCCGACATCCGCCGCGACTGGGGCCGCACGCTCACGGAGCTCTACACCGAGCATTTCGCTGGCGTGTTTCAAAAATGGGCGCGCGATCACGGCACGCTTTTTCGCATCCAGAGCTACGGCTCACCACCCGCCGCGCTCGCCAGCTACGCCGCCGCCGATCTGCCCGAGGGCGAAGGTAGCCAGTGGAAAAGCCTCAGTATGACCCGTTGGGCATCGTCTGCCAGCCACCTGCTCGGCCGGCCTGTCACCTCGAGCGAGACGTGGACGTGGCTGCACTCGCCAGTGTTTCGTGCGACGCCGCTCGACATGAAAGCCGAGGCCGACGTGCATTTTCTCTCTGGGATCAACCAGCTCATCGCGCACGGCTGGCCTTACACGGCCGAGGGCGTCGAGTATCCCGGCTGGCGTTTCTACGCCGCCGCTGTCTTCGACGAAAAAAATCCTTGGTGGATCGTCATGCCCGACGTCGCCGCCTATCTCCAGCGCGTCAGCTATGTGCTCCGGCAAGGCCAACCCGCCAACGATGTCGCCCTTTATCTACCGACCGACGACGCGTGGGCCTCGTTCACTCCCGGCCACACCCAACTCAACACCATCCTCGCCCAGATGATCGGCCGCGAAGTCCCGCGCGCGCTGCTCGATGCCGGCTTTACCTTCGACTTCTTCGACGACGGATTGCTCGATTCGCGTGGTCGCATCGACGGTGCCGCGCTCGCCTTCGGCGCCGTGCGGTTCAAGACTGTCGTGCTTCCCGGCGTCGAGCGCATCCCGCTCGCCACCATGCGCGCGCTGGAGAAATTCGCACAGGCCGGCGGCCTCGTCGCCGCCACCCACCGCCTCCCCGCCTTCGCCCCCGGCTACATTACCCCGGATGCGGACTCACACGAAGTGGCCGCCATCGCCGCACGCCTCTTCACCGCGCCAAACGCGCCTGGACTTTTCGTCCAAGACGAAATGCAACTTGGCGTCGCGCTCGCCGCCCGCGCGCATCCCGACATCGCGCTCGTGCCCGTTACGCCGGAAGTCGGTTTCGTTCACCGCCATACCGACGACAGCGAGCTCTATTTCATCGCCAACACTGCGAACGTGCCATGCCACACCTCTGCGACATTTCGTGTCGAGGGCCGCTCCGCCGAGTGGTGGGACCCGATGAGCGGACGCACGAGCCCGGCCAAAATTTCCGGGCGGACCGCGGGCGGCACTACCGTGGCTCTCGACCTCGAGCCCTTCGGTTCCCGCGTCCTAGTGTTCACCGCGCGCTCGCTCACCTACAAACCAAAACCGGCAGCGGCCACTCTCGCGCTCGATCTCAGCACCGGCTGGAACGTGACATTTTCCAAAGATTCGAAACCCGTCGCGATGGAAACACTCACTTCGTGGACTGACAGTGACGCCACGAAGCACTTCTCCGGCGTCGCAACTTACACGAAATCATTCGAAGCTTCCGCTGCCCTCCTCGCCTCGCCGCATTTGGAGATAACTTTTGGCGAAGGCCACCCCATTGCCGCACCTACCGGACGCGGCGCACAGCGTTTTCAAACGCTCTTCGAGGGCCCCGTGCGCGAAGCCGCCGTCGTTTACCTCAATGGCCGGCGCGCTGGTTCTCTCTGGCATCCACCCTACGTCGTCGATGTGACCAGTCTGCTCCACTCTGGGCAGAATACACTCTCGATCGAAGTCGCTAACCTCGCGGTCAACTTCATGGCCGGCCATCCGCTGCCCGACTACAAGGCGCTCATCGCAAAATACGGCGACCGGTTTCAGCCGCAGGAAATGAATCTCATCGCTCCCGTGGCATCAGGCCTCCTCGGCCCGATCAAACTTTTCGCCTCGGAAACGCAAAAGTGACGGCACGGGCTTGCGCTACTCCAACCCGAAAACCGCCTTCGCGTAGTTCTCGACGCTGAACGGCTGCAGATCTTCCGCCTTTTCTCCGAGTCCGAGAAAATAAATCGGAATCTTCAACTGCCGCCAGATGCCGACCAGCGCGCCGCCGCGGCTCGTGCCATCGAGCTTCGTCACGACGAGTCCCGTGAGCCCGAAGCTTTGGTGAAACACTTTCGCCTGCTCGATCGAGTTGCTGCCGAGTGATCCGTCGACGACCAGCCAGCGATGCTGCGGTGCCGTCGCGTCGTGCTTTTGCAGCACGCGCCGGATCTTCGCGAGTTCCTCCATCAGGTTTGATTTCGTGTGGAGCCGGCCCGCGGTGTCGACGATGAGATAGTCGCGTCCGCGCGACTTCGCCGCCTGCCACGCATCAAACGCCACCGCCGCCGAATCCGCGCCCGTGTGACTCGCGATGATTTCGAGTTCGAGCCGGGTCGCCCACGTTTTCAATTGCTCGACCGCCGCGGCGCGAAACGTATCGCATGCCGCGAGCGTGACGGTCTTGCCGTCTTGTTTCAGCCGCCACCCGAGCTTCGCCGCTGTCGTCGTCTTGCCCGAACCGTTGACGCCGATCATCGCGATCACCGTGGGAGCCGTCGCCGCTGGCGCGAGTACGCCCTCGCTCCCCGCGAGCACACGCTTGAGCACCGCGGCACCAATCGCAGCCGCCTGCTGGCCGCGCAGCGCTGCATCCGCTTTGTAGGCCGCTTTGACCTCGGCGAGAATCTCGGCGGTCGTCTCGACGCCAAAGTCCGCGGTGATGAGCGCCTCCTCTAGTTCGTCGAGTGAAGAAGCGTCGATTTTCCTCCCGCCGAAGAGCCCGTGCGTCTTCGCCGCGATCGCCGAGACGGTTTTGGAAAACCCGTCTTTAAATTTCTTGAACAAACCAAACATCACTCCGCCTTCCGCGCGTCGCGGCCCAGCTGATCCTTCAACCGATCCAGAATGCCGTTGATGAAGCGCTTCGAGTCGGCGTTGGAAAACTGCTTCGACAAATCGATCGCTTCGTTGATAGAGACCACCGGCGGGATGTCTTTCCGATAAAGCATCTCGAACATCGCCACCCGCAGGATCGCGAGGTCGATCTTCGCGATGCGCTCGAACTCCCAGTTGTGCGCGAGGCCCTTGATGCGCGCATCGAGGTCCGCGAGATTGGTGATCACGCCGTGGATTAGCTCCTCACCGAATGCATAGTTCTCGCGCGGCCCCTCGCACTGCTCGAAAAACGTGACGAGGTCGTTCGCCAGATTTGCCGGCGGATTCAGGCTCCACGCATAGAGAAATTGCATCGCAGCCACGCGGCCGTCACGGCGCTGGGCGAATTGGGCTTTGCTCATCGGGCCAGCTCCTTCTTCAGCGCCGCCATGGCGAGGCCCGCCTGGGCAAACTCCGTGCCGCGATCGATTGGGTCGAGGCAACGCTCGCGCGCTTGTTCGAGCGTGTGCGTTACGATGACCCCGTTGATGACCGGCACGTCCGTGTCGAGCGCCACGCGTTGCAGGGCATGCGACACGCTTTGGCCGACCATTTCGTGATGGTTGGTATCGCCGCCGATGAGGACACCCAACGCGATCACGCCGTCGCAACCTTTTCGGTCAGCAAGGCGCTGGGCCGCCCACGGCACCTCGTGGGAGCCGGGCACGCGCACGACGGTGAGGTTCGCCTCTTTCACGCCCGCGGACTTCAGCGTGGCGAGCACGCGGGCCAGCAGCGCATCCACGAGTTCTCCATTAAAACGCGCCGCGACGAGGCCGATCTTGAAAGCGGCACCGTTGATGGCGGCGGGTTTGGGCGAGGCGAGACTCATGGAAGGGTCAGAGCACAACCGGCAACCCGCGAGGCGCAACCCGAAATCGCCAAGCGCGCGCCGACGTCAAATCGCCACCTGCTCGACGATCTCGAGACCGTAGCCGTCGAGGCCGACGACCTTGCGTGCGCTGTTCGACAGCAGCCGGATTTTTTTCAACCCGAGCGCCGCGAGAATCTGCGCGCCAATGCCGTAGTCGCGGAAGCTCATAGGCGGCGGCGCCTCGCCAGGCTTAGCGGCAAGCCGGCGCAAAAGCACCTCACCCGGCTGCGCCGGCTGCATGTAAAGCACCACGCCGCGGCCCTCCCGGGCGATGGTCTCAAGCGAAGCGTTCAACGCGTGGCCGCTGGCCATGCCCTTCGCGCGAAACACATCGCTCAATAAATTCTCGCTGTGCACGCGCACCAGCGCAGGCTCCGGCCCGAGCGTGCCCATGACGAGCGCGAGATGATCGCGGCCATCGAGCGAACTCCGAAAAACGTGCAACGTAAATTCGCCAAAATCGGAAGAAAACGGCCGCGAGACGATCCGCGCGACGAGCTGCTCACGCCGCGATCGGTATTCGATCAGCGCCGCGATCGAGATCATTTTTAGGCCGAACTTCTGTTTGAACTCAACGAGCTGCGGCAGGCGTTGCACCGTGCCGTCGTCGTTGACGAGTTCGCATAACACGCCGGCGGGCGGCAGACCGGCCAGCGTCGCGAGATCGACGGCGGCCTCGGTGTGGCCCGCGCGCTCCAGCACGCCGCCCGGCCGCGACCGCAGAGGAAACACATGGCCGGGCTGCACGAGCTGCTCCGGCCGGGCCGCCGGATCGGCGAGCACGCGAATCGTCTGCGTGCGATCGGCGGCGCTGATCCCGGTCGAGATTCCAGCAGCCGCATCGACACTCACCGTGAAATCTGTCCGCTGCACCTCGCGGTTTTGTTGCACCATCGGCCCGAGCCCGAGTCGGCGAAGCTGCGCCTCGACCGTCGGCACGCACACGATACCGCTGCAGTAGCGGATCATCATGTTGACGGTCTCGGGCGTCGTCTTCGACGCAGCCATGATAAGGTCACCCTCGTTTTCCCGGTTCTCATCGTCGGTGACGATCACGAGTTTTCCCGCGGCGATGTCCGCGATGGCGGACTCGACGGAATCAAAGGGCGCTTGGGCGGAAGCAGTCATGCGAGAGGAGTGCCAACGTCTCGCGGGGCGAGCGCAGTGTCAACCCGCTCGCACTGCGACGGCTGTGCCATCGCCACCGCACGCGCTCACTGGTGAAAATCCACCGTGAAGTTTTCCACCGGCGCATCGTCACCCTCGCCTTTAACGAGGATGATAAAAAGGGTGAACGCATAGGGCGGCTTCACGACTTTCGCGGAAGTAAGCGCCGTGCCGTCGGGATTGAGCACGGCGCGCTCAGGTAGCGACTGGTATTTCACGTTCCACCGCAGGTTGGCCCGCGTGACATCAGGCGCGACCGGCTTTTTCTTCGCGTCGTAGAACGAGAGCCTGAACGTGCCGCCGACCAGTTGGAGGCCAATGAATCCGGTGCCGCGAGCAATCTCGATCCCCTCGATTTTCCCCATCGGGACTTCCTTCTTTTTGCCGTCGTCTTTTTTTTTGTCGTCCTTTTTCGGCGTCGTAGGCGCAGGCGCGGTGGGTTTGTCGAGGTCGATGCGCAGGCCACCAGAAGTCGGCGGCGACGATTGCGCCAACGCCGCCGTAACGCACGCCAACGTCACCGCGAACACCGCGAATGTTTTCATGCGCCGACTCTAAACTCAACGCCATTCCGCGCAAGTCGCAACCCGAGCTCGCCGGGATTTTACGCCCGCTTCGCTGTCGGCGCACCTCGCACCTGCGCCTTCAGTTCCTTCCAGCGCGCGAGGCGGTCGGCGATTTTGGTTTCCCAGCCGACGGGCTTTGGGATGTAGAGCGCGAGCGATTTCTCGAGGTAATCCTGGCCGGAAATGTTTTCCGGAAAATCGTGCGAGTAGGCGTAGCCCTGGCCCTGACCGATGCGTTTGTTTGCCTGACCGCTTTTGCTGCGGAGCGCGGACGGAATCGTTTGCACAGGCGATTCTTTGAGTGCGCGATGCGCCTCGCCTAGCGCGAGCGTGGCGGAGTTGCTCTTCGGCGCGGTGGCGATGTAGAGCGTGGCGTGCGCGAGCGTGAGTTCGGCTTCGGGCAGGCCGATGAAATCGCAGGCGTGGTGCGCGGCGACCGTGAGCGGCAGCGCCTGCGGATCGGCTAGGCCGACGTCCTCGCTCGCGAGGATGACGAGGCGCCGCGCGATGAAGCGCGGGTCTTCGCCACCGGCAAGCATCTTCGCGAGCCAATACATCGCGGCATCGGGATCGCTGCCGCGGCAGCTTTTGATGAACGCGGAAATCGTGTCATAGTGTTCGTCCTCGTCGGAGTCGTAGCGGATGCGGCGCTCGCGGGCGAAGACTTCGAGTTCGGTAGCGGTGAGCGCGGCGCGCTCGGGCAAGCCGAGCACGAGGACCTCGAGAGCGTTGAGCGCGCGGCGGAGGTCGCCGTCGCAGAGCACGGCGAGGTCGGAGAGGAGTTTGTCCTCGGCGGTCACGCCGCGCGCACCGAGTCCACGTTCGGCGTCCGTCAGCGCGGCGCGCAGCACGCCGGTGATTTCCGCCGCCGCCAGCGGCTCCAGGCGGAAGAGGTGGCTGCGCGAGAGGAGCGGCGGGTTGACGTAGAAACCGGGATTGTGCGTGGTCGCGCCGATGAGGCGGACGGTGCCTTCCTCAACGTCGGGGAGGAGCAGGTCTTGCTGCGATTTGTTAAAACGGTGGAGCTCGTCGATGAAGAGAATCGTCGCGGCTTCGGGTTTGCGGCGCGCGGCAGCGAGAATTTCGCGCAACTCGGCGACATTGGACATGACGGCGTTGACGCGCACGAAGCGGCTCTGCGTTTCGCGGGCAATCGCCTCGGCGATCGAGGTCTTGCCGCAGCCGGGCGGACCGTAAAAGAGGAGCGAGCCGAAACGGTTTTGCGCAACCAGCCGCGGGAGGAGCGAACCGGGTTTGAGCAGGTGCGTCTGGCCGACGACCTCGGAAAGATTGCGCGGTCTCATCCGCGCGGCGAGCGGCTGGCTCGCGCGCCGGGCCGCCGCCGGCCACTCGGCGCGCACAGCTTCGTCGCCAAAAAGATCAGGTTGGTCGGGCGCGGGCATTTTCTTGAACCGCTAATCTTCGCTAATCCCTGCGAATGAAAAGGCATTTCAGATTAGCGTCGATTAGCGATGATTAGCGGTTATCTACTTACAACTCTTCGCGAGTCAACGGACTCCACATCGGCGTGCTGGCGTGGCGCAGCACGCCTTGCTCGCTGTGGCGCGCTGCCCGCGGCCGATCGCGGCGGTTGTGACACTCGCGGTGCTTTGGTTGGACGTCGATACCACTGGGGCGAGCCAATCGGCGGTGCGGGCGTTCATTCTCGTGGCGTGCTACGAGGCGGCAATCGTGCTGCTCATCGAGCCGATGGCGCTGTTCAGCGAGAGTTTCCAGATGAGCTATGGCGTGGTGCTGGCGATTCTGTGCTTTGGTTTGCCGCTCACCGAGAAAATGGCCGCGCGTTTCACCCCATTCAAGGATCTGCCGGAGGTGACGTGGGCGTGGTGGCAACGCGCACTGGCTGCGGCGCTCCGATGGTTCTGGCCGGTGCTGGGCATCGGGCTGGCCGCAGCGCTGGTGAGCACGGTGTCGGGCCGGCAATTTTTCCACGTGTGGGCGCCGGGCGGCCTGATCTCGAACCTCGTGCTCTTGCCGCTGGCGTTGATCGTGATCGTGGGGGGATTTGCGTCAGTGGTCGCTGGTCTCGCGGGGCTCATCTGGCTCGGCGTGCTGTTTAACCACGCCGCCACCACGCTGCTCGTCGCGATCGACTGGCTGATTCGCGGCGGCGTGCAGGCTCCAAGCGCCTGGTGGACGGCGAACTGGCGCGCGCCGTGGATGGCGGCGACGGCGCTGGCGCTCGTGCTCGGGGCGTTGCTCGCGGGTTATGCCGGCGGGTGGAAAAAGGAACGCGGTAGCTGGTGGCTTCCGGTGCTAGTCGCTGCGCTTGGGCTGATTTTGGGCGTGAAGTTTGGATGAGTTAACCGGACACTCTCCTACACACCATGAAAAGCGCTTACGAACTTGCGATGGAACGGCTGGCCAAATCCGACCCGGAGACGTCGCGTCCGCTCACGCCCGAAAAGAAGGCGCGACTCGCCGAGATCGATCTCGTTTACAAGGGCAAGCTCGCCGAGCGGGAGATTTTTTTGAAGAAGCAGCTCGACGAAGCCTACGCCGCGCAGAAGGCGGAGGAGGTCGACAAGATCCAGAAGCAACTCGCCAGTGAACGCGCCCGCCTCGAAGAGGATCGCGAGGAAGAAAAGGAGCGCGTGCGGCGCGCCAAGTAGCACGGCCCGCCAGTCTCCACCCTACCCGGCGAACTCGAAATCCGCGACCAGCACATGATGGTCGCTGGCCGGCGTGGGCAACACCCGGTGCGCCACGCAGCGCAGCGGCGCGTTGTGAAACACGTGATCGAGCACATAGGGCCGGCGGCGCCAGGTGATTTCCTTGGCCTGCACGGTCGAAAAACCGCGCTCCGCAAACTGGGCGACGAGCGAGTTGTGTTTACTCACGTTGAAATCGCCGGTGAGGATCGTCGGGCCGCGGGCCGAGGCGAGTTGATCAGCGACGAGATTGCGCTGGGTACGATTCACCGCGCTGCTGGAGCCGAGCATGAAAAACGCGAGCAAGTGCGTGTTGAAGAACTGCACCTCATGGCCGAGGAGCGTGGTCTTCGCCCCAATCAGCACACGATCGGTCGGCGTCATTTTCTTGCCGAAAAACTCGAACTCGATGGACGGCGACGGCAGGTCGAGCCGCATCATATCGCGCAGCGGAGTCTTCGAAAAAATCGCGAGGCCGATGCCGAAGGGCAGCTCGCGCGGATCGGCTTTGGGGTAGGAAAACCAGCTGTCGTAGCCAGTGAGTTCCGCTTTCAGTCGGGTGTAGTTGGGTGGCGGTTGAATCTGCACGCCACCGGGCTGCGCCTGTTCGACCTCTTGCAGCAGAATCACATCGGCGTCGTGCCGACGAATCTCCGCGAGGGTCGCTTCGATCCGAATCGGCGCGCGATCCGGGTAGGTGTCGTCCCAAACTTGGCCGAACTGCATGTTGAACTGGAGAACGCGAAAAGTGTTCATCGGCGGCGCTTCAGTTGCGCACGGGTGAGCCGCCGGCGGCCGGCGTCACCGTGGCGTCGCCCGTGATGGGCGCGGGATCGGGGGCGTTTTTGCGGAAGACAAACCGGTTGAGCTTCGCGGTGGTCGCGCGATCGATCGCGGGAAAACGCGCCATGTTGGTGGCGCTCGCCGCGTGGAGTCCGTCCTGAAATTTCGCGACGAGCGACGGTCGGGTCGTGTCGGTCGCGGTCGCAAACGGCGCCTCGCGATGATTGAAAGCGCTTAGGGTTTGATCGATCGCCTCGGGCCGGGAGGATTGCTTGTCGCGGATATTCTTAGTGTGCGCCTCCTGCACGTCGATCGCGGCGCGGCGATCGCCCAGCGCGGAGGTGGCTTTCTCGATGGTGTTTTTTTCCACCCGCCGGGCCTGCACCGCCTCGTTGAGCGCCGGCGTCTGCTGGTTCGGTATCACGGTCGCTGCCGGCGCAAAGGGCGTGTTGCGCTGGGCGGGATCGAGGGGAGCGGTGGGGTCGGCGCGCACCATGCCCATGCAAAGGACGCTCAGACCCGCTGCTCCGATGAGGCTGGGCAACTTCATGAGGGATGCGGGGCTGAGGATGCGCCGCCAGTAGTTTGCGGCAACCCAATTATGCGGCGCTGGGACCAAAATAAACGTACGGCCAAAGGGCCGGCACGGCATCGGCTTCACTCCGGTTCGGCCGTGCCTTCGACGACCCAGTCGTGGGCCTCGGGCACCTGTTTGAAAAACTCGCGAAGCGCCGCGCTCATGTGCTCGGCATAGCGAAAGTGCGCGCCCATGCCGGTGCGGAGCTCAGCCTCATAGATGAATTTATCGGCGTGCGTGCTGTGTTCGAAGGGTGTCTGCGCGCCGAGCAGCAGCGAGTAAACATAGGCCGGCGAGCCACGATCGAGGAGTTCGCGGGTCAGCGCTAGTTGATCGGCGAGGAGCGCGGCGTGCGGCGCGCGATCGATTTCGGGCGGCAGATAAAAGCCCGCCTGAATCAGCGGGGTGTAGCGATGGCCGGTGCGGTGGCGGTTGAGGTCGCGGAGTTCGGCGAGCGCGAGGTTGTTCCATGCGAAGCTCACTCTCATGCGACGCGTCGCCAAGCCTTGATGACCGTAGCGGTTCGCGCGGTGGCGGAGCGACTCGGCGACGGGCTGCGTTTCCGCGAGGAACGACGGTGTGGCGCGATCAACGCGGACCCAGACTTCGTCGGCGAGTGGCGCGGCCGAAAGGCAGGCGCGGCCGAGTGCGAGCGAGGCCGCGAGTTCCTGCGCCGTTTGCGCCTTGAAGGATTGCTCCGCGGAGCTGTGGCGCATGAGCCGCGGCGACTGCTTGAGGAGTTCGTCGCGGAGAAGTTTCGCGGCGGCACGGGCCTCGGGCTGCGGCAGCGAATCGAGGTGCTTCACCGTCGTCGCCCACATGCGCGAGGACTGGACGAGGCCGAGATTGGTGCGCGTGGCGAGCGGGATGAAGTAGCGCGCCCGATCCAGTGCGTAGTTTTTGCGGAGCCGCGAGACGACAGCGGGGCTCGCGTTGGCCGGCAGGCGCACGCGCGCCGGCTCCGCCACCGAAAGCGCATCAAGCCGCGCATACTCGGCGTGATAGGCAGCGAACGCGCGCCCCATCACGTCGCGCCAACGATCAGCGAGATCGGCGGGGAGGCCGAGTTCGTCGGGCGTCGGGAGGTTAGATGCGTCCATTGTGATGTAGCGCGTGCTCGACTCCTGACCGTCGGCCATCGTGGAAATTTCAAAAATTTTCCAAGCGAGCCACATCGAGACGCCATCGAGCGCCACCGCGAGCCCGCCGGTGAGACCGCCGATGGAAGCGTGGCCGTAATCGACGAATTTCAGAATGCGATCGATCGAGGCGTCGGGGTTCGCGAGATCGACCTTGGAGAGGATGTTGGCGAGACCGTCATTGCTGCGCGAGTAGCGCGCGAGGACCGACGCGAGGAGTTCAGGCGTGACCTTGGGCTGGTCGGCGGCAGTCGGAGGCGGGACGAGGGCGAGGCCGGTGATTCTCATGCAGCGGGACACATGGCCGCAAAGAGGCGCAAAAGGCGCAAGCAGGGAAACGGAACGGGAACCGAAATTCGCTGGTCAGCGCAGCGTGAGCAACTGCCCAAACGGGCCCGGGAAGAATCCGAGAGCGAGCGAGCCGAGCGCGAGGACGACCAGCGCGGCGCCGGCGGCGAACGCCACCGGTGTGCGCACGGGGCGGGCGGGTGCGCCAGCGGTATCTGCGGGCGGCGTCCACGTCTCGAAGAACGCCGCTTTGATCCAGCCGAAGTAGTAGTAGATCGAAATCACCACGCCGGCGGCGGCGATCACGAGGAGCCAACGAGCGCCGGCTTGGAAGGCCGCGATGAAAACGAAGAGTTTGCCCATGAAGCCAGCGAGCGGCGGGATGCCGGCGAGCGAGCCGAGGCCGATCGCGAGAATGGCGGCGAGGAATGGATTTTCCTTCGCGAGGCCGGCGTAGTGGTCGAGTTCCTGATCGGAGTCGTCGGCGCCGGCGAGGTGCGTCATCACGCCGAAGACCGCGAACGATGCGAGCAGGTAGGCGAAGAGGTAAAAATAAACCGCGCCGGTTGCCATCGGCACTCGCGACGCCGCGATGACGCCGAGCAGCAGGAAGCCGGCGTGCGAGACGCCGGAGAGGCCGATGAGGCGTTTGACGTTGTGTTGCGTGAGCGCGGCGAGGTTGCCAAAGATGATCGTGGCCGCGGCCATGAGCGTGAGCACCGGTGTGACGAGCCAGGCGTAAGAGTTAAAGACGCCGTCCTTACCGGCGAGCGCCAGCAACACGGCGAAGCCGGCGGCCTTCGAGCCAACAGCGAGAAACGCCGTCACGGGCGTGGGAGCGCCTTGGTAAACGTCCGGAATCCAGATTTGAAACGGAAACGCGCCGATCTTGAAGGCGACGCCGGCGAGCACGAGGACGATGCCGACGCTCGCGAGGAATTGGTGGGGGTTGGCCGCGAGAAAAACTGCGAGCGGGCCGAACTGCATCGAGTCCGCCGTATACGACCGGAGCGCCGGATTGCCCGCGACGCCATAGAGCAGCACGATCCCGAAGAGGAGCATCCCGGAACCGAGCGCGCCCATCACGAGGTATTTCAAACCGGCCTCAAGCGAGGCGCCACTCGTGCGAAAATAGCTGACAAGAATGTAGAACCCGATCGTGACGGTCTCCAACGCGACAAAGAGCATCACGAAGTGATTCGACTGCACCAGCAGCATCATCGCCGCGGTGATGACGAGGACGATGTGATAGAACTCCACGCGCGGCACCGGTCGCCGGGCGAGGTTGACGCGCGCCAACGCACAAACAAAGAGGGCGGCGAGCAGGAAGAACGCGCGCATCACCTGTCCGCCCATACTGTGGTGGATCAGGTGATTGAACGAATCGGTGTCGAGCGTGGCCGAATTGAAATTCAGGAGCAGTCCAGCGAGCGTCCCGAAAATTCCGACGAGCGCGATGTCCGGGATGACGGCGTGCTCTTTCTTCGGCAGCACGAGTTCGATGACCAAGAGCAGCAACGCGAGGCCCGCGATCATCATCTCCGGGAAGAGGGCGCCCCAAAGGTTGTCCGCGGCGGCGAGTTTGACGGCTTCGAGATTCATCGCGGGAGGGCGGCTGATTTGGCGGCGACCGACGCAACCGGCGCGGGGGCGGTCAGCGCGGCGTTGAGGGCGGTCGTAATCGACTTGGGCCAGAAGCCCACGAAGAAGAGCGCGGCGAGGAGGATGAGCGCGGGAATTTTTTCGTTCCACCGCAGATCGGTGGGCGGATGCGCGGCCGTGACCTGCGCGAGTTGCGCAGTCGGCGGGCCGAAGAACACCCGCGCAGCGGACCGCAGTCCGTAGATCGCGGAGATGACCACGCCAGCGACGGCGAGCGCAGTGATGAGTGGGGAGAATTTCCAGAGCGCGACGAAGATGGTGAGCTCGCCCCAGAAGTTGGCGAAGCCGGGCAGGCCGATGCTGGCGAGCGTGGCGGCGACGAAGAACGCCGCAAGCACCGGCGTCTTTTGCGCGAGGCCGCCCATCTCATCGAGCGCGAAGGTGTGCGTGCGGTGGTGGATGCTGGTCGCGAGCAGAAAGAGCAGCGCGATGGAAAGTCCGTGGGCAACCATCAGCAGCACGACGCCGCCGGTGCCGAGCACTGAAGCCGAGGCGATGCCGAGAAACGCATAACCCATGTGCATGACCGAGCTGTAGCCGAGCATCTGCTTGAGATCGCGCTGCGCGATGGTGATGAGGCCGACGACGAGGACGTTGCCAACGACCGCGAGCCACGCGAGCCAATGAGACCAATGCGCGAGGCCGGCCGGCAGGAGCGGCGCGGCGATTTGGATGAGCCCATAGAGGCCGAATTTTTTCAATACGCCGGCGTGGAGCATCGCGGCGGAGCTGGGCGCGGCGCCATAGCCGATCGGCGCCCACGTGTGCAGTGGCCAGAGCGAGACGAGGATGCCGAGGCCAAGGAGGAGGAGGCCGGCGATATTGGATTGAACGGTTTCCGCCAGCGGATGCGCGGCGAGGTGCGCGCGGAGCGCGATAAAGTCGAATGTGTTGGCCCCACTCTTTACGTAGAGCGCGATGAGTCCGACCAGCGAAATCATTGCGCCGAGCGTGAGGTAGATCGTCACCTTCATCGCGGCGTAGCTGCGATCGCGTCCGCCCCACACGCCGATCATGATAAACGTCGGGATGAGCGCGAGTTCGTGGAAGAAATAGAAGAAGAACACGTCGATGCTGGCGAACACACCCATCAGCCCGCCCTGCATGATGAGGAGCAGCATGAGGTAGATTTTCAGCCGCTCGGCACCGGACTGGAGGGCGTAGAGCCCGGCCGCGAAACCAACGAGCCCCGCCAGCACGAAGAGCGGCAACGAGATGCCGTTGAGACCGAGGTGCAGCGAAATCCCGAGTGTCTCGAGCCCGGTCGAATAGCGCGAGACGAACGCGTAGCCGTGATCCTGAGTCTGCGCGGAAAAATGCCACCAAGTGTGGAGCGCCATGAGCGCCGGGATCGCAAAGGCGACGTAGGCGAGCCGCACCGACCAGCGTTTCGGCAGCCCGCATGCGATGGCGAGGGCCAGCGCGAGTGGCGCGAGGATGGCAATGAGGAGTGGATCGAAAAGAGGCATGGGCTGGGCGCGAAATCAGAAGGCGAGCACGCCAGTGGCGAAGGCCCACAGCATCACGGCGCCGAAGAGGAACCAGTAAACGTAGGCGTTGAGGTTGCCGACGTGAAGCGCGCGGGCACCGAGACCGAAGAGCCCGACGACACCGGCGAGCCCGCGGACGATCACGCCGGCGAGGAAGATTTGCTCGAGGAAATTGAGCAGCATCGCGAACCGCTGCTGGATTTTCGCGATGTAGTAGTCGTAGGCGCGGTCGAAGGAATTTTTGAGCGCCCCCAGCGCGGCGAAGAGACCGGGAGATTTTTGTGCGAGCGAGTCGGTCGCCGCCGGCGCGTAAAACGCGAGCGCGGTGCCGGCGCCGAGGAGCATGACGGCAAGGCTCGTAGCGAGGATGATCGTATGATCGGAGCCTTCGGCCTCGGGGATGAGCTTCAGCACGCCGTCGAAAAGGTGCGAGTAGAGGCCCGTGTAACCACCGATGATTGAAAGTGCGGCGAGAACGATGAGCGGCAGCGTGAGCGTGAAGCCGCCCTCGTGAGAGTGCGCGGCGTGATCGCTGCGGGGCGCGCCAAGAAACGTGATTTTCCAGAGGCGCACCATGTAGAGCGAGGTCAGCACCGCAGTGAACGTGAGGACGGCGAAGACTACCTTGTTGTTCGCAAACGCCAGATAGAGGATCGCATCCTTCGAGAAGAAACCGGCAAGAAACGGCAGCCCGATGATCGCAGCGACGCCGATTGTAAACGTCGCGAAGGTGAGCGGCATTTTTTTGGCGAGTCCGCCCATCTTAAAAATATCCTGCTCGTGGTGGCAGCCGTAGATGACGGAGCCAGAGCCGAGGAAGAGGAGCGCCTTGAAGCAGGCGTGCGTCGTCAGGTGGAACATCGCGGCGCCGACGCCGGCGGCGACTAGCATCGTGTGCGTTTGGCCGGTCATCTCGTGAGTCACGGCGAGCGATCCCAGCCCGAACGCCGCGATCATGTAGCCGAGCTGCGAGAGCGTGGAGTAAGCGAGCACCTTCTTGATGTCGCTCTGCGTGATGGCGCAGAGCGCGGCGTAAAGCGCGGTGGCGGTGCCGGTCCACATGATGGCGGTGAGCGCTTCGGGCACCATGAGGACGTTGATGCGACAAAGCATGTAAACGCCGGCAGCGACCATTGTGGCGGCATGGATGAGTGCGGAGACGGGCGTCGGGCCTTCCATCGCGTCGGGCAGCCAGACTTGCAGCGGGAGTTGCGCGGACTTGCCGACGGCGCCGCAGAAGAGCAGCAGCGGAATCCACGTGCTGAACACGTGGTGATCGCCGAGGGCGGTGAGGTTGACGGTGCCGTTGGCGTAGTAGCACCAGATGATGCCGAGGAGAAAACCGAAGTCGCCGACACGGTTCGTGATGAAGGCCTTCTTCGCGGCGTCGCTCGCCGACTGCTTTTCGTGCCAGTGGCCGATGAGCAGATAGGAGCTGAAACCCACCAGCTCCCAAAAGATGAACATCATGAAAAGATTGTCGGCGAGCACGATGCCGATCATCGAAAACATGAAGATGGAGAGACCGCCGAAGTAACGCGCCTTCGCGGCGTCGTCGTGCATGTAGCCGAGCGAAAAAACGTGGATGAAAAATCCGACGACGCCGACGACGCACAGCATGAGCGAGGCGAGGTCGTCGAACTTGATGCCGAGCGAGAGCGTGAAATCGCCGAATTGAAGCCACGCGACGGAGGTTTCGAAGCGTTCGCGGTGCACCGCGAGGATCACCGCAATCGTGGCGATGAACGCCGCCGCGATCACCGATACCGCAGCCGCGGCACTCCCGCGCCGGCGTAAGAACAGCGCGATGAACGTCGCCGTAATCAGCGGTAGGACGAGGACGAGAATGGCGTGCAGCGGCATCGAATGCATGGCGCGTCAGTTCTTCAGCGAGTTCAACTCGTCCACCTGGATGGTGCGGCGCTGGCGGAACAGCGCGACGATGATGGCAAGGCCGACCGCGACTTCGGCAGCGGCGACGGTGAGGATGAAGAAGACGAAGACGTTGCCATCCATCGTGCCGTTGAAGCGCGAGAACGCGACCAGCGCCAGCGTCGAGGCGACGAGCATGAGTTCGAGGCACATGAAGACGACCAGGGTGTTGCGGCGGATGAGCACGCCGAGAAACCCGAGGGCAAAGAGCAGCGCGCTGATCGTGAGATAGGCATGGAGCGTCGGCGCGATCATTTGGCGTCCTCCGTGGCGGCGAATTTCTTGCTGAGCACGATCACGCCAATCATGGCAATGAGGAGGAGAAACCCGAGCACCTGCACGGGCAGCAGGTAAGTGGTGAAGAGCTGGTAGGCGTAGAGCTTAAGCTCGGCGCCCAGCGCGGGGGTCGTCGCGAGCGCGGGCTCCGGCAGTTGGCTGCGCATGAAGAACGAAACAAAACCGCCCGCCACCAGCGCGAAGGCGAGGATGCGCGCGACGAGCGAGAGATGTTTCAGACCGGGCTGCTGATCGCCCTTCGTATCGAGCAGCATGATGATGAAGAGGAACAGTGCGACGACGGCGCCTGCGTAAACGAGCAGGAGCAAGAACGCTAGAAGGTAGGCGTTGAGCGCGACGAACAGGCCCGCGACGCCCACGAGCGACAAGAGCAGGCACATCGCGGCGTTGACGACGTTCTTGTTCAGCACGACGCCGGCGGCACACACGACCGTGAAAGCGGCGAAGCAGTTGAAGAGCAGTTGAGCCATGGCGGTGCGGGGCGGATCAGTGGGCGTTGCCGTGCTGTTCGGCCACGAGTTTCTTGTCCCACTTGAAGTGCGCGTCCGGCAGCGTGCCGCCAAGTTCGTAGAGGCGCGCCTTGTCGTTGACCATCTCCGCGCGACTGTAGCCAGTCATGGAGTATTGGTTCTGGAGGAAAATCGCCTCCTCCGGGCAAACCTCCTGGCAGAGCCCGCAATAAATGCACCGGAGCATGTCGATGTCGAACGCCTGCGGCGCCTTCTCGACATGCGTGCGATCGGTCTGATCGGCCGGCACCTCGCCAGGCGTGATGCGGATCGCCTTCGGCGGACAGACGAACTCGCACAGCTGGCACGAAACACATTTCTCGCGGCCGTGCGGATCCTTCACGAGCGTAGGCACGCCGCGGTAGCCCGGCGAAATCGCGGGCCGCTGCTCCGGATATTCCATCGTGACCTTGGGCTGGAACAGGTGCTTGAACGTCGTCTTCAACCCGCTCGCAATCCCGGGCAGATAGGTGCGCTCCACGAAGGTGAGCGGTTTGCGTTCGAGAGGGATGATAGCCATCGCGTGGGTGATTGACGGTTTACTTTTGCAGCACGGCGATGCCGATGGCGTAGGCGATCAAGTTGGCGATGGCGAGCGGGAGAAGTTTCTTCCAACCGATTTCCATCACCTGATCGTAGCGGAACCGCGGCACGGTCCAGCGCACCCACATAAAGAAAAAGATCAACGCGAGCACCTTCGCCAGGAAGATTGCGATCGAGAGCACGCCGACCACCAGCGGCAGTTGCGCGACGTGGAGCCAAACGGCCAACTGGCTGAGCGTGACCCACGGCAGCGGATTCCAGCCGCCGAGGAACAGCAGCGTGAACACGCCCGAGCCGATCAGCATGTGCGAATACTCCGCGACGAAAAACAGGCCCCACTTGAACGCGCCGTATTCCGTGTGGAAGCCGCCCACGAGATCCGCCTCGCCTTCGGCCATGTCGAACGGATGGCGGTTCGTCTCCGCAAAAAGCGACACGAGAAAAATCAACGCCGCGACCGGCATGATGAAAATAAACCACGCCCCCCCGAGCAGACCTGGCTGGCTCTGGAACTCGACCGCGCGCGCCAGGCTCATCGTGCCCGGCTGGCCCGGCGCGTTGATCCAGAGAAACACCGGGATGACGGAAAGGGTCATCGCCAGTTCGTAGGAAATCAGCTGCGCCGAGGCGCGCACGCCGCCGAGGAACGGATATTTCGAATTCGACGCCCAGCCCGCAAGAATCAGCGAATAAACTCCCAGCGACGAGACTGCGAACACCGCGAGCAACCCAATATCGACACGCGCCAGACCGAGCGGGATTACGTTGCCGGCGACATCGAAGTAAGCGCCGAACGGCACTGTCGTCACAGTCGTCAGTGCGGGCATCATCGCGATTATCGGCGCGAGAATAAAATAGAACTTGTTCACGTGACCGGGCAGCGAATCTTCCTTGAAAAGCATTTTGCCCCCGTCGGCCATCACGTGGAAAATCCCAAGCCGCTGGAGCAACGGTCCGACAACCGGCACCCACGCGAACCAGAACGGCAGCGCGCGGTTCGGTCCCGGCCGACCTTGCAGCCAAGCCGACACCTTGCGTTCCGCCATCGAGCACATGCCCGCGATCGGAAAAATCACGGCGATCACCGCGAGCCCCTGCACGAGGGAGCGGAACCAGAGCGGGAGGTTGAAGTAGAAATCGGCCATGGCGTCAGGTTTCTACGTCAGGCGGTGACAGCCGCGGGCACGGCGGGTTTGTAGTGAAGCGTCTCGCCCTCGACGAAGGGCAGCGCGGCCCACGGCGTCGCGTCGAGCAGCAGGCCGGTCTCGGGAATGTTCACGAACGTCATCGTGCCGAGCGCGGGGACTTCGGCCGCGATGAGCTTCCATGCGGAGCCGACGTCGGCCACGGCGACACCCGCGAGCTTCGCGAGCACGACAAGATCGTCGGTGGTGCCGACGGGCGCAGGCACGGCCTGAGCGAATTTCTGGAGGCGGAACTGCTGGTTCACCAACGTGCCGTGTTTCTCGAACACGCTCTGCGTCGGAATCACGACCTTCGCCGCGGCGCTCGTGGCGTTCGCGTGCGTGCCGAGGTAGATCACGGAAATTTTGGCGAACTGCACGGCGGACAGACCAGCCGCCGCGAGATCCTCGCCGACCGAAATCACGGTTCTGATTTTGCCCGCATCGATTTGCGCGGCGAGGTCGGTGAGTTTCGGCGCCGGCAGCGTCTTGATTAGGCCGGTGACGAGCGCGCCGCGGACGTTCGGGTTGCGATCGGCGGAGACGAGGAGCTTATCGCCCTGCCCGACCCAACTGACGAGAAACGTCGAAGCCTTCAGCGTGTCGGCGAGTTTCTTCGTGAGAAATTGTTCTTCTACCGAGCTGCGACCTGAGCCAACAACGGCGACACCACCCTCTTTGCAGAGCTGCGTGGCCGCATTGATCGCGATGTCGAGCTCGCTGTCGGCGCCGTTGACCTTGATCGCGGTGAGGCGATCGGCGGCTTTCACCGCCTTGAAAAGCTCGCGGCCGCTGTCGGCCATCCATGTGTCGTTCACCTCGTCGTTGCGGCGCGGCGTGATGCGGTAGATGGCGCCTTCGCGCGACCAGACGACAGTGTTGGCGCCCACCGACGACTCGGTGTCGATGCTGTTCGTCTGCTTCAGGAACCAGACGCGCATCTTGAAACGGAAATCCGTGCTCGTGAGCGCGCCGACGGGGCAGATATCGACGGTGTTGAGCGAATAATTGTTCTCGAGCTTCCTGCCCGGATAGCACGTGAGCGTCGAGTAACTGCCGCGATCGATAAAACCGAGGACGTCGTCCTTCGCAATTTCCTTCGAGAAGCGGATGCAGCGCGAGCAGAGGATGCAGCGCTCGTCGTCGAGCGTAACGCGCGGCCCGAGCTGCGTGCGCTTCGGCTTCACGTTTTTCTGCTCCACGAAACGCGAGTAACCACGGCCGTAGCCCGTCGATTGCTCCTGCAGTTTGCACTCGCCCGCCTGATCGCAAATCGGACAGTCGAGCGGGTGGTTGATCAGGAGAAACTCCATCACGCCCTCGCGGCAGTCCTTCACCAGTGGCGAGGTTGTGCGGATGTGCAGGCCCGGCGAGGCGTTGGTGCCACAGCCGATCTGCGGGCGCGGCATCCAGTTGATCTTCGGCTTGCCCGTCGCCGGATCCACGATCGGCGCCTTCGTCGCGGGATCGACGGCCGGCAGGCCCATTTCGATAAGGCACATCCGACAGTTGCCCACGATGGTGAGTTTCGGGTGATAGCAGTAATGCGGGATGTCGATCCCGAGCTGGCGCGCAGCCTCGATCACGTTCGTGCCCTTCGGCACGGCGATGTCCTTGCCGTCAACATTGACGGTGACGAGGTCGGCAGGTTTGGCAGGTTGAATCATCGAGCGGAAAATTTTCAGACGAGCGGCTGCGCGGCGGTCGATTTCGGCGCCTGCTTGGTCTCGTGGTAGTTTTTAAACTCGTCGCCGAACTTCGCGATGAAGCTCTGTGTCGGCCACGAGCAGGCCTCGCCAAACGCGCAGATCGTGCGGCCGGGAATCTGGTCGGCGACGCTCTTGAGCAGCGCGGCGTCCTCGGCGCGCGCCGCGCCGTGCACCATGCGCGTGGTGATTTTCTTCATCCACAGCGAGCCCTCGCGGCACGGCGTGCACTGGCCGCAGCTCTCGTGCGAGTAGAACGCGTTGATGTTGGCGAGCGCCTCGACCATGTTGACGGTGTCGTCCATCACGATCACGCCACCAGAGCCGCCCATCGTGCCGATCATGCCGAGCGAATCGAAATCCATCGGCACATCCTCGACGGCCCAGTCGTAATCGACCATCTCGGCGCCGACCTTGCGCTTGCCCTTGTAGCGTTCGCCGAAGCGCATGATTTTCGCCGACGAGCCGCCGGGGATAACCGCCTTGAATTTCCGTCCGGGTAGCGGACCGCCGCAGACATCGTTCAGCAGTTGCCCCATCGTGATCTTGCCGCACTCAAATTCGAAGTAGCCGGGCCGCTGCACGTGGCCGCTCACGCAGTAGATCCGAGTGCCCGTGTTGCCCGGCGTGCCGATCTTCGCGAACTCGGCGCCGCCATGTTCGATGATATACTTCACGTGGCAGAGCGTCTCCACGTTGTTCACGATCGTCGGGCACTGGTAGAGGCCGAGGACGGCGGGAAAATACGGCGGCTTGATGCGCGGGTTCGCGCGCTTGCCCTCAAGCGATTCGATCAGGCCGGTTTCCTCGCCGCAAATGTAGGCGCCTGCCCCGCGGTGCACAAAGATGTCGCAGGAGTAATTCGTGCCTAAAATGTTTTTCCCAACGAAGCCCGCCGCGCGCGCCTCGGCGATCGCTTTTTCCAGGATGCGCGCGCCGTGCGGCATCTCGCCGCGGATGTAAATGTAGGCCTGCTTCACGTTGTTCGCGAAACACGAGATCATCGTGCCCTCGATCAACTGATGCGGGTCCTGATGCATGATGTAGCGGTCCTTGAAGGTGCCGGGCTCGGACTCATCCGCATTGACGATCAAGTAAATCGGCTTGCCGCTCTTGCGATCGACGAGGCCCCACTTCACGCCGCACGGAAAACCCGCGCCGCCGCGGCCGCGCAGCCCGGACTTCTTCACCTCGTCAATCAGCTCCTCGGGTTTGCGCGTGACCGATTTCTTTAGAACCTCATAGCCGCCGTGCTTTTGGTAGCACGCGAGGTCGTTCGTGTAGCCAGCCTCGTCGATGTGCTGGAAAATAATGCGGCGTTGGGCGGGAGCAGCCATGGGATTAACGCTTCTTTGCCTCCGCCTTGATCTGGTCGGCGAGTTGTTTGGCCTTCGCGCAGTCGACCTTCTCGTGGAGATCGTCGTCGATCAGGACGACGGGGGCGGTGCCGCAACTGGCGAGGCACTCGACAAATTCGATTGTCACCTCGCCGTCGGGCGAAACTTCGCCACGGTGCGTGTTGAATTCGTTCTCGAACTGCTCGCACGTCTTGTAGCCGCCCATGAGCGCGCACGAAAGCGTGCGGCAGACTTTTACATGGCGTCGGCCGATCGGCTTGCGCCGGAACATCGGGTAAAACGAGATGACCTCGTAAACGTTGATGGGCTCGATCTCGAGTTTGGCCGCAATCCATTCCTCGGCTTTTTCCGGAATGTAGCCGACGTCTTCCTGGATGAGATGCAGGAGCGGGAGCGTGGCGCTACGCTTCACGGGGTAATGCGTGATGACCTCGTCAATCTTGGAAAGCGTGTCGGGCTTGAGATTCATTCGGCGCGGCTCAGGAAATCAGCGGTCACACTCGCCCATCACGAAGTCGAGCGAACCGAGGATGGCGACAACGTCGGAGACCAGACAACCGACGCAAATTTTCGGAAGGATCGAGAGATTGCAGAATGACGGCGCGCGTATCTTCAGGCGCCAGGGAACGCCGCCGCCCTTGCTCACGACGTAGAAGCCGAGGATGCCTTTCGGATTTTCCGCCTCGAAATAGACTTCGCCCGCCGGCATCTGCGGGCCTTCAGTCACGAGCATGAAATTCTGAATCAGCTCCTCCATCGAGGTGAGAATCTTGTCCTTCGGCGGCGCAAAAATCCTCCGCGCATCCTTCGCATACCAGTCGCCGCCGGGAAACTTCGCGATGACCTGCTTGATGATGCGGACGGACTGGCGCATCTCCTCGCCGCGCACGAGATAGCGGTCGTAGCTGTCGCCCTTTGTGCCGACGGGCACGTCGAACTCATACTGCTCGTAACCCGAGTAGGGCTTGTCCTTGCGAAGATCGAGTCCGACACCGCTGCCGCGCAGGTTCGGACCAGTGAGGCCGTAGGCGATCGCATCTGCCTTCGAGATGACGCCAACGCCGACGGTGCGATCCATGAAGATCTTGTTTCGCGTGAGCAGCGACAGGGTTTCTTCGAGGATCGGCAGGAATTGATCGCAGAACGCGTTCACGCGACCGGTCCAACCTTCGGGAACGTCGCGCTGCAGGCCGCCGATGCGCGAGTAACTCGTCGTGAAGCGCGCACCCGTCAACTCTTCGAAGAGCTTGTAGAGCTTTTCGCGCTCTTCGAAAGAATACATAAACACCGTCCACGCGCCGGTATCGATGCCGAAGGCGCCGAGGCCGAGGAGGTGCGATGAGATGCGCGCCATCTCCGCGGTAAGCACGCGGATCGCCTGGCAGCGCGCCGGCACTTCGAGCTTCGCGAGCTTCTCGACCGCGATGGCGTAGGCCATGTTGTTCGCGAGCGGTGCGATGTAGTCCAACCGGTCCGTGTAGGGCACGAACTGGTTGTAGGTCATGTTTTCCGCGATCTTCTCGTCGCCGCGGTGGAGGTAGCCGATCACCGGATCGCACTTGGTCAGGATTTCGCCGTCGAGTTCCATCTGGAGCCGGAGCACGCCGTGCGTCGAGGGATGCGACGGGCCCATCGAGAGCGACATCTTTTCGGGCTCGAACTCCGGCTTCGCGGCCGCAGCTTTCGCCGCGCTATCGGGAAATGAAAATTCCGTGGCCATCGGGTTATTCTTTCGCCTGCCGCAGTTCGTCTTGACCGGGTTGGGCGCGGCGTTCGTTCCAGCTTTCGTCTTTCGCCCGTGGTTCGGCGTCGGTGAGGTTCATCTCGCCGGGCGAGGCCACGAACGGCCCACCGGCCATCGGAGCGGCGATGGCGTTGACTTTAATTTCGGCAGAAATTTCGGGATCGGACAGCGGCGTTTCGATGCCGGCGAGCGGGAATTCCTTTCGCAGCGGATGATAGGGATAACTGTCCCACATCAGGATGCGGCGCAGGTCCGGATGGTCGGCAAATTTGATCCCGAACATGTCGTAGCACTCGCGTTCGTGCCAGTTGGCGCCGGGCCAGAGGCTGACGATGCTCGGCACGGCGGGTTCAGCGTCACTCGGACAGTGAGCCGCGACGCGCAAATAATTGTGATTCGTCGTCGAGAACAGGTGATAGACCACCGTGAAACGCGGCGACGCCCCTTCGGCCCAGTCGATAGCGGTCAGATCCGCCAGATGATCAAAACCGAAATCGTCGCGCAGCGAACGCAGCACAGCGACGTTGTCAGCCGCCGGAATATTCACTGCCGGATGATCGGCGCTGGGGCGGTCGGTCACCTGGGGAAATTTTTCCTTGAGGGCGCTGGTGGCGTCGGCGGCGGGCATCGCGTGGAAAAGTGGTGCGGTGGCGGTCGCGCTCAGACCGACAGCAAGTTCTTGGCGGACGGTTCGCGCCGGACCTTGGCCTGGAGTTTCATCAACGCATCGAGCAGCGCCTCGGGCCGTGGAGGGCACCCGCTCACATAGACGTTCACCGGTATGATCCGATCCACGCCCTGAAGGGTCGCGTAGCTGCGATACATGCCGCCAGAGCTGGCACAGGCGCCCATCGCGATGACCCATTTCGGCGCCGCCATCTGATCGTAGATCCGGCGGACCTGGGGAGCCATCTTGTAGGTGACCGTGCCGGCCACGATCATGCAATCGGACTGACGGGGCGAGAAACGCATCACTTCGGCACCGAAGCGCGCAATGTCGAACCGGCTCGCGCCCACGCCCATCAACTCGATGGCGCAGCAGGCGAGGCCCATCGGCATCGGCCACATCGAGTTGGTCCGGATCCAGTTAATGACCGCATCAGCCCGCGAAACGACGACCTCGCCCTCGATCTTGCTGTTGTAGGCCAGTTCAGTGCTGGAGGTGACCATGGTTGGGCGGTGGTGGCAGAATGAAGATCCCCCGCAGGGTTGAGCGCACCTCCGGGACGCGCAAGACGCTTTTCCAAAAACTTCCCAAAAGCATTCAGGTTAGTAGACCCGGCACGCGGAAAATCAGCCCGGCTTTCAACTTCCCGGAGAGTGATTTAAGTGGCAACCCTGCCGCAGGTTGACCGGGTCCGAGTTCAGTTGGCACCGTCCGCGACCTACCGCCACGCGGCGGCACAGGCCCGTGTCCTTTCGGATTTCGAAAGAAAATGGCGGAGAGGGAGGGATTCGAACCCTCGGTAGACTTTCGCCTACACGCGCTTTCCAAGCGCGCGCATTCGACCACTCTGCCACCTCTCCAGGTGTCCGGCCCGCTGCGTTGCGCGCAGTCAGTCGTCGGGCGAAGGGGGCGAAGAAAGATTTCCGACTCGTTCGGGTCAACGCCCAATTGCTCCGCCGGCCACACCAAGGGATCTGCGCAAACCTTGCCAACTTCCGCGCCACGCAACACGGTGCCAGCACGCAACCCTGCCTGCACCTCCTTCATGCCCTTCCGCATCGCCAAATGTTTCACCGTCGAGAGCGGCCACCTGCTCACCAAACATCCGGGAGCGTGCCGTTTTCCGCACGGTCATAGCCGCACCATCGAAATCGTCGTCACGAGCGACGCACTCGACCGGCGCGACATGGTGTGCGATTTTGGGGCGTTGAAAGCCGCCGCCACCGAGGTCGTCGCCCGCTTCGACCATTCCTTCGCACTCAACACCACCGATTCCCGCTTCGAGGAGCTGCGCGCGGCCTACGGTGATCGCATCATTCCCTTTGAAACCACCGATCCAACGAGCGAAGTGCTGGCACGGGAGATTTTCCGGGCGGTCCGCGCCCGATTGGCCACGCTCAGCACCGACCCCACCTACCCGATCGATCCGGGCGTCCGGCTGGAACGGGTGCGGGTGACCGAGACGGCCACGAGTTGGGCGGAATACGCCGAATAACCGCTGCGCCACGCGGGCCCGGCGATCCGCGCTCGCGAGTTGCCATTCGGCGAAACGCCCTCGAAATTCGACGAGCTCCGCCATGTCCGCCGATCTCACCGATCTCTACCAGCAGGTCATCCTCGACCACAACAAGCGCCCGCGCAACCGCGGCAAGCTGCCCACCGCCAACCGCGTCGCCCACGGCGATAACCCGACTTGCGGTGACCAGTGCAGCGTTTACCTACGGCTCGCTCCCGGCCTTCCGGGGCAGCCGAACCGCATCACGGAGATCTCGTTTGACGGCTCCGGCTGCGCGATTTCGCAGGCCAGCGCATCGCTCATGACCACGAAGGTGAAAGGAAAGAACGCCGCCGAGGTAGCCGCGCTCTACAAGGAGTTTCATGACATCGTCACGACTGGAAATTCCCCCGACGAAGTCAGCGATCTCGCGGCGTTTGCCGGCGTGCATGCGTTTCCGGCCCGGATCAAGTGCGCGACCCTCGGCTGGCACGCAGCGCTTGAGGCGCTGAAGTCCGATTCGCTGCCCACCACGACTGAAAGCCACACCGACTGACGCGCCGCCATGCTCGACCCGCAAAAAATCCGCGCCGACTTTCCCGCGCTCCACCAACTAGTCCATGGCAAGCCGCTTGTATATCTCGACAACGCCGCCACCGCGCAGAAACCGCAAATCGTCATCGACACGCTCTCCCACTTCTACGAGCGCGACAACAGCAACGTCCACCGCGGCCTCCACGCCCTCTCCATGCGCGCGACCGATGCCTACGAGAGCGCGCGCAGCCGCGTCGCGAAATTCATCAACGCCGCCGACCCCGCTGAGATCATCTTCACTCGCGGCACCACAGAATCGATCAACCTCGTGGCGGCGAGTTGGGGCAGCGCCAATCTTAAGCCGGGCGACGTGATTCTTCTCACGGAGATGGAGCACCACTCCAATCTCGTGCCGTGGCAGCTCATCGCGAAACGCACGGGCGCTACGCTGCGCTATCTCCCGGTTATCGGCGCCGACGCCGAGGGTGGCCTCGATCTCACGCGCCTCGATTCGCTGCTCACGCCCGAGGTGAAACTCTTCGCGTTCACTCACGTCTCGAACTCACTCGGTGTCGTCAATCCTGCCGCCGAACTCTGCGCCAAGGCGCGCGCCCGCGGCATTATTACCGTCGTCGACGGCGCCCAATCGATCGGCCACATGCCGGTCGATGTCCGCGCGCTCGACTGCGACTTCTATGCGTTTTCCGGCCACAAGATGGCCGGCGTCACTGGCATCGGCGTGCTCTACGGCCGCCGCGCGATGCTCGATGCGATGCCGCCCTGGCAGGGCGGCGGCGGCATGATCAGCAACGTCGATTTCTTCGAGAGCCGCTGGAAGCCCGCACCCGAACGCTTCGAGGCCGGCACCCCGAATTTCGCCGATGCCGTCGCGCTCGGCGCGGCCTGCGACTACCTCGACGTCCTTGGTCGCGAAGCCATCGCGCAGCACGACGGAGCGCTCGCGTGTCTCGCGTTCGAAAAACTTTCCGAGCTTCCAGGCATCCGCCTGCTCGGTCCGCGTGGCGCACGCAGCGGGCTCGTGAGCTTCGCCTTCGCCGAAGTGCATGCACACGACATCGTGACATTCGCCGACGAAGACGGTGTCGCGCTGCGCGGCGGCCACCACTGCAACCAGCCCTTGATGCGTAAGCTCGGCCTCACCGGCACGACCCGTGCGAGCTTTTACGTTTACAACACCGCGGAAGAAATCGACGTCCTCGTCGCGAGCCTCCGTCGCACGCTGAAGTTTTTCGGCGCGGCGTAGGCCGCGTCCGCGCTGCGACACGTTGTTTTCGGGCTCAGTAACGCGCGTTGCGAAGCGCTTGCATGCCTCGCGCCGCAAGCCTTGCGCCTAACTTGCCAAGCCATGCGGAGTCCGGCTGCGCGTTTCTTGGCATCATGACCGATGCGCTAATCGGCTCACTCTGCCGGCTCGCGTTCCATCGATATGAAATCATCCGGACGCAAACCTAACTTTATCACCTGCGATGCCAACGACGCCGTCGCTTCCGTCGCGTTCCGGCTGAACGAGCTGATCGCCATCTACCCCATCACGCCCTCGTCGACGATGGCGGAAACCTGCGACGAATGGGTCGCACTCGGCAAAAAAAACCTCTGGGACGAGGTGCCGCGCATCGTCCAAATGCAATCCGAGGCCGGCGTCGCCGGCGCGGTGCATGGCGGGCTGCTTGGCGGCGCGCTGACGACGACGTTCACCGCGTCACAAGGTCTGCTGCTGATGATCCCGAATCTCTACAAGATCGCGGGCGAGCTACTGCCGTTCACGATGCACGTGAGCGCCCGGGCGCTGGCGGCGCAGGGACTTTCGATTTTCGGCGACCATCAGGACGTAATGGCGTGCCGCGCGTCGGGTTGTTCACTGTTGTGCAGCAATTCGGGCCAGGAAGCGCACGATCTCGCGCTCGTGGCCCATGCGGCGAGCTATCGTTCGCGCGTGCCTTTCATCCATTTCTTCGATGGTTTCCGCACTTCGCACGAAGTCTCCAAGATCGCGCACCTCTCGGATGACGACCTGCGCACGGTGATCGACGAGGCTGACATCGCGGCGTTTCGCGCGCGGGCGATGACGCCCGACCGGCCGACGCTCCGTGGCACCGCCCAGAATCCCGATGTCTACTTCCAAGGCCGCGAGGCCGTAAACCGGTTTTACGAGGACCTGCCAGGCACCGTGCAGGCAACAATGGACAAACTGGCCGCAGCTTCCGGCCGGAGCTACCATCTGTTCGACTATCACGGGCACCCGGAGGCGGAACGAGTAGTCGTCGCGATGGGCAGCAGTGTCGAGACGATCACCGAAACGGTCGACTGGCTCGTCGCTCGCGGCGAGAAGGTCGGCGTCGTTTCCGTCCGCCTCTTCCTCCCGTTCCACGTGAAATCGTTCCTCGCCGCGCTGCCGAAAACGGTGAAAGCAATCGCCGCGCTCGATCGCACCAAGGAACCCGGCTCGATCGGCGAACCGCTTTACCTCAACGTCGTCGCCGCGCTCGCCGAAAGCCGCTCGCAGCTCGCCGGCTCGCCCCGCGTGGTCGGCGGCCGCTACGGGCTCGGCTCGAAGGAATTTACACCCGCTATGGCGCACGCGGTGTTCAAACACCTCGGCCAGTGGGAGCCGCAGAATCATTTCACCGTCGGCATCAACGACGATGTCACCGGCACTTCGCTGCCGTTCGAGAGCGATTTCGATCTCGAGGCGGCGGATGTGCGTCGCTGCGTGTTTGTCGGGCTCGGCGCCGATGGCACAGTCGGCGCGAACAAAAACTCGATCAAAATCATCGGCGAACAGACCGAGAATTTCGCGCAGGGCTTCTTCGTCTACGACTCGAAGAAATCCGGCTCGATGACCACCTCGCACCTACGTTTCGGCCCGCGGCCGATTCGCGCGCCCTACCTGATTTCTCAGGCGGACTTCGTTGCGTGCAGTCAGTTTAGTTTCGTCGGCCGCACCGACGTGCTCAAATACGCCGCGAAAGGTGCGACCGTCCTCCTCAATTCGCCCCACTCCGCCGAGGACACCTGGAAGAAACTTCCCCGTGAATGGCAGCACACGCTCATCGCGAAGCAGCTCCGGCTCTTCGTCATCGACGCCACCGCCGTCGCGCAGGCGAGCGGCATGGGCCGTCGCACCAACACCGTGCTTCAGACTTGTTTCTTCGCGCTCTCCGGAGTGCTTCCGCAGGACGAGGCCATCAAACAAATCAAGAAGGCCATCGACAAAACCTACGGCAAAAAGGGCGAGCAAATCGTGAAGATGAACTACGCCGCCGTCGACGCCGCGCTCGCCGGCCTGCACGAGGTGAAAATCCCCGCTGAAGAAGACACCACCGCTGTCGCCAGCGTGCCGCCGTCCTATTCGCACGCGCCCGAGTTTGTGCAGAAAGTCACCGCCCGCCTCCTCGCCGAGGAAGGCGACCTCATGCCTGTCAGCGCGATCCCACTCGACGGCTGCTGGCCGACCGGCACCGCCCGCTTCGAGAAACGCAACATCGCCCTCGAGATTCCTGCTTGGGACGCATCGATCTGCATTCAATGCAACAAGTGCGCGATGGTGTGCCCGCACGCCGCGATCCGCGCGAAGTTCTACGCACCCGAACAACTCACCGGCGCGCCCACCGGCTTTGCCTCGGTGCCGTTCCGCTCGACCGAGTTTCCGGGCCAGAAATACACGATTCAAGTCGCGCCCGAGGATTGCACCGGCTGCTCGCTCTGCGTGCAGGTCTGCCCCGCGAAGGACAAAACCAATCCGCGCCACAAGGCCCTCAACATGGTCGCGCAACCGCCGCTTCTCGCCCAGGAGCGCGCCAACTGGGATTTCTTTCTCGCCCTCCCTGATCCCGATCGCGCGAAGCTCGACGTGACCTCCGTCAAGGGCACGCAGTTCATGACGCCGCTGATGGAGTTTTCCGGCGCCTGCGCTGGCTGTGGCGAGACGCCCTACCTCAAGCTCCTCACCCAGCTCGTCGGCGATCGCCTGATCATCGCCAACGCCACCGGCTGCTCCTCGATTTACGGCGGAAATCTTCCGACTACGCCCTATTGCTCCAACCAGGACGGCCGCGGCCCCGCGTGGGCCAATTCCCTCTTCGAGGACAACGCCGAGTTTGGCCTCGGCCTGCACCTCGCCGTCGAGCAGCGCGCCAAGACTGCGCGCGCCCTCCTCCACCAACTCGCGGCACGCGTCGGCCCGGATACCGTCACCGCCCTCATCGGCGCCGATCAGACCACCGAGGCCGGCATTGCGGAACAACGCAACCGGGTCATCGCGCTCCGCGCCAAGCTCTCGACGCTTCGCGACGATTCCGCCGCCAAGCGCCTCGATTTCCTTGCCGACGATCTCGTGAAAAAATCCGTCTGGATCATCGGCGGCGATGGCTGGGCCTACGACATCGGTTACGGCGGCCTCGATCACGTGCTCGCCTCCGGCGCCAACGTGAAAGTGCTCGTCCTCGACACCGAGGTTTACTCCAACACCGGTGGCCAAGCCTCGAAATCCACCCCGATGGGCGCCGTCGCCAAGTTCGCCTCCGGCGGCAAAGGCACCGCGAAAAAAGATCTCGCCCTCATCGCCATGCAATACGGCCATGTCTACGTGGCCCGCGTCGCGTTTGGCGCGAAGGACAACCAGACCGTCACCGCGCTCCGCGAGGCCGAAAGCTATCAAGGCCCCGCGCTCATCATCGCCTACTCGCACTGCATCGCCCACGGCTACGGCCTGCACCTCGGGCTCGAGCAGCAGAAACTCGCCGTCGACTCCGGCTACTGGCCGCTCTTCCGCTTCGATCCGCGACTCGCCGAAAAGGGCGAGGTGCCACTCCGCCTTGATTCCACCGCGCCGAAAGTCGCACTCGACAAGTTCATGGCCAACGAGACGCGGTTCGGTATCCTGAAAAACATCGCACCCGAACGCGCCGCCGAACTAGCCCTGCAGTCGCAGGCCCAAGTCCGCCGACACTACGCGCTCTATCAACATCTCGCCACGCCGGCCGCCACCAACGGCACGGTCGCTCCCGCCGCGGTGCTAGCGGCACCAAAAACGCAGGCCACCCCCACCCACCCATGAAACTCGCCACCGCTTATCTCGGCCTCCAACTCCGCAATCCCCTCATCGTCGGCGCCTCGCCCTTCAGCGACAGTGTCCACGCGGCCTGCCAGTTGCAGGACGCCGGCGCCGCCGCCCTCGTGATGCGCTCGCTCTTCGAGGAGCAGATCGACGCCGAACAGCGTGCGCTCATGCACCACGTCGAAACGGCCGCCGAGAGCAATGCAGAGGCCACCTCGTATTTTCCGAGCTTCGCCGAATACCAACTCACTCCCGACCTCTACCTTCGCCAGATCGAGCACCTGAAAAACTCGCTCACGATCCCGGTCATCGCCTCGCTCAACGGCAGCCGCCCCGGCGGCTGGACCGGCTACGCACAAAAATTTGCCGCCGCCGGCGCCGATGCGATCGAGTTAAACCTCTACCAACTCGTCACCGATCCCGAACTGTCCGCCGACGAGGTCGAGGCCGACATGCTTGAAACCGTCAAGAGCGTGACGAGTTCGGTCAAGATCCCGGTCGCCGTAAAAATCTCCTCGTTCCACACCTCGCCCGCGCAATTCGTGCTCGCGCTCGAACACGCCGGCGCCGCCGGCGTCGTCATATTCAACCGCTTTTACCAGCCCGATTTCAACCTCGAGGACCTTGAGGTGCAGGCGCAGCTCAAACTCTCCGATCCGTCCGAATTGCTGATGCGCCTGCGTTGGCTGGCGATTCTCTCGCCCCACGTGCGCGGCTCACTCGGAGCGACCGGCGGAGTGCATAGCTCCGACGACGTCGCGAAGGCCATCCTCGCCGGCGCACACGGCGTGCAACTCGTCTCCGTCCTGCTCAAGCACGGCCCGCGCGTGCTCTCGACGCTGCTTGACGGCCTGCAACACTGGATGCGTGAGCACGACTACACCGATGTGAATGAATTCCGTGGCGCGCTGAATCTCAAACGTTGCCCCGATCCCGCCGGCTTCGAACGCGCGAACTACGTGCGCATCCTCCAGAGCTGGCGCGTCTGAACTGCCTCCGCGCCGGCTCGGAATTGCCCGACCGGCGCAAGTTGCCTGAACCCGGGATCGTCGCGCCCGGAGAAACTCATCACCGAAAAACGCCTCGACAATCTCCGCCTCCGCGCCGTCTTTCGCAGTCGCTTCCTCCCATGAAAATCATCCGCCACCTCTCGCCCACCGGCCCCGCTTACGCCGCTCTCCAACCCGACGGCACCGCCCGCGAAATCGCCGGCGACATCCTCGGCGACTTCCGCGTCACCGATCGCGTGATCAAACATGGCAAACTCCTCGCGCCGATCGTGCCGACCTGCATGCCCGCCATCGGACTCAATTACGCGAAGCACGCCGCCGAGGGCGGCAAGCCGCCGCCAGTGCGCCCGATGTGGTTCATGAAACTGCCCGGCACCCTGCAAAATCCCGGCGATCCGATCCGGCTCCCCGCCTCGCAGCCCACCACACAGCCCGACTACGAAGCCGAGCTCGCCATCGTTCTGAAAAAGTCTGCCCGCAATCTGACCAAAGCCAACGCGCTCGACTACGTGCTCGGCTTCACCTGCGCCAACGACGTCAGCGCCCGCGACTGGCAGCGCGAATTCGGCGGTGGCCAATTCTGCCACGCGAAGAGCTTCGACACGTTTTGCCCGCTTGGCCCGGTCATCGTCACACCCGATGAAATCGGCAATCCCAACGCGCTCCGCATCCGTTCGATCCTCAACGGCACCGTGATGCAGGACTCCAGCACCGCCGATCAGATCTTCGACGTGCCGACCGCCCTCGAGTTTCTCACCGCCGACAAGACGCTCCCGGCCGGCACCGTGATTCTCACCGGAACCCCTGAAGGCGTCGGCTTCGCCCGCAAGCCGCCCGTATGGCTGAAAGCCGGTGACACCATCTCCGTCGAGATCGAGAAAATCGGCACGCTCACGAATCCGGTGGCGGCGGGTTGACGCTCGCGAGCCCGGCTCGCCCACGAGCCGGACTGTCACGCGCTGATTTGGTTTTTATTTCGCCACGCTGCGCGCCAGTCTGGGGCAAACCCGCCCCATGAAACACAATCTGCTTCGCGCTCTCGGCGCGTTTGCGCTCTGCTCCGTCGCGTCCGTCATGCCCGCTCAAACCGCCGCCCCGTCTTACACGTTTCCTCCCGCCGACCTGATGAACGTCGGCGTCTATTACTATCCCGAGGCGTGGCCTGCGTCGCAGTGGCCGCGCGACATGGCAAACATCCGGAAACTCGGGATGGAGTTTGTCCACATGGGCGAGTTCGCCTGGGCGTTCATGGAGCCAACCGAGGGCCACTTCGATTTCGCGTGGCTCGATCAAAACATCGCGCTCGCCGCTGCGCAGGGCCTCAAGATCGTCCTTTGCACGCCGTCGCCCACGCCGCCGGTCTGGCTCACGGAAAAACATCCCGAAGTGCTGATGGTCGATGCCGCCGGCCACACCCAAGTCCACGGCACGCGACAGCATGCGACGTGGAGCTCCGAAATTTACCGCGGCTACGTCGCGAAGATCGTCCACGAACTAGGCCGCCGCTACGGCCACGACGCGCGCATCTGGGGTTGGCAACTCGACAACGAGCTCAGCCACTACGGCAAGGAGCCCGATTTTAGCGCGCCGTCGCAGAAAAAATTCCAAGCATGGCTCCAGAAAAAATACGGCACGATCGCCGCGCTGAATCGCGACTGGGGCACCGCGTTCTGGTCGCAGCTTTATCAGCGCTTCGACCAAGTCCGCCTGCCAAATCCGCAGGAATACGTCGCGCAGTTCAACCCGCAGCAGATGCTCGATTCGCAGCGCTGGTTTGCCGACGAAGCCGCGGACTACCTGCGATTCCAGACAGAGATCCTCCGCCAATACTGCAGTCACACCCAGTGGATTACGACGAATCACATGCACGATTTCGGCGCGGTGAATCCCGCCCTCACCGCGCGCGATTTCGACGTCGTCGCGTGGACGCTCTATCCCGTCCACGGCAACGCCAACCGCGGCCCGCTCGGCTTCCGCCTCGGCGATCCCGCAGTGCTGACGTTCGCCGCCGACTTCATGCGCAGTCTCAACGGCCAGGCCGGCATCATGGAACTCCAGCCCGGCCAGGTGAACTGGGGTGAGGTCAACCCGCAGCCCTATCCCGGCGCCGTGCATCTTTGGATCATGCGCGCGTTTGCCGCCGGCTCGAAATTCGTCTGCGCGTATCGCTACCGCGAACCGCTCTCCGGCGCCGAGATGTATCACTACGGCTTTGTCGGCCCGGACGGCGTCACGACGACCACCGGCGGCGAACAATACGCCCAGGCCGCGCGCGAACTCGCCCAGCTCCGCGCCGTCGCGCAGCCTGGCGCACCGCTCCCGCCCGCCTACGCCGCGCGCCGCTCCGCGATTCTATATAACTACGACAACCGCTGGGATCTCGATAACCACAAGCAAAACAAGGGCTGGGATAGTTATGAACACCTCCTCAAATATCACCGCGCGCTTTCCCGCGCCGGCGCGCCCATCGACGTCATCACCGAAGACAAAGATTTTTCCACCTTCGCGTTCCTGATCGCGCCGGCCTACCAACTCCTCGACGCCCCACTCGTCGCCCGCTGGAAAACCTACGTCGAAAACGGCGGCCACCTCATCCTCTCGTGCCGCACCGGCCAAAAAGATCGCCGCGGCTTCCTCTGGGAAGGCCCGTGGGCCGCACCGATCCTTGATCTCATCGGCGCGAAAATTAAATTCTACGACACACTCCCCGCGCCGAACACCGGCCACGTGAAGGCCGGCGACCAATCGCACGAATGGTTCACGTGGGGCGACGTGCTGGTCCCTGGCGACGGCACCCAAACGCTCGCGACCTACACCGACCACTACTACGCTGGCAGTGTCGCCGCTGTCACCCGCAAGCTCGGCAAGGGCAGAGTGACTTACATCGGAGCCGATTCCACCAACGGTTCGCTCGAAGCGCAGATTGTCCGCGAAGAATTTGCGCGCGCCGGTGTCGCCGCGGAAAACTTCCCCGAAGGCTTCGCCGTTGATTTCCGCGACGGCCTCTGGATCGCGACGAACTTCACGGAAAATCCCGTCTCCGCCCCCGTGCCGGCGGGCGCCAAGATTCTCGTCGGCACCGCGACCGTCCCGATCGCCGGCGTGACCGTGTGGCGACCGTGAGCACCAACGACCCGCTGCACGGCGTCACCCTCGAGCGCATCGTCACCGATCTTTCTGCGCATTTCGGCTGGGTGGAGTTGGCGCGGCGCGTGCCGGTGCGCTGCTTCCAGTTTGACCCGAGTGTGAAGTCGAGCCTCACGTTTCTCCGCAAAACGCCGTGGGCGCGCGCCAAGGTGGAAGACATGTTTGTGCGCTGGAAGTTGACCGGGAGCTGATTCGCGGCAGGACTTTTCCGCCGCCTAATGAACACGGTTCACATTCCTAATCTGCCGTGGGAGGAAATTTCTTCGCCCGCGAAGAAATTCCATTCGTTCTTCAAGAACATCTCGCTCGCGCTCGGCGGCGTGTGCAACAAGGGGACTTGGGGCGGCGGGCATCCGTTCGATCTGCAGATTCGCCGCGTGCCGCCGGGCGCGGCGGTGTGCCCGTTTCACGCGGAGCTCGCGCAATGGGAAATGTTCATCGTGCTGGACGGCACCGGCACTGAGCGCACCAGCGAGGCGCACACCGCGGTGCAAACCGGCGATGTGTTTTTGCATCCCCCGGGCACGCCGCACCAGCTCACGAACACCGGCGGCACTGATCTCGAAGTGCTCATCATCGCGGACAATCCACCGATGGACGGCTGCTATTATCCCGACTCGGACAAGTGGTATCTGCATCCGCCGGGAAAATATTTCCGGATGACCGCAGTGCACTACTTTGACGGCGAAGAGCCTAAGGTGCCCGGCGCACCGGCCTATCGTCCTCTAGGCTCACCAGCGGCACCGGTTCTGGCGCCTTTCGACCAGCGAAAAATTCATCCCGATTCGCTGTCGTGGGAAACTTGGGAATCGCCGAAGAAAAAATTTCGCGGTGCGAGCAAGGAACTCTCCATTGCTCTCGGTGCGAAGCGCAACAAGCCGACCGGGCAAGGAGGGCACCCGTTCGATCTCGAGCTCAGCAAGCTCGCGCCCGATGAGGTCGGTTGCCCGTTTCACTCCCACGCCGCGCAGTGGGAATTGTTTTTGATCGTGAGCGGCACGGCTACCGTGCGCGCGAACACTGAAACCCACACGCTGAGATCAGGCGACGTGGTGCTGCATCCACCGGGCGAAGCGCACCAAATCACGAACGCGTCAGCGACCGACGAACTCATTTTCTACCTCGTCGCCGACAATCCGCCCGTCGATTACTGGCACTATCCCGATTCCGGTAAATGGGGCCTGCGCGAGCCGCGAAAATTTTTCCGCATCACCGAACTCAACTATTGGGACGGCGAGGAGTGACCGACAGCCAAGTCAGCCGAGGACCAACGCGATTTGTTGGCCGGGTCCATGCACACCCTCGATGAGGATGCCCTCCACGTCGGCGGTCTTTGACGGGCCGGTGCACCAAATCACATTCGGATCGCGGCCGAGCGCAGCGACCGCTTGCGGCAAATCCGAAAAAATCTGCGCGCGCTCGACGACCGCAACATGCACCCAGGGCGTCAGCGCTGCGAGCCGCCGTGAAGTCGTCGCATCGTGCAGAATCAGCGTGCCCGATTCCGCAATTGCGCCGGCCGCGCGGGTGATGCCGAACGCATAGTCGTCCACCCGCGTCCGATCGAATTCGGTCTCCACCTTTAACTCCGCGCCAAAATGCGGCGCGAGTCTCGGCCACAGCACCGGATCGCAGTAGCCGTGCAGCCAGCCGCCCGCGCGCAGGTGGGCGACGAGCGCCGCCACTTCGGTCAGCGCGAGGCCGTTGACGCGTTTCATCCGCTCGCCCAGCAGCTCGACGAGGTCGCGGCCGGCGACAAGGCTGCGCATGACTGCGATTTCGGTCGAATAATCCGGCAGCGGCGCTCGCTCATGCAACGGCGCAAGCGCGCCGCGCACGCGGGAAAGAATCGATTCGCGATCGTCGGGCGCCGTCATGTCAGGTTTTTTTCGGGGCGAGCAATTTTTCGCGGCCGACGAGGTAGAGCACCACCATCAGCACCGCGAACGGGATCAGCGTGAGCGCATCGGAGTGCGGCCCCTCGTAAAAGGGATTATGCGCCGTGGACCATTTGACGATAGCCGCGTCGACATCATCGAGCGCACCCTGAATGAACGCGATGATGATGCCCGCGATCGCCCCACCGGCGATGTAGCCCGAAGCGAGCAGCACGCCGGGGCTCTTGTCGCTCTCCTCGGCAAACTGCTCCGCTGTCATCGCGGCGTGGGCCGCCTGTTTTCGTGTCTGCCGATCCACGAGCCAGCGCACGAGGCCGCCGAAGAAGATCGGCGACGACGATGACAGCGGCAGGTAAACACCCACCGCAAACGCCAGTGCTGGCACAAACGAAAGCTCAAGCGTAACCGCGATCATCACGCCGAGCAGCACGAGCGCCCAAGGGAGTTTTCGATCGAGAATGCCCTTGATGATGTAAGACATCAGCGTGGCCTTCGGCGCGTCGAACTTCGCGACAGTCGTTCCGTCGGGTCGCGTGTTGTAGGCGCCATTGATGCCGGGATCGACGAGCCAGACGGCGGCACCGTCTTTGTTCACGAGATAGCGGCCGGCCGGGCCACCGGTATCGTCGGTTTTCTGCCAGACGGAATACATGTTTGCGTCGTCGCGCGCCTGTGGTCCGACAAGTTTTTCCTGCTTCACGAGCTTGCTCGTGTCGGTGTGCAAACCGGCCGGCGCGACTTTCGCGATGGGGACGTAAACGGTCTTTGACTCGTTGAGCTTTAGCAAAATCGGCCCGAGGCAGACCGCCGAAAGCAGCGAGCCCGCGAGAATCGCGATCTGCTGGTATTTCGGCGTCGAGCCGAGCAGGTAGCCGGTCTTGAGATCCTGCGAGGTCGTGCCGCCGTTCGACGCAGCGATGCACACGATCGCGCCGATGGAAAGCGCCGTCACGTAATGCGTGCCGCCCGTCCACCCGACGAGGAGGAAGATGAGGCACGTGAAGAGCAGCGTCGCCACCGTCATACCAGAAATGGGATTCGAGGAGGAGCCGATTTCGCCCGTGAGCCGCGACGACACCGTCACAAAGAGAAATCCAAACAGCACGACGAGCAGCGCGCCGAGCAGGTTCATTTCGAGTCCCGGTGCAAACGTGATTGCCGCAAGCAGCAAGACGACGCCACCGGCGACGAACTTCATCGAAAGATCGCGTTCGGTGCGGGGCACCACCGCGCCGCTGCCGTTGCCGCGCGCGAGACCGAAATCGCGCAGACCTTCGCGCAGGCCGTGCCAGATGGTCGGCAACGATTGGATGAGGCTGAAAATCCCGCCCGCCGCGACCGCGCCCGCGCCGATGTAGAGGACGTAGGCGCCGCGCACCTGATGCGGACTCATGTCAGTGATCGGGATCGTGCCGGGCGCTAGCGGCCCGATGATCTTTTCGCCGAAGAACTTGATCATCGGGATGAGCAGCAGGTAGCTCAACACGCCACCGGCGCACATGATCGAGGCGATGCGCGGGCCGATGATGTAGCCGACACCGAGGAGCGCCGGCGAAACTTCCACGCTCACCGAGCCCGATTTCAGCGGCGGACCGAAAACTTTTTCTGACACATCTTTCCAGCCGCGGAGCGCGAGATTGAGCGTGGTGTAGAGCAGCCCGAGGCCAAAGCCGCCGAAGATGACTTTCGCGCCCGGTGACTGGCCGAGGCCGGCAGCCTCCGCCGCCCGCATCTCCGCCTGCGCGGACGGCGAAGCCTGCTCGCGGTCGGCGGGATTGGCCCCGGCGCGGAGGACCGCAGCGCAAGCGGTGCCCTCGGGATATTTCAAGACGCCATGCTCCTTAACGATCAGCGCGCGCCGCAGCGGAATCATCATCAGGATGCCCAGGAGCCCGCCCATCGCCGCGACCAGCAGCACGCGCGTGAGCTCAAGATCGAAACCGAGAATCAGAATCGCCGGCATCGTCACACCAACGCCAAACGCGATCGATTCGCCGGCCGAGCCGGCGGTCTGCGTGATGTTGTGCTCGAGGATGGTGGCGTCGCGCAGGCCGAATTTCGAGAGACCGCGAAACACTGCGAGCGAGATGACCGCCACCGGAATCGACGCGCTGACCGTGAGCCCGACCTTGAGCACGAGGTAAAGCGACGACGCGCCAAAGATCATGCCGAGGATCGCACCGGTCACCACGGCACGGAGCGTGAACTCACGCATCGTGACGGAATCGGGGATGAAAGGTTCGAATTTTTTCGGGGGGTGCATGGGAGTGGAATTATTTGCGACGCGCTTTCAGCCATTTTCGAAATTCGCCGCCGCGCCACGCCGGGAGCGCGCGTTTCGCGGCCCACGCCTGCAACGCCGGCACCGGAATCAGTTTCGTCGGCACATAATCAATCAATTTACCGCCGAGCAACGACGCGCGCCACGCCAGCGGCTGCGAGGCGAGCAACGCCCACGCGCCCATTGGCGGCGTGCCAGGCGATGGAACGTTTTCTTCCTTGGCGCGGTTGCGCAACCGCAGCAGCAAATCGGGAATCGGGATGTTGACCGGACAGACTTCGTTGCACGCGCCACAGAGCGACGACGCCTTTGGCAGGTCGGCCTTTTGGGGGAATTTGTCGCCCATCAGCAGCGGCGAAAGCACGGCGCCGACCGGCCCGGGGTAAACACTGCGATACGCATGGCCGCTCGCCTGTCGGTAAACCGGGCACACGTTGAGGCACGCGCCGCAGCGGATGCAGCGGAGGATTTCGCGGCAAGTGCTGGCGAGCACCTCGGTGCGGCCGTTGTCGACAAAGATAACGTGCATCACCTCGGGTCCGTCGGGCTGCACCGGCGATTTCGGTCCGGAAATAAACTCGGTGTAAACGGTGAGCTCCTGCGCCGTGGCGCTGCGCGCGAGCAGATTCAGGAACAGGGCTAGGTCGTAGTCGCGCGGCACGATCTTCTCGATGCCGATCATCGCGATGTGGCACTTCGTGGCAGCAAGGCAAAAGCGCGAGTTACCTTCGTTGGTCACGAGCACCATGCGGCCGCTTTCGGCCGAGACAAAGTTCGCGCCCGTGAGCCCGACATCGGCGACGAGGTATTTGTGACGGAGAAATTTTCGCGCGCGCTGCGTGATCGTCGCAGGATCGTCGTTGTAAGCGCCGAGGCCCTCGCGCTCGAAGCTCTGCGCGATCTCGCGGCGATTTTTATGAATGATCGGTTTGACGATGTGTGACGGGTGGTCGCCGTCTATTTGGACGATGAACTCCCCGAGGTCCGTCTCGAGAGCCTCGATGCCGTGTTTTTCGAGAAACGCCGCGAGTTCCGTTTCCTCGCTTACCATCGTCTTTGCCTTGACCAGTTTCGTCGCACCACGGGCGCGCATGATGCGCAGGACGGCTTCGTTGGCGGCTTCGGCCGTGCCGGCCCAATGAACCTGCACGCCGTTGGCCTTCATCTTCGCCTCGACCGCAGGCAGGTAGGTGTCGAGATTTTCGATGACGTGCTGTTTGATTTCGCCGGCCAGATGGCGGAGCCGGTTCGGATCAGGATATTCGTCGAAGAGGAGCTTCGTGCGTTTTTCGTGCCCCTTCTTCGATCCGTCGTAAACGGCGGCGCGTGTGTCTGCCTTGAGCTCGGCGGCGAACTGATCGAATTGCTGGAATCTCATTGGGCCTTGAGTGCGTCGCGCAACACTTGGGCGAGGTGCATCGCCTTGATCGGTTGACCCTCTTTCGCGGCAAGGCCGGTGAGGTGCATCATGCAGCTCATGTCGGGCGAAACGAGGATGTCGGGCTTCGCCGCCCGAAGGTGATCGAGCTTCAACGCGCCCATCGCCGTCGAGATATTCGGGAACGCGACGGAAAATGTTCCGCCAAATCCGCAGCACTGTTCCACTTCGCCAAACTCCACCACCTGCACACCGACGATCGATTTCAGGAGCAGGTTGGCGGCGGCGATGCTGCCGGTGCCGCGGGTGTGGCACGCGCGATGGAGCGCGACGGTCGCCGCGAATTTTCCCGGCCACGTCTTCACGCCGAGGCCATTGACGATGAAATCGCCCAGCTCCCACGTGCGGCGGCCGAGCGCCTCGACTTCGGGGAGGTCGGACTCGTTTTCGAATTCGAGCACCGCACCGTGAAACATCATGGCGGCGCACGAGCCGCTCGGCACGACGACCGGCTCGTCGCCGGCAAAAGTTTTTACGGTGTGCCGGACGACTTTGCGCGAGGCAACCCAGTCGCCGCCGTTGAAGGCGGGCTGTCCGCAGCAGGTCTGCCCCTCGGGAAAAATCACCTCGACGCCCAAGTGCTCCAACACCTCCACGGTGGCCGCAGCCACGTCGTCGTAGAAGGCGTCACACAGGCACGTGGCCATGAGTTGGACGCGTTTGCCTGTCACGGGCGCTCGCTCGGCGTTCAGCATTTTGGGATTGGAAAACCGTGGGTGACGCCGAGTTTGTTGCAAAGGAATTTTCCGCCATGTCATCTTCTGTTTTTTCCGCCGCGATCGATCTAGGTGCCACGAGCGGCCGCATCATCCTCGGCACATGGGCGAATCACCGCCTCACGCTAAATGAGGTCCACCGATTTCCTAATACCTTCCGCACGCTCGGCGCGCACGACTACTGGGATCTCGGCACCCTCTGGCACGAGGCCCAGACCGGACTGCGCAAGGCCGTCGCCGCGTTGCCGCGCGGTGCCAAGCTCGCCTCGGTCGGGGTCGACACTTGGGGCGTCGACTACGCACTCGTGAACGATGCCGGCAGGCTCGTTTTCCCCGTGCATGCCTATCGCGACGCCCGCACGCAGGCCGGTCTCCGGCGTCTCGGCAACACCCGCGCTGCGCTGGAGCGGGTCTATGCGGCCACCGGCATCCCGAACGTTTTCTACAACACCTCGCTCCAACTCGAAGAAGTCGTCGCGCACTGTCCAGCCATCGAAGACCTCGCGACGCGCTGCCTTTTCCTGCCCGACTATTTCAATTTTCTCCTCAGCGGCCGCATGGAGAACGAGCTGACGATTTCGTCCACCTCCCAGCTCATCGACGTCCACTCGACCAACTGGTCGCGCGCCACGCTCGATCACTTCCGGCTCCCGCCGCAGTGGTTTTCGAAACCGGTGCTCGCCGGCACCAAGCTCAGCCGCGTGAAGAACTTTCCCGAACTCGCCGGCGCCCAAGTCATCGCTGTCCCCGGCCACGACACCGCGTGCGCCTACGACGCCATGCCCGCCTCGCCCGACGGCACCGATCTCTATATCAGCTCCGGCACGTGGTCGCTGGTCGGGTTCGAGAGCGACACACCCGTGCTCGGCCCCGCCGCCCTTGCCGCCCGCGTCTCCAATGAGCGCATCGGCGACGGCCGCTACCGGCCGCTCACGAATGTCATCGGCCTCTGGCTGCTTGAGGGCACGCTCAAGGATTTCGCGTCGCGGCCGACCAGCGACAAGGAATGGGCCACACTGATCGCAACGGCGGAGAAGCTCTCGGCGCCCACCGCGCTGCTTGACGTCGCCGATCCCGCGTTCGCCAACCCGCCCTCGATGCGTGCGGCGATCGACTCGCAGCTTAAGCGCCGGAAGATCCCGGCCCCGAAAAACCTCACCGGCTACACGCGCCTCATCTGCGACTCGCTGGGCCGCGGACACGCCGACGCCATGCGCGCCTTCGAGAAGATGACCGGAAAAATTTTCCGCCGCATCCTCATTGTCGGTGGCGGCTCGAAGAACCGCCTGCTCTGTCAGGCAACCGCCAACGCCGCGGGCCTGCCGGTCGTCTCGTTCAGTCTCGAAGGCACCGCGGTCGGCAACCTCGCGAGCCAGCTCATCGCCCTCCGCGCAGTCAAGGATCTCGCGACATTCCGCCGCCATCTCGGCGCGGAATTGAAACAGACGGTTTACGCGCCGCGCTCATAAAAAAGGCGCGAGCCGGAGCCCGCGCCTCAATGTTTAGGCGTGTCGCACGCTCACCAAATCGTCACGCGTGTCTCGGGCGGGCGGCGCATGGCGGCACCGTCGGGCACGGCGAACGCCTTAGCAAACTCGTCGAGATTCGATAGCGGGCCGTTGCACCGGAATTCGCCGGGCGAGTGCGGGTCGATATTCACGCGACGGCGCGTCTCCTCGGGCCGCGAGTTCACGCGCCAGATAGCGGCGTAGTTCAGGAAGAACCGCTGCTCCGGCGTAAACCCGTCGATCGGATCGCGCGGCTTGTCGGCCAGCGCCTTTTGCAACGCGTAGTAGGCGATTTTCGCGCCGCCGAGGTCGGCGATGTTTTCGCCCTGCGTCAGCTCGCCATTGAGGTGGAGGCCGGGCAGCGGTTCGTAAGCGGCAAACTGCTTCACGACCGCGCTCGTCCGCACCTTGAAATTCTTCGCACTCTCGTCGCTCCACCAGTTGTTGAGGTTGCCGTGCGCATCATACTTCGCGCCGCTGTCGTCGAACCCGTGCGTCATCTCATGGCCAATCACGGCGCCGATGCCGCCGTAGTTCACGGCGTCGTCCGCCTTGAAGTCGAAGAACGGCGGTTGGAGGATGCCGGCGGGGAACACGATCTCGTTGTTCGTGGCGTTGTAGTAGGCGTTGACGGTCGGCGGCGTCATCCCCCACTCCTTGCGATCGACGGCCTGGCCGATGCGGGCGAGCCGGCGGGAAACTTCAAACGCATCCGAACGCAGGATGTTGCCGAAATAATCGTCGCGCGTGATTTTCACCGCGCCGTAGTCGAGCCACTTTTCCGGATAACCGATCTTCACGCTGAACGCGGCGAGCTTCGCCTGCGCCTTTTCCTTGGTCGGTGCATCCATCCACTCAAGGGCGTTGATGCGATCGTGCAGCGAAGCGCGCAAATCCTCGACGAGCCGGGCCATGCGGGCCTTCGCCTCGGGCGGAAAATATTCGGCGACGTAGAGCTGACCGAGCGCCTCGCCAATCTGGCCGTCGATAACACCCACCACGCGCTTCCACCGCGGCTTTTGCTCCGTCGTGCCGGTGAGAATTTTCCCGTTAAACGCAAAGTCCTCGGCAACGAACCCCTCGCTGAGATACGGCGCCGCGCGGCGCACGAGATGCCAGCGGAGATAAGCCTGCCAGTCGGAAACCGCCACGGAGTTGAGCGCGGCCTCGAAGCCCTTGAAAAATTCCGGGTGCGCGAGATTGATCTCGTCGAAGGCCGGCGCGCCGCGTTCGGCAAACAGGAGCTGGAAATCGATGCCGGGCGTCTTCGCTGCGGCTTCGCTCACCTTCATCTTGTGGTAGCTGCGATAGGGATCGCGAAGTTGGACCCGCGCGAGGCTGCCCACGGCGAGTTTGGTTTCCAGCGCGAGCACGGCCTGCGCGGAGACAGTCGCCGACTCGCGCGGCTCGCCGAGGAGCACGAGCATATTGGTCATGTGCGCCACGTATTGCTGGCGGATCTTCTGGGACTTCTCGTCGTCGTTGAAATAGTAGCCGCGCTCGGGCAACCCGAGTCCGCCCTGGCCGAGCGAGGCGATCTCGCGATCGCTCTGCTTCAAGTCGGGGGAGCTGCCGAAGCGGAAGCCGCATCCGACGCCATACGACTGGAGGTGTGCGATGGCCTTGAGCACGTCGCTCGGCGACTTGATCGCGGCGATGCGATCGAGCTCGGACTGGAGCGGTTTCGCGCCAGCGGCGTTGATCGCAGCCTCGTCCATGCCGCTCGCGTAGAGGTCGCCGACCATTTTCTCGGTCGCGGTCGCGCCTTCCTTTTTCGCGGCGACCCGATCGCAGATAGCGTGCAGGTTAGCCTGATTGCGGTCGTCGATTTCGCTGAAGCTGGCCCAGATCGCGCGGTCGGCCGGGATCGGGGTGTTTTTCAGCCACGTGCCGTTGGTGTAGTGGTAGAAGTCGTCCTGCGGCTTTACCGTCAGGTCGAAATTTTTCAGATCGATTTCGGCGCGGGCGCCGAGCGTGAGGGCGAGCGTGGCCGCGGCGGCGACCAGAGGGAGTTTTCGCATCTGGCGAGTTTTGAAGGAAAATTCGGCACGGCAAGCGGGATGAGACCAGACGCCGTGCGGCGGGGTGGACGGTCGCTCCGCTGGATAGGCGGCGGGACGGCGCGGATTCAGGGCACTTCGTAAACTTCGACCAGCGCGACCCCGGTGCCGCCGTTGTTGCCGGTGACATTCGCGGTGTAGCCGCCGGGCGGCAGGGTGACGACGAGCGCAGCATCCTTGCTTCCCGGATCGGCGAGTGTGAAGGCGCCGACCCGCCCCGTGGCGGAGACCACGGCGGGATCGCCGCTCCAGTTGTCGTTCGCGGCGACGAGCACGCCGGAGCCCGAACTAAAAACCTGGAGGACCGGGTCAGCGAGCACGCCGGGCACGCCGAACGGTGTCAGCGACGGTCCGATACCGCGGATGAGCACAGTCTTCGCCACCGAACCGTTGATGACAAAGCCGGCAATCAACGCCCCGGCGCCTGCGCTCACCGGCGCCCGGGCGGACACGTTGATCAGGCGTGGCGTCGTCGCGGAGCTGGTGACCGCCGTATCGTAAACTTCGAGCAACGCCACTCCGGTGGCACCGGCGACGCCGGAGAGATTCGCGGTGTAGTTGCCGGAAGTGAGGCTGGGGACGAGCGCGGCGTCGGCGCTATTGGGATTCGCCAGCGGAAACGCGCCGACCTGCGATGCGGCGGCGATCACCGCCGCATCGCCGCTCCAATTGTCGTTGGCGACGACGAACGCACCGGTGCTCGCGTTGTAAACCTGCAGCAGCGGATCGGCGAGGGCGCCGGGGACGTTGAACGCCGCAAGCCCGGGGCCAACGCCGCGCAAAAGGATTTTTTTCGCCGAGCCGTCCGTGCCCGTGCCACCGAGCACGAAGCCGGCGATCAGACCATTCGCTCCGCCGCCGACGGCCGCGCGGGCCGAGAGATTGATGAGGCGGCCGACATTGGTGGCGCTTCCTACCGTCAACGCCGCGGGGCTGGTCGTGGCAACGGCGGAAATTCCTTGGGCGACAAGACTAGAGTTAAACGTGTCCAGCGCGGACGTGATCGTCGCGAAATAAAAACCGGTTTCTCCGCTCTGCGCGTTGGTGAGGGTAAGGCTCACTGTGCCGGAACCAGTGATCGCCGAACCGTCCGGCTGCACACCGTCCGCCAGCGGCCGGCCGTTGAAACTCCATTGCACGGCCGGAACGACGGCACCCGCGGCAACCGTGGTGGCGGCGACGAGCGCGGAGAATTTTATCTGCCCACCGGGAGCCGTCGACTGGCTCGGTGGTGGTGCCGTGATGATCTGGGCGTTGTAGGTGATCAGTCCGGGCAGGCTGGTGCCGCCCGTGAGTTGGACATTCTGCGCATCGAAAATCGCGGCACCCGAGTAGCCGATCAGTTGGACGTTGTTCAGCGTGACGTTGGCGACGGGAAGATTTGGCAGGCCCCAAATGACGCTGAGGCCGTCGGCGCCGCTGGCCGTGCGCGTGGCGGTGAGGTTGTTGATGGTGACGTTGCGCCACGTGGGCATCGTCGTCGTTTTGTAGGAGAGGTAGGCGGTATTGGGCGGCGTGGCGTTCCAATTGCCAGCCTGTGCCACCGTCGCGTGATTCGTGCCGCTGAGGGCGCCGGGGTTGCCGACCTGATCGTAGTAACTGTAGAAGACGATCGGGTATTGGACGTTCGTCATCGTGATATTGGAGTAAGTGACGTTCTGCACGAGGCCGCCCTCGGTGGGATCGGCTTTGAGGCGCAGGCCGTTGGTCGTGCCGGTGAACGTGCAGTTGGTGACCGTCAGGCCGTCGAGGCCGCTGTTGGTCTGGCCGCCGACCGACACGCCGTGCCCGGTGCCAAACACGCAGTTGACGATCGTGATGTCGGAGCAAAACGAGCTTTGCGGTTTGAGGCAGACGTTGTCGTCGCCGGTCGAAATGTTGCAGTTCTTGATCAGGTAGTGCTGGCCGGCGGGATCGATGCCGTCGGTGTTCACCGAGGTCGTCGGCGTCAAAATCGTGATGTTGTCGATCGTGACGTTGCTGGTCGCGCCGAAGGCGACGTGAAACATCGGCGAGTTTTTCAACGTGAGGTTTTTGATCAGGACAAAATTGGAGTTGTTGAACCGGATCATGTAGGGCCGGTGCGGCATGTTGTTGTTAGCGTTGAACGCCGCCCACCACGCCGCGCCGTTGCCCTCGATCGTGCCGCCGCCGGTGAGTGCGACGTTGTTGCCGGTAATGCTGAGAAAATTCGTATAAGTGCTGCCGCCGAGCGGATAGGTGCCGGCGGCATTCGAGCCGGCGCCGTAGGGCAGCAACTGCAACGTCGCGCCGGAATCGATCTGGAGGTTGAGGTTGCTGCCGACGGTGAGCGGGCCGGCGAGATACGGCGCGGAGGCGGCGGGCAACTCCACCGTACCGCCGCCCGCCGTCTGCGCCGCGCGGATGGCGTTTTGGATCGCTGTGGTGTTGTCGGTGATACCGTCACCGATGGCGCCATAGGCGGTGACGTTGAAGACCGCGGATGGAATCGTCGGCAGCGTGGGATCGGCGCGCAACGGCGCGGCCACCAGACACATTATGAAAGCGAACGTGGCGGCCGGTCTGATTCGAACGTGATTCATCGGGATGTTTGCGGGGCGGATCGCACCGGACTCTGATCCGCAGCCAAAGTCGAGCGATCCCAATTTCTCGGGGAAATCTACGGGGCGATTGGATTCCAGTCACCGAAGACGTGCGCGAGGTCGCGTTCGCGGGCGGCGTCGGCGGCGGTGAGTTGGCGCGAGCCAGCGATGCGTTGCGAGACGTCGACCGGTTTGCCCGCGAGGTCAGTCGATTGAAATTCCTCGAAGCGGTTATTCTCTTTCGGTGCCACCGCGCCGAGGCCGTCGAAAACCCAGCCGGCGGGCAGAATGTGTTTATCCATGGCGCAGTTGATGAACGCCACATGGCTCGCCGGATAGCGCGCCGGATCGATGCGGCCGAGCACGTATTTCACGATGTCGGGCGCGCCGGTGAGCCGGCAGTCGACAAAGATGTAACCGAGTTTGTCGGCGCCGTTGCGCGATTGGACGAGGTAGCCGTCGTGTAGCGCCTTCAGTTCGCAGCGATTGAAATAAACGGCGCCACCGCCCCAGACAAAATCGACATCGCCCTCGACGTAGCAGCGATCGACGAAGACGCGGCCGTCGAGCCGCAGCGTGTCCTGAAAACTGAGAAAATCGCAGTCGCGCAACACCACGCGATCGGCATGCACGCGGATCGTCTCGGCCTGAGAACCGCGGTAGGGTGTGGTGTTGTGGAGCGTGAGATTTTCGAGTACGAAGCCGTCGGCTTCGGCGGAGAACATCTCGCGGCGACGCGGGTTGAGTTTCGCATTGTTCGTCGCCGCGATGACCGTGCCGTGGCGATCCTCGCCGCGGAGCGTGAGGTTTTTCTTTTCGGCGGCCACGATGATGAGTTCGGCGTAGGTGCCGCGCTTGACGCGGATCGTTGTGCGCGCCGCGGAGTTGGCCGGCACCGCATCGATCGCTGCCTGCACGGTTTTGAAATCGCCGGAGCCATCGGCGGCGACGACAAGTTCAGACTTGGGCGGCGCGGCGAAGACGCTCAGCGGGACAAGCAACAACGGGAGAAGCGCGAGGCCGCGAATGATTTTCATTCCGCAGCGAGACGCGCCGCCACGGATTTCGTGACGGCGCGGCTCAGCATCTCCGCGAATTCCGCGCGGGCCGTTGTTCGGTTACCGCAGAAACGCCTCGTGCAGCCCGCCATCGACGGTAATCACTTGGCCGGTCGTCTTGCTCAGGCGTTGCGAAACCAAAAGGAAATATGCTTCCGCTTGGTCCGCTGGCGTGATCGGTGCCTTCGTCAGCGTGCGGTCGGCGTAGAACTGCGCGAGCTTGCTCACGAGCGATTCGGTGGCCTCGTCGTCTTGGTAAGGGATATTGTATTTCGCGAGCGAGCCGATGACACGGTCGCGCGGAAACATCGCCGAGCCCTGCACAACCGTCGCCGGCGCGACGCCATTCACGCGGACAAGTGGCGAGAGTTCGATCGCGAGTTCGCGCACGAGGTGGTTTGCGGCGGCCTTCGAGCAGTCGTAGGCGACCGAGCCTTTTTTCGCGACGGCGGCGTTGGCCGAAGTGGTGAGGACGAGGTTGCCGCGCAGGCCCTGTTCCTTCCAGGTCTTGAACGCCTCGTCGCCGACGAGATAGGAACCGGTGACGTTGATGCCAAACGTGAGCGCCCACTTGTCGTCGGGGATGTGCCCGGTCGTATCGCTCGGCACAAAGATGCCGGCGGTCACGCAAATCGAATCGAAGCCTCCGTAGGCGAGCGCCACGTCGTCGAGCATCCGGCGGATCGAGGCGCGATCGGTGATGTTGGCGGCGAGTCCGATGGCCGGGCCGCAGTTGGACAGGCCCGTGCCGGCGACGCCGATACCGACGCCGTGCCGGTCGGTTATTTCCTTCGCGGTCGCCTGCGCCGCGGCTTCGTTGAGATCGACGCACACGACTTGGGCGCCCTCCTTCACGAGGCGGTGCGCAGTTTCCTTGCCGATGCCGGAGCCGGCGCCAATGACGACGACGACCTGGCGCGCAAGTTCCTTCTCGGCGGGCATGCGCTTGAGCTTCGCCTCCTCAAGCAGCCAATACTCGATGTCGAACGCCTCCTGCTGCGGCAGCGCGATGTAGCGGTCGATCGCCTCAGCACCGCGCATGACTTCGACGGCGCAGTTGTAGAATTCGGCGGTGACGCGCGACTCGGATTTGTCCTTGCCCCACGCGACCATGCCGACACCGGGAATGAGCACGACCGTAGGGCTGGGGTCGCGCATCGCAGGTGAATTGGGGTGCCGGCACTTCGCGTAGTAAGCGGCGTAGTCCTTGCGGTAGGCGTCGAAGCCGGCGGCGAGTTTCGCCTTCAGGGCTGCGGTGTCCTCGGCCTGCGGATTCCAATCGACGTAAAGCGGCTTGATCTTCGTGCGGAGGAAATGGTCGGGGCACGAGGTGCCAAGCTCGGCGAGACGGGCGGCGTCCTTCGAATTGACGAAGCGCAGAATCTTTTCGTCGTCCTGCACCGTGCCGATGAAACGCTTTTCCTTGGAAACCTTTCCGCGCAGCCACGGTAGCACGGCGGCGAGCGTCGCGCGGCGCTGGGTCGGTGTGAGCGTGGAATATTTCGCGCCGCCAAACGCCGTCGCGTCGCCGCCCTTCGCGGCGTAGTTCGCCTCGATGTAAGCGGAGGCCTTTTCGATGAGATCAAGCGTGAGCGTGTAGCACGCTCTGTCGTCGTGATCCCACGAGATGAACCCATGCTGGCCCATCATGATGGCCTGCACTTGCGGATTTTTTTTCGCGATGGCCTGCATCGCGAGACCGAGTTCGAAGCCGGGCCGCATCCACGGCACGTAGGCCATCGCGCCGCCGAAGATTTCCTGCGTGAGCCGTTCGCAATGCTGCGACGCCGCGATCGCGATGATCGCGTTGGGGTGCATGTGATCGACGTGGGCACCGGGGAGGAACGAGTGGAGCGTCGTGTCGATCGAGGAGGCGCGCGGGTTCAGGTTGAACGTCGCGTGGGTGAACATGCCCACCATGTCGTCTTCCGCCTGCGACTTAAGCCCTTTGTCCGGACGGGCGGCGTAAATCTTTTGGAGCCCGATCAGCTTATCCTGATAGAGCGAAGAAAAATTTTCCCGCGTGCTCGTGCGAAGATCGCCGCCGGAGCCTTTCACCCAGAGGACGGACGTGGGCTCGCCCGAAAGCGGATCCTTCTCGGCGATCTTGGCGGAGGTGTTGCCGCCGCCGGTGTTGGTAATACGCTGATCGCCGCCGAGGAGATTGGAGCGATAGATCAGTCGCCCAACGGGATCGAGCGAAGCCGCCTTGGCGTCGTCCCAGGCGAAGTTGACGTAGTGGTAGGATTTCATGGGAAAAAATTCAGAGCCCGAGCGCCTGCTGCCGGTAATGCTCATCGGGGCGACCGGCGATGCGCGCCACCTGCGCGGCGGAAAGGAAGTGAGGCTGCCCGCCCGCAGCCGCCGCGCCGATGAAAATTTCCGCCGCCTTCGCCGCCATGAGCGTCGCAGCGAGGACGGCTTGGGACGTCGCACCTAGGGCGATGAGGCCGTGATTCTCGAGGAGAATCACGCGCGGCGGTCGGGCCAGACGCTTGATGCAAGCGACGACCGCGGTGCGGATTGCCTGCGCCAGCTTGAGGCCCGGATCGGTGTAGGGCACAAAGACGCTCTCGACCCCGCAGCATACAATCTCGTCGGGAAAAAGCCGGCGCTGCGCAAAGGTCCGCGCATGCTTCGAGCACAGGAGCCGGTTCACCGCGATCGGATGGGTGTGACCGACGTAGTTAACCCCGGGCAGCGCGAGGAGATAGGCGTGGAAAATTGCCTCGACGGAGGGTTTTTTTGCATCGGCGTTGAGGCGCGAGGCCAAGAGCGCCCGGTCGATTTCGGCGTCGGGCATCGACTTTTTGCCGAGCAGCGGCAGCAGCGCGCTAAAGTTGCATTCGGTCACGCTGGCGTCGCTGAGGGTGGCGAGGTTGGAGCCGCTTGCCTTGACGAGAAACGTATCGATCGAGACGCGGACCGAGGTGTTGCCCTCGCCGAGGATGGCCAGCCGACGGTCCTCCCGACCGAGTTGGTGCGAGAGATCGAGGAGCCGATGAAGTGGATTGGGCGAGGCGGCCATGGGAGACGAACCGGGAATGAATGGTAGATTTTGGTAGATTTCCACCAAATTCTATCGCCACGATTTCTGACCGTCGGAAGACTTGCGGGTCAGAGCAGCGTGTTGTCGGTCAGGCGCACTTCGTCAACCCAGACCGCGATGGCGAGCAGCGTGCGGCCGGGGACGATTTCGCGCATGGGCTCCATCGTCGCCACATCGACCGTCGAGACATAGATCACGCGGATGCGCCGGCGTTCGCCGAGCAGGTGGGTGGCCTCGGCAACGACGCGATCGGTGCTCCGGACGCCCTGCGCCACCATCTCCTGCGCCCGTTGCAGAGCGGCGTAGATCGCGAGCGCTTCCTGCCGTTGGTTCAGGGTCAGGTCGCGATTCCGCACATGGATCGCCAAGCCGTCGGATTCGCGCACCGTTGGCACGAGCACGACCTCGACGCCGAAGAGCAGATCGGCGATCATCTTGCGCACAACCGCGGCGTGTTGCGCATCCTTCTGGCCGAGCACAACCGACGACGGGCGCACGACATTCAGCAACTTGGCGGCGAGCGTCGTCACCCCGCGGAAATGCGTCGGGCGCGACGCCCCGCAGAGCGGCTTGCTCACGGCGTCCTCGGTCACGCTGGTGGAGTAGCCTCGCGGAAACATCTCTTCGACCGTGGGCATGAAAACCACGTCCACGTTGAGTTCCTCGCACAGTTTCAAATCGGCATCGGGGCTGCGCGGATAGCCGGCGAAGTTTTCGCTCGGCCCAAACGCCAGCGGGTTTACGAAGACCGACACCACCACCACGTCCGCCGTCGCTTCGGCCGCGGCGATGAGCGCCGCGTGGCCCGCGTGGAGTGCACCCGAAGTCGGCACGAGCGCGATAGTCTTGCCTTCGACCTGGAAACGCGCGGCCCGCGACCGCATCTCGGACACCGATTGGATATTTTGCATGAGCGCTGTGGGTTTGGGATAAACGCGAGCTTGAACTAACCCGCGCGGCGCATTTGTTCAAGTTTTTCGCCCGGGTCGCGGACAAATTTTGCCGCCCTTCACGCTCCACCACTGCTATGATTCGCATCAACGAGAACTACACCAAGCTCAAGGCCTCTTACCTGTTCAGCGACATCGCCAAGCGCGTGAGTGCCTACGTCGCCGCCCACCCGGCGAAGCCCCTCATCCGCCTCGGCATTGGCGACGTCACCGAGCCGCTCCCGCCCGTGTGCATCGAAGCGCTCCACGACGCGACCGATGAGATGAGCAAACGCGAAACCTTCAAGGGTTACGGCCCGGAGCAAGGCTACGCGTTTCTCCGCGACGCCGTCGCGCAATACGACTACGCCGCCCGCGGCTGCAAAATCGACGCCGACGAAATTTTCATCTCCGACGGCGCGAAATGCGACTGCGGCAATATTCAGGAAATCTTCGCCACCGACCTGCGCCTCGCGATCCCCGATCCGGTTTATCCCGTTTACATCGACACAAACGTTATGGCCGGCCGCACCGGCGCCAATATCGACGGCCGCTACTCGGGTGTCACCTACCTCGACTGCACGCCCGCCAACGGTTATGTGCCCGCGATTCCGTCCGTCGCGACGGATCTGATCTACCTCTGCTTCCCGAACAACCCGACCGGCGCCGTCGCCACCAAAGCTCAGCTCGCCGCCTGGATCGCCTATGCGAAGCAGAACAAGGCCATCATCCTCTTCGACTCCGCCTACGAAGCCTACATCCGCGATCCGCACATTCCCCGTTCTATCTACGAACTCGAGGGTGCGCGCGAGGTTGCGATCGAGTTCCGCAGTTTTTCGAAGACCGCTGGCTTCACCGGGACGCGCTGCGCCTACACCGTCGTTCCGAAATCGCTTCTGGCCTACGATGTCGCGGGTCACGCGCACTCCGTCCACGCGCTCTGGAATCGCCGGCAATCGACGAAATTCAACAGTGTCGCCTACCCGATCCAAAAAGCCGCCGCCGCAATCTTCACCGCCGCGGGCCAGCAGCAGACGAAGGCGCTGATCGATTTCTACCTCGGCAACGCGAAGCTCATCCGCGACGCCGTCAAGAGTTGGGGCTTCAGCTGCGTCGGCGGCGACAACGCGCCCTATCTCTGGATCAATACCGGCCGCGACTCGTGGGAGTTTTTCGATCTGCTGCTGAACCAGGCGCAGGTCGTCTGCACGCCCGGCGCCGGGTTCGGCAAATGCGGCGAAGGGCACGTTCGCATCAGCGCCTTCAACTCGCGCGCCAACGTCGAGACCGCCCTCGCGCGGATCAGCGCGGCGCTGAAGTGACCGCCGCAGCGAACCGGATTATTTTCCCGCGTTCGCCAGCCCGGTCGCGATCTCGCCGCTGAGATCGCTCGCGGCCCGGCTCAACTGCGCGGCGAGCGACGCCTCGTTTTTTCCGTCCCATCGCAAGCCTTCCGCGTGAAAATCTCCATGCGCCGCGACCTTCGGCGCCGCACCCGCAGAGGACAATTCCCACACGGCGCGAAACTGCACGCCGCCATCAGCCGTGCCCTCGCATGCAAGGACGCGCACGCTCAGCTCGTAGGTGTAATCGACATTGAAGGCCCGCAGCCCGGTCGAAAGCACGGCACTCGCGGCACCGCGCGCGAGCAATTCCTCGCGCAGCACCCGACCAATGCCGAGCTCGAGCGGTTCGCCCCAGCGCGCATATTCGCGAAACTCGATTTCGTTGTCGCCGCGCCGCACGATCATCGGCTTTGCCTTGATATAGCTGGCGAGCTCGACTGGACGCAGGTGCACCACCGGACCGTTTGTCGCCGTCCCAACCGCGACGGAGCCAGGTGCCGACAAAACAAAGAACCGCGTCGGATCGGACTGCGCCTGCCACAGCGAGCAACCGGAGAGCGACCAGAGACTGACGACCGACAAGAGGAGACTGAGGGAAATATTCGAGTGCGCCTTCATCTGATTTTTTCGTGTCGTTCGTGTATTGCGTGTTGCCCCACTCATTGCGGCCGCTTTTTGCCAGTGAGAAGCGCATTCGGGTTGCGCTCGAGGAAATCCGCCAGCCGCTTCACGGCGTCGGCCGCCTCGTTGAGTTGCTCCAGCGTGCCGACCATCTCGTCACCCAGTCCGGCATGTGTCGCGATGAATTTTCGTGCCTCGGTCGCCGTCGCGTTGAACGACTCGATCGCGACCTTCGCCTGCGCGAGCGTCTCGGTCAGCTCTTTGCCCGCCGGGCCGATCTGCGCATCGAACCTCCCCAGCACACCGCGGAGGTCGGCGATGGCGGCGTTGAGATTGGCAAAGGTTTGCTTGATTTCCGGCGCCGCCGCGAGCGACTCGACCTGCGCGCCGGTTTTCTTCCACTGTTCGGTCACGCCATTGAAATCGACGCCGTTGAGCTGCTTGCGCGACTCCGCCGCGAGGGCCGTCACCTCGCGCGCGAGTCCAGCGAAATCCACTTTCTTCAAATTCGCCAAAATCTCGCTCGCGCTGTTTTGAAACTCCGTGATCGCCGACGTCACTGCCGGCACGACGACGTATTTCAATTCCGTCTGTTTGTCGCTGACGGGAAATTCCTTCGGATTGAAGAAGTCGAGTTCGACGAACAACAGTCCGGTGGCGAGCCCGAGCACGCCCAACTGGGCGCGCAACCCGCGATCGACGAGCGTCTGCAACTCGGCGCGGTTCGCCACGTTGATCGTCGCGCCGTTCGTATCGGACATCATGTCGCGGCTAAATTCGCACACGACCGCCACGACCGACCGGTTGGTTTTTTCGTCGTAGCGGATGTTGAGATCGGCGACGCGCCCCACGCGCACGCCCCGCAGCTTCACCGGCGAACCGAGATCGAGACCGTGGATCGATTCATTAAAATACACCACGAACCGTTGCGGCTTCGAAAAAATGCTCACGCCCCCGAAGGTCAGCAGCGCTACGACGCCGAGCGCAAACGCCCCGATGACGAAGGCACCGACGATGGCTGGACTGATCTTGGTGTTCACGGGGAAGAGGAGCTAAGCGGTTCGCGTGCGGCGGGGAAAGATTTTACTGCGCGGGTCGGTCCACGCGCCGCAGAAATTCCGTCACGCGCGGATCGCGGCTCGTCTCCGCCAGCACCGCTGGCCGGCCCGCGGCGATGATCCCGCGGTGCGCGCGGTCGAGCATCACGACGCGATCTGCGATGCTGAAAATCGAGGCGAGTTCGTGCGAGACGACGACGATCGTGGTCCCGAAATTCTCCCGCACCTGGAGGATCAACTCGTCCAGCTTGCGCGAAGTCACCGGATCGAGACCCGCCGACGGTTCGTCGAAAAACACGATAGCCGGATCGAGCGCGAGGGCGCGGGCGAGGCCGGCGCGTTTCTTCATGCCACCACTGATCTCCGCCGGAAAATAATCCTCGAAGCCGCCGAGTCCGACCTGCGCGAGTTTGAGTGTGGCGAGTTCCTGAATTTCGCGCTTCGAGAGCGTGGTGTATTCCTCCAGTGGCAGCGCCACGTTTTGGCGGAGGGTGAGCGAAGTCCAGAGTGCGCCGCTCTGAAACAGCATGCCGAAAGTCCGCAACTGCGCGCGACGCGACGCTGGATCGGCCGCGCTGAACGGTTGGCCGAAAAATTTCACCGTGCCTTGCGTCGGCTGGTTCAGCCCGACGATGTGGCGCAGGAGCGTGCTCTTGCCGCAGCCGGAGCCGCCGATGATGAAAAAAACTTCGCCGCGCGCGATGGTCAGCGACACGTCGCGGAGCACGACATCGCCATCGTAGCCGCACTCAAGGTTGGCGACCTCGATGGCGGGGGCGGCAGCGGCGCTGGAGGTGGCTTCGGTGGTCATGAATTTTACCAGCCGAGAATGTTGAAGGTCACCGCGAAGATGGCGTCGGCCACCACGAGCAGCAGCAGCGCGGTCACGACCGCCGAGGTTGCCGCGCGGCCCACGCCCGCCGCGCTGCGCTCTGCCTGCAACCCGCGCAAACAACCCGACAACCCAATGATCAACCCAAACGCGATCGCTTTAATCACGCCCGTCGAAATGTCCGAGAGGTCGACGATCGTCTGCATCTCGACCCAGTAGGCTGCCGGGGGGATCGACAACAGGCCCAGCGCCACCGTCATACCGCCGAGCATGCCGAGCGCGTTGGCGTAAAGCGCGAGCAACGGCATCATCACCGCCAGCGCGAAAATCCGCGGAAGCACCAGAAACTGCACAACGGGAATGCCGACGACCTCGAGCGCATCGATTTCCTCATTGGCGCGCATGTTGCCGAGGGTCGCTGCAAACGCCGCGCCCGTGCGGCCCGCGAGCACAACCGCCGTCATCACCGCACCCATTTCGCGCACCATCGAAAGCCCGATCAGGTCCGCGATGTAAATATCGCCACCGTAGAGCCGCAACACGATCGCGCCGGTGTAGGCGAGCGTCACGCCGACGAGAAAACTGATTAGGCTCACGATCGGCAGCGCCATCGCCCCGCACTGTTGCATTTCGTCGAGGCAATCGCGCCAGCGGAATTTGCCGGGATTCTCTGCCAGCCGACGCGCGCCGAGCACACACTCGCCGACAAAATGCGAGATCGCCTTGGCCTGTTCGACGGCGTTTTGCGTGGCGAGCCCGACGGTCGTCAGGAAGTTCTCCGCCCGATCAAACGGCACGCTCGTCTCGTGCGAGGCGGCGAGCTGCGCGAGCAGCAGTCGGATTTTCTCCGGCAGCGCCTCGGCCTCGAAATAGGCGCCGGAGTCCCGGCACCATTGCTGCACCTCAAACAAAAAGAGCAGGAGTGAGCTGTCCCACTTCTCCACCGCCTCAGCCTGGAGCCGCACGCGCGCGGGATTCTGCCCGCCGCGCACGACGGCCCACATCGGCCGCGGGGCCGTGATTTGCCACGTGCCCGCGAGGGCAACCGTCAGGCCGTCGCCCTCCGACGTGGTCGTCGCAGAGGCACGGAGGGTGGCGGGGCTCGCAGACATCCCGACCACTTCACTCGTGACACGGCCCGTCGCCAAACCAAATCTCTGCCCTACGATGCCGCGTTTCACCACCGTCCTCTTCGATCTCGATGGCACTCTCATCGATCATTTCGCGGCGATCCATCGGTGTCACGCGCACACGATGGCAACACTCGGCCTGCCTCCGCCGACGCTCGCGCAGGTTCGTGCGGCGGTCGGCGGCGGCCTCGAAGCCGCCATCGAGCGGATCGCGGGACCCGAGCACGTGGCCGCCGCGGTGCCGATCTACCGGGCCTATTGGGAAACCATTGTGCTCGACGATGTCGCGCTGTTGCCCGGGGCGCGCGAATTGCTGACGATGCTGCATGCGCGAGGCGCAAAGCTGGCGGTGTTTACCAACAAGCTCGGCTCCTCTTCGCGGCTCATCTGTGAGCATCTCGGCATTGCTTCGCTGCTCGACGGAAATTTTGGCGCGAAGGACACGGAATGGATCAAGCCGGCGGCTGAGTTTGCTGCGCACGCGCTCGCAGAAATTGGAGCCGCGCCCGCGACCACGGTCCTTATCGGCGACTCGCCCTATGACGTGCAGGCCGCGCACAATGGCGGATTCCCCTGCTGGGTCGTCACCACGGGCACGCATAGTGCCGAGGAGTTGCGTGCGGCCGGAGCAGACGCGGTATTCGCGAATCTGACGGCGCTGGGCGCGGCATTGACCAGCTAGCCCTCGACGCGCGGATCGGCGCGGAATTCGCGTTCGCGATAGTCGAACCAGTCGAAGTCCGCAAGGCGCGCGGTGCCCGACATATCTTGGCACGCCAGACCGACAAAGGCGCCGGTGAAGTTGGGCAACCCCGGAGCGCTCGCCTCGTCGGAAAGGATACTGGCGTCGAATTGCTGCGGGAGCCATTGCCATGCGGTGTCGCGGCTTTCTATGCGATACGCGAAGAGCAACCGCTCCTGATCGATCTCGACACGTAGTTGCACGGGCTCGCCGCTCGGAATCGAAATCGGCGCCGTAAACGCGTCGGCTTGCGGCGAGTCGGGCAGCGCCGACATCACGCGCAGATGTTTCCCGATCGTCTCGTCGTGAGAGAGGAGGAGGTAGTGAAACTTCGCGCTGTTGTAGTAGCATACGAGCCCGGCCATTTGTTGAAAGTGCTCAGGCTCAAACTCGATCACTGTCGCCGCACTGATGCAGTGCGCCTGCTGCCGCCGCGCCACGAGCGACTGCTTGAACTGACTGCCGATCGTCTCGCGACCGAAGAGCCGCAAATTTCCAAGCCGCGCCGTCAGCGAAAAAAGCTCGTCGGGCCACGGCGAGCGCAACCATTGAAACTCAAGCGGCAGCTTTGGGTCGTCGAAATTTTCCCGCACCGGCTCCACCGAAAAAACGTGCGTCGCCAGTCCGGCGGGCGCCGCGGCTTCGGTTTGGGCAAGGCCCGCGCCGTCACTCGTGCGCAGCCAGCCATCCGCACCCCAAATCATTTTCTGAATCGCCGTCTCGCGCCCAAGCGTGCAACGGCCGCGGTTTCGCAGTGGACGGCCGCAAAGATAAACCAGGTAAGTCTCGCCGTGCTGCGTCTCGACGAGATCGGCGTGGCCGGCACGCTGGAGTTCGACGTCGGGCCGATGACGCGAACTCAAAATATGGGTGTCGGGATGCAGCTCGTAGGGCCCGGTGAGTTTGCGCGAGCGCGCCATCGTGACGGCGTGGCCCCAGCCCGTGCCACCCTCGGCGGTGAGTAGATAATACCAGCCGTTGCGCCGGTAGAGATGCGGCGCCTCGGTGAGACCGAGCGGCGTGCCGGAAAAAATATTTTCGCGGCGACCGATGAGTTTGCGTTCGGCGACAGAATATTCCTGCAACACGATGCCGGCGAAACGATTCTGGCCGGGCCGGTGATCCCAGAGTTGGTTGACGAGATATTTCCGGCCGTCGTCGTCGTGAAACATCGATGGATCGAAGCCGCTGCTGTTGAGGTAAACCGGATCGGACCACTCGCCGTCGATGGTCGCGCACGTGACGAGATAGTTGTGGAAATCTCGCAACGAGGCGCCGCTCGCGCCGCCGACGGTCGTGCGACCGTAACGTTTCACGTCGGTGTAGATGAGCCAGAAAAGCCCGTCGGCGTGCGTGAGGCACGGCGCCCAGATGCCGCACGAATCCGGATCGCCGAGCATGTTGAGCTGGCTCGGCCGAGTGAGCGGGCGCGTGAGCAACCGCCAGTGGACGAGATCGCGCGAGTGGTGAATCTGCACGCCGGGAAACCACTCGAAGGTCGAGGTCGCGACGTAGAAATCGTCGCCGACGCGCACGATCGACGGGTCGGGGTTGAAGCCGGGGAGGATGGGATTTTGGATTTTCACGTGGTCGAAGTTTTTTCCCGCACCACCGTCCACAATACCACCGCGCCGACCAGGTCGAGCACACTCAGGCCAATGAAAAACGGCGTGTAGCCGATCGTGAGGACGAGCGCGCCGATGAGGAGGTTGAAGACCAGCACGCCCGCGTTGCCGCAGGTGCCGGCCAGTCCGGCGACTGTCGCGACCTCGTTTCGTTTGAACAAATCCGATGACATCGTAATCACCGTGACCGAGAGCGTCTGGTGCGCGAAGCCGCCGAGACAAATGAATGCGATGGCGGTGTAGGGGCTCGCCGCGAAACCGGCGAACGCCACGCCCATCATCAACACCGCGCCCAGCGTAAACGTGCCGCGCCGCGCGTTGATCAGGCTGAGCCCGCGTCTCTGCAACGCCACCGTCACCGCCGGCCCGAACAGACAACCGAGATCCGCGGCGAGAAACGGCAGCCACCCGAACAGCGCGATTTGCTTCAGATCGAAGTGCCGCACCGTTGTCAGGTAAAGCGGTAGCCAGAACGTAAGCGTGCTCCACGTCGGGTCGGCCAGAAAGCGCGGCAGCGCGATGCCCCAGAAATTCCGCTGTCCGATCAGTTTACCGATCGCTGGGCGTGCGCCGTCGCTCTGGAGGTGCCGTTCCTGACCGGACACGATATGCTCGCGCTCGGCGTCGGAGAGCGCGGGATGTTGTTGCGGCGACTGGTAGAACCACAACCACAGCGCGACCCAGACCAGACCGATTCCACCGGTGATGACAAACGCCGCCTGCCAGTTGTAGCGCAGGATGGCCCACACCACGAGCGGCGGGGCGAGCATCGAGCCGACGGAAGCGCCGACGTTGAAAAGTCCGCCGGCAAATCCGCGTTCCTTCGCGGGAAACCACTCCGCTGTCGCCTTCATGCCAGCGGGATTGGCGCAGCCCTCGGCGAGCCCAAGCACACCACGCAACCACGCGAAACCCTGCCAGGTGTGCGCGAGCCCGTGCGCCATCGAGACGAACGACCACGCGATCGCAAACACCGCGAAACCGATCTTCAGGCCGATCACGTCGAGCACGTAGCCGCAGAGTGGCTGCAACATAATGGTCAGCTGAAACGCTGTGAGCACCCACGAGTATTCCTGCTCCGTGATGTGCAGATCGGTTTTCAACGTCGGCGCCGCGACCGCGAGCGTGCTGCGCGTGAGATAGTTGATGATCGAGCCGAGCATCAGCAGACCGATCATCCACCAGCGGAGACATCGGATTTTTGGCACGGTCATAGTTTCGGGGGCAAGGGCGCGGAGAAAACGCTCGCCGCGCACAGGGTGTGCAGGTGTGTGCGCATCGGCCCGCGGTTTGTCGAGCGCGACGCCGCGCCATTTCGCACTAACATTTGCACGAGGAGCATTGCGCGCATCCCGCGAATCTCCCAACTTCGCCCGACCCCATGAGCACTGCCATCCTGCCCGCTCCGGCGCATCGCAACTACAACCGCTTTCTCCTGCTCGTCGCCGGTCTCGGCGGCCTGCTCTATGGCGTCGACGTCGGCATTATCGCGAGCGCCCTGCCCTATCTCGAAGCGACCTCCGGACTCAACGCCGGCCAGCTCTCGTTCATCGTCGCCGCCGTGCTGCTCGGCAGCGTGATTTCGACACTGTTCGCCGGCACGCTCGCGGATTGGATGGGCCGCAAAAATCTCATGGCGCTCAGCGGCGTGCTCTTCGTCGCGAGCATCCCGATGATCGCTCTATCGCACGGTTACAGCGCACTCGTGCTCGGCCGTCTGCTCCAAGGTATCAGCGCCGGCCTGATCGGTGTCGTGATTCCGCTCTACCTTGCCGAGTGCCTCTCGAAAGACGACCGCGGCAAGGGCACCGGCATCTTCCAGTGGCTCCTCACGCTCGGCATCGTGACCGCCGCCGCGATTGGAATTTACTTCAGCATGCAGGTCGACGCGGTCGCCAAGCTCGGCAACGCCACCCAACTCCTCGCCTACAAGGACACCGCATGGCGGCGCATTTTCTGGGTGTCGCTGCCCCCGGGCGTACTGTTCGTGATTGGCAGTTTCCTCGTCGCGGAGTCGCCGCGCTGGCTGCACCGCCGCGGAAAAATCGACGCTGCCCGCGCCGCGCTCCTCCGCTCGCGCACCAACGAGCAGGCGGAACTGGAGTTGAAGGAAATGGCCGCGACCGCCGCCGCCGAACAAGCCGGCGCCTCTGCCGGCGCCGCGCGCGAATCGCTCCTTCACCGCAAATACGTCATCCCCTTCGTCCTCGCCTGCATTATCCTCGCCTGCAATCAGGCAACCGGCGTCAACTCCATCATCGGCTACAACACCACGATCCTACTGCAAAGCGGGCTCTCCGATGTCGCCGCGCACTGGGGTTATCTGATTCTCACCACGGTGAATTTTCTCGTGACGATGGCCGGCGTCGCGCTCGTCGATCGCAAGGGCCGCAAGTTCCTGCTCTCCATCGGCAGCGCTGGCATCATCGTTTCGCTGCTCGTCGTCGGCACGCTGTTTCACCGCACCGAAAAACTCCGCGTCGATACCGGCGCCGCGGTGCAAGCGCTCGTCACGAACGAACAATGCGCCACGATTTCGTTCAACCAAGCGACTGCCGAGAAACTCCTCGCCACTTCTGGCGAGGCCGCCCGCGCGCTCGCCGGCCGACCGGCGACCCTCGTCGTGATTTATTCCTATGGCGATTTCCGCGCTGCCACGACCGTCGTCCGCTCCGACGACGCCACCGCGAAGCCCGTCGAAATCACGCGCGACAGTTGCTTGCCGCCGAACAAGGTCGTCGCGTTTTTCTCCAATCCGTTCGCCGATCTCGCCGTCGCACGCACCGCGCCGCTCAAGATCGAAAACGCCCTCATCACCCCCGTGCCGAGCGAGCGCAACGGCTGGATCACCGCCATCGCGATCTTCGCCTTCATGGCGTGCTTCGCCGTCGGTCCCGGCGTGTGCGTTTGGCTCGCTCTCTCCGAGCTGATGCCGACGCGCATCCGCTCCAACGGCATGAGCATCGCGCTCCTCATCAACCAAGCCGTCTCCACCGGCATCGCCGCCGTCTTCCTGCCGACCGTCGGCCGCTTCGGCTACTCGACGATGTTCTTCGCCTTCGCCGGCTGCACCGTCGTTTATTTTATCACAGCCGCGTTTTTCCTGCCCGAGACGAAGGGCCGCACCCTTGAGGAAATCGAGGAGCACTTCGCCAAAGGCAGCTCCAAGTCATAACACCTCCGCCGCCGCGTCCTCATCGCGACGGCAGCGCGCGTTCCACCTCCAGCCGCAGCGCGTGCAGCGACACCCAAATGTCGCGCAGGAAATTTACCAGCGCCGCGATGAGGCACAGCACACTGGCTAGAAATGTCACGACCAGCTCGACGCCAAACTCGCGCCGCACCGACGCGTCGACAAAAACCACCACGACCAGCAGGCACGACAGCAGCATGCTCAACCCCGCAAACGTCACCGCCTGCCGGATCATTTTCGCCCGGCGCCACAAAATCGCCAACTGAGTCTCGAGATGGACGCGGTCCAACTCTGCCGCGCTGCGCACTTTTTCCGCCAGCGCACGCGTGCGGTCCACGATACGGCCCATCCGGTTCGTAAGCGTGAGCATCAACCCGCCGACGCCCGTCATCAAAATCATAGGCGAGATCGCCAATTGGATGACCGGCAGAAACGGACTCGGCGTGACAGGATCCATGCGTGCAGCGTGGGTGGTGAAAATCGCACGTGCAACACCGGTTTGCTTCGCGCAGAAAATCCGTGTCTATCCGTGTCCATCCGTGGTTAAACCTCCGTCACCTTCTCCCTCCGCCACGCTCACCGGCGTCCTCGAGCGCATCGTGTTCTCCAACGAGGAAAACCACTACACGATCGCGGAGTTTCGCCCCGACCCCGGCCGCGACGATCCGCCCGGCGCACGCATCGAGCCCGTCACGATCGTCGGCCCGTTGCCCGGCGTCGAGTGCGGCGAGACCCTTAACCTCACCGGCGAATGGACGCGCCACGCGCAACATGGCGCACAGTTCAAAATTATCGCGTTCAAGAGCGAACTGCCATCGAGCGTGCACGGCATCCGCAAATATCTCGGCAGTGGCCTCGTCCCCGGCATTGGCAAAGTTTACGCCAACAAAATCGTTGATGCGTTCGGCACGGAGACATTTCGGATCCTAACGGAGGAGTCCGGCAAGCTCCGCGACGTCGACGGCATCGGCAAGAAGCGCGCCACCGCGATCAAGCAGGCGTGGGACGAGAAACGCACCGAGCGCGAACTCTACATTTTCCTACAAACCTACGGCGTCACGCCAAGCCAGTGCGTGAAACTCGTGAAGCATTTCGGCGCGCAGGCAAAATCCATCCTGCAAAACGAGCCCTACCGCGTCGCCCGCGAAATCGATGGCATCGGCTTCAAAACCGCCGATCGCATCGCGATCAACCTCGGTTTCGCGAACGACGCCGCACCGCGCCTCGACGCCGGACTCATCTTCGCGCTCGAAACGTTGCAGGATGAAGGCCATACCGCCTTCCGCGAAGCCGACCTCATCGACTATTCGGCAAATCAGCTCGAAACTGACTCGAAACTCCTCGCCGCGCGTATCGCTGCGCTCGTTGAAGCGAAAGCCCTCATCCGCCATCAACCCGCCGGCGTCGCGAGTCCCCTGCCCGGCGCCGCGCTGCTCCAACTCCCGCACAACGATCGCGCCGAGGCAAAAATCGCAGGTGTCGTCGCCCGGCTCACCCGCGTTACCAGCGGCCTGCCGCCGATCAAGGCCGACGCCGCGATCGAGTGGGCCGAGAAAAAAGCAGGCATCACATTTCATGCTTTGCAGCGCACTGCCGTGAAAAATGCGCTCACACACAAACTCACGATCCTCACCGGCGGTCCCGGCACCGGCAAGACGACCATCCTCCGCGCGCTCGTCGATATTCTCAAAGCGAAGAAGGTTCGCCTGCACCTCGCCGCTCCGACCGGCCGCGCCGCGCAACGGCTGGCCGAGACGACCGGCGGCTTCGCCTCCACGATTCACCGTCTCCTCAAATACGACCCCGCTGGCGGCGGCTTTCTGTCAAACGAGAACGCGCCACTCGCGACCGACTTTCTTGTGCTCGACGAAGCCTCGATGCTCGATTCGCGCCTCGCCTCGGCGCTCCTGCAAGCGGTGCCGTCGCGCGCACACCTGCTCCTCGTCGGTGATACCGATCAACTCCCGAGCGTCGGTGCGGGAAATGTGCTGAAAGATCTCATCGCCACCGAGCGCGTGCCTGTCACTCGGCTCTCCGTCATCTACCGCCAAAAGGATCAGAGCGCGATCGTTACCACTGCCCACGCGATCAACGCCGGCGATCCCTCGCTGCCGCCCGTAGTCCAAAATGTCGCCGACGCGCAAGTCTGGACCGATCTCAACTTCATCGCCGCGACCGACACCGAGGATTGCGTGCGGAAAGTGGTTCAACTTGTCACCGAGTTTATCCCGCAAAAACTGAAATGGCCCGACCCGATCGCAGACGTGCAGGTGCTGGCGCCGATGCACAAGGGCGTCGCGGGCGTCGCGAATTTCAACGTGCAGCTCCAGTCCGCGCTCAATCCTCACGCCCGCGGCCTACGCTCGCCGACCGGAGAATTCCGGCCCGGCGACAAAGTCATCCAACTCCGCAACGACTACGACAAAAACCTCTTCAACGGCGATATCGGCATGATCACCGTTGTCCACGCCGACCGCGGCACGCTCGAAGCCAGCTTCGACGGCGAGAAGCACGAGTTTACGCGCGGTGATTTCGGCAACCTCGCCCTCGCCTACGCAATCAGCATCCACAAGTCGCAGGGCAGCGAATATCCCGTCGTGATCGTGCCGCTGCTGAAAGCGCACTTCATGATGCTCCAGCGGAATCTCCTCTACACCGCCATCACGCGCGGCCGGAAAAAAGTTTTCCTTGTCGGCGAACCCGCCGCCTACGCGATGGCCGTCCGCAACAGCGAATCGAAGCAGCGCGTCACCCACCTGCGCGAAAAAATCCTCGCGGCCCAATCGGCCCCGCGCTGATTCTTTCAGATTCGCCCACTTCTCCCGATGAAAACTCTCCCCATCCTCGCGAGCGCCGTCCTCAGCCTGCTCGCCGCTTGCACCACTGTGCCACCGCCCGTCATACCCAAGTCTCCGCACGCCGTCCGTCCCGAATTATGGATCGATCTCAACCGCGGTGACGAAGTTTCGGATGCCGAAGTCATCGCCGATTTGGCCGGCGCTGGTGTGGTTTATGTGGGCGAGGCACACACGATCAAGCGGCATCACGACCTGCAACTCCAGTTGTTGCAGGAGCTTTTCCTCCGCAAGATTCCGCTCGTCCTCTGCTTCGAGCAACTCGAGGCGCGCGACCAGCCAGCCGTCGACCGCTACGCTCGTGGCGAGATCGATTTGGCGGCATTCGTCAAAACGATCGACTGGCCAAAAAAGTGGACCAATTACACCGACTACCAGCCGCTGTGCGAATTTGCCCGCGCCCACCACATCCCGATTCGCGCCCTCAACGCTCCCGCCGATACGATTCGCGCCGTAAGTCGCGGCGGCGGCATCGCAAAACTCACCCCTGAACTCCGCACGCAGCTCCCCGCCGAAATCTTCACTGACGATTCGGTTTACGAGCACTTCACCAATCTCGAACTCGCGATGCACATGGCGATGGATCCGGCGAAGCTCCGCCCGGTGTTCGAGGCCCAAGTGGCGCGCGACGAGACTATGGCGGCCAACATCGTCGCCGGGCGGCGCACCGAGACGGCGGCGGACCAACCGCGCACTGCCTTCGTGGTGCTGGGCTCCGGTCACATGCGATTCGGCCTCGGCACCGCCGAACGCGTGCGTCGGCGTGATCCCGGCATCGTGGAACGCCTCGTCATCCTGACCGAAAGCGATGAAGGCAAGATGACCGACGCCCAAAAAGCGCAGACCCGCGACATCACCATCGCCCATGCCGATCTTCGCGCCGTCGGTCGGCCGCCGGCCGACTACTTGCGGGTGCTGCCACTCGTGGCTCTGCCTCCCAATCATCCGCCGATCCCCTGATTTCGTGCTCCTCGTTTGAGAAAATTTCCCAACGCGAGATGACAGAAATTTCTCATCGGACCCGATCTCGCACCGCCGTCGTCACCGGCGCTGGCAGCGGCGTTGGCGAAGTCGTGGCACGCGGACTCGCCCAACGCGGACACCGCGTCGCGCTCGTCGGTCGTCGCCGCGAGCGGCTCGCCGAGGTCGCAGCTTCCATTGTGCAAACTGGCGGCACGGCCAAGGCGTTTCCTTGCGATGTCACCGAGGTCGCGGCGGTGGATGCGCTCAAGGTCGCTGTGCTCGCGCATTTCGGCGCGCCCCAGATTTTGTTTAACGGCGCGGGAATTTTTGGCGAATGCCAGACCATCGCCGAATCGACACCGGAAATCTGGCTTGAGACGCTGCGCGCCAACATGAACGGCCCCTACCTAGTGTGCCGCGCGTTCATGGGCGAGATGGTTCGCACCGGCTGGGGACGGATCTTCAACGTCAGCTCCGCCGCGGCGCTCGCGCCGATCTATCACGTTTCCTCGGCCTACCAGCTCAGCAAAATCGCGCTCAACCATTTCACGCGGCAGCTCGCGCAGGAGCTCGCCGGCACCGGTGTCACCGCCAACGTCCTCCATCCCGGCGAGGTGCGAACGGAGATGTTTGCCGCGATCAAAGCCGACGCTGCGTCGCGCACCGGGCCGGGCCGCGAGATGTTGAAATGGGTCGAGAAGGTCGAGCGCACCGGCGGAGATCCCGCGGAGAAGACCGCCGAGCTCGTCCTCGAAATGCTAGCATCGGAAAACGATGCGGTGAACGGAAAATTCCTGTGGATTAAAGACGGATTGAAACCGCCGATGCCGTCGTGGTGAGGGCACGCGGCATTTTCACATCGCGCTCTTCCGCCGATCCCAAATCGTCAGTCCAATCAGATCTTTTTTCGCGTCGTTGCGTCCGAAGATCAGGCTCGCCACGTAGCCGACCACCATGCACGACGAGACCGCGACGAAGACGTGGAGAAAGGCGTTGGCCGTCGTGTAGGTTTGCACGAGCCCGGTGACAAACACACTCGTGACGGCACCGATGATGACGCCCGTGGAGTTCGCGCGACGCGAGAGCAGACCGAGCGCAAACACCCCGGGAAACCCGCCGCCGATCAGCGCGACCAGTTTCAGATATTCGTCCCAAAGCGAGGCGGCCCCGCGCCAGGCGAGGAATGCAGCCATCACTGTCGCGATGACGCCCGCAACCAGCGTCGCACCACGCGCCAACCGCAACCGCTGCGCCTCGGTGGCGTCGGGCTGGAGCGTCCCCTGAAAATCGCTCACGACAATCGCGGCGGTCGCGTTCATCGCGCTGCTGAGCGCGCCCATGCCGGCAGCGAAGAGGCCCGCAATGATCAAGCCGACGACGCCGTGCGGAATCTCGTTGGCGATGAAGTAGGGAAAAATCGCATCGTTCGCGAGCCCGGCGGCGAGCCGCTCCGGATGCGCGCGATAGAACGCCCACAACATCGTGCCCACGAAGAAAAACATCGTCGAACCCGCCATGCCGATGAGGTTGCCGGTCACGACGGTGCGCCGTGCCTCGCGCGGATCGGAGGTGGCGAGCATCCGCTGCATCAACGGCTGATCGCCGAGCACGGTGAAGATGTGGCCGAGAAACATGCCGACGAAAACCGCCACGGTCGGCTGCGCGAGATTCCAATCCGTCGAAAGCACATGGAATTTTCCCGCCGAGTGACTGGTGGCAATCATCGAGGAAAACCCGCCGTCGACACCCCGTGCCATGCAGGCCAGCGCGACAAACACGCCACACAACGTCACGCCCACCTGCATCACGTCGGTCCACACCACCGCCTCGAAGCCACCTTCCATCGCATAGATGGTGGTGACGACACCCATGAGCAGGATGCTCGCGAAAACGTTGAAGCCCGTGACCGTCGAGAGCGCCAGCGCCGGCAGCAGCATGACGACGCTCATGCGACCGCCGACCTTCAGCAAAATTGCCAGACCCGCTCCGACGAGCCGTACCCGCCAGTCAAAACGCTGATCGAGGTAGCCGAAAATCGTCGTGAGATTCAGCCGCCGTAGCGCGCCGACGAACACCACGCCCACTAGCACACCCGCAAACGCCTGCGCCGGCGCCGAGCCATACGACAGCCAGTCGGTCGCAAAGGCCCGCGCCGGCAGCGCCATGAAACTGATGCTGCTCGTCGCCGTCGCCATGAAGCTGATCGACGCCGCCCACCACGGCAGCTTCCGGTCGCCGATCATGAACTGCGAGCTCGATTGTTTCTTCCGCCGCCACCACCAGCCGATCGCGAGGCTAATGGAAAAATAAACGGCAAGCGAAAAATAATCCAGCCACGTCAGCGTGTTCGGCGAGACGACGGCGAGTGCGAGGGAACTGATCGAAAGCATGACTAGAAAAGACGGCGGACAGTAGCGGGGCATGTCATTTCAGCGTGGCGCAACGCTCCACGGCGACTCAAATCGGTTGGATTTTTCCATCTGACAGTGGAGCAATTTTTCCTGCCATGGCGCGACCTTGAAACCGAGGTGCGCCGGCCACAGGTTCGCGGGCATGACTGCGAACCCCCTCGTAAAGCGCATCCTGCTGTTTTTCGTTGCCCTCGGTTGGAGCCAGGCGGAGGCGCTCACGCCGGAGCGCGTCGCCGAGCTGCGCAACCAGATCCGCGAGAATTTTTTCGTGCCGAATCCGCTGCCTGCGCTCGACGCCAAGACCCACCGGCATTTCGCGCCAGCACCGGGCGTCGTCACCGAAGCGGTGACGTATGCGACCGAGTTCGGCACGCGCGTCCCGGCGATTCTCTATTTGCCGGATCCGCTGCCGGCGGGCGGAAAGATTCCCGGCTTCGTCGTCGTCTGCGGACACGGCGGCGACAAATACTCGTGGTATTCCTATTTCACCGGCGTCGCGTTTGCCCGCGGCGGCGTGGCCGTGCTCACCTACGACCAGGCGGGAGAAGGCGAACGCAATTCGGCGCGCGCTTCCGGCACGCGTGAACACGACCAACTCAAGGGCGATGCGGCACTGGCGCGGCGGTTGTGCGGATTGATGCTGACGGACGTGTTTCAGGCGGTGTCGTATCTCGCTGCGCTGCCCGAAGTCGATCCGGCGCGGATCGGCGCCGGCGGCTACTCGATGGGATCGTTCGTGCTGGCGTTGGCGGGTGCGGTAGAGCCGCGGTTGACGGCGTGCGTGCTCGCCGGTGGCGGCAATCTCGGCGGCCCCGGCGATTACTGGGATTCGTCGACCAAGACAATGTGCCAAGGTCTGCCGTCGCAGTCACTGGCGTTTCTCGCCGATCGGGCGGCGACGATCTATGCGCTCCACGCGGCGCGCGGACCGACCTTCATTTGGAACGGCCGGCTCGACATCACTATCGTCCCGCAGAAAACTTATGAGCCGTTTTTCGACGACCTGCGCGCGAGAACAACGCAGTTGCACGGCTCGAAGGCGGGCGTGTTTGACTACGGGTTTCAGGACAACACGGGGCACCGGCCCGGTTTTCTGGAACGGCCCGCGGTGTTGTGGCTCGCGAACCATTTCGGTTTTCCGAACTGGAGCGAGGCGACCGTGCGGGCGTTGCCGACAACCCACATCGGCGAATGGGTGGAGCAGCATCACATCGCCGCCGACAAGACCTACATGGTTGAGCTGATGGAAGGCGGCACTTGTGCGATCGGCGACCACGTGCCAGGCTACCTACATGAGGATCTGAGCGTGTTCACGCCCACCGAGTGGGAGCAGCACAAGCCGGAGCTGACGTTCGCGGCATGGACAGCCGCCGCCAAGTCCGCTCAGGCTCAGAAAACGAATCCATGAATCTCCCCGACGACGAACAAACCTTCCTGCGCGATCTCGTGAAAGCGTCGCGCCAGAAAATTCACGTCGTGAAGTGGCCCGACCGCGACGGCAGCGAGCGGCAGACCGCGCTCACGCAGGCCGAAGCCACGCGGCTCAACGCGATCGCGCACCGCCTCGGCATCTCGAAACCGGAATTGATGCGCCAGGCCGCGCACATCCCCGTCGCGAAGTAAGGCCTATTTTTTCAAGTATTCCGCGAGCCAATCGAAGACCGTCTGGTGCCAGAGTTCGCTGTTCGCGGGTTTGAGCACCCAGTGGCCCTCGTCGGGAAACATCAGCAGTTTTGACGGAATTCCCTTGCGCTGGAGCGTCGTGAAAAGCGCAAGGCCTTCCTGCACCGGCACCCGGAAGTCCTGATCGTTTTGGATGATCAGCATCGGAGTCTTGAAGTTCGCCGCGAATTTGTGCGGGGAGAATTTTTCCCCATCAGGATTCTCCCACGGCGTGCCGTGCTCCCATTCGTCGAACCACACCTCCTCCGTCGTGCCATACATCGAGGTGAAGTTATAAACGCCGTCGTGGTCGACGATGCACTTGAACTTGTCCGTGTGACCCTCGAACCACGCCATCATGTATCCGCCGTAACTCGCGCCCGCCGCCGCCATGCGCGTGGTATCGATGTAGGGCTGGGCCTCCAGGTGCGCGAGGCACGCCATCAGATCGTCGTAAACTTTCCCGCCCCAGTCGTGCGAAATCTCGTCGGTGAATTTCTGGCCGAAACCCGTCGAGCCGCGGGGATTTGCCATCGACACGACGTAGCCCTGCGCGGCCCAGAGTTCCACATTCCAGCGCGTGGACCACGAGTCGAGAAACGCGCTCTGCGGCCCGCCATGCACCCAGAACACGAGAGGATATTTCTTCGCCGGATCGAACCCCGGCGGCTTCACGATCCACAGCTGCACCGGCGTGCCGCCGGCGCCTTGCACCGTGACGGACTCGGGCGCGCTCATCGCGATCGGTGCGAGGAGTGCGGCGTTCGCGTGCGTGACCGGCTGCAGTTTGCCATCGGCGAGAGTCACCCGCGCGATCTCCGGGGGCGCCGTGAGTTGTTGTCGCAAAAACACCAGCGTGCGGCCGTCGGCGGAGGGCGAGAGATCGCTGTTCACGCCGCCTTTCACGAGCTGCGAAATTTCGCCACCGCTCGCCGGAACGCTCCAGATCGGCTCGCTGCCGCCAGCCTGCGCTTCGACGTAAACGGTCTTGCCGTCGGGCGACCACCCGAAGCTGCTCACCGATTGATCCCAGTTCGCGGTCAGGCTGCGGCGCACACCGCTCGCGAGATCAAGCACCCACACCTGCCATCGATCGGCCTCGAAGCCGTCGCGGGTCTGGGCGCGATAGGCGAGAAATTTTCCGTCGGGTGAGTAGCGGGGAAAACCGTCAGCGGCCGGGTTCGAAGCGGTGAGATTTTTCCGCGCACCAGTCGCGAGATTTACAGTCCAGATATCGTGGTTCGTCGTCCACGCCTGTTCGCGCAGCATGGCGGGCGGCGCGGTGAACGCGATTACTGTTCCATCTGGCGACCACGCAAATTCGTCTCCCGCGCTGAACGTGCTGGACGTCGGCACGGCGTCGTTCTCGCCCGGCGTCACGTCGCGCGGCTCGCCGGCGCTGCCGTCAGCCGCGATCGGCACGACGAAAAGATGCTGGCGCTTGCCCTCGACCCAAGAATCCCAGTGGCGGAAAAGCAACTGATCGAAGAGTCGCGCCTTCACGTTGCTCTTGCCGCGGGCCTCGAGCTTTTCCTTGTTCAACTTGTCGGATTCCTTGAACGGTTTGCCGGAAAATTCAGCAAACACCGCCGAGACAAACGCGAGCGCCTTGCCGTCCGGCGACCACCGCGCCTGTGCCGCGCCCGTCGAAATCGTCGTGAGCTTCCGCGGCTCGCCGCCGTCGGTAGGGAGGAGGAAAAGCTGCGAGTCGCCGTCGCGCGTCGATTCAAACGCGATCCATTTTCCGTCGGGCGACCAGCGCGGGTGCGCATCGCGCTTCGGCGAGTGGGTGAGCTGGCGCGGCTCGCCGGTGCCGTCGGCGTTAGCGAGCCAGAGGTCGGCGTTGGTGCGATTTTCGTCCTTCATTACCTCGGTGACGACGTAGGCCACGCGCATCCCGTCCGGCGATATCTGCGGATCGGACACGCGGTGAAACTTAAACAGATCGTCGAGCGTCATCGGGCGCGACTGCGCGCGCGCCGGTGAAAACGAGCCGAACGACGCACCTACGAACAGCGCGCACACCAAACTACGAACGGGGAATTTGTTTCGCATGGCCCCACGATGGCTCGCCGCCGCACGCCGAGGCCAGACGTTTTTTCCACCCGTGCGACCGTTTTACCGCGCTAGCCGCTCCGCGAGTCGCGCCTTCGCCGCCGGCCACTCGTCGGCGATGATGGAATACATCACGGAGTCGCGCTGCGAGCCATCGCGCCGCCGCATGTGGGCACGCAGCACGCCTTCTTTCACCGCGCCGAGCCGCTCGATGGCAGCTTGCGAGCGGAGGTTGCGAATGTCGGTCTTCAACTGCACGCGCAGGCAGCCGAGCACCTCGAACGCGTGTCCCAGCAGCAGCAGCTTCGCCTCGGTGTTGATCGCCGTGCGCCACACGGCGCGCCCGAGCCATGTGCTGCCGATTTCCAGCCGCCGGTCGGGCACCGACACATCGAAGTAAGTCGTCGTGCCCGCCGCTTCGGCCCGCCCCAGATCAATCACGGCAAACGTCAGCGCCACGCCCTGCGCCAGATCGCGTTGCGCCGACTCGACGCGGGCGCGGAGCGCGGCCTCGTCGTTCATGCGGGCGCCGCCGAAATGCGTCCACACCTCGTCGTCCGCGGCGTGCCGCACGAGCGAAGCGACGTGCCCCGCGGCGAGCGGTTCGAGCCGCACGTGGCGGCCGGTGAGAGTGACCGCCGAGAGATTCATCGCCGGGGAAAGCACGCAGTGATTCGCCGCTTGAGTCGCGCCCATCGCAACGAAAAACTCCTCCCATGCTCCCACACCGCCGCCTGATCTTCGCCGCCACACTTTTGTTCACTGCGCCGTTGGACGCCCAACCCACCGCACCGACCGCCACACCCGAAGCCGCCACGCTGCGGCAAATCTACTCCGAGGCGTTGAGTCACGGCGAGGCGTTTGAAAACCTCCGCGTGCTCGTCACGACGGCCCCCGGCCGACTCGCCGGCTCGAAAGCGCTCGATCGCGCCGTCGCGTGGGGCGAGCAAACCCTCACTACGCTCAAGCTCGATCGGGTTTACACGCAGGATGTGATGGTCCCGCATTGGGAGCGTGGGGCGAAGGAATCCATCGCGCTGCTGCCAGCCGCCGGAGTCAAAGGTGAAGCCGTCGCCCTGAGCGCGGTCGCCCTCGGCGGCTCCGTGGCCGGCGACGTCACCGCGGAAGTCATCGAGGTAAAGTCACTCGAAGAACTCACCCAACTCGGTCGCGAAAAAATCGCCGGCAAGATCATTTTCTTCAACCGCCCGATGGATCCCACGATGGTCAATCCGGGCCCGGCTTACGGTCAGGCCGGCGATCAGCGCAATCGCGGGCCGGGCGTCGCGGCGACGTTTGGCGCAGTCGCGGCGCTGAGCCGTTCGCTGACCCATGCGAACAACGACATCCCGCACACCGGCGCGACCAATTATATTCCCGGCCAGCCGAAGATTCCCGCCGCCGCACTCTCCACCACCGCCGCGGATCGTCTCAGCACCGCCCTCGCTGCAAATTCGCACTCACAGGTCCACGTGAAGATCAACTCGCAGTGGTTCGACGATGCGCTGTCGCATAACGTCATCGGCGAAATTCGCGGCTCCGAGTTTCCCAACCAGATTATCCTCGTCGGCGGCCACCTCGATTCGTGGGACATCGCGCCCGGCGCGCACGACGACGGCGCAGGCCTCGTCCAATCGATCGAGGTGCTGCGCCTCTTTCGCGCGCTCGGCCTCAAGCCGCGCCACACGCTGCGTTGCGTGCTGTTCGTCAACGAGGAGAACGGCACGCGGGGCGCCACCGCCTACGCCAGCGCCGCCAAAGATTCCGCCGACAAACATCTCTTCGCCGTCGAAACCGACAACGGCGGTTTCCAGCCTCACGGTTTCACGCTCGGCAGCACGCAAGGCGACGCCGCCGACCGCGCCTCCCGCTGGCTCCCGCTCTTCCGGCCCTACGGCATCTTCGAGTTTCGCAAAGGCGCGGCCGGCACTGACGTCTCGCCGCTACTCGTGCAGGGCGTGACCGTGGGCGAAATGACGCCCGACTCACAGCGTTACTTCGACGTTCACCACACGACCGAAGACTCGCTCGACAAGGTGAACCCCCGCGAACTCCACCTCGGCGCCGCCGCGCTGGCGTCGCTGATTTGGCTGGTGGACACACAGGGGTTGTAGTCGAAACCGTCTGACTCCGGCGCGGCCGCTTATTTTCCGGTGGCCGCAATTTTCGCCGCCTCGGTTTCCATCTGCGAGACCAGTTCGTTCATCTGGTCGACGACAGCTTGCACGGTTTCGCGTTTAGTCAAATCGACGCCCGCCTTCTGCAGTTGCGCCATCGGGAAGTCGTTGCCGCCGCTCTTCAGCAGCGTGAGGTAACGATCCGTCGCCGCCGCGCGCGCCGCGCCGCCGCCCGTGTTCATGTCCTGAAACAGTTTCGCGGACGAGGCGAAGCAGGTGGCATATTGGTAAACGTAGTAGGGCGAGTTGAAGAAGTGCGGGATGCGCGCCCAGGTGAATTTGTAGAGATCGTCGATCGTCACCGCGTCGCCGTAGTAATTCTTCAAGAGCTTGGCGTAAATCCCACTGAGCACATCCGCCGTGATTGGCTGGCCTTGCTCGACGAGTTGATGGGCCTGCAACTCAAAGTCAGCGAAGAGCACCTGCGTGTAAAACGTGCCGAAGATTGCATCGACTGCGTGCTGGAGCAGCAGGAAACGCTCCTTCGGATCCGTCGTCGTCTCGAGCAGTTTGCGCAGGAGAAAACGCTCGTTCGTCGTCGAGGCCACCTCGGCGACAAAGATCGTGTAGTCGGAGGTGACATAGGGCTGGTTCGCGTAGGACAGCACCGTGTGCATCGCGTGGCCCGCCTCGTGGGCGAGCGTGAAGACGTCGTTGAGCGTGTCGGTGTAGTTCAGCAACAGGTAAGGCCCGACACCGTAAACGCCCCAGTTGTAGGCGCCGCTGCGTTTGCCGTCGGTCTCATAAACATCCACGCGGCCGCTCGCCATCTGCTGCTTGTAGCGGGCCACATAGTCGGCACCCAGCGGCGCGACCGACGCGATTACGAGGTCGCGTGACTCATCATAAGGATACACCTTGTCGGACCGGAAGATGGGGATTTGCCCGTCGTAGAGGTGGTAGCTTTCGAGCCCGAGGAGTTTTTTGCGGAGCAACATATACCGCTGCACCGGCGCCGTGCCGGCCCGCACCGTCTCGACCAGCGTCTTGACCACCGCCGGCGGGATGTCGTTGCCGTCGAGCGCGGCATCGAGCGTCGTCGGGTAGTTGCGCGCCTGCGCACGGAACCAGTCGCGCTGCAGCAACCCGTTGTAGATCGCGGCGTAGGTGTTGGCGGTGGCCGCGTAGGTTTTGAGATGGGCCTCAAGCGCCTTCGCGCGATCGGCCTGCTGATAGTTGGTCGCCAGCAACGCCTGATACGCACCCGGCGAAACCATGACCTTCTTCCCGTCGGCGAGCGTGATTTCGGGAAACTTGATGTCAGCGGTACTCAGCTCCTGATAAGTGGCGCGCGGTGTCTGGTTGAAGCGCGCGGCGAGTGACAGCAATTTTTCGCCTTTCTCGTCGAGCACGTGCGCTTGCTGGCGGTAGTTGTCGAGAATCGTAAAACGGTAGGGCGCCAGCGCGGGCGTCTCCGCGATCCATTTTCCCATCGTCGCCTGCGACACCTTGAGCAACTCCGGTGTGAACCACGCGGTGGCCGTGCCGAACTTCGCCTGAATCGTCCCCACACGCTGAAATTTTCCCGCAATGTCCTGATTGCGCAAATCCACGTCGCGCTGCAGCGCGGTGTAGAGGAAGACCTTCTCCTGCATCATCCCGATTTCGTCGAACGCTTGGTAGGCTTTGAGCACGGCGACCGGGCCCTGCGCGAGCGTGCCCTTGAGCGCGGCGAACGCATCCATCTTCGCCTCCATGTCCTTCGACGCGCTCTCCCACGCTGCCCAGTTCGGGAAGATTTGCGTGAAGTCGGATTTGTATTGGGCGGGAATTTCCGCACGGTTGCGGGTGTCCGGTTTCGCGATGGTCGCCGGCGCCGCCAGCAGCAGGAATACAGCGGCAGTCGCACCGCGGAGAAGGTGGGGTGATTTCATAGGCGACCGAGTGTGGACAAAAAAACTTTCCCGTCCAGCCGGCGGCGAGAAATCGCTTTCTTCGCCTGACGACCGCGCAGTCGCCATTCTCCGCGCTAAAATTCTCGCCACACGCCCGCCGGCGTGACTCCCTCCGACGCATACCCCGCATCGGCGCCGCCGATTTCCCCTACCCCATGCACTGGTCACAGATCTATTCACCCCTCGGTGGCATCGGTGTCTCCGCCCTCGTCGCCGCGCTGCCCGTTGTCACGCTACTCGGACTGCTCGCGTTTTTCCATGTGCGCGCCCAAATCGCCGCGCTCGCCGGCCTGCTCGTCGCGATCGCGCTGGCGATGTTCATCTACCGGATGCCTGCGACTTTCGCGTTCGCCGCCGCGGGTTACGGCGCGGCGTATGGCCTATTTCCCATCGGCTGGATCATCCTCAACGCGATCTTTGTCTATCAACTCACGGTCGACACTGGCCAGTTCGCCGTCGTGCAACATCAGGTCGCCGGCCTGTCGCGCGACCGCCGCATCCAGGCGCTGCTGATCGCGTTCAGCTTCGGCGCGTTCATCGAGGGCGCCGCGGGCTTCGGCACGCCCGTGGCGATCACCGGCGCGCTGTTGATCGGTCTCGGCTTCCGCCCGCTCGAAGCCGCGAAACTCGCCCTCATCGGCAACACCGCCCCGGTCGCCTTCGGCGCGCTCGGCACGCCACTGCTCACGCTCGCCAAAATCACCGGCCTCGATCTGCATCTGCTAAGTGCGATGGTCGGCCGGCAGCTCAGTCCCGTGGCGGTAATCATTCCGTTTTGGCTGGTGGCCGCGCAGGCCGGCTGGCGCGGCATGATCGGTGTCTGGCCCGCGTGTCTCGTCTCCGGGGTCAGCTTCGCCATCACGCAGTTCCTCGTCAGCAATTATCAGGGGCCCGAACTCGTCGGCATCATCGGTGCGGTCGTCTCGATGGCCTCGTTGATCGTTTTGATGAAATTCTGGAAGCCGGCCGAGGAGCAATTCATCGCGGAATCGCCCATCGGCACCGCCCCGCCCATCCCCGCCCACGCCGCCACCGGTCCGGCGTGGCGCGCGTGGCTGCCCTGGATTCTCCTGTCCGTCCTCGTGTTCGTCTGGGGCCAGCCTGCGATGAAGACTTTTCTCAACAACCAGTTTGCCCCGAATATCCATGTGCCAGTCCTCGACAATGGGGTCCTGCGCATGCCGCCGGTTGTGCCGAAATCCACCGCCGAGCCAGCGATCTTTATTTTCAACGCGCTCTCGGCCACCGGCACTGCGTTGTTGCTCACCGGTGTGCTCGCGGGCTTCTGTCTCGGTGTCAGACCGCTGGGGCTCCTCCGCCTCTACGGCCGCACTTTCTGGCGCGTGCGCACTTCGTTGCTGACCATCGCGCTGATGCTGGCGCTCGGCTACACCACGCGCTACAGCGGCACCGACACCACCATGGGCCTCGCGTTGGCGTCGTCGGGTTTCCTATTCCCATTCTTCTCGCCGCTCATCGGCTGGCTGGGCGTGGCGCTCACCGGTAGCGATACCTCCTCCAACGTCCTCTTCGGCAACCTCCAGCAGGTGACGGCGCAGCAACTGGGACTCTCGCCAATTCTGATGGCCGCCTCGAACAGTTCCGGCGGCGTGATGGGCAAGATGATCGACGCGCAAAGCATCGTCGTGGCCGCGGTCGCGACCGGTGGACACACCGACAGCCCGGACGCCGGCACAGTGCTGCGCTCCGTGTTCTGGCACAGCGTCGCGCTCGCTCTGCTGATGGGCTTGCTCGTGATGCTCCAAGCCTACGTCTGGCCCGGCATCGTGCCGCACTGATTGGCCGCGGACGCGCTAAGTCTTCGGCGGCACCACGCTGTTGCCTGATGGCCGCATCGACTGCCACGCGATCATCCGCCACGTGCCGGCTTCGTTTCGCCACACGGAAATAAAACGGAGCTTCACCTCCGACCACGACGGTCCGAGTTTCTTTTTCATCTCCTGCCCGCCCGCCAGCACGATCACGTCGGTGGTGATTTGGCGCGTCTGCACCTCCGTCGTTTTCAGATCGGAATAAGCGGTGTCGCCCGCCGTCAGGTTCTTGACGTAGTCGGCCTTAGCTTCGGTGCGCCCGTCGGAATGAACGAAAATCACTTCGTCAGACAGGACCTTGGCCAGCGCCGGGCCGTCGCCAGCCCGCATCGCCTCCAATCGCGCCTGATCCAAGCGCAGCACCGCCGCGACCGCGTTGGGATCGGACTTCAGCTTCGCTGGCGTGAAATATAACAAGCCGAGCACGGCGATGACGATCCCGAGCCAGAGAACTAACGAATATTTTCGGTTCATAAGATTAAATTAGCGATAGGCGTCGCGCAGCACCTGCATCGTGTGCCTCACCCGCACCGGCGAATCCAGCTTCACGAGATGCGCCCGGAGTTGCGTGAGGCAGCCGATGTTGCCGCTCGCCACGACCGTCGCGCCCGTCGCGATCACCGCCTGCGCTTTTTGCGCGCCGAGCGATGCCGCCGTCTCCGGCTGGTCGAGATTGTAGGTGCCAGCGCTGCCGCAGCACAGATGGGCATCGCGCAGTTCGCAGAGCGTCGCGCCGGGAATCGCCCGCAGCAACTTTCGAGGTTCCTCGCGCACGCCCTGAGCGTTGGCCAGATGGCAGGCATCGTGGTAGGCGATTTTTCTCACCACACCACCGCTAGGCAACTCGCGCAACCCGAGCCGCGCGAGAAACACGCTCACGTCCATCACGCGTTTCCGAAAACTCTCAGCCCGTGCCTCGTCCTGTGTGCCGCGCAGGATGAGATGATATTCGTGCATCGCCGAACCGCAGCCCGCGGCGTTGGTGAGAATGGCGTCCACGTCTGCCGGAAACGCCGCGAGGTTTCGACGCGCCAGTTTCTGCGCCGCCTGCAAATCGCCGGTGTGCCACGCGAGGCCGCCGCAGCAGCCCTGCGCCTCCGGCACGACGACCTCCACGCCGTTGCGCGCGAGCACCTCGATCGTCGCCACGTTGATATCCGGATCGAGCACCTGTTGCGCGCAGCCAGCGAGTAAGGCGACCCGGGCGCGACGCTCGCCGCGGGCCGGCGTCACCCGCGCCAGCGCCATCGCCGGCGGCACATGATCAGGCGAGAGTTCGAGCATCGGTCGCAGGTCTTTCGGCACGAGCGAACGAATGCGTTTTCCGAGCTTCGCTCCCGTCAGCGCCAGCCGGAACCGCGCGGGAAAGGGAATCGTCTGCGCCGCCAGCCAGCGCCGCAATTTCTCGCCGGGCGTGCGCGCAAATTTCTCCCGCGCCACCGCGCGAAACGGGCTGATGAGATCGCGATACGGCACACCGCTCGGGCAGGCCGGCTCGCACGCCAGACAGCCGAGGCAGCGATCGATGTGCGGTTGGGCGGCGCTCCACGCGAGCCCGCCTTCGAGCACCTGTTTCATCAGCACGATGCGACCGCGCGGCGAATCCATTTCCTGTCCGAACTCCTGATAGGTCGGGCACACCGCGAGACAGAAGCCGCAGTGCACGCACGCCTCCACCGCGTGCGCCATCGGCGCACCCAGCGGCCCGTGAGAATCGCTTTTGATCGTATGCAGCATGGTCAGTCGTCGAGGAGCGGAAACCGATCCTGCGGATCGAGCGCCGTCTTCACGGCCGTCATCACTTCGAAACGCGACCGCGGGCCCGGCCACAACGCGGTCTCCCCGCGCAACGTCACCGCCGGCCAGGCGAGCGGAGACGATAGTCCAGCACCAGCCGGGAGTGACCAGTAGCCGACATTTCCTCCGGCACCAATCCGCGCCCGCGCCCCGGCCGGAATCCGCGCGACAAACTCCGGCACTTGCGTCGGCGTCAACGCGATCTTCATGAGCGCTCCGTCGGCGTGCGCCCAGGACGTTTCTCCGGCGTCGCGCCAGAATTTCATCGCCGCATCCTCGGGCAAAATCGCGCCCGGCCAGCGCGCCAGAATTTCCGCCGCCAGCACCTCAAGCGCCACAGACGGCCCTGCGAGCCGCGCGTAAACCGCGCCTTCGCCCGGCGCCGCCTCCAGCGCGTCCAGCTCCCAGCGCGCGCTGCCGGCCGCCGCGAAAATCTCCGTCATCGCCGCCGCATCCGTCGCCTCGAGTTGCAGCGTGCGCGTCGCCAATGGCCGCGGAAAAACCTTGAACGTGATTTCCGCCAGCGCACCGAAACGCCCGAGACTGCCGACGAAAAATTTCGGCAGGTCGAAACCCGCCGCGTTTTTCACGACTTTCCCGCCGAGTCGCAGCAGCCGTCCGCCACCGTCCACGAAACGCACGCCGAGAATGAAATCGCGCAGCCCGCCAAATCGAAACCGCCCCGGCCCGCTCAGCCCGCTCGCTATGGTTCCGCCAAGCGTCGCACTCGCCTCCGCGAACAGCGGATCGAAAGGCAAATACTGTCCGCTTTCCGCCAACGCCGCCGAAATTTCGCGGACCGGCGTGCCCGCCAGCGCGGTGAACGTGAACTCGCTCGGCTCGTATTCCACGATCCCGCGCAGCTTCGCGGTCGAAATTTTCACCACATCGTCCGCCACGCGCGACAACCGCGGTTTCGTGCCTGCGCCCACCGCCAGCACGCGCGGCGCCGAGCGCACCGCCTCGGCGAGCTCAGTCGGAGTCGACGGCTGGAGCAGGATGTTCATTCGCGCGAGATCACGCCGGCCTTCTCCAGCGGATGCAGCCCATGCTGCGTGAGCGCCGGCGCTCCAACGGCCGGAAACATTTTCCCGGGATTCGCGATCCCGAGTGGATCGAACGCCGCGCGCACCCGCTTTAGGCAGTCGATTTCGTCGGCGGAAAACATGTCGGGCAGATAGTCGCGTTTCTCCACGCCCACGCCGTGTTCACCGGTGATGGAGCCGCCCAGCTCGACGCACATCCGCAAAATCCGGCCGGCGAGTTTTTCCGCGCGCTCGAATTCGCCTGCCACGCGTCCATCGTAAAGGATCAGCGGATGCAGGTTGCCGTCGCCCGCGTGAAACACGTTCGCGCAACGCATTCCCATCTCGTGCGACCAGGCGTTGATCTTGCGGAGCGCCTCGCCGAGCCGGCGGCGCGGCACCACGCCATCCTGCACGAGAAAGTCCGGCGAGAGCCGGCCCACCGCACTGAAGGCGCTCTTGCGGCCCTTCCAAATCGCCATCCGCTCGGCCGCATCGCGCGCCACGCGCACTTCGACCGCGCCACTCTTCGCCAGCACTTCGTCCAGCCGCACGCGATCCGCGGCGACCACTTCGCGCGGACCCTCCAGTTCGACGATCGCGACCGCCTCGCAACCCGGTGGATAGTCGGCATGCACCGCCGCCACCGCCGCCTCCAGCGCCAACGCATCCATGATTTCGAGCGCTCCCGGCAGGAGCCCGCTGGCCACCACGGCCGACACCGCATCGCCCGCCTGCTCGAGCGTTTTGTAGCCCGCCAGCACCGTGTGAAACGTCTCCGCTCGCGGCAGAAGTTGCAGCGTGATTTCGAGCGTGACGCCGAAAAGTCCCTCGTTGCCGACGAACAATCCGGTCCAGTCCGGCCCGACCTGTTCGCGGCTCGCGCCGCCAAACTCCACCACCTCGCCCGTCGCGAGCACCGCCTTCAGGCCGAGCACATGATTCGAAGTCATGCCGTATTTCAGGCAATGCGCGCCGCCGGCGTTGAACGCCACATTGCCGCCGATCGTGCACACCGGCTGGCTCGACGGATCCGGCGCGTAGTGCAGACCGTGCGGCTGCGCCGCCGCCGTCACCGCCAAATTGATCGTGCCCGGCTCGACGACCGCGATCCGTTGGATAGGATCGAGGCGCAGGATTTTGTTGAGCCGGTTCAACGCAATCACAATGCCTCCCGCGACCGGCAGCGAACCGCCCGACAGACTCGTGCCGCTCCCGCGCGCGACGAACGGCACTTTTTCGTCCCGGCAAAACCGCACCGTCGCGATCACCTCGTCCGACGTTTCCGGCACCACCACCGCCACCGGCCGCTGGTGAAACGCCGTGAGACCGTCGCTCTCGTAAGCCGCGAGCTGCGCCGGCGCCTCGAGCACGCGGCCCGCCGGCAGCATCGCCGCGAGACGGCGCAACACGGCGGTGCGGGGCGAGGTTTCCATTCGCCCTTCACGTTAGCGACGCGTCCGCGCTCGTGACGAGCGCGGAGTTGTTCAAACGAAACGAGGCCGCCGTCTATTCGGACTTACTCTTCGGCTTTTCGTCCTTCTCGTCTTCGTCGTCCTCGTCCTTTTCTTTCTTTGTTTTCTTCGCGGCCTTCTTGTCGGCAGCCGCTTCTTTCGCCTGATCCTTGGGCGTCTCGATGTCCACGGCGACGACCTTGCCTTCCTTCGCATCGACCTGGACTTCGGTGATGTTCTTCGTCCCTGGAGTGGAAATGTCGAAGGACCAAATCAAGCGACCGTTCTCCTCCTCGAGTTCACTCGACTCGACCTTGCCGCCGGGTGCCTTGGTTAGTGCGAGGACGCGTGCCTGCGCCTCGGTCACCTTGGCTTGGGCCTGCAACTCGGCCTGCGTGGGTTTCTTGGCCGAATCTTCCGCTCCGGCGCGGGTAACCAGAACGGAGGAGAGTGCCGCGCAAACGAGGAAGGAGCAGGCGACGATTCTATGTTTCATGATGGATGACTGATCTTGGAGTTGAGTTGATGTTGATGGGAGTGACGAAGTGCGTCGCGGCCATCCTAGCGTGAAAACATTACGCGGCCACAACCGCCGGGATGACAGAAATGAAATCTGCCACCGCGGGGCGTCGTTGTTCAAAAACGAATCGAGTTCGTCCACTGAAACGCCCGTGGCTCGCCGTAGAACGCGGCGGTCAGGCTGCCCGCCGAAAAACCGGTGGTTTGATTGGGCCTGATCACGACCACGTAGTGGTTGAGGAGATTGTTGACGTTGAGCTGACTCCGCCAGACGAACCGGCCGAACTTGTGCGAGTAGCCGAGGATAAGATCGGCCCGGCCGCTCGTCGGTGCGTAGAACGGCAGGCGCGCCGCGCCCGGCGTGTAGCCGTTGGGATAGTAGTAATATTGGAGCGCCTTCCAGCTCCCGCTCACGGTGCCGCCGAGGTCCAACCCTTTGAGCGGACCGTGCGCGACGGTGTAGACGCTCGTCAGGTTCGCGCTGAACTGCGGATAACCGAAGGTCTGATCGCCCTTCGTGAAGGCGTTGATGGTGCCGGGCAGCGCGAACGGCGGCGTGATCTGAATCGCGGAGATCGGCAGGCCCGTCACGCCAGTGAGGATCGCACCGTGAACGGGATCGACCGTCTTGAGCACCGTCGCGACGGCCGAGCTCGTGTTGATCGCACCAGTCGGGTTGGTGGGGTTTGCGAAATACGGACTGGCGGCGGAGTTCATCATCGCGATCGTCAGCGGAATCGCGCCCGCGGTCGTCGACGCGACGACGGGTTGCTTGGCGTTGAACGTCGGAGCGACGTAGACGAGCGACTTGTCTGCGTAGGTCACTTGACCGGCGCTGTTCTGATTGAACTGATCGTTGTATACCTGCCCGTAAGTCTTCGTGCTGCCCACGGTGCCGTCCGCCTCAGCGGCACTAAACCGCAGGCGCCAGTTCGACGTCGGGTTGGCCGTGAGATTGAGCTGCACGCCTTTCGCGAAGCGATCGATGTCGACGTAAGTACCGATGGGATCGCGGCCATTCAGGCCAGTGGGATTGATGTCGTTCTCCAGGGCCGCCGGCACCGTGTATTGCTCGTTCGTCCCCTTCGCGACGTAGAACGCGAGTGAGCCGGAGACCGTGTGGTTGACGTTGCCGAACTTGAGACCGATTTCACCGCCGAGGCCTCGACCGGCTTGCGGGGTGACTCCTGCCGGGTCGGGCGTCATGACTTGCGGCGGCGTGATTGCGTCGGAGAACGAAACGTAGGGGCGCACCCATTTGTTCAGCACGTAGTCGACGCCCACGTCGTAGTCGATCGAGTTGATCCGCGAGAGGCGGTAAGGGGTCGGAGGACTTTGCAGCTGGCTGTCGAAGTTGCCGTTGGCGCGCACGCCCACGAGTGTGTTCAGTTTGCCGTCCATCCATTCGGTGAGGTTCACGGCGAACACCCCCTTGTTCACGAGTTCGTTGTGCTGGTTAAGATTGGTCGCGGGCAGGCCGAGCGGATTGGTGGGCGAAATGAGCGCCGCGTTGGCCTGGTTCGTCGACTGCCGCACATAGTTCACGCCGTTAAGAGTGAAGCGTGTCGCGCCGAGCGACATCAGCGGATATTTCTGCACGCCGCCGCCGATCGGGTAATACTGCGTCGTGAGGGCGATGCGCCCGTTCGTGGTGGCCGGCGCAGTCGGGGAATAGATCACGTTGAAATTCGCGTCCGCCTGAAAATACGAATAGGAAATCGAAAACGCGCGCGTGCTCACGTAGTCGGCGCCGACGATGGTCTGCGCATGCGCCCGCCCGCCGAAGAGATCGTTCGTCGCCACGACTGAGGCGCGCAGCGCCTTCGTGTGCGCCGGCTCGTCGGTCTCATTCGGCGCGCCGTTGATCGCCCAGTCACCGGTCGGGTTCGACGGCGCCTGCGGCGCGGAAAGGACGCTGCCCACGTCGCGAAACGCGTAGTCGGTGAACGTGTAGCCCGCGGAAATTTCCGAAGAGAGATGCGGACTCCACACGGTCGTCACCGAAAGGCTCTCGGTTTTGGCGATCGTTTTCTCCGTGCGCAGCCAGCCCGAGAGGGAGCCGATGTTTCCCCAGTTCAATTCTCCATTGAGGAGCGCGCCCGAGACGTTCGGTAGCCCGGTGGCGGGATTTAGCGTGTTGGCGCCGGTCTGATTCGTCGCGAGCAGGTAGCTCAGCGACGAGGCGCTGCGACTGTCGAGCGTGGCGTTGGTGGTAAGCGTGGCCGCGCCACCGAGCATGCCGTGTTCGGCGGTGCCGCCCGCGTTCAATCGAATCGTGGTGTTGCCGAGCAGCTTGACCGCGAGCTGTCCATAGTAGCCGCTCACAAGCCGCCCGACATTTACGCGGCGCGTTTGCTGGTCGTCATTCAGCGTCGCAATGCGAAACGCGAACTGCCGATTGCCGACGCCCACGTCCACCTCTTCCTCCTTCGATCCAAATTGATCGACTTTGAATCTCGCAGAGCCGCTGAGCGGCTTGTCGAACCGTGCCTGCTTCGAGACGACGTTGATCACGCCGCCGGGGCCGCCGCCGCTGTAGAGCAGCGCCTGAGGCCCGTTAATTACCTCGACGCGCTCGACGTCGAAGTTGCTCGTGACACCCGGCGCGGTCGCGCCCGGATTGTAGAGTGGGCCGACTGGCATGAGGCTGTCGCGCTGCATAATCGTCGTATTGAAGCCGCGCAACTGGGTGTAGGTGTGCGCGACGTGATCGCCGTCCGCCATGCCCGAGCTCGTCGTGGGATCCGTGGCGGCCTTGCCGGACCCGGCCGAGTAAGTGCCCAACATCGATTCAATCGAGCTCGTCCCGACGTCGTCCATGAACGCCTGGGTGAAGATGTCCGCCGTGACCGGCAGCTTGTCCAACTCGGCGTTGAAGCGCGTGATCGAATTCGAATTCAGCGCGCCGTAGCTGTTGTCCTTGTCGCCGACAACTTCGAAAGGACTTAGCTGCACGACCGCGGCCGCCGGCGGGGTCGTTTGCGCGCTGGCGGCGCCGCTAGTCGCGAGCCAGCCGGCGAGAACCGAAAGGAGAGTGCGGGATTTCATGGGAGCAGTGTTGGTCTGATTGGGTGAGGTGGGATTATTTTGCGCCGGCAGCCGCTGCGCGCGGTCGCGCTTGATAACGAACGCCCCCGATTTTTCCTCCTGTTCCACCCTCAGCCCGGTGCCGGCCACCAACCGCTCAAGCGCTTCGCGAATCGCGAATTTGCCCGAGACCGCATTGGTCTCCACACCGCGCACGTCTTCGATCAAGTAGACGACCTGCGTATCCGCCTGATCGGAAAACGTCTCCAGCGCATTCTCCGCCTCCTCCGCCGGGATGGCGAAGGATTTTCGGGCCGCCTCCGCCGCGTGCAGCGACGGGAGCAGGCATCCAAGGAGGAGCAACCGGAGCGCCCATGGCAGGCCCATTGGCCATTTCCACCGGCGTAAAAAGGTAAACATGAAGTGGGGGTTTCCAACGACCGTGAAGTCGCCGGCGCGGGGATGACGCGCCGAGGTTCACTTTCCGCTATCGCGAAGTTGATTTTTTTTCCGCAGCACGAGCGCGCCGTCGGCGGTGCGCTCCACGTCGATCTCGAGCGTCGTCGCCAGCACGTTCGCAAACCCGTCCACATCGTCAGCGCGGAAGCGTCCGCCAAGCCGCAGGCCCGCTAGCGCCGGATCTGCGAGAATCACCCGCCGGCCGGTGCGATGCTCGAAGTTCGCCGCGACCTCCGCGAGCGTCGCGCCGGTCAGGCGCAGCAGCGGTTCCTGCCAAGAAAGCGTGCGCGCGATTTCTGCCTGATTGACCGTGGTCACGACGAACGCCGACTCGGGCGACAGCGGGCTCAAGGCCACCACGGCGCGCTGACCGGGATTCAGCAACGGGATCGAGTCCGTCGCGCCCGCGCGGCGTGAACGTTCCAGCGCGGAATTCAGCTTCACGACGCCTTCCGTCACGAGCACTTCGACGGCGGCCGACTGGAGATTGACGTTGAAGGCCGTGCCGACTGCGCGGACGTCGACGTTGCCTGCGCGCACCACGAACGGTCGCGCCTGATTCTTTGTCACGCTGAAATGCGCCTCGCCCAGCAGGAGTGTCACACGTCGCTCGGCCGGCGAAAAATGTTCGGCGATCTTGCTGCCGCGGTTGAGTTCGACCACCGAGCCGTCGGACAACGTCACCTGGCGCGGCGCATCGGCGGCATCCGCCACGCTCGCGCTGGTCGCGGCGACGCCCGTCGCGCGACGCGCCGGCAGCAACAAGATCACGATTACCGCCGCGGCGGCGGCGAGCGAGGCCCCGACGAAGGTCTTTCTCCAAAATGAGCGTCGCCGCCTTGCGGCTGCGAGCACCGGTGCGGCGGCACTCTCCGGCAAACGATCGAGCATCACCCACGTGAGCTTGGCGCGCCGCATCGCCGCCGCGTGGCGCGAATCTGCGGCGAGCCAAAGTTCAAACTCCACGGACTCCGCCGCCGAGAGCCCGCGATCGCGGCGCACAATCCACGCGGCGGCGGTCGTGCGGATCGCGTCATCGAACAAGGGCGCTCTGGCTGCGTTCATCGGTTACTTGGGCGGGAGGCCATGCCGGGCGAAAAAATCCTCGCAGCGGTGCAGCGCCTTGGTGAGCTGCGCCTCGACGGTGTGCTCGGCGATGCCGAGCCGCTGAGCGATTTCGCGGTGCGAGAGGTTTTCAAATTTCCGGAGGACGAGGATTTCACGGCAACGCGGCGGCAGCTCCGCGATCGCGGCCCCCAGCAGGTCGGTTTCCTGCCGGCGGCTCACGGTCTCGGACACGTCCGGTGCATCGTCGAAGACGTGCAACTCGTCCGTTTCCGTTATCGGAAAAGTCTGCGCCACCGCCCGGCGTCGTAACAAGTCGCGCGCCGCATTTCGCGCCGTGGCAAACAGCAGCCCGCGCGGCGACTCAATCGGACCGCGTTCGCGTGCGCGAAGCAAGCGGGCGTAGGTCTCCTGAACGACGTCGTCCGGATCGGTCAGCGAGGAGAATTGCGCACGCAGATAGGCGCGCAGCGCCGTTTCGTGCGGCTGCACTTCGCTGGCAAACCAGCTCGCTTGCTCGGGATCTTGCGGGGGCATTGGGTAACGAACCATCGGAGGTTCAACGCGCACCCTCTTCGAACTCCAGCCAAATCGCCCACCAGACTCCGGGCGAAGCCGCAAGCCGCCACGCCGAGCCGAGCCTTCGCGCACTCTGCGCTTTCGTTTTGGCGTGCGCGCGATTTCGTCGGATGGGTGATTCGCGCACTCGTTTTTGATTTCGACGGCCTCATCCTCGACACCGAGACGCCGCTCATTGACGCCTACGGCGACGTCCACGCCGCGCATGGCCAGCCTTTCGATCGAACGGAATTTGTTCAGGCAGTTGGCGGCCACGATTACGCATTTAACCCGTGGCGCGCGTTCGGCCCCAGCGCCAACGAAGCTGCGCTCGAGGAGCAGCGTCACCAGCACAACCGGACCCGCACGCTCCGGCAGCCCGTGCTCCCCGGTGTCGTCGCGTTGCTCGATGCGGCCCGCATCGCCCAGCTTCACCTCGCGGTCGCCAGCAACTCCAGCCACGACCATGTCGAAGGCCATCTCAAGCGCCTCGGGCTGCACGCGCATTTCGAATTCTTCGCCTGCCGCGGCGACGCGTCTTCGCCCAAACCCGAACCCGATCTCTATCGGCTGGTGCTGCAAAAATTCGGTCTGCGCGGTGGTGAAGCGATCGCGTTTGAAGATTCGCACACCGGCTCGCTCGCCGCGAAGCGCGCGAACATCTGGACCGTCGCCGTGCCGAACAAATCCACCGCGCACCACGACTTCGCCCACGCAGACCTGCGCTTATCTTCACTCGCAGAGCTGTCGCTCGCTGACGTTACGGCACGCTTCGCGACGAAGGCATAGTCGCGGCACTATTCCAACTCCGCCCAGCGCGCGTAGGCCGCGGCGAGCAGCGCCTCGATCTCGTGGAGTCGCACGGTGGCCTGCGTGACTTCCGTAGCGGGTTTTTTGAAGAAGAGCGGGTCGGCGAGTTTCGCCGTGAGTGTGGCTTGCTCGGTTTCCAGTTTCTCGATCGTCTTCGGCAACGCGTCCAATTCCGCGCGCTCCTTGTTCGAGAGTTTGCGCGTCTTCTTCTCCGCGGTCGACGCCGACGCCTCCTTCGCGGCGCGCTTCGCTCGCTCCTCCGCAGCGGCCACCGCCGCGGCTTTCGCCGCCTTTTCCTTCTGCCAGTCGTCGTAGCCGCCGAGGTATTCCGAAACTTTCCCCTCGCCCTCGAAGACGAGGAGGCTCGTGCAGACTTCGTTCAGGAACGCGCGATCGTGACTCACGAGGAGCAGCGTGCCGCCAAACTCCACCAGCAAATCCTCGAGTAACTCCAGCGTCTCGGCGTCGAGGTCGTTGGTCGGTTCGTCGAGGACGAGCACGTTGCACGGCTTCGTGAAGAGCCGGGCGAGGAGCAACCGGTTGCGTTCGCCGCCTGAGAGCGCGCGGATCGGCGTGCGGGCGCGGTCAGGCAGGAAGAGAAAATCTTCGAGGTAAGAAATCACGTGGCGTGTGCGTCCGTTGATCGTGACCGTCGCGTTGCCGTCGGCGACGGCGTCCTGCACGCGCATCGTTTCGTCGAGCTGCGCGCGGAGTTGATCAAAGTAAACCACCTCGAGCCGCGTGCCTTGCTCAATGGTCCCCGTCTTCGGCGCGAGTTGGCCGAGTAGCAGCCGGAGCAGCGTCGTCTTGCCAGCGCCGTTCTGGCCGACGATGCCAATCTTGTCGCCGCGCTCGATGCGCACGCTGAGATCGCGCACAATCCAGCGGCCGTCGTCGGCGTAACGGAAGCCGGCGTTCTTGCATTCGATCACTTTGAAGCCGCTGCGGTCGGCTTCCTGCGCGGTCATGGTCGCCTTGCCGGTGCGGTCGCGACGGGCGGCGCGCTCGGCGCGCATTTTCTCGAGGGCGTGGATACGGTTGTTGGCGCGCGAACGCTGTGCTTTCACGCCACGGCGGATCCATACTTCCTCCTGGGCGAGTTTCTTGTCGAACTGCGCGCGCTCGACCTCCTCGGCCTCGAGCACCGCTTCCTTGCGAACGAGAAACGTGTCGTAGTCGCAGGCCCAGCCAACGAGCTGGCCGCGATCGATTTCGATGATGCGCGTGGAGAGTTTGCGGAGAAACGTGCGGTCATGCGTCACGAAGAGAAGCGCGCCGCCCCACTCGAGCAGGAATTCCTCGAGCCACTGAATCGACTCGAGATCGAGATGGTTCGTCGGTTCGTCGAGCAACAGCAGCTGCGGATCCTCGACGAGGCCGCGGGCGAGGAGCACGCGGCGTTTTTGGCCGGCAGACAGCGCGGCGAACTCATGCTCGGGTGGCAGGCCCATTTGTTCGAGGAGGCGCTCGACGCGGTCGTGGCGCTCCCAGTCGTTGTGCTCCTCGTAGGCGCCACCCGTTCCTTCGACCACAGTCCGCACCGAACCCGTCAACCCAGCCGGCACTTCCTGGCGCAAGGTCGAAAACACCGCACCCTGCTGCCGGAAGACTTGGCCGACGTCCGGGTTGAGTTCGCCATTGATGACTTTCATCAGCGTGGACTTGCCCGCGCCGTTCCGGCCGACGAGACACACGCGTTCGCCGCGGTCAATCTGGAGATTGACCCGATCGAGCAAAGGTGCGCCACCGAAGCTCAGGCTGACATCGAGAAGACTGACTATGGCCATGGGAACCGGTCAGGTTGGACAACGAAGGGCTGGCAGCGCAAGGTCGGCGTGTTCCATGCCGCCCAATCCCCCGCGCTACAACGTCCTCGGCGTCGGTATCTCCGCGCTCACGCTGGCGCAGGCACGCGATTTCGTGGTCGGCGTGCGCGGTCAGAAGCGGCGCGGCTACGTGTGCCTCGGCACCGCGACCGGGCTCACCGAGGCGCGCACCGATCCGGCGCTGCGGAAAATTTTCAACGAGTCGTGGCTCACGACACCAGATGGTATGCCGCTCGTGTGGCTCGGGCCGCGGGGCGTCGAGCGAGTTTACGGACCCGACCTGATGCTCGCCGTCTGCGACGCGGGGCGGGCTGTCCGGCTCACGCACTATTTTTTCGGCGGCGCGCCCGGTGTGGCGGAGGAATTGCGGCAAAAACTGGTCTCGCGCTTTCCCGGACTCGCGGTCGTCGGGACCTTTACGCCGCCGTTTCGTCCGCTCGATGCGAACGAACTCGCCGCGCTGAGCGCCGATGTCTCGCGCACGCATCCCGACGTGATCTGGGTCGGGCTCGGCACGCCGAAGCAGGAGCATTTCATGGCAGAGCATTGGCAAACGCTCGATGCCGGCGTGCTCATCGGGGTAGGCGCGGCGTTCGACTTTCACTCAGGCCGCGTGCGGCAGGCGCCGCGGTGGTTGCAGCGCAGCGGATTCGAGTGGCTATTTCGGCTCGGCACGGAGCCGCGGCGGCTCGGCCGGCGCTACCTGATGACGTTACCGCTTTTCGCGTGGCGCGTCCTCGCGCAACGGAGCGGGCTGAAAAAATACCCGGTCGATTAAAACAGCTCGCGCTGCTGGATCGCATCGCGCTTTTCGCCGTCGAGTGTGCTGAGCGCGAGGAGTTGCATTGTCGTGAGCGCTGCGAGTCGCGGTTCGCGGGCGAGCGATGCGAGCAGCAGAGCCCCCGCCAGCGCGTCGTAGAGTGCCGTATGATAACGCCGCCGCACCGGCGGACAATGAACCGCCGCCAGCGCGTCGAGCTCCGCCTGCAGTCCGCACGTGGCGACCAGCGACTCGAGCCGGCCTGAGGCCAGCTGCGGATAAAGTTGCGCGTAGAGCCGCGCCGAATCGATCCACGGGCCCCACTCAGCGAGGCGTTCGCCGGGCCGCGCGAAGTCGGGCGAACTGCGCGGATAGGGCCAGACGGATTTGAGCAGCGCGTTTTCGACGCCGGCATAGTGCGCCGCCAACGGTCCACGCTCACGCAAGCTCGCAAAATATTCCCACTCGTCCGCAAACGGTGCGTGCGGCGCCAGCGTCTCCTCGCGCAACCCATGCACCGCTGCATCCTCCGCCCGCACCCGACCCGTCGCGCGACACAGCCGCGTGCGGGCAGAGACGATCTGACCGCCGAGCACTTCGACGATTCCAAACTCGAGGATGCCGCTCGTGCGGCTCCCCTCGAAATCGACGAAGATGATTGGCTGTTCGATCCAAATATTGCCCACGGAACACACGGAATACACGGAAGCCAGAAAGCCGAAACTTTTTTCCGTGTGTTCCGTGTGTTCCGTGGGCAACTCTTCTTCCGTGGATCTCACGCCCTACCGCAGCTTCATGATCGAGCTCGCCACCGAGAGCGGCGACTTCGTGCGACCGTTGTTCGGCTCGCCCGGGCTTGCGGTCGAAACAAAGTCCGATCAATCGCCTGTGACGGTCGCCGATCGCGGCGCGGAGGAGTTGATGCGGGCGCGCATCGCGAAAAAATTTCCGGCCCACGGCATCATCGGCGAGGAGTTCGGCAGCGACCGCGCCGACGCCGAATTCGTCTGGGTGCTCGATCCGATCGACGGAACGAAGAGTTTTATCACCGGCGTGCCATTGTGGGGCACGCTCATCGCGCTGCTGCACCGCGGCCAGCCGGTGCTCGGGGCGATTCACCAGCCGGTTTTGCAACAACTCATGGTAGGCGACGGCACGACGACCACGCTCAACGGTCGCACCGTCCGTTGCCGGCCGACGGCTCGCATTGAAGACGCCACGCTACTCACGAGCGATCCGCTTAATCCCGCGAAATACCAAAACGGCGCCGCGTTTGAATCTCTCACCGGCCGCGCGAAACTCGTGCGGACGTGGGGCGACTGCTACGGCTATCTGCTCGTCGCCAGCGGCCAGGCCGACGCCATGCTCGATCCGATCATGAACTCGTGGGACATCGCCGCGCTCGTGCCGGTGATCCGCGGCGCCGGCGGCGTGATCACCGACTGGCGCGGCGACGCGCCCTACCCGGCGGAATCGATCGTCGCCACCGCGACGACTGCGCTCCACGCGCTAGTCGTTGCGGCGTTGAAGTAACTCCAGCTTTCAGCCGGCGCTACTTTCACGGCTTCGGCGTGGGAGCCGGTGCGGGAACGGCCGCAGCCGGGGGGCTGTATTTGGCTTTCAGCCCAGCCATAAAATCCCGCATCTGCTGCTGCGAGGCCTGCTGATTCTGCATGATCATGGGCATCATCACAGCCATCATCTTTTGCTGCACTTCCGGCTGCTTCTCGACCAGGGCCTGACCACCCGGGGTGCCGTAGAATGCCGCCATGCTGTTCAAATCCTCCTTGGTGAAGACATCGCTGTAGATTTTTTCCATGGCCGCGCGCATTTCCGGTCCGGTGACCACACTCATGGTTTGGTCTAGCATTTTGCTCTGTATGGCCGCCAGCGCGGCCTTGTCCTCATCGCTCAGGTTCGCGCCCAAGCGCCCCATCGACTGGGCCATCTGCTGCTGCATCATGGGCCCCATCGCCTTCTTCTGCGCATCCATCATCTTCTTCATCATGTCGTCAAAACGCATGATGCGGAAAACCTCTTGGGCGTCGGCCAACGTGGCCGGCGTGGACGTAGCGGGCGCGTTGGCGACAGCGGCATCGGCCACGAGCGTGACGCGGACGACTTTTCCCTCGCTCTCGAGATCGAGCGTGCTGGTCTTGGCGTCGTAAGCCTTGAGCGCATAACCTTCAAAGGTGTCGCCCAGCTTGAGCCAGGGACTGGTTTTGCCCGCGATGCTCACCAGGAGGAAACGCGACTCGTGGCCGATCGCGAGGGTAGCGTTGAAGAGCGGCACCGCGTCGGCGGCGCGGAGGGCTAGCGAGGTCGCCAGCGCGAGGAGGAAGAGGCGGAGTTTCATATTGGGGATGCGAGTAGGGTTGCTGAATAGAAATATCTTAGCGGCGGCCGCGCGTTTTCGCCGCCCACTCCGCCGTCACCCGCGAGGTGACGCCGCCACGGCCCTTCCAATCGGCCACGATCGTCAGCGAACGCGGCTGGAGCGCGGCCCCGAGATCGTCGCATATCTCATTGGTGACGGCCTCGAAGAAAATTCCCTCGTTGCGGTAGGCGTGGAAGTAAAGCTTCAGCGACTTCAACTCGACGCACTTTTTGTCCGCGATGTAGCGCAGAGTGATGGCTGCAAAATCCGGGTGGCCGGTGATCGGACACACCGACGTGAATTCGTGGTGCGTGTGCTCAATCACGTAGTCGCGGTGCGGCGCAGGATTCGGAAAGGTCTCGAGGATTTTCGGGTCGGCCATGGCAGGAATTACGTAGCAGTCTCCGTGAAGCGCGATTCGCGAATCACAGTGATCTTGATAGTGCTCGGATATTGCAGTTCGGCCTCGATGCGGGCGCGGAGCTCCTTCGAGATTTCCCGCGCGCGATCGTCGGTGACTTCGTCGGGCGAGACGACAACGCGGATTTCGCGTCCCGCCTGAATCGCAAACGCCTGTTGCACGCCGTCGATCGACATGGCGAGTTTCTCGAGCCGGCCGAGGCGCTGGATGTAGCCGGTCATCGATTCGGCGCGGGCGCCGGGGCGCGTGGCGGAAATCGTGTCGGCGAGGATCACGAGGCCTGCGTAAACCGTCTCGGGTTTCACCTCTTCGTGGTGCGCGGCGACCGCGTTGACGACGATCGGGGTTTCGCCAAAGCGCTTGATGAACTCGGCGCCCGCCGCGGCGTGGCTGCCCTCGAATTCGCCAGGCACACCCTTGCCAACGTCGTGGAGGAGACCCGCGCGTTTCGCGAGGTTCGCGTCGAGGCCGACTTCGCTCGCCATCACCGAAGCGAGAAACGCCGTCTCCACCGAGTGGTCGAGGGTATTTTGATTGTAGGAGAAGCGGTATTTGAGGCGGCCGAGCAGCTTGATGATCTCGGGGTGGAGGCCGTTGATGTTGAGTTTCGCCACGGCATCTTCACCGGCCTGCGTGGTCACGAGATCGATTTCATCGGCGGCACGTTTCACGAACTCCTCGATGCTCGCCGGGTGGATGCGGCCGTCCTTCACGAGCGCTTCGAGAGCGGCGCGGGCGACTTCGCGGCGCACGGGATCGAACGACGAGAGCAGCACCATCTGCGGCGACTCGTCGATGAGGAGCGTGACACCGGTCGCGGACTCGAACGATTTGATGTTGCGGCCTTCGCGGCCGATGATGCGGCCCTTCATCTCCTCATTCGGCAGCTGCACAATGGTCGCGGTGAGATCGTTGTTGGGCTTGCTCGCGAGGCGTTGCATCGCGGCGATGAGGATGCGGCGCGCGTCGTTTTGCAGCTCCTGCTCGGACTTCTCGAGCGTGGAGCGCCGCAGGGCGCGGAGTTCGTCCGCGCATTCCAGGAGGACTTCCTCGCGGAGTTGTTTGCGGATTTCATCGGCGTCGAGTTGCGAGACGCCCTCGAGGCGCTTACGCACGCTCTTGGAAAGGGCGCGGATGGCATCGCGTGCCTGCTGCACCGCGGCGTTTTCGCGATTGAGCCGCTCCTGGCGCTGTTCGAGTTGGTAGTCGAGGAGCGAGAGCGATTCCTCATGCGCACGGATTTCGCGGAGTCGCACGTCACTCTCGATCTCACGGCGGTCGTAGTCGCGGTTCAGCTCGGCGCGTTTCTCCTGAATCTCCGCCTCGACCTTCTGTTTCACCTCTTCGGCAGCTACGGCAGCTTCGCGGTGGGCGACCTCGATGAGTTCCGCGGCCTGCTCATGCGCGACCCGGCGCGTGTGGCGGGTGAGCGCCCACACCACCAAGAACGCGATGCCTCCGCCTACGACAAGCGTCGCCGGGAGCGACCAGTCAAACAGGTCACTCTCGGCGATCAGAAACGCGAAGTCGGCTGCGCTCACTGACGTCAAGGGACGGGCAACGTAGGCGGCGACGCCGAAAGCTCAAGCCTTCTCATGCAGAAGGCGCGAGTGCCGTGATTCCACGCAGCAATGCCGTTACAGGCCCGGCAACGGCCGCTGAAATGCCGGCAGCGTCTCGCGCAACACCGCCTGCATCCGCGCGAGCGCCGCCGTCTCGCCATCGGCCGCGTCCGTCTGCATCAACACATAGGCCCAGCGATCGGTGCGGGCGTGGGTGAACCGGTTCCACGCATCATGCACGAGCCGCTGCCAGTGCGTCGCGACGACCGCATCGCTGCACACAAACCAATATGCCGTCAGCTGCGGCACAATCGTCGGCCCACGCAAAGCCGGCGCCTCGCGCTGGACACGCAACAGCGTCGCCGAAAAACTCGCTTCGCTTCGCGACGGGTAATCGAAGCGATGTTCGCCGCGACCCGTAATCGTCCAACCTTGGCCCACGAGACAGAGCTCCGGCCGGTGGATCGACGTCCGATCGCGCCCGCTCAGCACGATCGAAAGAAAAACCTGCTGCGACGGATCGCGGTGACTGAAATAGATCTCCCGGGAAAATCCCGTGTCGGGCGGCAGAATCTCGCGCTCCGTCGGCGTCACCGCCACCGGCCGGCCTGTCCACTCGATCCCAAGAAACGCCGGGAGCTCAGCGGGATTTTTTTCGTCTGGCGCGAGCAGCACGCCCGTCGCGCCGCGCGGCGGAAGCATCGCGAGGTGGTGGAGAAAAAACATCTCGCCCACCGCCAGCGCAACGATCGCGGCCGCGATGTTCCAGGCGCCGCGCGCCTTTGCCGGCGATTCCGTTTCTTCTTTCCCTTTTTCACTTTCAATTTCTTCCGACATCTCCGGCCACCAACGCTGCATCGCGCCTGCCGCACCGAGCACGCCGCCGAGCACGATCGCGAAGACGCCATAGCCCATGACGGTGTGTGCATGTTCGCCCCACGCCTGCCCACCCCATTGCGCGGCCAGCACGATCGACGAAATTCGGGCGACGTTGCCGAGATACACCAGCGGAAAACACAGCAGCAGCAGTGCGCCGCGCCGCCACCACGAGCGAAAATTCAGGTAGCCCGCGAGCAGCGACAGCGCCGCCAGCGCCGTGAGCGAACGCACGCCCGAGCACGCCGCCGCCACGTCGTAGTGGTAACGGCCGTCGGGCGCGACGAGTTGCGTGCCACTCTGCAACACCCCGATCCCCGCCGCATGCGCGAGCCCCGCGCTGGCATCGATCACCGCCATGCGCAGCCAGAATCCGATTGTGTCGAACGCGCTCAGCGGAATCGCAAACGCCATGAACCCGAGCGGAAACGCCGCCGCGCCGCTCCAGCGCCCTCCGCCCCACAGCCGCAGCCCGCCCCAGCTGAAAATCAAAAATCCGATGATGCTCACACGCGTCTGCTGCACCGCGAAACCCACGGCGTGCAGCGCGAGTCCAGCAATCATCGCTGCCGCCGCGCTCGTGTAGGAGTCTCCTAACAGGCGAGTCTCTGAGCACTCGCTTGCCAGCAGGCTCCTACCTTCCTGCAAATTTCGCCAAAGCAGCCAACCACTCAGCCCGAGGATCAACCAGCCGTGCTCCGTCTCCGCCGCCGGATCGAGCCACTGGCTAATCCACCACCAGAACATCGAATCGGTCTTGTTGTAGCCGTGGGTGGCGTTGCCGAAAAACTGAAACAGGATGACCCCCACCAGCGCACAGGCCGCAGCCGGCCACCAGCGGTTGGGTTTGGAATCGGCCGGCGCGTTCATGCGGAAATAGACAACCGCTCCAGGATCGCCGCCACACGCTCGCGCGCGAGTTTTTCAAAGCTGAAATCGGCGGCGCGCCGCAGCCCGGCGGTGCGCAACCGCGTCGCCAGGGCGTCGTCGGTGCAGATTTTTTCCAACGCTGCGGCAGCGGTCGCGCGGTCGGTGAAATCGCACCACAGCGCCGCGCTGTCCGTCACCTCGCGCAACACCGGCAGATCCTGCACCACGCACGGGCAGCCGCAGGCCATCGCCTCGGCGACGCTGCGACCGAAGGTTTCCTCGCTGGTCGCGAGCACCAGCGCCCGCGCGCCGCGGTAGAGCGCGGGCAGCGCCGCATCGTCCACCCAGCCGAGGAAACGCACGTCGCTCCCGACGCCGAGCGCCTGCGCCACCGCCTCGGCCCGCGCGCGACCGCCGGACCAGTCGCCGCCCGCCAGCACCAGCGGAAAACGCGCGCGCCGCTCGGGCGCGAGCCACGCGTAGGCGGCGAGGGCGAGCTCGGCGCGTTTGTAGGCGTAGAAATTTCCGGTCCACAACAGAAACTCCGGCGGCAGGCCCGCGCCGCCGTGCGCGCCGACGGGCGAAAATTTTTCATGCTGCACGCCCTCGTGACTCACGAGCACCGGCGCGCGCCCGGCGCCGAGCTGCGCCGCCGTCCACTGCGAGTTCGCGATCACCAGCGCCGCCCGGCGCAAGCCGCGCGCCACCATCGCACGTCGATAAAACGCGCCCCATCCCCCGCCGGTCCGCCGGTGATGCAGCGAAAAAACGTGCATCACGATCGGCAGCCCCGCCGTCCGCAACGGCACGAAACCCACGGTGAGCAACGCCGCCGCCCCGCGCTGCCGCGCCGCCGCCGCGACCAGAAAATGATCCGCGTAGAGCCGCGCCCCGCGCCGATCGTTGGCGGAAAAATCGCGCACGATCGCCACGCCCGGATCGGACATCGCCCACGGCTGCCGCGGCCCGGCGAACACGATCCAGTTCACCGTCGGAAACTGCCGCCGCGCGTGTGCCACGAACTCGGAAAAGAACGTGCTGAGCCCGGTGCGCCGGTGCGGGTTTTCGCAGAGCGTGGAAAGCGCGAGAGTGGCAGGCACCCGCGGAGCTTCCGGGCGGACCGCCGCGCGTGCAAAACGAAAAGCACCGGCCCGCGCACCGTGCGCCTTGAGTTTTGCCCGTCGGGCGCCAGCCTCGCCCCACTTATTCATGAGCGCACGCCCCGACGATCCCACCGGCCCTGCGCGCCGGGACCGCGCGGTGCGGCTGACGGTCGCGGCCTCGGTCGGGGCGAAAACTCTATCGGTGATCTGCACGCTGGTGCAGGTGCCGCTCGCGTTGCGTTGCCTGGGCCCGGAGGCGTTCGGCGTGTGGGTGGCGCTCGCGGCCGGGACAGTGGCGGTGAACTTCGTCGATCTGGGGCTGGGCGTGGGCATGCAGCGCGCGATGGCCGACGCACTCGGGCGCAACGACCCGGATCGGATGCGGCGCGCCTTTTGCACCGGGGCGCTGGCGCTAGGCGGGCTCGCGCTGCCGCTGCTCGTGCTCGGATTGCCCGTCGCGTTTTTTTTCAACTGGGCCGACGCGCTGAAAATCCACGGTGCGGGGTTGCGCGCGGATGTCGGGCTGGCGGTCGCGGTGACGCTCGTGGCGGCGGCGCTGGCGCTGCCGCTCAACGCCGCGCCACGACTCGCCGCCGCCGCGCAGTGCGGCTGGCTCCAAGCGATCTGGATCGCGGCGGGCAGCGTGGTCACACTCGCGGCGACGGCGTGGGCGGCGCACGCGCAGTGGGGACTGGTGGCGTTCGTCGCGGCGACTGCGCTGGTGCCGACACTCCAAGGTCTCGGCGCGACCGTCCATTTGTGGTGTCGGCTCGGCTGGGCAGGACACAGCGCGGATCTGCTGCCGCGCGGCGCGCGGCGAATCTTGTTCAACGAGAGTTTTCTGTTCGCCGCTCCACAGTTCGGTTTCGCCGTGGTGCAAGCCGTGCCGCCACTCGCGCTGGCGGCGGCGGCAGGGCCGGGCGCGGCGGGGGCATTTAATCTTTTGCAACGATTGTTCAGTCCGGTGACTCAGGGACAAATTTTCTGGCTGACCCCGGTGTCGGCCGCGTGGACGGAGGCGACGGCGCGCGGCGACGGCGTGTGGGTGCGGCGCGCCTGGATGCGAGCATGGCTGGTCACGGCCAGTTGCGGGGGGGCGCTGGCGTTGCTCGCGTTTTTTTCGCGCGAATTGCTCGGCGTGTGGGTCGGTCGCGACGCGGCCGATACCGCCGCGGCGCTCGCATGGCCCGCAGGCGCGTGGGCCGGCCTCCTCGCGATCTGGCAACTTTTCGTGTATTTTCTGACCGGCATCGGCCGGCTCCGCGAACTTGCCGCGTGGGGCACGATCGCGACCGCAATCGCCGTCGCCGCGATGTTCGCCGCCGGACGATTCGGCTGGGGCGCGACGGGCGTGCTCGCCGCGGGCGGCGCGGCGCTGGCCCTCGGCGGGCTGCCGAGTCTCACCACCGCGGCGACGCGCGCGCTGCGCGACGGACGGGGAGACGCGCGATGAACCTCGTCATCTTCAAATTCGTCCAGCTCGGCGACAACGTCGTTTTTCTCCCCGTTGTCCAGACGCTGCGCGCGCGGTTCCCCGCCTGGCGGATCACGTTGCTCACGACCCCGCAGGAAGCCGCACTCTATGCCGCCGTGCTGCCGGCCACGGACGTTCTCACGTGCCCGCAACTGCACTTCAACTCCTCGTGGCAACGCCCGTGGGAACTCGCTGCGTGGTGGGCGCGGGTGCGGAGCCGGCGGCCCGACGCGTGCCTGGTGAGTTTCGATCAGGGCAACGCCGCGCACCTCCTCGTGCGCCACAGCGGCGCGCGCCTGCGGGTCGGTGCGCGCATCGCCCACGTGCGGATCGGCGGCTCGCTCACGCACGACGTGAAGATGCCGCCCGACGGACGCGTGGCGAGCTGGCACTGGGAAATGGCGCGCGTGCTCGTCCGCGCCCACGGCTGCACCGACTGGCCCGCCTCGCCCCCGCCGCCCGACCTCACCCACCTCGTCGCGCCGCACGAAAACACCATCGGCCGCCGCCGCGTCGTGATTCACGCCGGTTCGAACCAGGCCTTCACGCGCTGGCCGATCGAGCGCTACGCGGAAACCGCCGCGCTCCTCGCCCGCGACTGCGACGTCACCTGGATCGATCGCGACGAGACGCGCGGTGCCGTGCTGCCGCCGGAAGTGCGGCGCTCCGCCCCGGCGACGTTACGCGAACTAGTGTCGCTGCTCGCCGGCGCCGATCTGTTTCTGGGCAACAACTCCGGCCCGATGCACGTCGCCAACGCGCTCGGCTGCGCCGGCGTCGTCGTCAGCGGCCCGACCGCGCCAGGCTGGGATCCGTTCTGGCACCGCGAACGCTGGCGCGTGCTGCGGCACCCGACGCTGCCGTGCGTGCCGTGCGAGTGGAAGGACGAGTTTCGGTTGATTCGGGACTGTGCCCTCACGCACGACCGGCTCGCGTGCCTGCGCCACTGGACGGTGCTGGCCGTCGAAGCCGCCTGCCGCGAAATGCTCTCCCGCCCATGAACCCTCGGCTCCGACACTGGCTCATCGGCGCCTCTGGCGCGACGCTCGCGCTCGTGCTCGCAGCGCAAATCGCCGACCAAAATTATGCGCTGAGCACGCTCGTCACGCTCGGTCTGCTCTGGCTGCTGGCCGAATGGTGGGGCGGACCGCGGCCGGAAGCATGGCTGCTGGCGGCGGTGATGTTCGGCTACCTCGTCGGCAACCGCGGTTTCGCCCAACTCTCCCTAGCGCCGCGGCTGCCACTGCTCCCGGCCGAGGCGGCGCTGCTGCTCGGCGTGCCTGCGATCCTGTTTCGGGCCGGCATCAAGCAGGCCTCCTTCGTGCGGCGCGATGCGCTCAACCTCGCGGTCTTGGTCTGGATAGTCGTCGGTGCGGCGCGGTTACCGGTCGACTGGCGGCGCGACGGGTTTTTGGCGCTGCGGGATTTCGCGACGATTTACTACGCGAGTTTCTTTTTCCTCGGTCAGGCGCTAGGCTCCCATGCGGCGTCGCTGGGCTTGCTGCGAAGGGCGCTAACGGCCGCGGCGCTGCTGCTGCCACCACTGGCAATCGCGTTTCAACGCGCGCCGGATTTCTTTATCAGCCTCACGAGCTTTCGCGGCATACCGTTGATTTTTCACAAGAGTGATCTCATCGCGACCACGCTGGCCGTGGGATTTTTCTGGCTCTGGACGCGCTGGGAGGAAACGCGGCGCAAAGTCTGGCTGATCGCCGCGGGCCTGTCGCTCGCCGCGATTGCGCCGATGCCTTCACCGCGGGCGGCGATGGTCGCCACCGCGTGTGTCACGGTGTTGTGGGTGGTGGCCCGGCGCCGCCGCATCCTCGCGCTGCAACTCAGCGTAGTGCTGATCGCCGTCGCCGCCCTGCCGGTGATGATGCTGTTCAAGGAAGATGTCCGGGATACGCCCATCTACTCCGCCTATGAACACGCCGTCTCGATCTTCGATTTTCAGAGTCAGGGCGTTTACCACAACCGCGACAGCGGCGATCCGGGCGACAACAACCGCTTCCGGCTCGTCTGGTGGCAAGCCGTCGCCCGCGAGACGTGGGAGACCAACCCGATCTTCGGGCTCGGTTTCGGCTACGATCTGTCGGCGCGATTTCTCGCCGACTACGACTGGCTGACGGTGGAGGATTTTTCGGCGCGCAGCCCGCACAGCATCATTTTCACGATGTTGGGCCGGATGGGTCTGATCGGCCTCGCCGCCTTCGCAGCCATCGCAGCCGCGATGGGCGCAGTCACCTGGCGGCTGCTGCGCCGGGTCCGCACGGGCGATCAGGCGCTGGGCTCGTTCGGGTGGTGGAGCGTGAGTTGGGTTTTGTTCGTCAGCGGGTGCTTTGGCGTGGTGCTGGAGGGGCCGATGGGCGCGGTGGTCTTTTGGACGGCCCTCGGCCTCGCCAACGCGACGAGTGCCGCCGTCCTCGCCCAACCGGAACCCGTCGAGGAGCCCGCGGAGAAATCGCTAAGCCCCGATGCCGCGCCGTTGCCAACCGCGATTCCGTCTGCTTGAGCCTCTGCCCTCCTTAACGATTTGTGCATCTCGCCGCGCCCACCGATTACCTCAGCGTCTTCAAACCGACGACCCGCACGTCGTGGGATTGGATCACGCCCGTCGCGATTCTCGGCCTCAGTTTGTTCGGCGTGGCGTTCATCTACTCGGCGCAGTTTCAGATCCATGGGCCGGATTTCTTGAAGCAATATTGGTTCAAGCAGGTGATCTTTCTCGGGCTCGGCGCGGGGCTCTACGTCGCCGTGTCGCTTATCGACTATCGGTTCTGGCTGAGCGTGGTGCATTGGATTTTCGCCGCCTCGCTCGTCACGCTCGTGCTGGTGCTCATCCCGGGCATCGGTCGCGAAGTTTACGGTTCGCGCCGGTGGCTGTTCGTGTTTCAACCCTCCGAAACCGCCAAGATCGCCGTGCTGATGATCACCGCCAGCATCCTCGTCCATGCCAAAATCGGCACCATCGCGCAGTCGCTCGGCACGCTGGGGAAATTGGCCCTTGCGGTAGGTGCGCCCATGCTGCTCATTTTGCTCCAACCCGACCTCAAGTCGGCGATTGTCCTGCCCCCCATGGTGTTCGCGATGCTCTACGTTTCCAAGCTGTCCGCCCGGTTTTTCCTCGGCGCGCTGGGCGCGTTCCTGCTCATCGTCGGCGTGGTGGTGATCGACGCGCGACGCTACGCGACGTTCATGGACGAGCACCATTACTCGTTCACGCGCGACATGGGCAAATACGACGACTCGGGCCTGAAGCTCGTGCCGCTGCACGACTACCAGCGTAACCGCATCATCCCCTTCGTCGCCCCTGACAAGATCGACCCGATGGGCGTGGCGTGGAACCAGCGGCAATCCCTTCTTTCCGTCGGCTCCGGCGGCCTCTTCGGTAAGGGCTGGACCGAAGGCACGCAGGCGCAGCTCGGCTACCTGCCGCGCTCGGTTGCGCACAACGATTTTATTTTCTCGGTCATCGCCGAGGAAAAAGGTTTTCTGGGAAGTCTTACGGTTCTCGGCCTTTTTGGTTTGGTGTTGTTCAACGGCATTCGCATCGCCGGTTCCGCCAGGGACCGACTCGGCACCCTGCTCGCCCTCGGCGTCACGGTGCTGTTCGCAGTGCATGTGTTCGTGAACATCGCCATGACCATCGGCCTGGTGCCCATTACGGGCATACCGCTTCCCTTCATCAGCTACGGTGGCTCCTTTGTGCTCAGTTGCTGCTTGCTGCAAGGACTGGTCCAGAGCGTCTGGCGCTTCAGGAAGGATTTCGCATGAAATTTCTTCTTCGCGCTCACGACCGCTCTGCCGGAATTTCCTGCGCCGCAACTGCCGCACCGGGTGCCGCCCTGCTCAACCCACACGACACCCACCATGAGCGATCAATCGCAACCCACGCCCTCCCCCGAGGACGTTGCCCAAAAATATGACGAGGAGCTCGTCAACCCCCCGCCCACCGCCGAAGCCGAGCCCATCAGCGCCGACGAACTAAAAGCCGGCGCCAAGGAACGCGCGAAAAACCGCCCGCTTCTTCAGAAAATTCTCTCGGTTTTCCAGAAAGAGAAGAGTTCCTACCGCGAGTTGATCATCAACTCCGAGCCGCTCGAGAAGCGCGTCGCGCTGCTCGTCGACGGCCGCCTCGAGAAGTTCGAAATCGAGCGCGAGTCCGACAACCGCATGGTTGGCGGCATCTACAAGGGCCGCATCAAGAACCTCGATCCGGGCCTCAAGGCCGCGTTCGTCGACATCGGCTACACCAAGAACGCGTTTCTCCACTACTGGGACATGCTTCCCGCCGCCGCCGACTCCTCCGTGGAAGTCGTGCGCGTGAACAAGAAGAAAAACGCCCCGCCACGCCCCGCCGATCCTACCGTGAAGGACATCCCCTCGATGTATCCGCCCGGCACCGAGATCGTGATCCAAGTCACCAAGGGCCCGATCGGCACCAAGGGCCCGCGCACCACTACCAACCTCTCGATCCCCGGCCGCTATCTGATCCTCACGCCGTTCTCCGACGGCTGCGGCATCTCCCGCAAGATCGAGGACATCGCCGAGCGCAAGCGCCTCAAGACGCTCATCAACGAACTCACCATTCCCGAGGGCGTGGGCGTCATCGTCCGCACCGCTGGCGAAGGCAAGAAACCCCGCTACTTCGTCCGCGATCTCCACCTGCTCTTGAAGACCTGGGAAGACATCCAGGCCAAGATGAAGAACGATCGCGCGCCCGCCTGCCTCTATCAGGAGCCCGACATCGTCGAGCGCACGGTCCGCGACTTCCTCACCGAGGAGGTCGATCGCGTCCTCATCGACAGCAAAGACGACCACGAACGCACCCAGAAACTCGTCGGCCAAATTTCCAAGCGCAGCGCCAGCAAGATCGCGTTCTACAAGGACAGCATCCCGATCTTCGAGCGCTTCAACATCGAGCGCCAGATCGAGCAGACAGGCCAGCGCAAGGTCCCGCTCCCGAGCGGCGGTGAAATCATCATCGACGAGACGGAGGCGCTCATCGCGATCGACGTTAACACCGGTTCGCACAAGAACCGCGGCGGCGACGAAAAGAACGTCATCTACGCCGTGAACCTTGAGGCCGCCGCCGAGATCGCCCGCCAAATCCGCCTCCGGAATCTGGGCGGTTTGATCATCATGGACTTCATCGACATGAAGGAGCGCCGCCATCGCAACGCCGTCTATGAAAAGATGGTCGAGCTGATGTCCTCCGACAAGGCGAAGAACCACATTCTCCCGATCTCGTCGCTCGGCATCATGCAGATGACGCGCCAGCGCCAGTCCGAGTCGCTCTCGTCGAATCTCTACACGGATTGCCCGTATTGCCGCGGCCGCGGCATCGTGAAGAGCGCGACGACCGTCTCGGTCGAACTGCAACGCAAGCTCTCCTCGGTCGTCCGCCGCCTCCAACTGCGCAACGACGGCAAGGAGTATTCGCTGCGCGTGCTCGTTCATCCGAGCATCCTCGAACGCCTCCGCAGCGAGGACGCCGATTTGCTCGTCCGCATGGAGAAATTGTTCGGGGTGAAACTGGCCTTCCGCGCTGACCTGAACTATCACGTCGAAAACTTTAAAATCATCAACGCCATCACAGGCGAAGAGTATCGTTAGTTTTGGTAAGGGGGTAAATATCGTGAGGAGTAAGAGGTAAAAATCACGAGGACTGAGGGTAAGATTCACGGGGAGTGGCGGGTAAAGCCGCTCCCTTTTTCTTTTGCGTCGTTCGAATCCCTGCAGGACGTAGGTCGCAGTCCGTCTGCGGACTTGGTTGTGGTGAGCGACAGATCACTTGGCCGGTTTGGACACGAGATACGTCGTTTCTAGCTTGGCCAAGGGATACGTCGCAGCCGTTCGATGTTGCAGTAGCTTGCGGAAGTTTTTTGGGGCTGTGCAAACTGGCCATTTCGTTTTCGTCCGAAAGTTCGAATCCCGGAGGGCCCATTCGCCGGCACCCCCAGCCGCCCTTGGATATGTCGATTTAACCATGAGTTGTCCGGTTCGGACAGCTTATGCTTAACTTCGGGGGGTCGGACATTTCATGCTTACCAATTCGTAACTTTGGTTCAAGGGCTCAGCATTGCTATGGAAGTCACAGCCTTCTTGGTGCTCGGCACTGGCTGGAAAGATTTACAATTCAAGTTCTCGCGCCAAATTGCGGTTTCGTTCGCCCTCGCGTTGGGAACCGAAAGCCGGCTTGATGGGAGTGTGAGCACTGAGTCCTCATTCCCACCGAATGTCTCACCTCGTCACCGAATACGTCCCGGGCTTGGCTCCTTCCTGCGGTGATCATCCTTGTCATTGAAGATCAGACGATGGTGCGCGAGCTGCTGGTGATTGCCTGCGGGCAGGCGCTGCCTGGCGCCGTGCTCCACGAGGCCGGCACGGCCCTTGCCGCGCTGGCTGCCTGCCGGCGCCAGGCGCCCGATCTCGTCATTCTCGATCTGGTGCTGCCCGACGGTGACGGGCTCGACCTGCTCAAGGAAATTTTTGCGGTGGCGCCGGCGGCCAAGGTCATCGCCCTGTCGTCCCATATCGACGAGTTCACCCTGCACCGCGCCCTCAGCTCGCGAGTCCACGGGATTTTGGACAAGAACGAGCAGCCGATCAAAGTGTTGCGCGAAGCCATTTCCGCGGTGCTCGAGGGCCGGCAGTATGTCTCGTCGATGGTGCGGCAGTTGCGCGCCTCGGTGCGCGCCGATCCTGCGGCGTTCGACAAAATTCTTTCGGCCCGCGAACAGGAGGTGCTCCGACTGGTGGGCGACGGTCTGTCGAACGAGCTGATCGCGCGGCACCTGGCCATCAGCGCCAGCACGGCGAAGCACCACCGACTCAATCTCATGGCGAAACTCGATCTGCACAGCACGCCGCAGCTGATTCGCTATGCGATGGAAAAGGGCTTCACGCGCATCGCCCGGGGTCCGTTCAAAGCCCGGCCGTGAGCCGTTGTTTGACGACCTCGGCCTCCGCCAAAATTTTCTCCAATTGGACTGCGCTCCCTGCGAGATTGCCGGCCCGCGCCATCTTTTCGAAATCACCGGCGGCCTGAGCCAGACCGGAAGCATTGATCAGCGTCGCGTGGGAACGCACCCGGTGTGCAGCCAACACGACGTCCGCCACCGCCTGCCGGTCCGTGGCGTCGCGCAAGCCAGCCAGTTCGCCCTTCAGTGCACTCACATAGGTGTGCACGGCACCCGTCATGCCTCCGCCGGCCGATTGGGCGTAGAGTTCCAGGGCGCTGAAATCGATCACCGGGCTCGCGCCGTTCCGGTGCTGCCGGTTGCCCCGCACTTTGGTCAAGGCCGCCTGGATACCGGCGGCGGTGAGCGGTTTCAGGAGAAAGGCATCCATGCCGGCCGCGAGGCAGCGCTGCGCCGCTTCGTCGCTGTCACTGGCGCTGGTGCCGATGATGATAAAGTGCTGACCTTGCGGCAGCACCCGGAGCCGGCGGGCGATCTCCGGGCCTTTCATCTGCGGCAATTCGACATCGAGAAAAACCACGGCAAAAGTTTTCCGGCCGATGGCCGCGAAAGCCTCGCCGGCGTCCCGGGCGCATTCGGGGTTGAAGCCGATCTTGCTGACGACACCGGCCAGCACCACCTGGTTGTAGTGCTGGTCCTCGACGATCAACGCCCAATCGCCAATGGTGTCGGTTGACGGCGCATCGACAGCCAGATCCTTGGCCGCCTCGTGACGCGCCAGGGTGAGCTTCAAAAAAAACAGCGAACCCGGGCCGGTCTCCCGGCTTCCGTCCGCCGGTTCGCCATTGGCGGTATGAACGGGCGCGGGACTCTCGATGCCGACGCTGCCGCCAAGTAGCTTCGCCAGCAGGCGGCAGGTGGCGAGGCCGATGCCGGCGCCGGGTGCCTGCACGATTTGGCGGTTCGAGCCGCGCACAAATTTTTTGAAAATCAGCTCCTGCTCCTCCGGCGGCACGCCGGGGCCGCGATCAATGACTTCGATCAGCACCTCCGCTTTTCCCTCTGCGGCCTCGTCGATCGTCACGACCAGCTCGACGGGAGTGCCGGGGGCATATTTGAGGGCGTTGCCGACGAAATTTCCGACGATGGTTTTGATCTTGCCGTCATCGCCCCAGAAGCCGTCGGCAAATCCAGACGGGAATCGCGCGGCGATGGTGCTGCCCTGCTGGGCGGCCGGACCACTGAACAAATTGCGCACTGAGTCCAGCAACCCGGCCAGTTGGAACGCCCGTTCCTCCAGCGTCACGTAGCCATATTCCAGCTTGGAGAAGTTGAGCACCTCGTTGAAAACGCGGGTGAGGTTTTCGCTGCATTCCTTCAGCGCCTGTGCGTGCTCGCGCTCCGGCCCGGAAAGGCTTTTCTCCTCGAGCAGATTGATCAGCCCGACGATGCCGTTGAGGGGATTGCGAATCTCGTGGCTGATATTCTCGAGAAATTCCGACTTGGCGGTGTTGGAAAGCGACAGCTCGCGCGTCCGTTCGTTGACCAGCCGGTTCAGGCGCTCGGTTTGCCGCTGCAATTGATGCACCCGCCAGCGCACCACGGCCCACACCAGCAGCGCTGCGATCGCCGCGTCCAGCGCGAAGGTCCATGGCCGGCGATACCACGCCGCTTCGACCGCGAAATTGTAACGTAGCGGCGGGCCGGGCCGGCCGAACCGATCGACGGCGCGGACGGTGAAAGCATACTGCCCCGCGGGCAGACCGGTGAATTCCCGGTCCGGTGTGTTGTGCGGCGACGACCATTCCCGCTCGATGCCTTCGAGCCTAGTCTGATAGGAGAAGGCACTGTCGGTCGTCAGGGCGGCTCCGACGGCAAACACAAATTCCATCCGTTTCACCGAGGACGGGAAGTTCGCGCGTGCGCCGGCGGCGACCGGCGCCAGATCGCTAGCGCCGAGTTGGACTGCTCGCAGGAACACCTCCGGCACTGCCTCGGCGGGACGCAACTGCGTGGTCTCGAGTCGAAGCACGGCGTTGGCTCCGCCAATCCACAGCACATCCGCTCCCCTCTCGGTGGTTAGGTTTGCGCTGGAAACATCGCCAGCTTGATCGAGGCCGGGCGCATGCAGCGCCCGCCAGCGAAACCTGTTCTCCGCCGTGTCCCGCTCCACCCAAAGCAAGGCCTTGGGGCCAGCTTCACCCAGTTCCTTGTGTTGGACCACCCAATAGGCGCCGCCTCTGGCCGAGGGCGCCGCCGCCACCGCGATGAAATCGGCAAACTCCGCGGCCGGCTTGAACTCCTTCCGTTCCCGGCCCAAGGCAAGGATGCCTCGATCGGTGAAGGCCAACACCGCCCCGTCGACCGTGGAAAGCACCGGACGCGTGCCGACGACCGGCAGGCCCTGGCCCTGGACATAACGAGCTACCCGCTCCAGCCGGCGCTCCGACTCGTTCCAGACGAAGGCGTGGATCTGTCCGTTGATCGTGGAGACGAAGATGGTGCCGCTGCGATCTTCCACTGCGGAGACTGGCGCGCTATCGAGGTTCTGATGTAGTGAGACTGCGGCGCCGCCCCGTTCGTCGGACAACCAGGCCATACACTCGCTGGATTCGAAAAACAGAAATCCCCGGGAAAGCGCCCGCGGCTTGAACAGCAGAAACACCTCGGCGGCGAATTGGGGCTCGCGCACGCCCTTGCCAGCCGAGACCCGCCAGAGCCCACTTGAGTCGCCCAGCCACAACTGGCCGTCCACGACCACGCCATCGCGCAGAAACGTCCAGTAGGTTTCGACCCTAGAAAAATGAGCCACGGCCGATACCGTGGCCGGCACCAACGCATAAACACTCTGTCCGGTGATGACGATCGGCCGGCCATCGTGCGAGATCACTTCCTTGATGTCCCGGGTGGCCAGCCCCACCCGTTGATCAAACAGGGACAGCGCGCCAACCCCCACGAGGCGGGTTAGACCCCGGTTCATACCGACCCAGAGCTGACCGGCGCCGTCGGCCCACATCGTGTTCACACAGTCGTCAGGGAGTCCACTCTGGCTGTTGGTGACGCCAAGCAGCTTGCCGTCGGCCTTGGTCAACACGACGCCGCCGTAAGTAGTGCCGATGACGAGCGCGCCGTCTGCTTGCGGCAAGGCACGGATCGCCCGCTTTCCACTCAGAACATTGGATACCTCCTCCAATCGCATCCAGCCATCCGCCCGGTGCCGATAGACGGCATCGTTGAACACCGCCAGGCGAATGCCGCCAGCGAGCGTCAGATAGCCGACCATGGGCGGCCGCGCCGGCAACGTGCTCTCGGGCAGCCAGAGCTTGGGCCCGTTTGCCTCCAGACGGAGCAAGCCGACGCCGCTTTGATAGACCATCAATGTGTCGCCATCGGCAAACGCATACAATCGGGTCGCCGAGGGCAAATCCCACGCGGTCATGGTCTCGCCGTCCCAGCGCAGAATCCTAGACCGTGCCACGAACACCGCGCCCCGGCCGGCTGGATGCACATACCGGACCTCGTCGATCTCGCCCAGCTTGGCCGCCGCCAGTTGCGCCTTGAACGAACGAAAAATCCACTGCCCGGAACCGTCTTTTTCGAGGCAACCGATCGTGCCGCTCGCTCCGACCCAGATGCGTTCCGGCTCCGGCGGGAGCGCGGACATTTTTCCCGACGCGCCGCTCTGCGCCGCCTGGCCCGCTCCGACCGGGCTGTGCGCAAGCGCCAGCACGCGACTGGCATCCGGGACCGCGATGGCGCGCCAGACCGCACCGTCGAACGCCGCCAGCCGATGCGAACCGACGAAGAGCACGCCGTCCGCACTGTGCGCGAAAGCCGTCACCGGCCCGCTTACAAAGGCACGGCCCACATCGGGCGTTTCAATGATCGCGAGCCCCGCGTCCGACGCGCGCTCCGGATCGGCCGCATGCACCACCGAGGCGCCCGCCAGCATCACGCTTAGGCAGCAGGCCGGAAATAAACCGCAGCGGGATCCGATCACGCGGGCAAGTTGAGCGAGACGGGGAGGCGGGGCGAGTTGATTGCGGCGCCAGACTAGACCTATAGGTCTAAAGGCGGGCGTTGCGCCGGCCGCGGTCCGGGAGGTTGCTGTCTGCATGGCGCCAAGATCCGTCTTCGGCCGGGCGCCCTGATCCTTACCCCACCGCTCATGCATGAATCTCTCGCCCCGTTGATCGGAAGACGCCTCGCGTGCTGTATCCTCGGCGTGGTTGCCGGTCAGCTAGCGTCGGTTTCCGCTCAGGAAGTCCCCAGCACAGTGCCCGCGACGGATGTGATGCCCCGCTCGAACGAATCCGCTCTGGCGCGCCCGCTCATCACCGGCCGGCACGGCATGGTGACGTCGCTGCACCCGCTGTCCTCGATCGCCGGCGTGCAGATTCTGCTGAAAGGCGGCAACGCCTTCGACGCCGCCGTCGCGACCGCCTTCGCCACCACGGTGGTCGATCCGAAGGACTCGACGATCGGCGGCCAGGGTTTCGCGATGTTGTATGTGGCGAAGGAGCGGCAGGTAAAGGCGCTGAATTTCTACGGCACCGCGCCGCAGGCCGCGACCATCGAGGCGCTCAAGGGCAAGGACTACCGCTCCGGTTACCTCTCGACGCCGGTGCCCTCGAACCTGAAAGGTTACGAGGCGCTCCACAAAGCCTACGGTTCGCTCCCCTGGCGCGACGTGGTCCAGCCCGCAATCGACCTTGCGGAAAACGGCTTCGTTGTCACCGAGGAGTTCTCCGAGCTCGTGAAGCTGCAGCAGAATAATCTGAATTACCCGAGCACGCGCCGGGTCTTTTTTCCCGGCGGCCGCATTCCGCAGCCGGGGGAAATTTTCAAACAACCCGATCTCGCCCGCACACTCCGCCGCATCGCGGAGGACGGCGCCGACGTTTTCTACCGCGGCGACATCGCTCGAAGCATCGCCAAGTTCTACAAAGACAATTCCGGCCTGCTCACCTACGACGATCTCGCCGGCTACCAGACCAAATGGGTCGAGCCGATCTCGACCACCTACCATGGCTACACGGTCTTCACCCAGCCGCCCAACAGCAGCGGCATCGCCCTGCTGATGCAGCTTAACCTCCTAGAAACCTTCGATCTGCCAGCGCTCAAGCTCAACAGCGCCGACTACCTGCATGTGATCGGCGAAGTGCAGCGTCTAGCCATCGCCGATCGCAACCGCTATGTGGCTGACCCGGAATTCACCTCCGTGCCGATCAGCCGGCTGCTGAGCAAGGAGTATGCGAACGAACGCCGGAAACTCATCGCCCTCGATCGGACCATGCCCAGCGTGCCGCCGCCCGCGGGCCCGACACCGCCGCCCGACAAGGCCAACACCACCCACCTGTGCGTCGTGGATGCCGCCGGCAACATGGTGTCGCTCACGCAGACACTGGGCTCCTGGTTCGGATCCTGTGTCGTCGCCGCGGATACCGGCGTTCTATTCAGCAACCAAATGCGCCACCTCCACACCGATCCGGCCAGCCCCTCGAAGGTCGGCCCCGGCCGCAGACCGCGCTCGAACCAATCGCCGCTCATCGTGCTCAAGGACGGCCAGCCATTCATGGCGATCGGCACGCCGGGCAACGACGGCATCTGGCAGCGTATGGCGCAGGTGTTGGTCAATATTTTCGACTTCGGCCTGGATGTGCAGCGCGCCGTCTCCGAGCCGCGGATGATCTACGGCGGCTTCCAGGAGACCGGCACCGAGATTCCGCCGGTGTTTTCCGTCGAAGACCGGTTGCCGGAAGCGACGCTCGCGGGCCTGCGCGCCAAAGGTTACACGTTGAAACCAATCCCGTCTGACGAGGGCTGCGTGAACGGCATCGTGCGCGATGCCGCGACCGGATTTCTCTACGGTGGCGCGGACCCGCGCCGCTGGGGCACGGAAGGTTCGTGGGCCGGTCCGGCAGCTTCGGTCTACGCGATCGGCTGGTAAACTCTCCAACCGACGGCTCGGCCGTCCAATAAATTTCACCCACCACCAAATTCGTAAACGCAAACTCCAAAACCCCAACAGATATGAACCCCGTGAAAAAAAACTGCCACACCCTCGCCATCTCAGGCGCGTTGTTTGCACTGATGGTGTCAGCTCAGGCCCAGACACCGGCCTCCGAAGCCACCAAGGAATTACCGCCGGTCACCCTTGAGGCGTTCAACGTCTCCGCCGCAAAGACGCAGAGCTATCAGGCTGAAAGCGTGCAGATGGGCGCGTTTCGCGACATGAATCCGGTCGATGTGCCGCTCACCATCAACGTGCTCACGAAAGAGGTGCTCGAGGCTCAAAACGCCCGCGGCCTCTTCGACGCGCTGAAGAACACCGCCGGCGTCACGCAGTCGCAACTCACCGGCGCCACCTACAACAATCTCGCGATTCGCGGCATTGTGATCGAGAATCGCGGCAACTACCGGCTTAACGGCTCGCTGCCCATCATCAACCTCGCGGACATCGCGCTCGAGAACAAGGAGCGCGTCGAGGTGCTCAAGGGCACCGCCTCGCTTTATTATGGTTTCGTGCCGCCCAGCGGCGTGATCAACCTCGTCACGAAGCGCGCCACTCCCGATCCGATCACGACACTTACCTTTACCGCCAACTCAGCCGGCGCCTACGGCGGCGCGATCGACGTCGGCCGCCGCTTCGGCGCGGAAGGCAAATACGGTCTCCGCGTCAATGCCGCCTCCAACAAAGAGGAAACCGGAATCGATAATTTTGCCGGCGACCGATCGTTTGCCTCCCTCGCCGCCGACTGGCGCATCACCCAGAAGCTGACGTTCCGCGCCGATGTCGAACACCTCAAGAAGAACGTCACTGAGCAAGCCGCAATCACGCTGCCGGCAGCAGTCGCCGGAGTCGTCACCCCTCCACCGCTTCCGCCCAACACCCAAAACATCGGCGGCAGTTGGATGCGCTACGATGCCTTCATGACGAACTGGTGGACGCGCCTCGACTACCTCATCTCCCCGCAGTGGACCGTCTTCGTCGAAGCCGGCAATGCCGAAACTAACCGCAATCGTATCTACGCCCCCTTCACGTTTACCAACATCACCACCGGCGCCGGCGCCCTGAAGATCAATTATTACCCCGGCCAAGACTACCGCAATTCCAATTACCGCGGCGAGATTTTCGGCCGCTTTCTCACGGGCCCGATCCGGCACGACGTATCGTTCGGCCTCACGGGCAACACTCGCCGGAGCGACGCACCCCAGCAAGGCTCAGTCAACTTCAGCCAGAACTACTACAATCCGGTTCCGGTTCCTGTTTTGGCGACGACCACGACGACCATCACGCATGTGCCGACCCGCATTCTCGACTTTGCCTACTACGCCACCGACCGCATGTCGGCCTTCAAGGAGCGAGTGCAACTGATCGTCGGCGTGCGCGACACAGACTACATCAGCACAACAGCGACCACCAATTACGTCACCAAAGGTCAGACACAACCGATGTTCTCGGCGTCCTTCAAGCCCACGGCAGACACCTCCATCTACACGAGCTACCTCAGGGGGCTCGAGGCCGGTGGCAATGCTCCCATCGGCACTGTCAACGCCGGCTCCGTGTTGCCGCCATTGACCTCGACCCAATACGAAGTCGGCAGCAAGGCGAAGCTCTTCGGCGGACTGTTGCTCCAACTCGGCGTTTATCAAATCGAGCGCCCCAGCGCCTTTACCGATCCCGCGACGAACACCTTCGTGCCGAACGGTCTCGCGCGCTTCCGCGGGCTCGAGCTGTTTGCGTCCGGCGAAATCGCCAAGAATGTGTCGCTCATCGTCTCTGGCCAGACGCTCGATGCCCGCCAGACGAAGGCGCTCAACGCCACCACCCTCAACAAGACCCCGGAAGGCACCGCCCGTTACACCGGATCGGGCTTCGTCGAATGGGCCACGCCCGTGAAAGACCTCAGCCTCTCTGTCGGCACTTACTACGTCGGTCGTCGCCCCGTCAACAATACCGATCAGGGTTATATCGGCGGCTACACCACTTATTCCGCCGGGCTGCGCTATCGGCTCAAGCTCGGCAACATTTCCTATTCCGTGCGGCTCAACTGCGACAACCTCACCGACAAAAATGCCTGGGCGGTGTCGGGTGCGAGCCTGCTCGGCGTGACGGCCCCCCGATTGGCCAAGCTCAGTCTCTCGGCCAACTTCTGAGCGACCCTTCCACCGGATAAATCTGCGCCGGAACCAAACTTCTCTTCATCATGATTACATCCCGATTTTTTCACCGATCCTTCTTCGGTACCATTCTGGCCTTCGCAGCAATTGGGCCTGCGTTCTCGTTGTCAGGTGCAGAGACGACAACGGCGCCAGCGGAAGGCGAACTCACGAACTTCCTGAGCCGCGATCCGAAGGATGTCGGCGGTCAGATCGCGTTGCTCATGCAAGAGGTCTATGGGCTTAAAACCGAGCTTATCGCCTCTAGGTTCCAACAGGAATACGCCGGGCGCATTCACCTGCAGCAGGTCTGGTTCGCCACCAGCACGGCCGACAAGGAAACTATTCCCGCGGAGATTTTCACGCCCGCCAATCTCACGGCGGGCAAAAAATATCCCGCCCTCGTTTTCGTGCATGGTGGCGCGCACATCCAGCTCACGCCGCAATGGTTTCCCTGGATCGAAGCAGCCGTGCAACGCGGTTATGTCGTCATCTACCCCGAATATCGCGGCAGTTCGGGTCACGGTGAGACCATCTACGAAAATAACTATGGGGTCACAGATCTCGCGGATGTGCTGGCCGCGGCCGCTTATTTCGCCGGCAAGGATTACGTCGATCCGGCCCGGCTGGGCATCTTCGCCCACAGTCGTGGCGGCATGGTAGAGTTGCGCGCGCTGGAGGTGGAACCGAAGCGCTTCAAAGCGGCGGTTGGCATCGCTGGGCTGAGCGATCTCGTCTCGTTTATGGGCTACAAAACCGAGGCCCGTCGTCAGGATATTACCAGCCAGAAAAACTATGGCGGCAAGCTGCCCGACAAAAACCTTCCCGCCTACATCGCGGTCTCGCCGGCCTTCTTCGTCGAAAAAATCGAGACGCCAGTACTCCTGCTCTCAACCACCGGCGATAAGACTGTCCCTTATCAACTGCACAACAAGCGCGTGATCGAGGCACTGAAAGCTTACGGCAAAACCTATGACGAACAACTCTATGAACTCGCCCCCGGCGGTCACGAGTTTCCGTTCGCCGATACGCCGGAAGCCCGCGACAGCATGAAGCGCACGTTCGATTGGTTCGCGAAATATCTATCTCCTTGAGCCTACTCCCGGATGCGGCTTCGTTTCCGCAGTGCTCGTAGCTGGCGATAGTGCAACATCAACAGTTCAACAGCTTTGCTGAATACGAAGATTGTGCGGACTTTTTTGCCGCGGCGTTGGCATTTACGGCCCGATCGAGAAAGTCGAACGCTCGGGCGAGGGCTTCGTGGCCAACGAGCGTATCCGGGAAGAATTCATGCCCGCCCGGCGTATTAGTATAAAGTTGATACTCGTGTTTTATCTTGGCCGCCTCCAAGGCCGCGAGCAGCGGCGTTTGATGCCATTCGACAGGCACGATCGTATCGTTGCTGGCCGCCACGATCAGCAGGGGGATCGAATTCGCGCAACATGTGCAATCGGCGATTTCTCGACTAAGATCTTCGGATCCTGATCCGCCCCCGCCAAACTTGGCTGCCCGTAAAACTCCGCGCGGTCTGCCGCGGCAGTTCGCCGTGCGGCATAGCCGTGGGGTTGGCCGGTCCCACCACATCAACAGCCGCCTTGAACCGATCGGGCGCCTTTTCAATTGTGATCAACGCCATCAAACCACCATGGCCGATCCCCATGATCGCTAAGCGCTGGGAATCGACGAAGGGAGTGGACGCGAGGAGAAAGTCTACTGCTGAAAGGACGTCGCCAACTTCTCCACCAGCGATATCGACCTTTCGAAAATAGGCCGAGCCATAGCCGATACTGCCTCGAATGTCGGGGCAAATTACCACATAACCACGGACGATAACTTGCTCGATTAAATCGAAATATCGGTTGCCGAACTGACCGTGGGCGCTGCCGCGGATGAAGACCAAACCCGGATATTTTCTCCCCGGCACCACGTTTACCGGGGTGAACAGATAGGCTGGCGCCAATACATTTTCGACCGTGCCGAAGCGCGCGCGCTTCAGTTGGATAGTCGAGTGATACTGTGAAATAAATTCCGCCAAGGCATTTCCCAACTTCAGGGTCGCGGCTAATTGCGTTAGCTCGATTGATACTGGGTTCGTGCTAAGCACCGGCATGATGTATCTGGACTTTACTTTCAGCCAGAGCCAAGAGCAGTGTCGAAGCTCCGGCCGGCCTCACGCTGCCTCGAGGCAGCGGGCGTCGGACTCGATGAACGCGCGGTAGTAGTTGCGCGCGACTCCACGTGCTCGGGCAGATTCGCGAGCAACGAAACCGACGACGAAAAGTTCGAGGACGAGCTCGTGGAGGAAGAACGCAACCACGTGGGTGGTCGTGACCCATTTGGGCTGAAGCGGCATGATGCCCTCAGGATAAGGTCCGGGTAGACCACCCGGTTTTCAATGGAACGTTCCGGCAAGATGCAGTCCGGTCTCGGCGGTTCTCGCCCCTTACGCCTACCGTCGCTTCACGACCTTCTTTTTGTGCCACACGCGGGCGGCCGACGTGACCAGTCGCCAGCCTTTCTTCTCCGCCCTGGCGGTCAGCACACCGCCCAAGCGGTGCCCGGCCACCCGGATGGCGGTGGCCAATTTTACATTCCTGGCGAGATACGACTTTTTCTTTCCACGGATGATGGCATCGGCGATTTCTTTATTGGTCATAGGAACTGCAGAGTACAAAAAGGCGTACCAAATGTCGAGCAACTGGAAGGCGAGGCGGCAGCAAGTTCAAGTCGTCCGCTCCGACCTACGCCGTGCCAAGAGCGAGCAACCGTTGTTTCTCTTTCCATACCATTTTGAAACGCTTCGCTCCGCCGTAGATCACATTAATGATTTACGCATTCGGCCGAGTTACGCTAAGCGTTGATAGTAGTTTCTTTGCCAGATACGGTCATCAGGGTAACAACCTCACGGTGTGCGGGGAGCGACGGCAGCGCGGGGACGGAACGTGATCAGCGTGAGCGTCGCCAATTTTCGCGAGCGGCGTGGCGCGGTAGCTAGGGAGGGAGGTCGCAGGAGCGCACGCGTCATTCCCGGAGTTCCTGCGGGATGGCGCCGAGTGGGGCGATTTCGATTTGGCGGAAATAAACTTCCGCACCCTCGGTCTGGAGGCAGATTTGTCCTCCGGTCAACGGCACCGGGGTTGGGCCATCGAGGCGCTGTGCGTGCTGGAGCCGCATGACCACAATGCCGTTGACGACGTGAACGCTCTCGTCACCCACGCAGAACAGGTCGAGGGTGTTCCATTCGCCGTTGGGCTTTTCCGGGTCGCCGAGTTTCACGCAGCGATTGCCGATCGGCGCTTTTTGCACAAAGAGCGTGGGTTGGCCCTTGGGGTCGTAGAGCCACAGCCGGTCTTTGTGGGTCGCGTTGACGGTGATTTGCGAGCCGAGCGCGTACAGATCGCCGATGTCGTGCTCCTGAATTTGAAACTCGATCGAGCGTGGCCACGTCGCGTGATCGAATCCCGGCTCGCCGTGCGCGAGGTAGAGCAGACCGGTGTCGCGCGGCGAGTTGAGCTTGATGCTCCATTTCCGCTCGCCCCATTTCATCTGCAGGCGCACGTGAAAATTTGCGATCGACTCCTTCGTCGTGATCACGCCGAAACCCTGTCCTGTGATGTGAATCACCGGGCCACCGTCGACGGTCTCGACATTGAAGACCTTGAGCGGATCCCTGTTTTTACCGATCGGCTCTAGGTAGCGGCCGCTGGCGTCGCGCTTCAGCCCCGGCACATCCCACGCGGGATCGGGATAGGTCATGAACATCTCCCAACCGTCGAGGTTGCGACCATTGAAGAGCAGCCGCCACGACTCGGTCGCGTGCAATCCGGCGGATGTTGCACCGAACAAACCGGCGGCACACAGTAACACCACGCAAGATTTTTTGGGATGATTTTTCATCGGGGAGAAGAATGATTTTGGGGCAGGACGATTTCGCGGAGCCAGATGTTGCGAAACGCGACGGGATGACGGTGGTCCTGCAGCACGAGCGGGAGTTTGGCTGCATGGGCTTCATACGGGGGCAGCGTCGAACGATGATATGTCGGACCGTTCGGCGTCGGCCCGGTGAGGGTGACGTCGTATTGCACCAGCACGCCGTTCTGAAAGACCGTCATTCGCGCCGGCGCGAGTAGCGCGCCGTCCGCGCCGAAGCGCGGCGCGACGAACACGACATCGTAGGTCTGCCACGTGCCCGGGCGGCGCGAAACATTCACGAGCGGCGCATGCTCTTTGTAGACGGCCCCGGCCTGGCCGTTGACGTAGGTCGGGTTGTTGAACGAGTCCAACACCTGCAACTCGTAGAGCCCCATGAAAAAAACGCCGCTGTTGCCGCGATCCTGACCCTCGCCGAGCACTTGTGCGGGCGTGCGCCACTCAATGTGCAATTGCACGTCACCGAAGGCGCGTATGGTTCGTTGATCTGAGGGCTGCGGACTCGGCACGACCACCATCGCGGCATCCTCGATTTTCCACCGTGGTCCGTTTTCGCGCACCGGTTGCCAGGCGTCGAGATTCGCGCCGTCGAACAACACGATCGCATCTGCCGGCGGCTTGTCCAGCGGCGCGTTTACGACCGGGGGCACCGGCGACCACACTTCGGTCGCGGCTTCAGGCCGAGCAACTGGACCCCGGACTCCCGTCGGCTGTGCGTGAAGCACGACTGCGCCGATGCTCGTGCAATACGCTAGAGATGTCCAGAATGGCCCGAGATGCGACATAGGAGCAAACTACGAACACCAATGAGCCAGCGCTGGGGCAGTTGGCAAGGCGTTGGCGACCCGAAGGCGAATCTTTTTGGCCGCCCTAGCAAAATCTGTCCGCAACCAAGGCACATAGGTTCGCCCCTAAATCACGTCTTTTTGCCGTTCCTAAAGTTAATCTATGCGGCACACGGGTTCAAGGCGCCGGGCCTTGACGTCGAAACTCGAGATTGCGCACGCGGCCGGCAGAGTAGCGAAGTGCAGTCACGCTTCCGTTTGAATCGCGATTGAATACGACATGCGCCGTGTTGGCTTCGAAAACATCGCGATCGCGAGGATCGAGAGAGATTTTCGGCAATCGGGCGTGAAGGGCGACAAGCTTTCCTTCCTCCACCTGCGTCGGCCGGGTATCCTTCGGCGGCGACGGCTATGTGTTCTACGTTGTGGTCGGGTATGATTCGATGGCCGAGCTCGCGGCGGCGGGCGGGGCCATCCGCACGGCCATGGGAGACAATGCCTACAAAGATTACATCCAAAAAATGGCCAACACGGTCAACTCGATGCACCGCGACGTTATTCGCTTCCGGCCAGAGTATAGCTACGCTCCCGCCAAGTAACTTGTCTCACGGACCGGCTTACGCCGGTCCGCGACCATGCCTGGCTTCGCGAGTATCGGTTGCCAACGGCCGATCCCGTTTTACTGTTCCAAAATCGAATGATTCGGAAACGACCACCCCGCAAAACTGCATCGCTTGACATTTGGAATAACAGTATCATGATACTAAGAAATGCCGCGTAAGATTCGTCAACTCATCGCCGACTTAGAGCACGCGGGTTTCATGCGAGTCCCAACCAAAAGCAGCCATCGGAAATTCAGACACGCCATTGGGACTACCGTTATCATCTCAGGTCAATCTGGGGCGGATGCGCATCACTACCAAGAGAAAGACGTGCAACGAGCGATCGTTGCCACGAAGGAACCAAAGCCATGAAGAACAAGAACACCCAAGATGCTGTTAAAGAAGCAGCGGCCCGTTATCTCAAAATTGTTGAGTGGTCAGACGAGGATCAATGTTTCGTCGGTCGTTGCCCAGGGCTGTTCTTCGGTGGATGCCACGGCGAGGACGAGACCACTGTATTCCGGGAGGTCTGCAAAATCGTCGAGGAACACGTCGGCGACCTGTTGGCCAATAAGGAGAAACTGCCTCCGATCACCGCTGGGAAAAGCTATAGCGGCAAATTCGTCGTTCGAGTTGGACCCGACCTTCACCAAAAAGCCGCTATCAAAGCTTCAACCCGTGGAGAAAGCCTAAATCAATTCGTCGCCGACGCTATCGCCAACGCCTGAGTGGTCGTTTTCCGGGTAGTGCCGGCGGTTGCCCGCCGACACCCCCACAGACCCGGACTAGCGGCATAGTAACGCATCCGGTTCTTCAAGGAGAGCATTCGCTAAGTTAGAGTGACCAAGCTGATTGCCGCGTCATGGCGACGTGGACAATCCGGACCGGTGGCAAAGGGAAGTGCTCACTGAGGCGCTTCCACAGTTCCATTCCACCGGAGCCCTCGCGGGACCGGCGGTGGTGTAGCCAATAGTGCCACAGCCGCTTTACTTGATCGCGAAAACACCCGAGCGCACGGCTATTGCCGCGAATGCCGTAATAGGCATAATGCCCGAGTATTCGTACGCTAAGTTCGCGGTGCTGTTGCGCGATTGGCTTATGGCGGTTGTCCTTGCACCAATCCCCGACATTGCTGAGGGCCGCGCGGAACTTTGCTGCCTTGGTTTTACGGGTCACCGCATAACCTCCACCCCGCGTCTTTCCCCAGTAATGGGTGAAGCCGAGGAAGTCGAAGGTCTGTGGATGACGACCGCTCTTCCAAGGATGTCGGAAGTCCACGATCCGGGTTTTCTCCGGATGAATCGTCAGTCCATAGCTGAAGAACCGCGCGGTCGCCTGCTCCAATAGAGTTTCAGCGTCCTCGCGTTTCTCGCAGATCACCACAAAATCGTCCGCGAAGCGGATTAACTCCGCCTTGCCACGCAATTTCGGTTTGATCACTCGCTCGAACCAACAATCCAGCACCTCATGCAGGTAGACGTTGCTCAGGCACGGTGAGATCACCGACCCCTGCGGCGTTCCTGCTTCCGGGTAGGTCACCTTTCCGGCTTCCCAAACCCCGGCGTTGAGCCATTTGCCGATCAACCGAACGATCACTCCGTCCCTTACCCGACGGTTCAAAACTTCGCGGAGCAGCTGCTTGGGGATCGCGTCGAAGTATTTTCGCACGTCCACATCCAGCACCCACCCTCCTCCCATCCCCATCACCGCGGCACGAACCGCGTCGAGGGCCTGATGGGGTGAGCGTCACGGTCGGAAGCCGTAGGAGCCGTCGAGGAAGTCTTGTTCATAGACTGGCTCCCACAACATCGTAACCGCCCGGGTCAGCACCTTTTCTTCCACGGTGGGCAGCCCGACGGGGCGCGTTTCCGTTTCACTCTTTGGTATGTGGACCCGCTTCACCGGCGGAGCCCGGTTCGTGCCATTCTTGGCACGCTCCAACAGGCTCTTCAGGTTTGCTTCCAGATTCTCGCCATACTCGGCACCGTCTGGCCGTCCACTCCCGGGGCGCTGTCCCGGCGAACTCTCCCAGAGGCTGCCCTCAACCACAGCAGGTCGATGTGATGACTCAGGGTGGTGAGCGGGCTGCCCGCGTATTTCTTGGCCGATGCTGCAATGTGCTGCTGGCGGGTTGAAACGCTTGTCAGGGGCTGTTTCTCCCCCGCGTTTCGCCAGGTAGCACGGAACTCTCCCCGGTCGTCCCCTTCGCTACTCATGGGCTCCCTCCGGTTTCGGTTCGCCCACTTTCAATCGCTACTATGAGACCACTAAGACTGCCGCCACCGTTGCCCCGCTCGCTTCGGTTTCCCTCGCTCACGGGGTCCTTCGCTGCTTCCCGACTTTCGCTCGCATGGACCGCGGGAAGCGCGGTCCGCGCGCCAGGACGTTGATATGCCGGTGTCGTCCGATTCCGGCTGTTCGAAGGATCGGGGCGACTCTCCCAGCTTTCCAGGATACCCCCATGTACCTTTGCCCCGCCCGCAGCTCCCGGTTCAGCCTCCATGCCCATGGCCTGCGCCCCGTGCCGGCGGCGTCTTACTGTGGGCTTGGCAGCGCTGTCCCCCCGTGTCAGAAGAGGAGGACCCGAACGATGTGTATGATTTCGGGATTCAATTACGCGGCTTTGGTACTCACTCCATACGCTTCGCGCGGCCCTTACGGAACCGCTGCGCAATGTTCGCTTCCGAGCGGCTGCCAACCTTTCTCGGGTGGGAGTTTTAACCCACTGTGTATCGATTACATGTTTCATTCCTTTCGTTATTTCCCCATGTACTGTTTGCTGGCGCGACTGACCTCATACCTTTTTGTATTGGATAACCGGGGTTGTTCACACCCGGAGATCGGACGTCTGAAGAACGGCAGCTCTCCGGGTGTGAACAACCCCGGTTATCCAATACAATAGGCAACAATTGGGAAACGAGTAAGTGCGGTCGCAGACGGCCTAGACACTTCACCAACTCAGACCACACGAGAGGCAGCTTCGAGCGCAGCAGAGAAATCCGGCAAATGCTCGCGGCGGGCGTAGGCCTGAAACCGGCGAACTGCCGTGGGCGACAGCTTGACCGTCTTTTGCAGTTTGCCTGTAGGCTTGCGGCCCGAACCGGGCCGGGCGCCACCGTGGGTCACCACGGCGCGCGCCACATCAAAATAATCGAGAACATTTCTCCCGCTGGCGAAACGGGATTCAAGGTTGGCGGCCGTGGTTTTAGCCGACGAGTTCTTGGAAGAGAGCTTTTTCATTGGTGCGGGAGCGGCGGGCGGAAATGAGACGGAAGTGGTCGCCACGGAGGGCATAGACGACGGTCCAATGTCGTCCCTCGATCAAGCCGCTGGCGAGATGCCGCATCTCGCCCGGATCATTCGAGGGAAGAGTGACGACGGGACCTTGCCAAAGGACGCAAGCGGCAGCGAGACTGAGGCCGTGCTTGGCTTCATTGCTGGCGCTCTTGGCCGGATCCCAATCGAAATTCACGTTTGAAAACGTGATTACGTTATCAAGCTAGGCAAGCAATTTCCAGCGTTCAAAGGCACCTCTGTGAAACACCTCATGAAGCAAAAACCCTCATCAACGAGTTATGGAATGGGCATACTTACGCAAAGCGTTTGGTGTAGTTTTATGCCGCATACGGTGTTTATTGGAACACCGAAAAACTGTTCGAAGTGCGATTGCCTCACAAGCCTCACTTCACATAGACGACATGCTCATCGGTGTCTTTCCGGCGGATGATCCTCCGGCCGTGCGCGTCATTGCCGACATAGTCGATGGCGACGGCGGCGAGGATCGGGAGCGCTTTGCGCAGATCTCTGTTTTCACCCTCGCTGATGACATCGACCGTCCACACTTCCGGCGCGGGTTGGCCTCCTTCGGCGACTTTGGTTTCCCGCGCGGTTAGGCGCAGGTGTTTTTCATAGATGTCGACGGCGCCGGTGCGATCACGGAAACCGGTCGCCCCTATGGTCGATGGTCCTTGCGCATAGACCGTTTCGTTTATCGGATGGCCATCAGAGTCCATTCCCATAGTTCGGCGGCTGGGGGCCGATTCGCCCGGCACGCTGCCGTAAATCGGCTCCGAAACGGTCTTGTAGCGGCGTTGAGGCGAACTGATCCCGTATTTCACATCCACCACCAATTCGACGTGCGTGCCAGGCGGAGCCACATACATGCCTTTGACGGAAAGCGCGGTGCTCACGATGTCGTCAAGGTCTTTGTCGTCCAAATACTCCGCCGGATCGGCGGGTGTGCCGGGCGGCGCATCCGGCATGCCTTTGACCGAAGGCGCGGTGCTTGCGATGCCGCCTGTTACCCTGGCTAACTTGTATTGAAATAAATCGGCGTTGATCGCGGGGTTGGCGTTGTGAATCTGATAAAAGGTCGTGTCCTCGGCCTTCGGCTTTGCGAGCGACTCGATTTTCACCTCAGTCGAACTGGCGCAACCGCCGAGCAAGAGGCCGCCTGCCATGCCCAAGATGACGCACCGCAGCATCCCAAAGTGCCCGCGAGTGCAGCGGGCGGACGCATGAAGAAACCACACCACGGGATGCCAACTGGCCGATTTCATCGCGTTGGATTGAACGACCAAAGGTTAACTCCGGGCAACTTGAAACTGGTGATAAAGCGGGGCAAGTTGTGGTGCGTCGTGATGCAGCGCCGCCGGCGAATTGAACCAATCATCGAGCAAGCCTCCCGGCGAATCACTCGTTCCAGAATCGTACCTCTCGGCAACAGGCGGCACTTTGAGCCGGCTCAATTCCACCCAGCAGCATATTCGGCTAAAGAAATACTTATGCTGCACGATAGAATCACTACACGGGCCTCGGTGGCGTTCCGCCGGCAAATTCTGACCTGTGAACCAACAATAACATGTCCTCAATTAGCAGC
>CAIMFY010000117.1 GCA_903840415.1 uncultured Opitutia bacterium | reverse complement strand
CCGACTTGATCAACGAGGCGACGCTGGAGGAAATCGGCCATGTCGCCGGTCGCACGAAACAGGCGGTTCATCAATTGGCGGACAGCTTCCGCGAAACCACGGGGATGGTGTCATGAACCCTGCCACCGTCACCACGACCGCGGCGGAAATCAATCGCCTGCACGCCGAGGCCAAGCGGCATTCCTTCGCCTCGCGCCAAGCGTTGCACGGGGCGCTGGTCGCCGCCTGGCAGGCCGGACAACTGCTTGTTGAGGAAAGAAAGCGCGTCTTTCAGACAATGGGGTCCGGTGCTTGGCTTCATTGGCTGAAAGCCAACTTTAGTGGCACGGCCCGGACGGCCCAGCGTTACATGCGCCTCGCGCACTGCATCACCGACGCGGCGTTTTTGCAGGGCATGAGCCTGCGACAGGCATATGCCCGGCTCGGTATCGCGACGGAACCGAAAACACCCGGCAAGCGTCGGCTGCGGCACACGCTTCCGGCGCATGTCGTCCTTGCCAACCGGCTCGTCCGGACGCTTAAACGCCGGCCTGGCCAGACCGATGTGCAACAGGGCGAAGCCTACCGGCGCGATCTACGCATCCTTTACGAAAAGCTCCGCCCGTGGTTCGAATCGCCAGCAGTATTGTCGTCGCCAGCGAACATTTTCGCACCTCAGCTTTCTCACCGGGTATGACTGCCGCCGCCTCAGCTTCATCGGGTCGCGCTTCGGAACGCCGGAGCCGCGCCTTTCTGCGGCTTCTGGTGAGCATGTGCCGGCAGTTTCCCGATCTGCGGACATGGCTGATGGATGATTTCGGGCAGGATGCCGCCACCCGCGCGAACTTCCTCACCCTCGTGGAGCGGGGCGATCTTAATGGCGAGGCTATGTCTAACGGCTTCGCCGAACTGGCAGGCGAACTCGACGGGTGGCTCGAAGAAAAACGACGGATGAAAGCACAGTTGACCGCGCACGCGTCGCGTCCGTTCGGCGGACTTACATGGGAGGAGATGGAAGCGTTGGTGCGACGCTACGAGGCGCGCACGCTCGGCCTGAACGTTTTTCTCCTCGCTCGTGACTGGCGCAAAGCCGGCGAGGCTGCCAAGGCATCACCCAAGCTCCTCCAAGCCGGGGCCGATTTATTGGACACGGCGATCCGCTCCGGCGAAACCCGCCAGCTCGCCGAACTCGGCCATGCCGTCGAATTGCTGGCCGGACTCGATCCGCGCCGGCTGCGCGCCGCCTTTGGTTATGCCGATTGGTGGAAGCTGCACGCCTTGGTTTTCATGCTGCGGCATCCCCGCGAAGCCTACCGCACCCGCGAAGTGCGGGCGCATCTCGACACACTCGACCTGCGGATCAGTTCTCTCGACTTCCGGCGGTTCTGCAAGCGGCACGGCATCCGCCGCGACGAACGCGCGGGCCGTCCGCGACAATTGAAATGACCGGCAGTTCAAAAACTCTCGGAGAATATGAACAGGTGCCGAAATGCTCGGCCGTGACGACTTGCCTGCGTCTAGTTCCGAGCCGTGGACTGCCCAGGATTCAGAAGAACCCCGAATTCATCGTCAAAACGCAGGTTCACGATTTGGTTAGAGGAGTTGGCTGATACCGCCCAAAGTTCGTTCGTTCCCTCGGCTCTCCCGAGGCACAACCCTTCTTGCCCGGCGTAATCACCGTTCGTGATGAGCACCGTCATTCCGGAAGGATTAAGCTTTTGCATGGCGCTTGAGCAGTCGGCCAACGTTTACCCTGAGCGCCCGCGCCAGCGCCACCAGTTCGCGGTCGGTGACCGAACGGCGCTGCCGCTCGACCTTGGCGATCACGGAGCGGGCGACACTCCATCCAGCCGACCCGCAGCGCTGCTGAAGATCTTCCTGAGTGAAACCTTTTTTGCGGCGCAGTCGTGCCACAGCCGGTCCACAGATATTTGCCGGCTGGTTCATGGTTCGAGCAGAACGACCGTCAGGGACACCTTGAACAGCGCCTCGAAAAGCGGGCCTTCAGCGCTTCGTTGTCGCGGCCGTCATAGATCATCGCCTGCGCCGGATCGAGGACCAGACTGGCCTGCGCCCGTTCATCGACCGCCACAAACCGACCGTCGTCGGTTGCAAGCACCCAACGCACGCCGGCCAGCGACTCCATGCGTGCATGTGTTTGCGGCTTCGTGCCGCGAACGGCCCGCGAAATTGTGCGCTGCATAAGATTGGGCATGTGGAAGGAAATGCGCTGCGTCAGCGCTGCGACACCGGCTCGAATTCATCCAGCTCTGACACAAGATAGCCGGCGGCAGTGAAGCGTCGCACAATCGCGCGATAACGCTGGTCCGGACTCTTCACACAGTCACTGAACGTCCAAAGACCGTCTCCCGGAACCGGCATGACTTCGCGGCCGGTGCTGTCGCGAATCATCCGCGGATAAAGTGAACACCGAGATCCGGTCAACGGGGGTGTCCGTGCGGCGAGGTCGGTTATCGATTGTTGGAGGTTCACTTTGATGTGGTTCACAGGTCGCAGGGCGAAGCAAGCTTCGCCGGCGGCGTAGACTATCCGCTCAAGGTAGCTGCTTTTGACCCCGCCTTACCTGGTTGCATCAGCCCCGCCCGTGACACGCCGGCACCAGCGTAGGCAATAAAGCGCCAGCCTGCGCCCCCGCGAATGTCCCTCGAGGTCCGTTGTGGTGCATACGGGGGAGGTGCCGACATGGACGAGGGTGATGTCCGTCATAGAAGACAGACCCGATGCCAGCCGCCCCGATTGATACAGCACGTTTGTATTGAAATAAACTCTCTATACCCCAAGAAGGTTTGAATGAAGCTCACGCTCCAAACTATGGTGATGATAGGCGCGGTTTTATTGTGGCCACTTTTTCAGTGTGAGTTGCACGCGGCCGAACTCCGTTGTCAGGGTTTGAAGGCCCCGACACCTGCTACGCTGCGCAATTCACGCGGCTGCCTGTCATGTCATGACGGAGCGATAGCTAAAAGCGCATTCCCAATTGGAGCAAGCTATGCGCTGCAAGGGACGCACCCACTGTTAGTCTCTTATGAGCGTGCTTACTCGCGGAATCCGACCGGGCTAGTGGCACCGTCAGCATTAGACCCCAAACTTCAATTAATTGGTGGCAAACTTCAGTGCATCACCTGCCACACGATTTCTGCCAATCATGAGTGGACTACGGTTTCCTTGGATGGAAGAACCGATATCTGCCTAGGCTGCCATAGAAAATAGGCCGGCTGCGTGACCGGGCAGCGGCCGTTGAAACTGCGAGTAATTGCCCCGCAGATAGTAAATTATTTTTAAATACTGGCCAACTGCGGCCGGCATATCCTCACGGCAATTGACGGGAAAAAGGGCGGGGACAATGTCCCGTTTCGTGCGGCATCCAGCTGCATTCCGACACCGCGGCGTGAAATACAGCGAACTATACCAGTGTGATCCACTTGAGGGCCGCATCCAGCTCTGCGAGGCAGACCGGGAGGACACAGCGCGGCTACTCGTCTCCCGTTTTTCGGTGTCGAAGGAAATGGCGGGCCGGCTCACAGGGCAGATTTTTCCCCTGCTGCAGTTCAACCCTCCTTCGGGCGCAAAGGCGCTGCTCCTGAGCGGTCCGCACGGAGTTGGCAAGAGCCACCTGCTAGCTGCGATTTCCAGTCTAGCCGAACGCGGGGAGTTCGCTGACAGCGTTGCGAATCGAGACGCACTGACCCTTGACGCCAATGCGCTGGCCGCTGGTGCCATGGGCCTGGAAGCTATCGCCGGCCGCTTCCGGGTGCTGCGCGCAATGCCGGAGCCGACGGCCAAGTCGCTGCGCGATTTTGTGCTCGGCCACCTCGGGCAGTTCCTTGCCGGTCAGGAAGTGCCGTATGCCTTTCCGGTGGCGCCGGGGTTGGCAAACCTCCAGCCAGCGTTCGTCGAGATGATGGCCGCCTTTCACCAGAAATTTCCCGAGCACGGCCTGATGCTGGTGGTGGATGACCTGTCCGACTTTTTAGCAACACGAAAAGCCGACGACCTTGAGCAAGACCTGGACTTTCTACGCTGCCTAGGGGAGGCGTGCCAGAATCTGAAGTTCCGCTTCGTGGCCTGCATACGGGAATCCGTTTTTTCCCACCCCCGGTTCAGAGACGCCGCGGACAGCCTCCATCGCCTGCAACCGCACTGGGCCGAAGTGGTGCTCGAAACCGGCGATGTACCATTCGTCGCCATTGCGCGCCTCGTGCGCAAAACGCCAGAGCAGAGGGTGCTGGTCGAGGCCCATCTGGCTAAGTTTGCCAAGTTCTACGGCCATATGCTGGAGCGCATGGGCGAATTCGTGGACCTGTTTCCGATTCATCCTGACGGTCTCTCCAACCTCGGGAAGACTGGACTCGCTGATCGGTGTGGCGTCCTGCAATTGCTGTCGGATGCCGTGGCGAAGCGGCGGGAGGATGAGGTGCCCGCCGACGATCCGGGCATAATTTCCTACGACAGCCACTGGCTGGCGCTGCGCGACCAACTGACCGGTCGTGAGGAGCATGAGACGGACGCGGTCCTTGCTTTCAGCCGACGGCTGGAGGAGCAGTTGGAGACACCTGCCATCCCGGCCGAACACCGGCACATGGCGCGGCGGCTCATCCACGCCTTGGCGATCCGGCGCTTGACTGCCGGCGACATGTATAGCGGGTGCGGCGTGACGCCGGACGAGCTGCGGGATTCGCTTTGCCTGTATCTGCCAGGACTCGAAACCGTGGAAGGCGTTCCGGCCGAAGCCCTGCTGGCCCAGGTGAAGCAAACGTTGGAGGAGATTCGTGAGAGCGCGAAAGCGCCCCTGCTGTCGGTGCGTTGCGAGGACAACCGTTATGATCTGCACTTTCGAAAATTCCGGCGCTTCAACAACCCGGAACTGCTGCTCCACTGGGTCAACGCCATTCCGTTCCTGTTGTTGCTGCTGACCGGCGGCATCATGCTGGGCTCGCGGTTCAGTCATCTCGATCGCCAGATGTTCGCCTGGGCCGTCACGCTGCACAAGGTGTGCGCCTTCGCCTGGCTGGGCGCCATGCCGTTAAGCGTGTCCGCGCGCTTCAAACCCCACTGGGCCAACATCCGCTCCTTCTTCATCTGGGGCGCGAAGGATGCAGCCTGGATGATTCAGTCCGTGCGCAGCCTCTACAATAAATCGGCCGCCGTCCCTCCGGCCGGCCGCTTCAACACTGGCCAGAAGATCAACGCCTGCTTGGTCATGCTGTATTACTTCGGCTTTGGAGCCACGGGCCTGCTGATGTTTGCAAAGGGGACGATTCTGTTCCCGTGGTATGTTCACACGATGTTGTTTATTTCGGCGCTGGGATCGGTCGGCGGCCATCTCTATCTGGCGCTGCTCAATCCTAGCACGCGCATCGCGATCGCAGGTATTTTCCACGGCTGGGCACCGATGAAATACGTCGAGCACCATCACGCCTTGAGCCTGCCGGAATCGATGCATGCGCATGCGACAAAGCCGGTCAGTGTCCGGTCGATCGCAGGGGAGATCATGGTTTCCAAGTTGGAAATTACCCTGCTTGTCATCACTCTGCTGGTTGGCGCCGTGCTCGTGGCTGGAGCGGGAATTTTCGTCTTCGGTCAGGGGCGGATGGCCACGGCGAAAAAGCAATTTGCCAAAAGCTTCGCCGACGTCATCCAACCCAGCCAGCTCACCACGAAGCACCGCCTCGGGCCCACGGCGGAATCATGCACGAAGTGCCATCAGTTCACCGGCGAGATTCCCAACCAGAAATGCGAGCAATGCCATCTCGACGTCAAAGCCCGCCGGACGCAGCACCTGGGCTATCACGGCACGCTCAAGGGGGACTGCCGGTTATGCCACCGCGAACATCGCGAGCACACCGCTCCGCTCGTTCCGCTTGACCAGGCCAAGTTCAATCACAACGAGGCCCTCTTCAAGCTGGTGGGAAAACACTCCGAGGTGAAATGCGATGCCTGCCACAAGGACACCCGCAAACCCGACACGCCCGGTATCTATTATTTGGGGTTGAAGCATGAAAAGTGTGCCGACTGTCATCGCGACCAGCACAACGGTCAGTTTGTCGCGGCGTGCGAGACCTGTCACACCCCTGCGGGCTGGACCGGCGCCAACCTTAAATTCCACCATAAGACCGGATCCAATTTCCCCCTGCTGGGCCTGCACGCTGCCCTCGATTGTCGTAAGTGCCATCAACCCCCTGAACCGGGGCTTCCACTGGGCTCCGCCAAATTCAAGGGATTGTCCAGGGAATGCGCCGGCTGTCATAAGGACCCCCACCGCCAGCAATTCGCGACGCGCTGCGCCGATTGCCACACCCCGACTGGCTGGGGCCGGAAGGACATCAAATTTGCCCACGACAGGGATTCGAAGTTCCCGTTGGTCGCCAAGCACGCGCTGGTTGCCTGCGTGAAGTGTCACCAACCCGCCCAGTCCGGCGACCCACTGGGCCGAGCTCAGTTTCGTGGCCTGAAAACAGAGTGCGCCGATTGCCACCAGGACCCGCATCGCGGTCAGTTCGCCCGGGACTGCACCAAGTGCCACACCACCCCTGCCACCTGGAAAGTGGCAGCGCCCAAATTTGAACACGACCGGGACACCAAATTTGTCCTCCTGGGAAAACACGCCTCGGTCCGTTGCGCCTCGTGCCATAAGCCCCGGCCGGAAAACGCGCCCCTTGCCTCCGCTCGGTTTAGGGAGTTGGAAACCGCCTGCGCGAAATGCCATGTGGTGCAGCACCCCGATTGGTATGGTTCCGCCTGCACGGCCTGCCACACGCCGGCCGCCTGGGTTCGGAAGGAACCGGGTTTCGATCACACGCGCGACACCGCCTTCGAGTTGGCGGGGAAACATTTTGTGGCGAAGTGCAGCGCCTGCCACACCGAGAAAAACTTTGGCGTGCTGGACCATGCTCACCGGCAGGCCTTCACCTGTTTGTCCTGCCATCAGAAAAATGAACCGCACAAGGGCGCCTTGGGCAACAGTTGCGTCAAATGCCACAGCTCCATCGGCTGGAAAGGCGAGGATCTCCTGTTCGACCACAACTCCATGGCGAGCTTCGGACTGAATGCGGACCATGTGAACGTGGCCTGCGTGAAGTGCCACAAGAACAATGTCTGGAAGCCCCTGGATTCAGCCTGCTCCGCCTGCCACACGAAATTTTTCCTGGACAGCAAAAAATAGCCTGACGGCCGACCGCCGGTCCCACCTAAAAGCAACCCACCCCTGATGTCGCCGCCCCGCTATACCAGTGCTCGTTTCGCTCTGTTTCGCTGGTTGCGTTCCATGGGAAAGCCTTGGCACGATATCCACGATTCGACAGAACCCCGCTCTGTGAAGTATTCGATCCCACGGCATATCATCCTTCGTATCGGATTTCTCCTTGCCGCGCTGCTCGCGATCCAACTCGGCATTCTGGCCTGCCTCTCCCTGATCGAGCGTCGTGCCGTGAGGGAGATTTTCGCCGATGAGCGCGAGGAACACGGGCGCCTGCTGGATGGCATACTCCGGATGGAGGGCAAACCGCTGCAAATGTTCGTCGAGGATTACGCCCGCCGCGCCCTGCCCGCCGGATCGGACGATACCGGGCCGGCGACCTTGTCTATGCTCGCCGCAGGCGTGCGCACCCACGAAATCGCCGCGGCATGGTTGCTGGAAGCCGACGGCACAGTGCGAATCCAGAGCGACGCCGTGGAAGCATCTCCGCAATCCCCGCCGCTCACGCCTCTGCAAATTGCCAGACTGCCTTCCGAGAATGCGCATTTCTACCTAGCGCGCGCCGGCGCGGTTTACGAGGTCCGCGGTTTGCGGCTCGCGGCTGGCGCCAGCCGCCCCGGCGCGCCCCGGGGGTGGCTTTTCGCCGCGACTCGCTGGGACATTCCCCGGTTGCAGACCACCGTCCTGCCTCTCGATGCCCGTGTGACCATCATCCAGCCGGCACAGGCCGGACTTTCGCCTCCCTCGGAAATGACGGTCCGGATCGAACGCGCGTTGACGGATTTCGCCGGGCAGCCCGCCGCCGTCATCCGGCTCGATTGTGAACCTCCGGAAATTTTGGTCCTGGGCACGACGAATCGCGCCGGCCTGTTTTGGGTGGGCGCGTTTGGCGTGATCGCCGTTGGCATCTGCGGAGTCTGCCTGTGGCGGTGGATTGTTGTCCCTGCGTCCGTGTTGCGACGCAGCCTTGCCATCCACGATCCCGGTCTGTTACAGCCGCTGGTCGAGGCCGGTGGCGACATGGAAATCCTCGCGGAGCTCATGCGTGATTTGATGGACACGCGCCACCAGTTGGAGCGCACGCTGGTGGAGCACGCCCGTCTCAGCCGCGACCTGCACGACGGCGTGATCCAGACCATCTACGCGGCCGGCATGAATGTCGCCGGCGCGCGTTCGTTGATCGCGTCCAACCCGACCCTGGCCGCCGAGCGGCTCGACCGGAGCTGCGCCGCGCTGAACAACGCCGTCCTCGATGTCCGCAGCGTGATTCACGGCCTCGAACCCGAAGCCTTGGGCAAACGCCTGTTCCGGCTGAACGTGGAATCCATTTACTCGCTGCTCCGGCCGATCCGGCCGGTTGAGTTGCAGACCAAAATCGATGATGCTGTGTGCGCGCGGTTCACGCCGGAGCAGACGATGCATGCCATGCAGATCATCCGCGAGGCGCTCGCCAACAGTTTCCGCCACTCGAATGCCACGGCTGTCACTGTTCGCGTGCAGGCCTGGGCCGACGGCAGTGTCATTGAAGTCGAGGACAACGGTTCGGGCTACGAGCCGGCGCGCGTGAAAGGTGGTGGCCGCGGGTTGAAAAACATGGCCACGCGCGCCGCCGAGATCGGCGGCACGATTGCGATTGAAGCGATCGAGCCCAAAGGCACTCGCGTCCGCCTGACAATACCCCTTCCTCACGTGTCATGACCGCGACCCCGGCAAAGTCCGTTCGTGTGCTCGTCGTGGACGACAGCCCGCTCGTGCGCGAGGGCATCCGGGCCGTGTTGGAAGGTTACGGGCGAGAAGACGGCCTGAAGGTCGTCGGCGAAGCCGGTAGCGTCGCCGAGGCGATTTCCCGGGCGACCCAGGACACTCCCGATCTGGTGCTGATGGACATCCGGCTGCCGGATGGCTCGGGCCTTGAGGCTAGTCGTGCCCTGCAGCGTTCGCAGCCCAATCTCCGGATATTGATCCTCACTTCGTTCGCAACCGATGAGTTGGTTTACGAAGCGGTCTCGCTCGGCGTGAGCGGCTATATCATGAAGGACATCGATCCCCATGGTCTGGTCACTGCCATCCGCAATGTGATGGACGGCCGCTCGGTGCTCGCCCCCAACGTTTCCGATCAGATCGCCCGGTTTGTGCGCTCCGGCGGACGTCTTTCCGACGCCGAGACGCGACTGGCGGCGCTCTCCCCGCAGGAGCACCGCGTTTTGGCCCTGGTGGCCGATGGTTTGACCAATAAGGAAATCGCCGCGCAACTCAAGTTGAGCGACAACACCGTCAAGAATTATCTCATCAGTGCCTGTGGAAAATTGGGCGTGCGGCGGCGGTCTGAAGCCGCGGTTTACTACTACAAGGGGCTGCGGTCGGGAAACAGGGCTGGTTAATCTGGGTGTTTTCCCGCAGGGCCAGTAGGCCCATAAAGTAGACCAAACGGGTCTAACCGGCTTCCGGTTTTTATAATATAGTCGGCGCGGTCAATGCGACCGGCTCATCAATGGCGCTCTACTCAAACTCCGTCGTCCGTGTTCCCGTTCCCCAGCACCGGCTGTGGCATCGGCAGACCCTTTCCTCCACCCCGTCTTAAAACACGGGCTCTGAAACCCCACCGCTAACGTTGAGAAAGTCCAAAGAATAAACACATGAAACCAGTAAAACTACTCCAGATTCGGACGCTGTTGGCCGTTGCTCTAACTGCCACCACGTTGTTACTCGTTCCCCGCGCCCAGGCCATGCAGTCCATCGTGGGCTCCAAGCACGACATGTCCGCCTACACCAACAGTGCGGGTCAGGTCTGCGTCGCCTGCCACACGCCGCACAACGCCCAGGCGAATCAACTCGCGCCCTTGTGGAACCACACTTCGTCCTCGACCCCGTTCACGCTCTACAGCAGCGCCACCTTGAAATCGACGCCGGGCCAGCCCACCGGCGCGTCAAAGGCCTGCCTGAGCTGCCATGACGGCACGGTGGCGCTCGATTCCTTCGGCAACAAGACCCCTGGGTCGGCCGGCAAGATCTCAGGCGCTAACAACTTGGGCACCGATTTGAGCGACGATCACCCGGTGTCGCTGACTTACGACGCGAGCCTCGTGACCCTCAATCCCACGCTGGTTAGCCCGGTCAGCGGTGCCTTCGTGGACAGCGCGAAGACCGTGCCCCTATTCAACGGCAAACTCGAGTGCGCCTCGTGCCACGATGCGCATGACAACACCTACACCTTCTTCCTGCGGAAATCTAATGCGGGCAGCGCGCTCTGCCTGAGCTGCCACAACAAGTAAGGTTCCCTGGGAGCCCGGTTCCCCCGCTGCGCCTGCCAGATTGGGCGCGCGGGAGGGAAACGTAGCGACCTGCGGTGTTACGGCGCCACCGGCCTCTGCGATGCAGACATTGCGGAGGTCCCAATAGCGCCTGCGACTGGAAACGAAGATTTCTAAAACACATCCTATGCCTACAACTTTCATCTGCAAACCGTGGCTGGCGACCACCGTGGCCTTGCTCGGTGTTTTCGCGGGGTGCACGACTCCGCCCAAAACCGAAACCGCGCCAGTGACCTATTATCCGGCGCCGCCTTTGCCCCCGCGGCTGCAGTTTTTGGTCTCCTATTCGGGGGAGCAGGATTTGGGTGGCGGGCCGAGTCAGTTCGCCACCTTTGTGGTTGGCAAGGAGCCCGTGCGGAAGGCGATCAACAAACCATATGGGGTCGTGCTGCACGACGGTAAGATCTACGTGTGCGACACCGGCTCCTCGGCTGTCGATATCTTGGATCTGCGCACACGCGAACTCCGCTATTTCACCTCGGTTGGGGAGGGCAAACTCGTCACGCCGACCAACATTGCCGTCGATCACGACGGAACGAGGTATGTGGCCGATTCCGCCCGCGGGCAGATCGTAATTTTTGGCAGCGATGACAGCTTCAGAGGCGCCATCGGCGGCCGCATGAACGGGCCCGGCCGGGCGCACAGCCATGTGATGCCCGTGACGACGCAGACCGAGGTCAACCCCGATGAGGCGATGAAGCCGACGGATGTGCTGATCGACGGGGACCGCCTGTATGTGACGGACTTGAAAAACCATTGTGTGCGGGCCTACGACAAGGCGAAGCGGCAACTCCTATTCACCATCCCACGCGATCCGGTCAAGGCCGACGCGAAGAGCAAGCTCTTCGCCCCGGTGAATCTGGCGATGGATACCCAGGGGCGGATTTACGTTTCCGACCTCGGGGCCTTTCGCGTGCAGCAATACACGGCCGACGGACAGCACCTGCGGCAATTCGGTCAGGGCGTGGGGGACCGGCCCGGCGAGTTTGCGCGGCCCAAGGGCGTGGCGGTCGATCACGAGGGCCGCGTCTATATTGTCGATGCCGCGTCACAGGTCGTGCAGATCTTCAATCAAGAGGGCCAGCTGCTGCTGTATTTTGGGGAGATGCAGGGAACCGCCCCCGGACTGGATCTGCCCGCGAAGGTCGCGGTCGACTACGAACACACCGCGATGTTCGCATCCTATGCGGCCCCGGACTTCCAAGTTGAGCATCTGGTGATTGTCACCAGCCAAATCGGCGATCGCAAAGTTAGTATCTTCGGATTTGGCCACAAGAAATGACCCGGAAATGTCTTCTCTAGCCTATGAACTTGTGCGTCAAACGGCTCGGACCTGTGGCAGGTCTGATTTTGCTCCTCTCTGCCTGCACGGGCGCCCGCCAGTCAAACGTGCTGGCGATTTTCTTCGACGGCGTGCCGGGGAAAAATCCGGCCGTGGCCGCCCCGGTCGCCCCGGTGCCGGCGCAGGCTGCAGAATCCAATCCTGCCGTGCCCGAGCTCTATCTGCTCGCCCGGGCCGCCCCTCCGGGCGTGCGGCACAAGCCCTACGCCGACCGTGAGTGCATCTCGTGCCACGAGTCGCAATTTTCCCAGAAGTTGCGCGGCGAGGTCGCTGAGATCTGCCAGTTGTGCCACAAAAACACGTTCGCCTCCCGGCCGTTTCTACACACCCCCGTTGCGACGGGGCGCTGTCTCGAGTGTCACAAACCCCACGAGAGCCGGGAATCTGCGCTGCTGGCCCTGCCCGAGCGGCAGCTTTGCGCCAAATGCCATGAGGAAAAGCATGTGCTGGGCACTTCGGCGCACGCGAAGATCGGCGACGCCGCCTGCCACGTCTGCCACGATCCGCACGGTGGGCAGCAAAAATTCTACCTTACCGGGAGTGCGCCGGACCGGCCCGTGGCTCCACTTGCGCGCCGCCCATCGCAATGACCCTCCGCTTCCGTGTGTGGCACATGGTTCCATGGCTGGTCCTGGTCTCATCGGTGTTGTCGGCGGTGGCCTTGGCCCAATGG
>CAIMFY010000116.1 GCA_903840415.1 uncultured Opitutia bacterium | reverse complement strand
GAAATCTTGCAAGTTGTCAGTGTCTCCTCACTTGAGCAAATACCATTGGAAGAGCTATTTGCGAAAGTCGATACAACAGAATCGGGAGTTGATATACCCAACCAATTGGAGATCAACTACTCATAACTGGACAGCCGTGATTGGGCACGGATCAAGCCAGTGGTGAGCGTGAGCCCACGTTCGATGAAGAAGCACTCCGCGAAGTGCGACGCATCGAGCACTATCGCAGACATCTCGCCGTCAGCCGCCAAGCGCTCCCGTTGGTCTGCGAACTCCGGCGCGAAGCGGAACGCCGCCATATCGAAATTCATTTCCTGCGTTGCCCGTAACGTGCCCGACGCAGTGACGCTCCACTGGTGGCAGGTCACCGTCCCGAAATATCACATCGCATTCAGACCAAATCTCACCTCTCCAAAATCAATTCCCCCACTCTGATCGATGGAAAACAAATTCCATAGTACAATTTTTGCAGATTAGAAACCAACCAATAGAAAAAATATGCTCCATAATCTAAAACAAATCAGCGGCCACAAACTGGCTGCTTCTGACGGCACCATCGGTCATGTGAAAGACTTCTATTTCGACGATAAGACCTGGGCCATTCGCTATCTGGTCGCCGACACAGGCAACTGGCTATCTGGACGACAAGTGCTACTTTCGCCCTATTCTTTCGGGCGCTTGGACCACGACGGAAAGGTTCTGTCGATCAACCTGACGAAAAAGCAGATCGAGAACAGTCCCTCGATCGATGCCAACCGGCCGGTCTCACGCCAATACGAGCAGAACTACTACAATTACTATGGCTGGCCGACTTATTGGGAAGGCGACGGCTTGTGGGGCTCCGGCGAATATCCCGCGTTCACGCCGTTGGACCGTCCGTATGATTTCCAGTCCTATGACTATCCCCGCTGGGACGACATCCATCTTCGCAGCGTCAATGCGGTGACCGGCTATGACATTCAGGCCACCGACGGCTCATTGGGCTCGGTCAGCGGCTTTCTGGTCGATCAGAAAAAGTGGGTCATTCGCGAGCTTACCGTCGAAACGGGACACTGGTATTCCGGCAAGGAAATCCTGATCACCCCCGCGAAGATCGAACGCATCAGCTACACCGAGTCGAAGGTGTTCGTGAAGCTGTCCAAAGGAAACCTCGAACGAACCGAGGAAAAGCACTTGGCTACCGTGGGCACTTGAATCGGTCCCAGACAGAGAGAGTCCGCAGCCGAGTCAGATCGGATGCGTGAAAACGATGCGGGGGATCAACCGCATCGTTCAGGGCTGGTCGAACCACGTCGCCCATGGGAACTGACCCGTTACGTTCGGTCGCAACCAGCGATGGTGGCATCAACTAGCGACACCATTTGACATGAACTACCACGGATCCGGCTTGTCATGATTGGCACTGGCAACAGATGAATGGGTGCTTGGCCCGATCGGCAGGGCCAAGCGCGCCAAGTTTTTGCCCCATGTTTTTCAAATTCGGGATTCGCCCAATCATCGCTTTCTCCATGCTCGCAGGTGTGGCATTCGCCTCGCCCGCCGCACGGGCCCTACCCAACGGCGGATTTGAGACGGGACTCGAGGGCTGGCGGCCACTCTTCACGCGTGAGCCGCAAACTGGACGCGTCACGATCGAGCGCGAAGAGGTCCACTCCGGTCTGGCCGCAGCGCGCATCGAACACACTGGTCAAAAAGACTGGAGCTTCGATTCGGTCGAACGTCTCGACGTCGAGATCGGCGACGTCTTCGAATTGCAGGCATGGGTCAAACTGCGGGGCACCGGCAGCGTTAGCCTCTGCGTCTCGACGTGGGACAGAAACCGCCAAACGGTGAGCTGGTCCGATGGGGCGCAGTCCGCCCAAGCCAAAGTCGGCTGGCAGCTCCTGCGATGCCGATTCATAATTCCTGAGGGAGTGGTGCAAATTCAACCGCGCCTGACTGGCAACGGCCCCGTCGTCATGTGGGCGGACGACTTTTCACTTGAGAAAAAATTCAATTTACTGGCGGTCCGCGGCAAGGACTTCCCCGCGAGCGTCAGCGTGCACAACGCGGCGCTGGAGGTTTCGCTGCATGGTGTGGACGGCACGATTACGGTCACGGATGTTCGCGCCCAACGGGTGTGGAACCAGCAAAGTCTGGGAAAGGACATTGTCCTAAAGAAAATGTCCGCCACGCACGACTGGATCGACTTCGAGTTCCTTCATGCGACCAGCGGACTTGAAGTGACAGCGCACCTGCAACTCGACGCGGACCGTCCCGAGTTCACCGTTACCCTTTCGGCGGAAGGCGAAATGCAGGCTTCGCTCACTTTTCCTCAGCCGTTCCAGGGTGTGCCGGGCGACTATCTCGTCGTGCCGATGAACGAAGGAATATCCTACCCGGTCGACGATCCCACGATTCCGTCGATGCGACTGGTCGCCTACGGTGGTCACGGCATTTGCATGGCCTTTTGGGGCCTGACCGACGGCGCCAAGGGCCAAATGGCGATTCTCGAAACTCCCGATGATGCCTCGATCCGAATCGAGCGACTCGGCCAAGGGCTCGTCATCGCGCCCTCGTGGGAATCGCAGCGCGCTCAGTTCGGCTATGTTCGCCGGCTGCGCTATGTGTTTTTCAGCGAGGGCGGGCACGTCGCGATGGCGAAACGCTACCGGGCCTATGCGAAACAAATTGGACTCTTCAAGTCGCTTGAGGAGAAGCGGCGGTTTAACCCGAATGTCGACCGACTGCTCGGCGCGGTAAATGTCTGGTGTTGGGACAAGGATGCGGTCGCCATCGTGAAAGAATTGCAGGCGGCGGGCATCCAGCGGATTCTTTGGAGCAACCGGCAGGATCCTGCCGGTCTTGTGGCCATGAACGCGCTCGGCGTGCTCACCAGTCGCTACGATATTTATCAGGACGTCATGGACCCAGCCAACTTCCCGCGACTGCGTAGCCTTCATTCTGACTGGATCACCGCGGCCTGGCCCAAGGATATTATCATCGATCGACAGGGGCAGTGGCTCAAAGGATGGGGCGTCGAGACCAAGGATGGCGCGATGCTCAACTGCGGCGTCATATGCGATCGGCGCGCTCTCGACTATGCCCGCGAGCGGGTGCCGGCGGACTTGGCCACCCACCCTTATCTTGGGCGCTTCATCGACACCACCACCGCCGCTCCGTGGCACGAATGCTACGATCCCACCCATCCGATGACGCGCACCGAGAGCAAACACTGGAAGATGGAACTGCTCCGATACATGTCGGAGGACAACCGGCTCGTGACCGGTAGCGAAACCGGGCACGACGCCGCGGTGTCCTACCTGCATTTTCTTGAGGGCATGATGAGCCTGGGGCCATATCGCGTGCCCGATGCCGGGCGCCGGATGCAGCAAACTTGGGACGAAGTGCCGGAGCGCGTGGCAAAATTTCAACTCGGCCACTACTACCGACTCCCGCTCTTCGAACTCGTTTTTCACGACTGCGTGGTCTCCTACTGGTATTGGGGCGACTACAACAACAAGCTGCCAGCGCTCTGGGACAAGCGCGACCTCTTCAACGTGCTCTACGGGGTCCCGCCGATGTTCATGTTCAACCGCCAGCTTTGGGAAAAAGAGAAGGCGCGATTCGTGCAGAGTTATGAAAACACCTGCCCCGTGGTGCGGCAGGTCGCCACCGCGGAAATGACCGACCACCGCTTTCTCACCGCCGACCGCAATGTGCAGCAGACGCGATTTGAAAACGGCATTGAGGTCACGGTTAACTTTGGCGCCACACCCTGCGCAGTGCCGGGCGGCGGGGTGATCGAGCCGATGCAATTCCGCGTTTCCGGTTCAAAGTGAAAGGACCCGGCAGCGGTTGGGCGAAATTCTCGGCGCGCATCTCTTCTCCCGTTCTCTGGCACCACATCACCGCGGGGCAGTTGGATTTCACGCACCTTTTGGGTTCAGGATGCGTTTACTGTAAGGACACGTGTCTGAGTATCAAATCTCGTTGCTGCCAACCAGCATCCAACCTCCAACCTCGTCATGCGCTTTCGCCCTTTGCCTTTCACCCACTTCGCCGCCGTGGCATTGTTTGCCACGCTGATTACTGCCGCCAACGCCCAACCGGTTACCACCGCCGAGGGCCCCGATCCCAAGGAAATTCCGGTGCCCGAAATCGTCGGGTCCCTGGGAAGACTCCCCGGGGTAAGCGTGCTGCCCGTCCGCAAGGCGCTTCCCGACGTTTTGACCATGAACGACGGCACCAAAGTCACGAGCCTCGAGCAGTGGCTACGACGTCGCGTCGAAATCAAGCGCACCCTGGAGTATTACGCCATTGGCCAAATGCCGCCCGCACCCGGCAACGTGAAAGGCCGAGAGTTGAGCAGCGAGGTCGTCGCCAACGGCAAAGTGAAATACCGTCTCGTCCACCTGACTTTCGGGCCGGATGAAAAGCTCAGCCTCGACATCGGCATCTTTGCTCCCAGCGAGGGCGGCCCGTTTCCCGCGATCATATCGCAAAGCGGCACTCCTCCGGGTGGCGCGATTTTGCCGCGGCTCCCGCAAGGCCCCAATCAGGGTCGCGGGCAGGATGTCCTACTCATGGTCGGACGGACGCCCGCCGCTGCCGCGACCGCACCCGCCGCAGCTCCCGTCATTCCCGGGCAAGAATCCGCTCCGCCCCCGGCCCCCGCGCGCGGCGGACGCGGCGGCTTCGGTGGTCCCGTCACCGCCGAAAGCCTCGCGATGCGCAACGCAGATATCCTCCGTCGCGGCTACGCACTCGTCATGTATAACGACAACGACTGCGCCGAAGACACCACGCTCCGCGAAGCCGACGGCACATTTTCGTTTCGCACCACCCGATTCTACCCCGCCTATCCGGGCTACGACTGGGGCGTCCTCGCCGGTTGGGCTTGGGGCGCCTCGCGCATCGCCGACTACCTCGAAACCGACTCCGCCATCGACCACGGAAAACTCATGATCGTCACGGGCGCCTCGCGCGCCGGAAAATCCGCCATGGTTGCCGCGGCCTTCGACGAACGACTGATGGGCGCGCCGGTCGTCACCGGCGGCGGCGGCGTCGGGGCATATCGCTTCGCCGGTCCGGGCAACAGCGAGACGCTCGACATCATGCAGAAAAAATATCCGAACTGGTTTTCGCCCCGGCTCCACGAATTCTGGGGCCAGCGCGAGAAACTGCCCTTCGACGAACACTGGTTTTTGGCGCTGTGCGCGCCGCGTCCCTTCATCGCGCTTGAGGGCGACGCCGACACAATCTCGCTGCCCGAGGCGGTGAAGCAGTCGATCCTCGCCGCGAAACCCGCCTACGCGCTCTACGCAGCCGAAGCCAACCTCGGCGTAAACTACGCGCATCACGCCCATGCGTTCACCGCCGAGGACTGGACGGCGATGATGGATTTCGCCGACAAGAATCTGCGCGACCTGAAGGTTGAGCGCACCTTCTATCGGTTCGTCACGACGCAGGAACGCGAAGCCGCTGTCGCCGCCGCGACCGCGCAATCGAAAAGCGGACGCGGCCCTGCCGCCACTTCGGCAACGGCCACTCCGACGCCCTCCACCTCAAAGTAACTTATCCCATGCGAAAGATCCTTGTGCCGCTCCTTGCCCTGCTGACGGCGACCGCCGGCCTCGCCGCGAGCTACAACGTCCGTGATTTCGGCGCTGCCGGTGATGGCACGACCAAGGACACCCTCGCGTTTCAAAAAGCCCTCGACACCTGCGCCGTCTACGGCGGTGGCGAAGTGCTCGTGCCCGCGGGAAAATATTCCATCGGCAGCATCCAGATCGGCAACCGCACGATCCTGCGGCTCGAGCAGGACAGCATCCTCGCTGGCACGCCCGACATCGCCGACTATCCGCTCGTCGATGTCCGTTGGGAAGGCCGCTGGCAGCCCGGCCATCGCGGACTCATCTACGCGACCTCTGCCGATCACGTCGGCATTATCGGGCCCGGCCGGATCGAGGGCACCGTCGGTCCGCCGCAAACTTCGCCGCCAGCAGGAGCACCCCCGGCGCCTGGCCGCGGGCGTGGTTGGGGCACCAATAGTCCGGACGGCACGCGAAATCCCGTCGTAATCGAAACGGTCTCGTGCGACGACGTCCGGTGGGAGGGATTCACCGTGATTCAAGGCGGCAACTGGGCCACGCATCCGACCTACTGCACCAACGTTGTCATCAAAAACGTTCACATCACCGGCGGTCGCGACGGCATCGACGTCGACTCGTGCAAGGGCGTGCTCATCGACGGTTGCGTGCTCGAAAACGGTGATGACTGCATCAGTCTCAAGTCGGGCCGCGGCATGGATGGCGCGCGCCTCAGCCGACCGTGCGAAGACATCCTGATCACGAACTGCACGCTGACCGGCGGTCGCTTCGCCTGCTTGGGCATCGGCAGCGAAACCTCTGGCGGCGTGCGCAATGTCCGCATCGAGCACTGCAAGTTGAAGGCCTACACCCACACCATCTACATCAAAACTCGCATCGGCCGCGCCGGTTTGAATGAAAATATTTTTGGCGACGATCTTGAGATTCTCGGCGGCGACTTCCTCCGCATCAATCTCACCAAGGGTGGCAACAACAGCACCGCCGACGATCCCGTCGAGGGACTGATCGGTTACCCCGAGGGCCGGAATTTCCGTTTCTCGAATATCAAAATGAACGGTGGCAAGGCGCTCGTCGTCGGCACCGAGATCTCCGCACTGAAACCTTTGCACGGACTCGAGATCGAGAATGTCACCGGCAAGCACACCGGCATCACGCTCGCGAACATGACCGGCGTCGTGCTGAAAAACGTGATTCCCGGCGTCGCGCCCGTAACTCCCGCGACACCGACTGCCGCGGGCCAGCCTGCACCGGGCCCGATTCTTGGCATCGTCAATGTCACCGGCACCGGCCTCGACGGTGCCTCAACCATCCCAGCACCGATCGATCCGCCGGTTGGCAACGCGACGGGATTTGCACCCGGCAGACCGCGGCCGCCTGTCCCTGCTTCGGTTTCAAGGTAGGACGCGCGAGTCTGCAGATTAAAGGTCACCCGCCCTACATTCGATCGCGCCGCGCCTGACGCACTTCAGCTTACGCCAGCTGTGGCACGACGAAAGGCGCGCGATAATCGCGGCTTAGAAGTTTGTTCGCCGCCTCGCTATTTTCGCCCGTGAAGCGTTCGGTAGTCGCATTGAATTTCAGCGGCGCGCCGAATTGCGCCGGCGTCTTCTCGAGATCGACGCTGTTCCTCGCGAGGTGTTCGCGGAACCGGCCGAACGGTTCGGCCAGTTGATTGCTCCCGTTGATCTGGTCGCGAATTTCTTCCGGCTTCAGGTGGCGGCCAGTCCGATAGGAAATGTTCGCGAGATGCACGAGCGTGCACGAGAGGTGCCCCTGCGAGAGCGGTCCATGCAGATCGGATTCGCGCCGACTGCGCACTGCGTCGAGGAAGTTGGCGTGATGGTAGCCAGCACCCTTGAACTCCTGCAGAAGTTTCCCCTGATGGTCGAACGCCTGCGCGAGCGAATAGTCGCGCGAAGGAATCGTCACATAGCCGCCCTCGCAATGCACCACGTTGCCGACGGTGAGTCCGCGATATTGGTCCATTGAAGCCGCGAGTTTCTCCGCCGTGCCGAGTCCGCCGCCAATCGCGCCCGCCGCGCTCAGCTCATCCGGCTTGACCGGCAGACCGCGCACTTCGAAAAAATACGGCGTTGGATAGTCGTAATGAATGATAAACGTGTTCGGCGTTTCACCATCGTCGTCATACCCGAACCGCCCGCCAATCGTAAACACCCCCGCCGGGTGCCCCGGGTCGCCGAGAAACCGACGGCCGATATCGAGTTGGTGATTCCCCTGCGCGACCATATCGCCGTTGCCCGTTGCCCACTGCCAGTGCCAGTCGTAATGGAAATTCACGCGCCGCAACGGCACCAGCGGCGCCGGCCCCTGAAACAAATCATAGTTCACGGTCACAGGCACCGGCACCGGGCCGGTCGTTTTGCCGATGCTCAGCCGCCGCTTGTAAACGAGGCCGCGCACCGCCGTCACCTTGCCAATGTTTCCGGCCCGCGTCCACGCGAGCGCCTCCGCGATCGCGACGCTGGATCGGCTCTGCGTGTTCACCTGCACGATGCGCCGGTATTTTTTTTGCGCCGCGAGAATCTGCGCGCCCTCCCAAATGTTGTGCGACACCGGCTTCTCATGGAGCACATCCTTTCCCGCCTCCATCGCCCAGATGCTCTGCAACGCATGCAGGTGATTCGGCGTCGCGATGGCGATCGCATCGATGTCCCGCCGCGCCAGCAACTCCCGAAAATCCACCACGGTATCGGGCGAAGTGCCCGCCGCCCGCGCTGTCGCCAACTCGCGATCGAGCACCGCGGTGTCCACGTCACACAGCGCGACGATGCGCACACCGGGAATCGTGCGAAAATCACGCGCCAGCTCTTTGCCGCGGCCGTTGAGCCCGGCGATGGCGAGACGGATGTCGCCATTCGCTCCGCTGACCTGCGACCAAGAGCGCGCGGAGAACGCCGCGCCCGCCGTGATCAACGCGGATTTCTGAAGAAACGAGCGACGGGTGAGTTGGGCCATGAGGAGAGATTTCTTTTGCTGAACAGCGGCCTTGCTCAACGCGCAGCCGATGCGGCGGCCGGCGGTTCGTCGACCAGCAACCGCGACTGCACCTCAAGCGATCCTTTGTAAAACGGCGGAAACAGAATCAGCAAGGCACGCTCGTTTTTTTTCAATTTCACGTCGTCTGCGTAGGATTGGAAGGTGCGCCCCTTGACCGTGGTTTTCAACAGCACCTTCACCGACCGACCGACGTTTTGCGGAGGATTAAGCCCGTCCTTCAACGTCACCTCCCTGCCATCGATCGTGCCGCTCAACGCAAGCCCGCTGAAATTGATCACCGCCAATCCGCCGGCGGCGTGACTGGCCGCTCCGTCGTCAAGCACCGCCACGCGATATTTAATCGCGTTGGCCACTTTCGTTTCGCTCGCCGCCGACGGTTCGGTGGGCGAAAACAACAGCAGCGCGTCGTGAACCTCCGGCGGCACGATCGCGCCAGCGATCGGCGCACCCGAACCGGCATCGGTGAAACGCAACGGCATCGCCCCGCGGTAGTCGTAACGCGGCGAACGCGCCGTCGGATAAAACACCACCTTCGTCGCCGCACCGCCCGGATGCGGCATGTAGCTGAGACCCTGAATCGGCTGCGCCGAAAATACGGTAAAGTGCAGTGGTTGCTCAGGCATGCGCGGCGCCTGGCCGTGTGCGACCGCGAAAAATCCGACGATTACCAACAGCCACGCCGCAAACTTAGACATCAAATGTCTGAACGCGTGAGCCATCGGAAAGAGATGATTTTGAAACGGCGACCGAAGGACTGGTTGATCGCACTCTTGAGAGCGGCGGGAGCAATTTCGGCCGCATCGCCAGTCGCTGTGCTCGAATCGAAATAATCAGGCACGCGCTGAACGATGGCCTCGCACCAAGCCCGGCCCTCGGTCGCGGCGGTCGTCGGATTCACCGCCTCGCCATAGCTGCGGATGACAAACGTGTCTGACCGCGGAAAGAGCACCGGCGCGAGCGCCGTCATGATGTCCGCCTGCGTGAGAAACTGGGAGCTGAACTCGGAGACGCTCGAATTGATTCCTGCGTTGGAGATGGCCTGCTCGAGCAGGCTCGGATTTCCGGTTGTCGCCGGGCCTAAGAACTCCTCAAGTGACCGAAAAGGACCACTCCCAGTTTGACGCACCTTGATTAGGTTGGTGATCGCCGATGCGAGTGCGGATACTTGCGCGGCCGTTAGTGTTCTCATGCCTTGACGGAATAGTTGCGTCTGCGCTGCACCGCCTGAGTTGCCCGCCTCGGCTTTGTAGGTTTCCTGGGCGGATTGGGCGAAGCGTAGGAATTGCGCATTGCTCGACTGGATCGGCGGCGAGGCAGGCGGTGAATCTGGTCCAGTGCCCGTCGTTGGATCGGCATCGAGATAGTTGAAGGCCGCGGGCGCAGGAAAGCGCACACCACGTAGAACGGAGATCCATGCGGTCGGGTTGACCGAGTTCAGGTTGAACGCTCCGCCCTGCAGCAAAAATTTTGAAGACTGCTGGATGGGCGCATTTTGCAAATCGGTGAGCACCACCGCGGCACCAGTCGCAGAATTACGTGGCATCGGCTTGAGCAGCGGATTCGGCAGGACTAATGCACCGTTGACGACTGTGGGTTTGACGCCGGGCGCGAGGCCGGAGAAAAAAAACTGATCAAACAGCGCGCCAGTATTGATTCCGTTCAACTGAACGGCTTCGCCCCAAGAGTTGCCGACGGCGAATGGACGTGAACCGACCAGTTGAAGATGCTGCAACTCTCCGATCGAAAGAATCGGCGATCTCGGCAGTTCAAACACAGGCACATCCTCGTTGTAGGTGTAACTGTTCGTCGCCCGATCAAGAAGCCGATCCGGCGCCGATACTTTGGTCACGTTAGGATACAAATCCGGCGAAGGGCCATTGACGTAGCCGGTGGTTCCGACCACGTAAGCGGCATCGCCCGGCAGAGGCGATGCACGTGGATCCAAACCGGGTGTGGTGAGCCAAGCGCCGGTTCCATTGTCACTTTCTGCAAGCCGGAAAACAAATGTTGGAGTGTAAGTAAAAGCTCCGACTGTGGTTTTTTGAGCGGTGAACGAATTAAATGTGGGGGAAGTAAATGTGGCCAATGGGACATCTACTCCTGATCGAACGGCCACGAGGCGCGCAGTAATTTGCGTTGTTCCCGCAAAGCTGAGCACGCATGAATCACCTCCGTCTACAATGGTTCCGGCGATATTTTGGATCACGCCGTCCCCGTAGACAGAAGCGTCCATCTGCGAGTTTATTTGGCTGGTATAACCACTCGTTGAAGGCGTGTTGCTGGTAAGGTCCTCGGCAATCGTCCAACTATAGGTGCGTCCGGGTAGCCATGAACTTCTGGAATCTGCGGCACTGTTGGACAAATCCACGCTCCAAGGCAGGCTTATCCGAATCGAATTGCCTGATTGAAACGCACTGGCGAAGGGAACCGTCATTGAAGACGCGGTCGTCCCATCAGAATGCGTTAGAGTGACAGTACTCGGTAAACCGGACAAATCTAACCGTAGATTAGCTTCCGGGACTAGTGCGCTGCTGTAAGGATTCCAAAGGGTGAAAGCGCCACGCAGTCGCACCTGTAAAGGCTGAGGCGAGGCAGAGGGGCTATTACTTCCGGTCGGCTGCGTGCGGACATTAAAAGAAAGGAGAAATAAACTGAGAATCGGTGATACCAAGGGAGACGAGCCCTGCATGAGATATCTACGCCGGAGCGGATCTGATGTTAATTGCGGTTGGGGTGGGAAGTTACCCGCAGAACTTGCATTCGGATCCTCCATGTAGCCGCCGTTGGCAGGATCGTAGTTCGCCCAAGCGTCGAAGGCGGTGCCGAGCGGGCTGGGCTTTGCTGGCGAATAAAGCGAGAGATCCTGCCGGAGGCCGAGGTTCGTGAGTGACGGGGAAGTGTTGGCGAGGACCGCGAAATTATTCGACGACCAGGCGTGAAAATAGGTGTTCAACGGCGTGAGGCCGAGGGTGGCATTGCCGGAATTTTTAAGGAACACGAGTTGGTTGTATGCAGTGACTTTCTGGTTGGCGACGAGCGGAGCGTTGTTGGTGTCGCGCGGTTCGAAAACGGGATTGCCAGAGTTGTCGGCGGGGCCAGTGCCGAGGGAAATCTGCTGGCGGATGCGGCTGAGCATTTCGGCCGACGTGTATGGCGCGTAGGCGAAGTTGCTCGCAGTGGCAGTGGGATCGGCGAGCGCGACAGATGCTTTCACGCCTTGGTCGCCAACCCACCAGGCGTAGCGGCCGATGGTGGTGGCTGTCGCCCCGGCCACGCCCGGAGAACCAACCGTCGTGACAGTTTGCAGCGGCGCGAGGACATCGTTCGCGGTGCCTGATGTATGAATACCGACGAGTTCGGCGGCATTCGTAGTGGTGAGCGCTGCGCTTGGCTTGATGGCGAGCGGTGTCGGGAGCCCACCGGATTGCAACTCGTTGCCGCTGACGAGCCACGTGAGCGGGGTTGCGGGTGTGGCCGCCACCGTGGGATCGCTATGCCAAACGCCGGTGAAATGCTTCGTGCCGTTGGTGCCTCCGAACGCGTCGGCCGGCGCCGTCACGCGTTGGTCGGGTCCAGCGTATTTCTGAAGCTGGCCGAGGGCGACGTCGAGGGCCATGAGCGCGTTTTGCCGGGCTTGAGTCTGGCGCTGGGTGTTGCCAGCGACGGCGGTTTCGACGCGCGTGTAGGCGGCGAGGCCAACGAGCAGCACGACCAGAAACGCGAGCAGCGTGACCGTGATGAGCAGGGCGAAACCGCGCTTCGCGGTGAGTTGAGAGTTGAGAGCTGAAAGTGGAGAGAGCAAGGCAGAGTCAGAGCGGTTGCGCGTGGAGGACGATGCGGCGGGTGAAGATTTGCGAGTGCGCCAGCGCGAGCTGCCACCAGTATTGCTGCGCGTTGATGCCAGTCGGCAGCGTGAGCGGCGAGCTGGCCTGTTCGTAGAGCGTGATGAGCCGCGCGCCGTCGTCGGTGAGGATGCGCACCATCACGTCGACGACGTCGGGCATGACTTGGTTGAAATTCGTGGCAGTGGCGGGCGTGGTCGCGGGCAGAGAGCTGAAGAGACTCGCGGTAGCGACGTTGGAGATCGTGCCGGTAACGTTAGTGGCTGGAAATACCAGCCGTAATCCGGTCGTTTGCGAACTGTCGCGGACGTAGCACCGCACGCCAAAGTCGATCACATTACTGCCGATGACCGAGGTAAAATCACGCGCGGTGCCGGGGACTTGGACTGTGCGCGGGTCGCCGACTGTGGAACCGTTGTTATTGCTCGCCGTGCTCGTGGTGTAGGCCGCGGCCCGGATGTTGTAACCCGACTCCAGGACGCCGGGACGCGCGGCCGCACCGGTGCCGGAAGCCGCGGGGCGCACTTCGGCCCGGTGCAGGAAATATCCGGTGCCCAGATTCGTCGCGGTGACGGCGCTGAAACGGCGAATGATTTGATAACCCACGGCCACTGGAGCGGAAGCCGTGGCGAGTGTTGTCGTTGCGTTCGTCGCATCGTTCGCCCCGCGGCGCGTCGTGAAGAAACGCAGCCACACGCCAGCTTGACCAAAGCGCGCATCGGTCAGATTGGCGGCGGTCATCGCGAGCGAGGTGCTCCCGCTTGGTTTGCCGTTGGCAGCGGCGGCCTGCCACAGGCTGGAGTTGGTCGCGGTATCCAACACGCTGGCGGCAAACCACACGTTGCCGTCGTCGCGAAACTGCGCCGACGAGAGATCGAGCGTGAGTTGGTCAAGGATGTAGCGCGCCTGGGTGTCGGCGGAGAGGCGGTTGCTAGTCCGTGTCCAAACGCTGGCGACGTTGGAAACGATGAGCACAATAAAGCCCGCGAGGACCGCGGTGATCGTCGTGGCGACTAGGAGCTCGAGAAGCGTGAAGCCAGCTTGGCGGTAGGGCGCGTTATCCCAAATGCGCCGTGAAAGGAGGCATCCGCGCTTAGGCGGCGGGTGAAGGATAACCCGCCCTACCCGCTTGTCGTTTCCCTCCTTGCGATGATATTTCATGCTCATCGGGTGATGGCGCCGGTGAAGAAGAGGACTTGCTTCTGGCTTTGATCGAACGGGACGACGGCGATGGGATTCGCGCCAACTTGCACGGAACCGGTGCCGCCGGCGAGAGCGATAAACGCCGGCCAGCGCACCCGCGCCGTGTAGGCAAGCAAGGGCGCAGTGGTGTCGGAACCGACTGGTGAAATCGTCTCGTTGCGAATGAGAGCGATTTCGAAAAATTTGTCCCGACTGCCATTGACCCATACGGGATCATTAAAGGCGCCAATCATCGTGCCGTCGCGGCTGGCGAAAAGGAGCTGGGAATCCGTGGCGATGTTGTAGGAGCCACTGGCGTCGGCCGTGGTGAGCTGGTGCGCAGTCTTGCCGGTAAAGATCTTTAGGTTGGGGCCGACGACCGGAATTCCCTGTGCTTGCAATTTCACGTTGAGCAAGTCGGCGACGCGCGTGGCAGACTCGGCGTCGGCGGAATCGCCGACGGATTTTACGACGGGCGAAAACAGCCCGATGACCGCCACCATCCCAACGGCGAAGACTCCGATCGCTACTACGACTTCGAGCAGCGTGAATGCGGCAAGCGTGCGTCTCATCGGATCAAAAGCTCGTCGCATCGTTCACAAAAGTAACGGCACCGCTTGGACGAATGATGACGCCGCGGACGGCGCCGGAGTTGTTGAACGCCGGGAGATTATTGGTCAACGTGGCGGTCGCGACGGCGATCTGGGTGTAGGGCGTCGAGGCCGGCTTGATTGAGCCGTCGGGTTCAAACTCAACGTAGAAACACGATGGCGCACCGGCAAACACCGTGCCGGTGGGCTGGGTCGACATCGTGAACGCGCCGATCGTTTTCGAGACGGGTTGCGGGTTTGCCAGCCAGATCACGCCACTCGCAAGCAGGCCCGCGGTCGCAGTCGGCACGACATAAACACCGCGCGGCAAGTAAACCGGACTGCCCACCGGCTGCCACGTTTGCGAACCTTCCGGGTTGGCCACAAAAACCTGCAGAAGCCGAAGGTATTTGTCGGGATCACCACTCGGCGGTCGCGTGGCGTAGATGACCACGCGTGCCTCGGTCTGGTTGACTGCAGCTTGGGCGCGCGCCGTGCCGACGAGGCTCGCGACCAGATTTTGCGCGGTGCCGAGCGAGTTGCCGCTGGAGTCGCCAAGCGAAAGGCTGAGCCCGCTGACTAGCACGATGATCAGACCGATTACGATCATCAGTTCGATTAGGGTGAAGGCCCGCAGTAGCGGCGGTCGGTGACCGCCGGGCGCACGGATTCGGCGGTCACCGACCGCCGCTACTGCTCGGAGAGCGTGGCTCATTTCCAACTCATGATGAGATCGGAGCCGGTCGAGGCACCGGGTGGCGCGCTGTAGAAAATCACGCCTTGGTGAATGCCACCAGTCGTGGCCGCAGGTAAATCCGTCGTCAGCGGCTTGAGCGTCGTCGTAGCGCCGGAAACGGTGACCGAAGGATAGCCGCCGGAGCAATCGTTGAGATTGATGACACCGTCGAGATTAGCGTCGGTGATGACGGCGATGGAGGTGTTGTGGAAACCGTCGCGGATGAAGTTAAGTTCGAGGGCCGTGTTGTAAGTGGGAATGTCGGCTTGGATGACCATGTCGGCATCGTTGAAGGAGACGAACTGAATCCGACGAGTGTTCTGCGCCTGAGGCATTGGCGGGTTGCGGGTCGTCGCAGCGTTCCAACTGCCCGTCGGGTCGCGGCGGCGGCCGCTGAGCGTATCGTAGAACAGGTGCTCCGCGGTGGCCGTGGTGCTGGCGCTTTGATTGACGAGGTGCTGCGAGCCGGTCGGATAAAGCTGCGGGTAGGCGCCGTATTCCTGACGAAAGGCCTCGAACGCGGCGGCCCATTGCGAAAACTGCGTGCGAGTGCGCGCTTTGCTCGCGGCGGTGCGGGCGTAGCTCAGCGTCGGCACGAGAATCGTGGCGAGAATGCCGATGACCGCCACGACGGCGAGCAGTTCAATCAAGGTGAAACCGAAAGAGCGGGAGCGGCGCGAAGTCATGGGAGTTTGTCGGCGTAAAGGTTGTCGGCATTGAAGCCCGTGGTTTGAGAGGTGCCACTGTATAGACCGGTTGCAGGATTGATCCCGTTATCCGTCGTGCCGGTGGCGGGCGGTGCGCCTGTGCCCAATTTTCCGTCAGGCCCGGCGGAATAAAGCACGTAGCCCGGCGCGAGCCAGTTCGCAGTGTTGCGCGGATTTTTGTAGTAGTAGAGATAGCGGTTGCCCCACGGATCGAGGAAGGAATTGGCGACGACGGTTTTGGCCGGCGGGGAGCCGGTGGGCACGGCAAACGTGGCAGCAGTGAGTGCGGCTTCGAGCGAAAATCTCGACACATCAATCAACGATGGACCATTGATGCGGGTCGTGAAATTTGTCGGCGCGTAAACACCGGTGAGCGCGTTGAACAGCAGCGCCTGGGCCGTGGTCGTTCCGATGAGCGCAGTCGGCGCTAGCGGAGCTTGGGCCGCACCGCCGGTCTGCGGATAGTCGCCATAGTGGCGTTTGTAGTTTTCAAGCGCGGCGGCGAGCAAAGCGAGTTCGGCCTTCGATCGCGCCACCGCGGCGCGTTGCTTCGCGCCGATGATCCCGACCACCGCAAACCCGGCCAGCAGGACAATGATGGCCATGACCAAAAGCAGTTCGATCAAGGTGAACCCGATTCGCGACGTCGCGCGTCGGTCAGTGGGCGCAGAAAGCCAGCGAGGTCGGCGGACAGACAGCATGGGGAAAGGGTGGGCGCAAAAGAAGCGCGGTCGTTACTTGTGCAGCAAACGGAAAGTGAGCGCTTCCGCAAACGCGACTTGGAGGAAATCAGCCTTGCGGTGCCTCCCGACCGAATCAAATCGGGGCGCAGCCAAACTGCGCCCCGATGACTTCACTCTTCCGATTGCAACGCCGCCACGACGGAGAAATCTTCCAGCGTCGTCGTGTCACCCTTGATCGCGCCACCGGCGGCGATCTCCTTGAGGATGCGGCGCATGATTTTTCCGGAGCGCGTCTTCGGCAGACCCGCAGCGAAGCGGATCGAATCAGGTTTCGCGAGCGAACCGATTTCCCTGCCGACATGGTTCCGGAGTTCCTCTTTGAGCGCCTCGCTCGGCGTGATGCCTGCTTTGACGGTGACGAAGACGACAAGCGACTGCCCCTTGAGTTCGTCGGGTCGACCGACGGCGGCGGCCTCGGCGACGGCCGGATGCGAGACGAGTGCACTCTCGATCTCGGCGGTGCCGATGCGATGGCCGGAGACGTTGAGCACGTCGTCGATGCGGCCGACGATCCAGAAATAACCGTCCTTATCCTGGCGCGCGCCATCGCCGGTGAAGTAGTAGTGCGGGTGCGCGGGAAATTCGCTGAAGTAGGCTTTCTTGAAACGATCGTCGTCGCCCCAAAGCGTGCGAAGCATCGACGGCCACGGCTGTGTGATCACGAGTTTGCCGCCACTGTTGCGCGGAACTTCCTCGCCGCGTTCGTCGACCACCATCGGCTTCACGCCAAAGAACGGCCGCGTCGCCGAACCGGGCGTCGTAGGCGTGATGCCGGGCAACGGCGTGATCATGATGCAGCCGGTTTCGGTCTGCCACCACGTGTCGACGATCGGGCAGCGTTTCTTGCCGATCATCGTGTGATACCACATCCACGCTTCGGGGTTGATCGGCTCGCCGACCGAGCCAAGGAGGCGGAGCGAATCGAGCCGGTGGCGGAGGACATAATTGTCGCCCCAGCGCATGAACGCGCGAATCGCCGTGGGCGCCGTGTAGAGAATCGTCAGCCCGTGCCGATCGATCATCGACCAGAAACGATCGGGCTCGGGCTGGTTCGGCGCACCCTCGTAAATGAAGATCGTCGCGCCGTTCGCCATCAACCCGTAGACGACGTAGCTGTGGCCAGTAATCCAGCCGATGTCGGCGGAGCAGAAGTAGCGGTCGTTTTCCTTGAGATCGAAAACGTAGTGCGAGCTGAGCTTCGCGCCGAGCAGGTAACCGGCGCTCGTGTGAAGCACGCCCTTGGGTTTGCCGGTCGAGCCGCTCGTGTAGAGGATGAAGAGCGGGTGCTCGGAATCGAACGCCTTCGCCTTGTGGGTATTCGGTGCGCCTTCCCATGCTTCCTTCCACCAGACGTCACGGCCTTCGACCATCGTGACCGGATTGCCGCAACGTTTGACAACCATGACCGTGTGGACGGTGGGTGTGCCCTCGATGGCTTTGTCGACGTTGGCCTTGAGTTCGATGACTTTGCCGCGCCGCCAGCCGCCGTCAGCGGTGATGACAAGCTTGGCTTTGCAGTCGTTGATGCGATCTTTGATCGATTCGCTGGAGAAGCCGCCGAAGATGACGGTGTGCACGGCGCCGACGCGAGCGCAGGCGAGCATCGCCATCACCGCTTCCGGAATCATCGGCATGTAGATCGCGACGCGATCGCCTTCGCCGATGCCCATGTTTTCGAAAATGTGCGCGAGCCGGCAAACGTGGAAATGGAGCTGTTTGTAGGTGATTGTGCGGACGTCGCCCGGCTCGCCTTCGAAAATAAGTGCGGCCTTGTTTTCGCGATACGTGCCGAGGTGACGGTCGAGGCAGTTCTCGGAGACGTTCAACTTGCCGCCCACGAACCACTTGGCGTGCGGCGGTTGCCAGTCGAGGACCTTCTTAAATGGCTTCCGCCAGACCAGTTGTTCGGTAGCCTGCCGGCCCCAGAATTTTTCTGGGGAGTTGACAGACTCGGCGTAGAGCCTTTTGTAAGTCGTATCACTCCCAAGATTAGCTTGGGCTTTGAACTCGGCCGAAGGCCTGAATTTCCGGTTCTCCCGGGACACTGAGGTAATCGTCTGGTCTGGCACGTGCGTGTCGGATTTTAGGGTTTAAGAGCGCGAAACCGCGCCACTTATCCTGCCGCAAGTTTCAAGCGTCAAGCGCGGGCCGTGATTTCGTATCAAATTCGTTATGGAAAAGAAAACCCCGTCCGCCTCTGCGGACACTTCCGCCACTGTCGTGCCCGTCCAAAGCCCGTCGAAGGACACTCCCGCACCAGTAGTGCCGGCTCCCATCGCCGCGCCCGAAAATTCCGGGCCGCCGCCCATCGAGACCATTCACGTTGAGGGCGTCCTCGACATCGATCTTCAACGGGGTGGCAACGGTCAACTCCTCGATCTCTCGCGCGGCGGCAAGCGCCGCCCAAGCGATCCGTTTGTGCCGAAGGAACTCATCCGGCGCTTCAAAATGCGCACCGGCTCGATGATCGGCGGCACGGCGTTTCCTCCCGACGGCCGTTTTCCGAATCCGAAAATGCGGTTCATCGAAACCGTCGACGGCGTCGCCCTCGAGGATCGGCGCGCACGATATGAATTTACGGCACTCACGACCGTTTCGCCCAACCAGTTTTTGAAAATGGAATTGAAGGATGGCCGCCTCACCACGCGCGCCGTCGATCTCTTCTGCCCGATCGGCAAGGGCACGCGCGGACTCATCGTCGCGCCGCCGCGCACCGGCAAAACCACCCTGCTCCGCGACATGGCGCTCGGCGTTCTCGAAAATAATCCCGAATGCCACGTCATGATTCTCCTCGTCGACGAGCGCCCGGAGGAAGTCACCGACTTCCGCCGCAGTGTGCCCGCCGCCGAAATCTGGGCTTCGTCAAACGACGAACAGATCGAGAATCATATCCGCATCGCCGACCTCTGCATCGAGCGTGGAAAGCGCCTCGTCGAGGTTGGCCGCGACGTCGTCCTGTTCGTCGACTCGATCACGCGCCTTTCTCGTGCACACAACACCGCCCGCAATTCCGGCCGCACTGGTTCTGGCGGTCTCGATGTCCGTGCACTGGAAAAACCGCGCCAAATCTTCGCCTCCGCACGCAAGACCGAAGAAGCCGGTTCGCTCACTATCATCGCCTCCGTCCTCGTCGAAACCGGCAGCCGCATGGACGACGTGATTTTCCAGGAGTTCAAAGGCACGGGTAACATGGAACTCGTGCTCGACCGCAAGGCGGCCGAGATGCGCCTCTGGCCCGCGATCAACATCGCCTCGTCCGGCACGCGCAAAGAGGAACTGCTGATCGACGCGAAGACGCTTGAAGGCATCCATTTCTTCCGCCGTGCGCTCGTCCAACAGAAGATCGAGGAAGCTACCGAGACCATGATCGCGCGGCTTTCGAAGACAAAAACCAACGCTGAGTTTTTGAAACTCATCGCCCGCTAAAACTTCCCTCTTGCCCCGCCCCAGAATCTCCCGAGACTCAACGCTCCCGCCCGCGCCACGTCCGATTTAGCCACCAGCTTAACCTCCGAATGCACAGTTTTTCCGAGCAATGTCTCGATATGGCCCGCTCGATGCTGGCCCACAATCTCGACTCGATTCAGCCAGACGGCACTTTGCTGCCCGCCAATGGCGAGGAGTCTCGTCCCGACGAACCCGGCCACGTAGCGTTCGCGCTCGGTGAATTCTATCGTGCCACCGGCGAAAGCACGCTCAAAGGCCATGACCTGGTCGACCACGCGGCGCGCTGCATCACGGCCCAGATGTTCACCGAGCCCGCCGCGGAAAACGGCCTCGCCTACGCCTCGCTCGGTCTCTTGTGCTTTGGTCCGTCAAAGGAACGCAATCCCGTCTGGGAACGACTCGTCGATGAAACGCAGCAGCGCATCGACAAGCAACTCCTCCATCGCAGCGACTACGACAACCACTGGCAGTGCTTCAACATCGCCAAGGCAGTCGCCCGTTTCTCCTTCGGCTTGTCCAAGAAGGATGAGACCTCCCGCCTGATCGAGCGGATGTGCGAACGCATCAATCAGACGAGCTCCGCGGGATTCTTCGACGACGCGACCCATGGTTTCGGAGGCAATTTTAATCTCTACGGCGTGATGAGCTTCGTGTTCATCCGCTCGGCGCTGCAACTGCATGCAAACAGCGGTGTGCGCGACCGGAAGCTACCGACGCTCCGCACCTACGCCGAGAAATACATCAAGATGATGCCCGACCTCGTCCGCGCCGACGGTCTCGGCTGGGCCTTTGGGCGCGCCGCCGGCGCCTACGGTCAGATGCACTGCATCAGCCTGATTTTGCAGGGCCTGCGCGATGGCTGGATCGTCGACGAGCAGAAGGTCAAATACTACGACATCCTCCGCCGGTTGTTCATGTTTTTCTACGAGACCTATCTTGATCAGGAGCACGGCTTCCTCGATCTGCGCGACGACGAACGCACCGCCTACAGTTCGCACACGACGCGCATGGCGAATTTCGATGCGGCCCGTTACCTCTGCCAGTGGTCGCGACTCGCCAAGACGATCCAGATGCCGTCCGGCGCCCCGAAAATCGAGCAACCGAAAACTTCCGGTCGCTTCGTCATTTTCGATAAATCGAATCGCAAAGAGCAGGGTCTTTTTCTTTATCGCGACGGCGAGAGCGGTCTGCACCTACAGATTCCGCTCATCAGCTCCGGTTCCAAACTCACGAGCGACTCGCTCGCGTTTCCGCACTGCCCCGGCATCTTTGACTGGCCGAACAACATCTACGTGCCGATCATGCTTCCGGAGCTGACTTTCGGGGAACACGTCACCCTGCCCTCATTCTACGGCAAGAACTGCGTCACCGGCCTGGGCCTGCGCAACAGCTTCTACTTCCGCTACGATCAACCAGAACTCATCACGACGAAAGAGGAGTTCGTGAAAAATCTCGGTAGTGTGAAGGTGCAGTGGACGTTTGCGGGCAACAAAATCAGCTGCGAATTTGCCTACACGGTGAAGCAACAGGTCACGCTCGACAAGTTCCGCTACATCCTCGCCATCGCCGCGCCGCACTCGAAATACCACGTGAGCGGCGCGCTCGCACTCGGACCGCAAGGCCATCGGTGCAGCGTCGCGAAGGACGATTTTCAAGGCGTCTGGCAGGAAACTGAAGTCGTCAGCGCCGATGCGACTTACCGCACGAACTACGGCAAGATTCACTACCTGCAGTCGCTCGTCCGTGATCATCCGTTGATCATGCGACCCGGCCATGTTTACCGGCTCGCGGTGAACTTTGAGCCGGATGTGACGCACACGGAGAATTGATTGAGAAGGGTGGCAAGTTAAGCCGCCCGCCTGTGCTGCCACGCCGCGTCCCTCCGCCATGCTCTCGCGCCGCATCATTCCCTGCCTAGACGTCAACGCCGGCCGTGTCGTCAAAGGAGTGAAGTTCCAGCAACTGCGCGACGCCGGCAATCCCGTCGAGTGCGCCAAAGCATACGACGCCCAGGGCGCCGACGAACTCGTTTTTCTCGACATCACCGCCTCCAGTGACGGCCGCTCGATCATGCACGATGTCGTGGCGGCGACCGCTGAACAATGCTTCATGCCGCTCACGGTCGGCGGCGGATTGCGCACAGTGGTCGACATTGAGGCCATGTTGAAAAGCGGTGCCGATAAAGTTTCGCTCAACACCGCCGCGATCAAAGACCCCGATCTCATTCGCCGGGCTTCCGATCGTTTCGGCGCGCAATGCATCGTGCTTGCGATCGACGCCAAGCGCGAACCAGACGGTCAGTCGTGGCGCGTTTACACCCACGGCGGCCGCAACCCGACCGAACTCGACGCCGTGGGCTGGGCGCGCACCGCCGTCGCGCTCGGCGCGGGAGAAATTCTGCTCACGAGCATGGACGCCGACGGCACGCAGGCGGGCTACGACTGCGCACTTACCCGAGCCGTGAGCGACACCGTCGGAGTCCCGGTCATCGCGAGTGGCGGTGCCGGGACGCTCGTGCATTTCGCCGATGCGATCGAGGCCGGCCGCGCTAGCGCCGTGCTTGCGGCGAGTCTTTTTCACTTCGGCACACTGACGATTCCCCAGGTGAAATCTTTTCTCGCGACGCGCGGCGTGCCAGTTCGTTGGCGGCCGGAGTCATAAGCATCTGCGCACCTGCCGGCCATTCGACCTCGCGCCAACGGCATGTCCGATCGGCATTGGTTTTGGAAACAGAATTTTATCCGTTGCTGCCCAGCGGTTCCAACGGCGAAGGCAGGAAATTGCGCTCTAGAAAACGGACCGCTGATCGCGCGTCAGAAACCACGGCGTCGACCTCAAGCTGTAGGGGATCGCCCGAGAGTAGCGCATCAGCCGACGGCTTCAGCAAAGTCCATACGTTGTCCGCCGCGATAATGGGATTCGAGGGCGTGGCGGGACGTGGCGGTGGGGATTGTTGCTGAAGAAACAGCAAAGTCAGGCCGGCACACGCAGCCACTCCCGCAAGAGTGAATGAGATGTGACGCGCTGCGAGCGACTGCGGTTCCGGCGTTGAGAGGTTCACCGCGCGAACAATCCGCTGCTCGAGCCCGAGGGTCGGGCCGTGGTTCAGGTGCGTCGCGTCACGTTTGAGCGCAAGTTCGAATTGGTTAATGGAGCCGAAAAATTTCCGGCAGTCCTCACACGCGGCGACATGCGAGGCGCCAGCACCGCGTGGCACGCTGCGCGAGGTGTCGCCGAAGAGCGAAAGACCGCCGCGCACGACACGGCAGGTGAAGCGGGGTGATACGTCGGCAGAATTTTTCATGATAACTTCGCTCCTTTCAGCAGTGTCTGGCGCGCCCGAAACACCATAACCTTGACATGCGTTTCGGTCAATCCGACGACCTGAGCGGTCTCGCGCGTGGACAATTCCTCCGAGAAACGCAGCCAAAGCACCTCGAACTCACGGGGCGAGAGCAGAGCGCGCGCCTGGGCCCAAAGATTTTCCTGTTGCTCGTTTTGCTCGATTTGGCGCGCCGGCGTGGGCTCGGTTCCGGCGGGATCGATGGGCAATTCCTCCCATTTTTTCTCGTCGCGGAAGTGGTTGAGGGCGGTGTTGCGCGCAATGGTGAGGAGCCAGTTTATGAGGGGCCGCTTTCGATCGAAGCGCGCGAGGTAATGAAACGCCTTGATGAACGTCTGTTGCGTGAGGTCCTCGGCATCCTGGTGGTGGCGGGTCATCTGCCGGAGGAAGTTAAACACGCGGCGATGGTGGATGTGAACAATTTCGCCAAAAGCAACCGTGTCACCCTCCGCGGCCTCCTGAAGGGTCACCGCCTCGTCGCAGTCCGCCCCAATCGAACCCTCGAGGGGTCCATCGGCGCGTGGCGACTCGGAGGCGAGGGTCATCATTTATTCTTTGGTTCTGAAATGAGTGGTCCACTTGAGGGTGCGACCGGCGCGGATGCCGGTGCCTCGACCCGCGGATCCTTGGCGCTGACAGCAAACGTGGCCTTCCCCTCGGGATCGTTCAGATAGGCGACTTTCAGGATATAGATTCCATCGGTGCCGGGAAACTGAAATTGCTGCCAGCGCGGGCCGGCGGCGCGCATGAACTCAGGGCGAAACGTGAGGGACATCCCCGAGTGATCCGCCGGCGCGATTTCGATGTGATCGTAGCGGATGTTACGGCCGCCGTTGCTCTGCCGCGCGAGTGTGAGGAGCGTGCCATTTTTGAGCGCGATATTTTCGATGGTTTTTACCACGATCGGGCCGGGTGTGCCGTCGGCGTTGGCAGGGCCGGATTCGGCCTGCCATTCTGCGAGCGACTTGCCATTGATCATCTGCGTGGTGCGGGCGACAGCGCGGTCCGGCGAACGAGATTGCTGGGGCTGCTGGAGCGTCTTGATCATTGCCGCTAAGCGCGTGCTCGAATACGCGAGGTCGAGCGTGACGGTGTCGCCGTTGCGGTTGACGGCCGCAGAATTTAGAAACTCGGCGAGTTGTTTGTCATTGGTCTCAGCGAGCGACATCATCGCGGTCATACCTTGGAGAATCTTCATAAGCTTCTCCGCCATCTGATCGGAGCTGGCGACGAGTTCGCTGTGGGCAAAGGTCGTGTCGCCGCGTTCACCGAACGCGAGTGAACCAGCGCTGGTCATTTTCAAAATGCGCGCTTGCGTCGCATCGGCCGAGAAGAATTTTTCGGTGGGCACAATGCTCGCCGCGATCAGATAAGCACCGTCGGAGGCTTGCACAAATTTAGCGAGCGGTGAGTCCGGAGTCTTCGTCAGCGATGGCGCGATCCCGCGCAACACCTCGCGGGCTTTCAAAATTTGCGGCCGCGACTTGCTGACGAGCACCACCGCCTCCGGTGGAAACGCGATGAACAAATCGAGTGATGTGGAGTTCACGGACTTATTGCCGTCCACTTTTCCTTTCACCAGTTCGTCGGCATCCTTGGCATCATTCGGTTTCTCGGACGGCGGTTTAGGCTGGTGCTTCACAGCGCGGATCGCGTAAGCGGGGAACGGCAGGTCAGTGATCTCGGCGACCTCCTCGGGCTGGGCGAGGTTGAGTTGAATCAAGATGCTCTCGGCGATCTTCCGGAGATCGGCGGTGCCCTGGACCACGAGCGTGCCGTCAATTTGCTTGGGATCGGGCGAGATATTGGCTCCGTAGGCTGTCGCCGAACCGACGGTGGCGGAGAGTTTCTGCCAGTCGATGCCGACCTTGCCGCTGCCGGTGTCGAGCTGGGCTTTTTCGGCCATCGCGATGAGTTCTTGGCCGATCGGGCTGGCGCGCAGGGCGTTGAGATCGGCGTAGACGAGCCACTTCGCGTCGGCCGAAACGACGGCCGGGTTGACGGAGGCAAGGGCTGGGAGCGCGGACAAGAGCGGAAGGAGAAGGGCTGTGAGGAGGAAATGCTTTTTCATAAGAGGAGGGAGAATGTTGCTACCGGTCTCTACACCGACTGGCTGGTGTTGGTTACAAGTGGTTCAAGAATCGGCGGGGCCGGAAAGTTCGCACAGCGAAAAAATCGCGGCGGCCGCGGCCACGAATATTACGCCAAATAGAGCCACGAGGCTGGTGGTGCTAATCAGGCTCGGCACAGACGTGACCGGCGCGGAACCACCAAGCAGGAACGTGAGCAAATCGCGCACTTGGTGCGTCATCGAAAGCCGGCTGAGTTGGGTGGGAATTTGGCCGACGCCGGCCTCGATGATGCCAGCGTAGGCGAGCCCAATCACGACATAGCGTGACGAAATCACACCGCAGAGAAAACCCAACGCGCTAAAGGCCGTAATCAACAGCATCTGGCCGAACAGAAGTTTAATCGTGACCCAACCGAGATCGGGCACGTGCCGCGACACCGCGAAGAACGTCACCACGCCGAATGCAAAAAGAAAATCGATCTGCACGCCAATCGTGTGGGCAATGAATTTGAAAACGACAAAGGCAGGCCGCGGCACCGGCCGGGTGAGCACATAGTCGACGTTGCCGGATTTCATTTCGTCCCGCATCGCGCCTCCCGCCGCCACGAATGAGAGCGCGGGCACCAGAAATGTGATGTAAAATCCGACCGTCCAATCGAGGAATCGGGCCGGGCTGCCACTGTGCCCGCCGCCGATCAACAATAGCGTCAGCACCGCGAGACCAAGACCGAGCGTCAGCCAATGGCCCGGCAGCAGGAACCGCCGAACGGTGAGCCGCCAGATCCCGCCCCAGACGTGGGAGAGATTCGGCGCGACACGCGCCGGTGAAAACGTGGAAGCCGTGTTCATGAGTGCAGCGTGGGGTCGATGGCTTTCTCAAGAAACGACGCGGTGCTCTGCACTTCAAAAATGCGCACACCGCTCTCGAGCAGCAGGGAGTGGTAGAGACTAAAAAACTTCTCGGGGTCGCGCCAGCGGGCGTGCAGCGTGCCAGTTTCGGGCGTGATATCGCAGCCGCGCAGCAGTTCTCGTTCGAAGAGAAAATGCGCGAGTTTTTCCGGGGCGTCGCAGCGGAATGTCGTCGCCTCCGGCCAGCGCGCGCGCGCGTCGGCTGAAGCGGCTTCATTGAGCGAGCGCGGGATTCGGCCCCAGCGCAGCAGAATGAAATCCGCGCACAGCGCCTCAAGATCGTGGAGGATATGGCTCGAGATGAGCACGCTCACACCGTCGGAGGCGAGCTGGCGCAGAATCACCGCGATATCTTCGCGGCCCATCGGATCGAGGCCATTCATCGGTTCGTCGAGGATGATAAGCTTCGGCTCGTGCAGGAGGCACTGCGCAAGTTTCACACGCTGCTTCATCCCCTTCGAGTAAGCGGTCACGCGTTTGCGCCAGTGCTCGGCGCCGAGCTTGACGCGTTCGAGCGCAGCGCGGGCGCGCGTGTCGGCTTCCGGCGCCGACAGACCTGAGATCATGCCAAGCCCGCTAAGCCACTCAAGCGGACGCAGGCCCGCGGGCATCACTTCGCTCTCAGGGCAATACGCAAGGCGCGCTTGCACCGCGGGATTATTCCAAGGGCGCTCGCCGAAAACGGTGAGTTCGCCAGAACTCGGTCGGATTTGACCGAGCAGCAAACGAAAGAGCGTCGTCTTGCCCGCGCCGTTCGGTCCGACGATGCCGGTGATGCCAGGCCGGATCGCGAAAGACACGTTGTTCAACCCGAGAATCATCCCGTAGAAGCGGCTGAGGTTTTCGGCTTGGACGATGGCACTCATTCGGGTCGGAGCTTGCGGAAAAACACGAACGACGAGGCCACGACGAAGATACCGAGGCCCGCCAGCGCGCCATTGAAATCGGTCGGCTCGGCTTTTTTGCCGGCGGCAGCTAGATTGGTCACAAACCGCTGGTCGAGCAGCGGCAGTTGCGCCGCTGCGTCGCTCAGCGCGGTGTCGAGCCGGAAAACCTCTTGCCGCACCTCGTAGAGGTCACGGGTGAAACTTGCCCGCTTGATCCAGTCTGGCGCCAGCGGCGGCGCGGCCATGCCGCCGAGCACCAGCCACAGCCCGATCCACACGATTGTTGCCACCTGAGTCTTGCGGCCGAGCGCGGACACGCCGAGCGCAATCGCGGCCAAGGCGACCAGCGCGATGCCGTTGAACAGCAGCGCGCGCAGCAGCGGCGAAAACGAATAGACGATGAAATCGCGATCAGTGGCGAACAGCATGCTGAGCAACCACCCGCACAGCATCGGTCCCGTCCACACCAGCACCAATACGCCGACGATGATACCGAGCTTGCCGAGCAGATAGTCTGTCGAGGTGAGCGGCCGCGCCAGGTAGACGATGAGCGCGTTGCTGCCGCGATCGCGCGTGATCAATTGCGGCACAAGCACCGTGAGCGCGAGCAGGCTGAGCCACAGCCCGAGAAACGAATGCGCCCAGAAAATCAAGGTGAAGACGCCGTGCACCACGACGTCCGGAAACATCGCCACGAGCCCCGTGATCACCGTAAACACCGCTTCGGCCCGTGGCCCGAGGCGCACCGCGAAGTTTTCGAGCCAGCCGCCGCTCGCGAGCGACTGGCTGAACGCAAAGCCTGCGACCGCAATCATCAGACCGCCGCTCCACGCCACGCTGAGCAAGAATTTGAAATAGCGCGTGCGCAGGAGCTGCCGCAACCCGGTAGCGACGATACACCAACGCCGGTAGGCAACTCCGCGCGGCGCTTCGCGCCAGCGACTCAGATCGAGGCTACTATCCATGGTCGGCGGAAATCGATTTGATGAACAACTCGTGGAGAGCATCGGGGTTCGACACGATTTCGGCGGGCGGCAGGCCATGCGCCCGCATCAGCTCGAGCACCCACTCGATGGAATCGCTCGCGGATTCAACGCGGAGCTTGCCATTGGAGAGCTTCACAACCGTGAGCCCGGCCGACGTGAGCACGGTTTGAAATCGTTCTGTCTCGCTCGCCGGCGCGATCTCAACAATGCGGCGGTGGCGGCTCTTGAGTGCCAAGATACTGTCGTGCTCGAGCAGCCGGCCGTGGCCGATGATCATCACGCGATCGCACACCCGCTCAATGTCGCGTAGGAGGTGCGAGCACATCACGACGCTAATCCCGAGGTCCTTCCATAGGGAGCCGATGAGTTGGAGGATGTGTTCGCGGCCCGACGGATCGAGGCCGTTGGTCGGCTCGTCAAGAAATACGATTTCGGGATCGTGCACCAGTGCCTGTGCGAGCTTCACGCGCTGCTTCATGCCGGTCGAGTAAGTGTCGACGAGCCGGTAGCGCTCCTGCCCCATCCCGACGAGATCGAGGATTTCGTGCGTGCGCTGGCGCGCCTGGCGAAAGGGCATGCCTGAGAGCTGGCCGCAGTAAGTGACGTATTCGCAGCCAGCCATGCCGGCGATGTGGCAATCCTGCTCCGGGCTGTAGCCGACCTTTTCGCGCGACGCGCGGTTGCGCGCCCGGATGTCGACTCCGAGCACTTTGGCTGAGCCCGTCGTCGGCGTCTCAAGGTTAAGCAGGCACTTAAGGAACGTGCTTTTGCCGGCACCATTCGGTCCAAGCAGCCCGATCGTGCCGGGCGGCACGCGGACGCTCACATCCGCGAGCGCGCGGAGCGTGCCATAGGTCTTGCCCAGGCCCACCGCCTCGATGATGAAATTCTCAGCGGTCCGCCGCGACAGGTTTGCGGGCGACATTTCATGAGTGGGCGCGTTCAAGGCGAATCAGGAGAAGTGGAAGGACGGACCCCAACGGTCGTCCCCGTCATACACGAACCTGCGGATAATAGTTACAAAAATCTGCTCCAAAGCCTGATTCACAATTGCGGCACCACCGAGCACAACCTGAGCGTTTAGTGCCAAGGCACCGCGAAAATTTCGCCCCGTAACCTTCGCCGCTTATTCAGATCGCATCTTTATGTTGCAGCTTGGACCGACGTCTCAGTCTGGGAGATTACAGGTTTTTGGGGTTTCGAGCCAACCAGGACCGTCAGTTGCTCTTGCACGGCGACAAAAAACTCCGGCGTCAAATCGCCCATTGGCACCTCGAAAAGCTGCTTCGATTTTGCGTGCTCGTAGACGCTCTTGGTGCCGTCGGCCGATTGCCCCTTGGGACGGAGAAGTTTTTTCCGCTCAAGCATGAGCGCGAGAAACTGCAAGAGGCGCGTGCTCTCCACATTGAGTTCGTTCGCTGGTTCGGCAAGAGTGAGAAACAGGTTTTCGGCATTCAACTTGAGCGTCCGGGCAGCGTTCTCGTGCGCTTGGGGCTTGAATGCCTGCACCCAGCGGCACGCCACGAAGCCCTCCGGCGCGAAACTCGACGCTTCGGTCGCGAGCAAATCGTAGCGCACGACATCGAGCGTCGTCGCCCGCACGAGAAAGCTAGCCACCCGATCGCCTTCGGCGAACGGCTGACCAGAGACGAAGCACGTCGTCGCGAGCGGCTGGAGATGCATTTCCATAGGCTTTCTTGTTTACTCCAGCGCGCGCCGGACGCTAGCACTTTCCCGCCGCATGAACGGACGACTCATCGCCATCGGCGACATCCACGGCTGCCACGCCGAGTTCGCCGAACTACTCGCGCTCCTCGCCCTCACGCGCCACGATCGCGTCATCCTCCTCGGCGATCTCGTCAACCGCGGTCCCGACAGTTGCAAAGTGATCGATCTTGCGCGGGCCTGCCACGCGACGGCACTCCTCGGCAACCACGAACTGCGGTTGCTCAGATACCGTCAGACGGGCAACAAAAAATACATCCGCGAGCGCGACCTCGAAACGTTTGCGCAACTACGGCCCACCGACTGGGACTATCTTAAAAAGATGCCGCTCACTCTGGAAGAGCCGGAACTCAATGTCGTGTTTGTCCACGGCGGTTTCCTGCCGAAGGAACCGTGGGCGCGCCAAACTGCGGACGTCGTCACGCGCATCCAAGTTGTCACGCGCGACGGCCGCCCCGGAAAACGCTCCGAAGCGCCCAAGGCGCCAGCGTGGGCTGATCTGTGGCGCGGGCCGCCGTTCGTCATCTACGGCCACACGCCGCGCCCGGAGATCTACAAGCTCAAGTGGTCCGTCGGGATCGACACTGGCTGCGTGGTGGGCGAAAAGCTCACCGCCTACATTTTGCCCGAAAAACGTTTCGTTCAGGTCCGCGCCCACACACGCTACTGGAAATGAAAGCCCCTCATCCGTCCGGTGAACTCATGCTCCTCTGCATCGACATGCAGCCCGTGTTTGTCTCGGCCGTCACCAACGGCGCGCGTGTCCAGCGCCGGTGCGAGTTTGCCATCGCTGCCGCACTCGGCCTCGGGCTGCCCGTTGCCTTCACCGAGCAAGTGCCGCAGAAACTCGGCGGCACCGCGCCGGAACTGCTAGCGCTCGCCTTCGGCGCGCCCGTCTTCGGCAAGAACGCCTTCTCTGCGCTGGCGGATGACGGTATTCGCGACACCCTACTCCGCGATCGCGGAGTCGAACACCTGCTGTTATGCGGCCTCGAAACTTCCGTCTGCATTTATCAGACCGCCCTCGACGCTCGCGCAGCCAAGCTCCAGGTCACGATCCTGAGCGATGCCGTCGGCGCGCGGCGGCCGGACGACGCCAGCTTTTGTCTGGAGGCGCTCGTTCATGCCGGCGTGCATGTGCTCCCGAGCGAAACCGTTTTCTATTCACTCCTCCACGATGTGAAACACCCTTTCTTCAAAGCCTACACGCAACTCGTCAAATCTCATGGCTGATTCGCCGCCCCTCTCCACCGTTCGCGATCTTAAGGCGCTCGATCCTTCCGCCAACGGCCGGCCGTTCACGAGCTTGCTCGTCGTGAAAAAACTCGCCGCGAAAACCGCGTCGAACGGCAATTCATTTTTCAGCGCCGATTTCGGCGATCGCACCGGCTCGTTCGGATGCACCGTGTTCGGCGACAGCCCCGCCTTCGAAACGCTCAAAGACGCCGGCGAAGGCGCCATCGTTCGCCTCGAGGGAAAGATAGACTACTATCAAGGTCGTCTTTCGCCTCGTCTGATGAAAGCCACGGTGCTCGCTGAAAGCGAACTGGGCGCGCCCGGACTGCTGGAAACGCTCGTCGAAGTGGCGCCCGAAGATGGCGCAGCGCTGTGGACGGAGTTCAACGCCTTCATCGAATCCATTGGTCACGCCGAATTGCGCGCCACCGTTCGCGCCGTCTTTGACGAAATCGGCGAGACGTTCAAGTGGTCGCCCGCTGCCGTCGCGATGCACCACGCCTATCGCCACGGCTTGCTGGAACACACGACTCACATGGCGCGGGTGTGCAAGGCCCTGCTTCCGCTCTATACCGAGATCGATGCCGACCTCGCGCTTGCCGGTATCCTACTTCACGACACCGGCAAGGCCATCGAATACGAAGGCACGCTCGCCACCAAACGCAGCCGCCGCGGCATTCTCCAGGGCCATGTCGTGCTCGGCTACCAACTCGCGCGCAAAGCCGCCATCAAGGCCAAGCTCGATCCCGAACGTCTAGAACGCCTCGAACACATCATCCTCTCCCATCAGGGCGAACCTGAATGGGGCGCCGCCGTCTACGCCGCCACGCCCGAAGCCGTCTTTGTTTCGATGATCGACAACCTCGACGCCAAGATGGGCATGGTCCAGCGCGCCCTCCGTCAAGCCAGCGATGGTGACGAATTTTCGGAACGCCTCCCCGGGTTGAGTTCGATGCTACTCACCCGCAAGCTCGGCGACTGATCGACTCAGGTCGGCAGATGCTGAATGATGCTCACCATCGGCAAAAACAGCGCGATCACGATCGTGCCGACCATCACCGCCATGAACACAATCATGATCGGTTCGATGATCGACGTCAGGCCGGCGACCGCCGTGTCGACTTCCTCGTCGTAGGTGTCGGCGATGCGCGTCAGCATGTCGGGCAACGCGCCCGTCTCCTCGCCCACCTCGATCATGCTGGTGACCATGCCGGGGAAAATCTGCGTCGACTCCAGCGGCTTCGCGACGTTGTCGCCCTCCTTCACGCGATCGTGGACCACATTGATCGCATCGGCGACATGGATGTTGCCGCTCGTGTCGCGCGTGATGATCAGTGCCTGCAGGATCGGCACGCCACTCGCGAGCAACGTCCCAAACGTCCGCGTGAACCGCGCAATCGCGGCCTTCAGAAACAAGTCGCCCAGCACCGGCATGTGAATAACCAGCCAGTCGAACAGACGCGCACCCGGCCGCGTCTTATGCAACAAATTGCCCCCAACGTAAGCCGCGACGATGAGGCCTAGAGCGATGGGATAATGGTCCTTCAGGAAATTGCTCACAGCGAGCAGTCCCTCCGTGAGCGACGGCAGCGGCTGGCCCTTCAGCATGTCGCGGAAAATCGCCTTAAACGTCGGCACCACGAAAATCATCAGCACCGACACGATCGCACTCGCGACCAGCACGATGATGATGGGGTAAATCATCGCCGCCTTCACCTTGCCCTGAATGCGCTGCGCCTTCTCCATGAAGACGGCAAGTCGCTCGAGCACCGTGTCGAGCACCCCGCCCGCCTCACCGGCTTTCACCATGTTAATGTAAAGCCGATCAAAAATCCTTTCGTTGGCCGCTAGCCCATCAGAAAAATTCCCTCCCGACCGGATCATATCGGCGATGTTCTCGATCACTTCCTTGAATGCCGGACGTTTTTCCTGGCGCGCCAGCACTTCGAGACTGCGCAGGATCGGCATGCCGGCCTTCACCAACGTGGCAAGCTGCCGCGTGAACACCGCGAGGCCCTTGCCGTTGACCACGCGGCCAAACGTCAGCGGGCGCTTCCGCTTATTCGCTGTGCCCATGGCGCCGGCGTAAGGCACCGCGCCGCGACCCGGCGCCTTGGCTGGCACGGCCGGAATGGTGGCCGGAGCGGTAGAAACGGGCGGGTTGCGATTCGGGAGTTGGGCCATGGTCAGGTGTATTTGACGATTTCCTCGATCGTCGTGTGGCCGTCGAAAATCGCCCGCAGGCCGTCGTCGCGCAGGGTGCGCATCCCCTGCTCCAGCGCCTTCTGCCGGATGACGAGCGTCGGCGATCGTTGCACCACCAAATCGCGCACCGCTTCGGTCATCCGCAGCCACTCGTAGATGCCCAGCCGGCCGCGGTAACCCGTCTGCGTGCAAACCGGACAGCCCTTGCCATAGTGGAACTGCCGGTCGCCGATGCTCTCCCGTTTCACTCCCAGCTGTTTCAATAATTCCGGCGCCGGCTCATAGGCCGACTTGCACTGCGGACACACGCGCCGCACCAGCCGCTGCGCCAGCACCGCCTCCAGCGTCGACGCGATCAGAAACGGTTCCACGCCCATGTCGATGAGCCGCGTGATCGCCCCCGCCGCATCGTTGGTGTGCAGCGTCGACAACACCAAATGGCCGGTCAGCGACGCCTGAATGGAAATCTGTGCTGTCTCCAGATCGCGGATTTCTCCCACCATGATCACGTCGGGATCTTGCCGGAGAAACGACCGCAGCGCCGAGGCGAACGTGAGCCCGACGAGCGGGTTCACCGGCACCTGCATGATGCCCTCGATCTCATATTCCACCGGATCCTCGGCGGTAAGGAGCTTGAGATCGACGGTATTGATAATGCGCAGGCCGCTGTAGAGCGTCGTGGTTTTTCCGGAACCGGTCGGGCCCGTGACGATGAAAATCCCATTCGGTCGACGGATGATTTCGTGAATCCCGTTGAACACATCCTCCGGCATTCCGAGTTGGGTGATGTCGAGTTGCACCGCTGCCTGATCGAGCACGCGGAGCACGACGCTCTCGCCAAACTGCGTCGGCAGCGTCGACACGCGCAAGTCCACCTGCCGGCCGCCCAGCGTGATCTTGATGCGGCCATCCTGTGGGATGCGTCGCTCCGCGATGTTGAGCGAGGCGAGCACCTTGATGCGCGAGATAATCGGCACGGCGAGCTGCTTGGGTGGCGGCGCCATCTCGTAAAGTGCACCGTCGATGCGATAGCGGATCTTGAACTCGTGCTCGAACGGCTCGAAGTGAATGTCGCTCGCCTTGTCGCGGATCGCCTGACCGACGACCAGATTCACAAACCGGATGATCGGCGTCTGCTCTGCCATCGATTCGATGTCGTGCTCGGACAGCTCGCGGCCCTCGGTCACGAGCCCACCGCTGCTGATTTCCTGCAACAGATCGTCGATACTCTCCTCGTCCTCGCCGTAGTGCTGCTTGATCTGGATGTCGACCTTGTCGGGATCGGCAAAAAACATCCGGATATTCCGCCCCAAGGCGAACGTGAGATCATCGACCGCCTGCGCGTTGAACGGATCGGTGACGAGCAGGTCGACACTCTGATCGTCCGCCCGAAGCGGCATCACCCCATAGTCCCTCGCGAGTTTGCCCGTAATCGCCGCGATGGCTTCGCCAGGAAACTGGACCGGCAATTCGTCGAGGTAATCGCAGCCCAAATGGTCCGCAATCCGGCGCAACAACTCCGATCGCTCGACGATTCCAAGATCGACAACAACGTCGGCCAGTGGCTTGCCCGTGGCCTTGTGCTCCTCGTTGAGCTCGTCGAGTTGGTCCAACTCAACGAGGCGCTGTTCGCGCAGGAACTCGTAGATTGCAGGACTGTGAGCGGGGAACATCGCGCCGGTGGAATGAGCTCAGACGTCGCGGAGTTTCATGCCAGCCTGCAGGAATTTCTCGCGCATCACATTGGGATCCTGCGCTTTTTCCAGCGCTTCGTCCGGCGAGACGAGTTCGCGATTCACGAGGCTCATCAGGTGAGTATCCATCGTGATCATGCCGAGTTGGGCGCCGGTCTGAATGTCGGACGTGATGCGGAAGGTCTTGTTCTCGCGGATGAGCGATCCGATCGACGTCGTGTTGATCATGATTTCGTAGGCAGCGATGCGGCCGCCGCCGATTTTTTTGCACAACACCTGAGAGATGACCGCAACGAGCGAGGACGAAAGCTGCGTGCGAATCATGTCCTTCATGTTCGCCGGAAACGCATCGACGATGCGGTCCACGGTCTTCGCCGCACTGTTGGTATGGAGTGTGCCGAAGACCAAGTGGCCGGTTTCGGCGGCGCTGATGGCGGCTTCGATGGTCTCGAGGTCGCGCATTTCACCGACCATGATGACGTCGGGATCTTGGCGGAGCGCGCGGCGGATCGCTTCAGAGAAGCTCGGCACGTCGACGTGCACTTCGCGCTGGGTCACGACGCACTTCTTGTGGTTGTGATAATACTCGATCGGATCCTCGATGGTGATGATGTGGCCGTCGCGACTCTCGTTGATGTAATTGATCATCGACGCGAGGGTGGTCGATTTGCCGGAGCCGGTCGGGCCAGTGACGAGGATGAGGCCGCGAGGACGGTAGAGCAGTTCGCGAATCTTGTCGGGCATGCCAATGTCGCGCAGGCCGAACATTTTGTAGGGAATCTGGCGCAGGACCATGCCGTAGTTCGTCTTCGACTTGAGCACCGAGACGCGGAAGCGGGCTTTCTCACCGAACGCGAAACCGAAATCGGCGCCGCCGTTGAGCTTCACGTTGCTGATTTGGGAGTCAGGCGTGATGGCCTGCATGAGTTTTTCCGTGTCGTCAGGCGTGAGTGCCGGGCCGTCGATGGGCGTCATACTGCCGCTGAGGCGAAGCGTCGGTGGCTGGCCCACTTGCAGATGGAGATCCGAGGCGTTTTGCTCGACCATGAGGTCGAGGAGGTCGTTCATTTCGTAGCTCATGGGGTGATCCTGGAGTTTAATTCGCGTCGCCGACGGTGATGGAGACGACTTCCTCAATGGTGGTCAAACCGGCGGTGACCTTGCGCAAACCATCCTCACGCATCGTCCTCATGCCGAGTGCCCGGGCCCTTTCGCGCAACCGTGCGGAGCCGACGTGCTCGTAAATCATTTTCTGAATTTCCTCGTTCACGACGAAGACTTCAAAAATGCCGATGCGGCCGCGATAACCAGTAGAGTTGCACTCAGCGCAACCGTCGCCTTTCGCAAACGTCGCCGTTGCCGCCTGGGCCGCCGTGATGTTAAGCGCGCGCAGCTCTTTGGCCTCCGGGGTGCAGGGGCGTTTGCACTTGGGGCAGATCTTTCGGACGAGGCGCTGCGCCATCGTCGCCCGGAGCGACGTGGAGACGAGAAACGGCTTCACTCCGATGTCGATGAGGCGGGTGACGGCGCTCGGAGCGTCGTTGGTGTGCAGCGTCGAGAACACCATGTGGCCGGTCAGCGACGCGTTGATCGCGATCTCGGCCGTCTCGAGGTCGCGGATTTCGCCGATCATCACAATATTCGGCGCCTGGCGCAGCATCGCACGAAGCGCCGAGGCGAACGTCATGCCGACGTCAGCGCGCACGGGCACCTGGTTAATGCCGTTGAGCTGATATTCCACCGGATCCTCGACGGTGATGATCTTGCGGTCCGGTTTGTTGATGTAGTGGAGGCAGCCGTAGAGCGTGGTCGTCTTGCCGGAGCCGGTCGGGCCGGTGACGAGCAGGATGCCGTCAGGCAGCGTGATCAGTTTTTCAAAGGTCGCGGCGTCGTCGCTGAAGAAGCCGAGTTCGGGCAAGCCGAGGGTGAGACCTTCCTTGTCGAGGATGCGCATCACGATGCTTTCGCCATGCGCCGTCGGCAGAGACGACACGCGCAAGTCGAGTTGCTTGCCGCCGACGTTGATCTGGATGCGACCGTCCTGCGGGATGCGTTTCTCGGCGATCGAAATATTCGCCATGATTTTCAGGCGAGAGATAATCGCGAGCTGGAGGCGCTTCGGTGGGTTCTCGACCTCGAGCAGCACGCCGTCGATCCGGTAGCGGACGCGAAAGCGTTTTTCGAGCGGCTCGATGTGAATATCGGACGCCCGCCGTTGAATCGCCTCCAGAATAATCTGGTGGACGAGCTTGATGATCGGCGCGTCGGCATCCGTATTGCTAGCGGTGGCGGCGGTGTTCGACTCGGTCGTGACGGCCGCATTGCCATCGTTGCCGGTGACGGAAAGATCATTGAGCAGATCGTCGATGGAACTGGCGTCCTTACCGTAGAACCGATCGATGGCGGCGGTGATTTCGGCGGCGGTGGCGACGACCGGTTCGATGGCGAGCTTGGACAAGTAGCCGAGCGCGTCGATGCCATCAGTGTCGAACGGATCGGCGATGGCGACGCGAAGCGTGTGGGCGTCGCGCGAGAGTGGCAGGAGGAGGTGGCGCGCAGCCACGGCGCGCGGGACGATTTCGAGGGTGTCGCCCGTCACACGCACGTTCGCAAGATCGGGCGCCATCGCCATGCTAAATTCGGTGGCCAGCAGTTCGGCGACACTACGGGCGCTCAGGCCGCCTTGCTGCACCAGCACATCGAGCAGTCGCGGCGCCGGCACCGCGGGATCGGTGTGGCCGGCGACGAGAGCTTTCGCCCGGTCGACTTGGTCGGCGCGGAGGAGGCCGCGATCAAGCGCAAGTTGGATGACAAAGTCGTCGGCGGCCAAGGCCGAGTGCGGCGAGGGAGCAGACGACGGTGATCGCATGGGCGGCAGTTCAGCGGGCGAGACCGAGCAGGAATTCCGCGTTGGACTTGGTCTTCTTCAGGCGCGTGATGAGCATCTCCATCGACTCGATCGGGCCGAGGCCCTGCATCGCGCGACGGAGTCCATAGATGCGCTGCAACTCCTCGGGATGGTAGATGAGTTCCTCTTTGCGCGTGCCCGAACGATCGATGTTGATCGCGGGGAAAATGCGGCGCTCGACGAGACCGCGGTCGAGGTGAAGTTCGGAGTTACCCGTGCCCTTGAATTCCTCGAAGATGATTTCGTCCATGCGCGAACCGGTGTCGATCAGCGCGCTCGCGATGATCGTAAGGCTGCCGCCGCCTTCGATGTTGCGGGCGGAACCGAAGAAGCGTTTCGGTTTTTGGAGGGCGTTGGACTCGAGGCCGCCGGACATGGTCTTGCCTTGGTTGCCGGTGAGGGCGTTGTAGGCGCGGGCCAAACGCGTAATCGAGTCGAGGAGAATGACGATGTGGTCGCCTTGCTCGACGCGGCGTCGCGCAATTTCGATCACCATTTCGGCGCAGTGGATGTGGCTCTCTGGTGTCTCGTCGAAAGTCGAGGAAACAACTTCGCCTTTGGTGTGACGCTTGAAATCGGTGACTTCCTCAGGGCGCTCATCGATGAGCAGGAGAATGAGTTTCACCTCGGGCGAATTTTCCGAAATCGAGTTCGCGATGTTTTGCAGGAGCACGGTCTTGCCGGTGCGCGGCGGAGCGACGATGAGCCCGCGTTGGCCAAATCCGATCGGCGTGAGAATATCGACCGCACGCATCGACATGTCTTTCGGGTGAATGTCGGGTGCTTCGAGGAGGATGCGTTTGAGCGGATAATACGGGACGAGTTCCTCGAAGGGAGTGACTTTTGAGATGGCTTCGGGATCGCCACCCATCACCGAGTCGATGCGCACGACGGAGGGGCAGCGTTCGCCTTCCTGCGCTGCTTGCACGGTGACTTCGACGCGATGACCGCGCTTGAGACCGTAGCGTTTGATTAGGCTCTCCGGCAGGTAGGCGTCGTCTGGATAAAGCCGGTAGTTGACGTGCTCGTGGACCACAAACGCGCCGCGATCGGTCACATCGATGTGGCCGCGGTCGCGGATGGTGCGCTTGGCGTCGACGGCAGTCTTGAAGATCGCGTTGAGGAGTTGGCGCTTGTTGGGCGCACCCTCGAAGGTCGCGCCGAAGTTTCTGGCGAACGCGGTGAGGTCGGCGAGCGTGAGCGCGAAGAGTTCGTTGAGCCAGAGCACGTCGCCCGTGCCGGCGGAAAGGCTGATGGCGAGCGCATCGAGCGCCGCAAGATCGTTGAAACGTGAGGGATTCGGCAGATCGCCGAAGACGGGAGTGTTGCTGGGGGGTGGCAGGGGCTGTAGCGGGTGCTGCTCGCGGCTGACGCCGCCACCGCCACCACCGGGTTGCCAATGTCCGCCACCACCGCCGCCGCCGTGGCGGCCGCGTTTGCGCTTGCCGTGTTTCCAAAAACCACGATCACCGCGATCGCCGCCGCCGCCGCCGCCGCCCCCGCCACCACCGCGATCTTGCCATTCGCCGCGCCCACTTTGGTTGGCATTGCCCGGTTGTTGCTGACCACCGTATCCGGTAGGAGGAGGTGCAGACGGCTGGGACTCGGTGGAGGCCGGCAACTCGGAAGGAGCGGTCGACTCGCGAGGTTCAAATGCGACGTCGCGCGCTTCTGGCACGGAAAGAGTCGGCGCGGGTGCCGGAGGAGGCGCCGGTGGTTCTTGCCGGATTTCCCTGGGCGCGGGTTCGGGCACGGCCTCGATCCTCATTTCGGCCACAGGAGCAGCGTGAGCCGCGGCGGCGGCCTTGGGTTTGCGAGTGCGAGTCGTGATCGCACGCGGGCGGCGCGTTTTCTTGGCGGGAGTGGCGTCATTGTCGGCGCCGGAAGACGACGAGTTGTCGCCAGATTTGGGAGGGAGGGCCATGGAGGATTACAAAAAAGTTTTGGCTCGCGTGAGCGCGCAAACGCGCGACTGGGAGCGAAACCTCAACTCCAGCCATTCAGCGCGATGATCAAACGGTCGACCTCGGTTTCAAGAAACGCGGGAGAGCCCTCATTCAAGAGGACAAAGTCGGACAGCTCAATTTTACGTGCGAGCGGCAGTTGCTGGGAGATTCGCTGCCCGGCGAGCACCCGCGGGATTCCGCGTTGCTCCAGACGGGCGAGTTGCTGTTCGGGAGCACACGCGACGCATACGGTGAAATCAAACCAATTCTCCAACTGCTTCTCGAAGAGCAGCGGCGTCTCAACAGCCCACCGCTCGTTGGGATGAGCGGCAAACTCCTCGCGCCAGAGACCAAACAGCACCGGATGGGTCAGCCCCTCAAGCCAGAGCCGCTCGTCGTCGATAGCGAAAACGCGCTCCGCCAGCTTCGAGCGGTCGACCTCGCCATCGGGGCGAAATACCGCTCCACCAAAGTGCGCCCGCAACGCCGCTTGCACCGGCACGGTTGTGAGCACTCGTTCACGAACCAGCTCGTCCGAGTCCAGCCGCCGAAATCCGCGCGCTTCAACCAAACGCGCGACCGTCGACTTGCCGCAGCCCATCCCGCCGGTAATTCCTACGATCATGAATAGTAGTTTTCCCCTAGGTTTGGGCTTGCTGCGCGGTTGAGCAAACCCTTAATCACCAGCGTTCCCAGCCCCTCCAGTGGTGGACTAATTTTTCATTCACCCTTCGGCCATGTTTCCTCCAGTCGAAACCAAGGATCCGCGCGCCGTCGCAGCGTTTGTCGAGGAAAAGTTCGTCCAGATGTATCCTGGCGCGAGCCTGAAATGGATCGAAACCATCATGGCCGACATGGAGCGATTGTTTGAAGGCCGGCATCCGGATTACGCCAAGTGCGACGTTCGATACCATGATTTTGAGCACACGCTTCAGGCGACCGTCTGCATCACTCTAGTGCTCGAGGGTCGCCATGCCGCGGGAGTCGAGCCACGGATCAATTCGCGCCAGTTCGAACTCGCTGTGTCAGCTGTGCTCTTGCACGACTCCGGTTACTTGAAATTGCGCTCCGATACTATCGGCACGGGCGCGAAATACACCTTCTGTCACGTGCTGCGCAGCTGTGCCTTCGCCGCCACCTATCTGCCCACCTTGGGTGCGACCGATCTCGAGGTCGAAGCCGTCCTCGGCGCGATCAATTGCACGGGGCCGACGAAGGAAATCAGTCGGCTGCGGTTTCGCGAACCCTTCGAACGTGTCGTCGGTTGCGCGCTCGCGACGGCCGATTATCTCGGACAAATGGCCGCCTCTGATTACCCCGACGAACTCGAGATCCTGTTCCACGAGTTTGAGGAATCGGATAACTTCATCCATCTGCCCCCTTCGCGTCGGGTCTTCAAGAACGCCGCCGAACTGGCCGCCCGCACTCCGATCTTTTGGCAAAAATTTGTGCGCGCGAAACTCGAAAGCGATTTTCAGGCGTCCTATCGTTTCCTCGCCCGCCCCTACCCGCACGGGCCGAACCTCTACATCAAGGCGGTGGAAAAAAATATCGCCCTCATCAAGCGACGAGTTGCAGCGACAGCGGTCAAATCGAAGAAAAAGTAACTCGCCCATCGCGAACCGCGCGACAAAGTCGCGTCCATGCTTGCGACGATTACCTCCGCCGCCCTCCAAGGAATCGACGCCGAGGTCGTCTATGTTGAAGTCAACGCCGGCGAATCCGGCGAACCAAAACTCAATCTCGTCGGCCTGCCCGACACCGCCGTCAAGGAGTCCGGCGACCGCGTATGGGCGGCGCTCAACAACACCGGTTTTCGCCCACCACGCACCCGAACTACCATCAATCTGGCGCCCGGCACGCTCCGTAAAGAAGGCCCCTGTTACGATCGGCCGATCGCTCGGCATCCTCGCCGCGACTGGTCAACTCAAGGCGACCGACCTCGACGACTGGCTCATCGCCGGTGAACTCAGCCTTTCCGGCGCCGCGCGCCCCGTCCGCGGCGCGCTAGCAATGGCGCGACTCGCCCGCCGTCTTGGCGAACGCGGGGTGTTGCTCCCCGCGATCTCCGCGGACGAGGCGGCGCTCGTCGAAGGGCTCGAAGTCCGCCGCGTCGACTCCCTCGATCGCGCGGCGCGGTTTCTCGCCGGCGAAATTCAAATCGCCCAACTCGACTCAGCGGCGACCCGCACCCGCGCCCAGACCCCACCACGAGCGATGCCGCCGATTTTTCCGAAATCAATGGCCAGCACGCGCTTCGGCGCGCGGTCGAAGTCGCCGTCGCCGGCTCGCACAACCTCCTCTCGATAGAGATGCTCTAAGGTTGCAAACCTTCACCACTCGCGTGCGCGTGGTCGAGGCGAACTGAGGTTCGGCGGGATTATTCCGCACAAGAACAGCGCAGCAGGCAGCGGCAAAGCCCGCCGCAACAACCAGCGCGGATTTCCAGTAATCTGGTGATGGGCGTGACCGATCAATCATTGAAGGACGATCCGCGAAAAAGTGTTGTTTCAGGACGTTGGGTTTTGGCACGCGCAATTTTGCTTGCGCCGCCACAATGAGGTTACTGCTTCCTCTTGCCCGATCTTGGCGCGCGCACGTTTACGTTCTCTACAAATTCTCCGACGAAGTTCCAGGCGTCTGCATCTCGGTAGATTTCACCGATGAATGTAACTACGTTCCACGAACCATGTAACGGCTAGCAGAAACGCGAGAAGCAAGCATACCGTAATAGATTCACTCCAACGCTTGTAACGATCGCTTTCGACGCCTTCGGCTCTTTTCCGCCACTGCGCGGTTTGTGCGGCCACTTCTCTATTCCTCGCGACAGCACGGAATCCGTTCCAGCCCCAATAGCACGGAAGCGTCCCTGTAGTCGTTAAAAGTTAGCTGGGTGGATGGTGGTTCCGCTGCCAGTAAAGGCAGAGGGAAGTCGAAAACCCAAAGAAACCACCATCCATGAAGATCAACGACCAGACATCGTCGGCAGCGCAAGCTGT
>CAIMFY010000115.1 GCA_903840415.1 uncultured Opitutia bacterium | reverse complement strand
TCGGGATCAAGGGGCCGGCGCCACCGGCGCTGCCGGCTCCGGCCTGATTCCGCCGGCTTCGGTCGGCCTCCTGCACAAAAAACTTTGCGAAACTCGGCGAGCGCGATCGCCGGGGTCGGTTTCAATCGCCGTTTTTAGGTTAAGGCATCTTCTCATGGCAACGCCGGACATGATCACGATGCAACAGGTCGCCGACGCGGTCGGTCTCAGTCGCTCGGCGGTCTCGCTCGCGCTGCGCAACCATCCCTCGATCCCGTCCGCCACCCGCGCCCGAGTGGCGGAGGCGGCCAGACGGCTCGGCTACCGGGCCAACCCACTCGTCGCTGCGCTGATGAGCCAGCATCTCCGGCTCCGTCCGCGCCGACGGCGACCTACGCTCGCCTACGTGACCTCGCACCCAAAGGAGGATCCGTGGCGCAACTACGCCGCGTTCGTGCAGATGTATGACGGCGTCACCCATCGTGCGACCGAACTCGGCTATCGTGTCGAGGAGTTTGCGCTCGCTCGCCTGCAATCGAATCCGGCCCGGCTGATCGATATCCTGCGGGCCCGGGGCATCAACGGCATCCTCATCGCGCCGCTGCCCGGATCCATGCGCACCCTGGATCTGGATATCGCGGATTTTGCGACGGTGGGATTGGGCCTGAGCGTAAGCGCACCGGTGATACGCCGCGTTACCGCGGATATTTTTCAAGGCGGACGTCTGGCGACGCAGCGTTGCGCGGATCTCGGTTACCGCCGCATTGGTTTCGCCGCGAGCGCTGAGATGAGTTCCCGACTCGAGCACCGGATGTTCGCGGGCTACCGGCAGGGGCTCTGGGATCGCGGTCTCGCCGAAACCGTGCCACCCCTCCTCGTGCCGCACACCGGGACATTTTCCTCGTTTCTTCCGTCGTGGTGTCGGTCCGCCAAACCCGAAGTAGTGCTCTTCGGCACCTTTGACTCCGGCTGCCTCCGCGGCGTGCCGCCGGAGATCGGCTGCGTCAACCTCAACGTGGATAATCTCGGGAGCGCCACCACTGGCGTTTATCAGAACCTGCCCCGCATTGGCGCCATGGCGGTCGATCAAATGCACATGGCGCTGCAGCAAAATGCCACTGGTCCGCTCGACCAGCCCCAGACCTATCTCCATGGGGTCCTGTGGGTCGCCGGAACGACCGCGCCCGGCGTCGGCGTGCGCCGGCCGGCCGCCCCCTGAACGCGCCCGTTTCGCCGCCAGCAGGGCCTGCTGCGGCCGGTTGACTCAACGGGTGTAGTATGGCGGGTGTTGCATATGGTCCCCCAGGGGGGACTCATCTCGGAGCCGCCACTCCAGCACCAACCCGTCGATTGATACCCCATGAAAGCCCGCCACTTGGTCACTCTCGTTTTGTTTTCTCCGGCCGCGCTCCTGGCCCAGGTAGTTGCCCCGCCCGCCGCCAAGCCCGCCCAGGAGGAAGCCGTCGTGCTCTCGCCATTCGTCGTCAATACCTCCGCGGACAGCGACGGTTACCGTGCCACCTCGACTCTCGCGGGTATCTTCGCCGTGAATTCCAGCACTTCGGCGTCGTTCGCGCTGACGCGGTCGCGCACTTGCGTGTAGGCGTCGAACAGCGTGTCGTCCGCCGTCATCCGGGCGGCGTGCCATTTATGAATCGCACAGGCCTCACGCTGCGCACGGCGGTTCAGGTCTGCATTCCGCCGCGCCCAATCCTGCTGGGCTTCACGGTAGAGCACGCCGAGATAAAACGACAGATAGGCGCGGCGGCGGTTGTTCAGCCGCTCGTCCTCCGTCTTCCCGGCAAAGTGCGCCGTGAGGCTGATGGCATACGCCAGGTGGTCGGGATCGAGCGGTGAACCCAGCGTGTCGAGGTAGTTGACCGTGATGTTGCCGCTTTTCTGGATCACGATCGGCTTTGCGCCGTGGTCCTCGGCGTAGTTCGCGTGCGAGCCGCCTTCTTCCAACAGCACGTCGTAGTCGAAATACGGCCCGGTCTGGTAGAGGAGATTATTGTAAGCGGCACTTTTGCCGGAGCGGGAACCGCCGGCCACGCCGGTGTGCTGGACGAGGCCGTTCACGTGGAACCGGAAGCCGACCATCGCCCGGTCCGAGGAGAGATAAAGGGCCTGTGCCTGTTCGAGGTCACCCGTGAAACTCGCCGAAAAGGGAATCAGGTTCGCCACATGCTCATCCTCGAGCCGAACGGCGCGCGCAGTGTAGGGATGAAAGCTGTTGCCGGGCAGCGTGGAGAAAAACAATTCCAACGCCGTCGCTTCGAGGTGGGCGTCGTAGCATCGCGCGTTGCGCATCGACAGGATGCCCGCCTTTAACGCGCTCACGTCGGCGGCGAGTTTTGTCTCGTCCGTGTTCCACGCCCGGACGATGAACGTCGTATTCATGAGCCGGGTCTGCCCCTCGCCGAGTTGCGTAATGGAGGTCTGTTTTCGGCGAATCGTATCGACCCGCGTCTGGCTCACGACGACATCCGTGTTCGCCTGCTTTTGCAGGTTCTGCTGCGCGGTCTCCTCCTCTTGGATAATCCGGTAGGTGTCCAGCGGCTCCAGGTTGACGGTGATCTGGTAG
>CAIMFY010000114.1 GCA_903840415.1 uncultured Opitutia bacterium | reverse complement strand
TCGGGATCAAGGGGCCGGCGCCACCGGCGCTGCCGGCTCCGGCCTGATTCCGCCGGCTTCGGTCGGCCTCCTGCACAAAAAACTTTGCGAAACTCGGCGAGCGCGATCGCCGGGGTCGGTTTCAATCGCCGTTTTTAGGTTTAACGGCTTCGATCATGCTGCCTAGTCGGCTGGCGTCATATTGTCGGTTCTCGGGATTAGTCTCCCCGTCGAGGAGCACATAGGGCAGGCCGTCGGACGTTTTCGGATTGGGCCAGAAATATTTGGACAAGCTCACATAGTCGTGCTTGTCGCCACTTGGCGCCGGAAACAATTTGTCCGTCACCGCTTGCATGCCAAGTTGCATGAAGCGATCGGCTTTCTGGCGAAGTTGAGCAACCTTCCCAGTCGCCATCGGATCGTCAGCCAGAATTCTTTGGCGTGCCTGCTGCAGTCGTTGGCCAACGAAACATTGGGTAACAGGTGAGGTTTGTTTATATGGCAAAACAACCGCCGTGGCGGCGGCCCCACGCAAAGCTCCCAGCACCACACCGAGCAACACAACGACCCCTGCGGTTCGGAGCTTTACGATACTTCTGATCTTCATTTTGGGTCGCAACCGAGACTTCTTCTTCGGACGCTGGAAGTGTGACGGGGGGCAGACTGGGCGGTGAACAAGAGCGGAAAAATTATCAACCTGATCGGCTTTTCTTTGATCAGATGTATCGTTCAGAGAGTAAGCGCCTGTTTTATCTCTGAATCAACGGCGTCAGCTTGTAGAGCTGCACGCCGTGCGCTGGAATGACCATGACCAGCTTGTCGGTCGCGAGATTCTGCAAATCAGGCAAATTCTCTTGTCGCCATAAATCTCGCACACGCTGGCCGTTTCGGAAGCCAATCGATTCAAGCTTTTCGTATGCGATATTTTGCTCAATGGAATCGCGGTTGAAGAACCCCAACGCCTTGGAGCCATCTTCCAGAGGTTTCAGGTAAACATCCACCGGTCCAACCGTTGCCACACGGGTTGCTTGCCGGCCCAGAGCGTCCTGATTCAGGGCGATGACCTCGTCATTGGTCAACAAGCTGGCCGTGAATGCATCCAATCGCTCAAGATCGCAGCCGATAAGCAATGGCGCGGACAACAAGCACCACATCGAGAAGTGCGTGTATTGCTCGTCGGGCGTCAAAGCAGTCGAATGAAGACTCGGGCCCCAGCCTACAAAGCCGACCACCAACATATCGGGATCATTCCAATGCCCGGGCCCGGCAAACGGGGCCCAGCGATCCTGTGAAAATGCAATTTCCGAGACACTGTTCGCCCATGATTTCGGAGCTGACATCCAAGTATCACGGATGTCGCCGGTGGTCCGCCAACAGTTGGCCCAATGTTGCCAATCCTGCACGGATTCGAATGGCGCGGTGTTCGACAAACTTAGGATGATGTCCCGGCCGGAAGTGCGCAGCGCGTTGCTCATCTCCGCGGTATGCGCCACGTCGTTGGGAAACCAGTCATATTTCAAATAATCAAAACCATTTTTTGCCCACTGCCTCGCATCTGCCATGGCGAACGAGTATTTACCAAGCGCCTGATTTTCCTTGTTCGCGAGCGCTTTGGACCACGCGCCGTCGGGCTGCGCGCTCGCGCCACCAGGATACTTCGCGTAGGATGTAATCCAGGGAGTAGAATAAATCCCCGCTTTCAACCCCATCCTATGCAGTTCGGAGCAAAGTCCTTTTAGGTCGGAAAACTTCTCATTTCCTTGTAGCGCGTGCTCCGGTCCAGCCCGTGGTCCCTGCCAAGTGTCGTCAATATTGATGTAGCTCCAACCGTGTTGGTTTAAGCCGGAGGCTACCATTGCCCGGGCCGAGCGCAGCACCTTCTCTTGATCCACTGAACCGGCCCAACAATTCCAGCTGTTCCATCCCATTGGTGGCGTGAGAGAGATCGTCTCGCCAACGACGATGCGAAATTTCATTTCCGCCGTGCCGTGAGAATTCTTGGCGCGCAGGACGACCTGATACTCGCCCGGCTTATTTAATGAACCAGTAATTTGGCCGGTCATTGCATCCAAGGCAAGGCCTTCGGGCAGGTGTTCGGCGCCATATTCCATGGGGCGCTCTCCGGTGACCGGCATCGAATAGAGAAAAGGCGAACCGGGACGCACGCCAAAGATATGCGGCCCATTGATGCGGGGCGAAGGCGGAGCCGGTGGAGTCAAAATCGCGGTGCTGCTATCAGGTGCTCCAGCAGCAAAAATGGCCGGGCTTGTAAAAAGCCATGCTGCGGCAGTGAAAACTAACCAGAAGTGTCCTGTGTTTCTTTTCATATTCTGCTCATCGTTATCATTTCACTGAGGTGAAGACTACGACGCTGCGGGCAGGCAGATTAACATTCAAACCGGCCACCAAATCGGCGTTCTGTAATATTTCTTTCGGTCGAGGAAAGCCGTTCTTGTCGGTCGGCCGGTCATCAGGAAAATAATTATAGCGCAACAGTTGCGGAATTCTCCGGCTGCCCGGCACGGTAACGTTAAGATCCTGAGGAGCGTCGGAATCATTGACGAGCACGACAGACAGGTCGTCGCCGATCGTCGCCGCCAGCGTGCGGAGACCGGGAACCAAGGTCTCGGAAGACTTGATCGTGCGGCAACCCGGAGGAAGGCTGCGCGAGAGCAACGACCAAGTGTAAAACCACGGACGGAGACTCGTATCCTCGGGATGGCCGATCTCCTCGCCGAGGCTGTTCCAAAAGCCCCATTTCTTGAAGAGCGTCTGGCTGATGTCGGGCCATTTGGAGTCCTTGTCCTTGTTGATGTGCATGGCGTCGTCCAGGTCCCAAGCAATCGTGCCAGCCATGCCAGCCCGGGCGCATTGGACGTTATAGTCCGCCATCCAAACGCCATAATTGTGGTCGTAAATGTGCGGCTGACTGTCGCTACCACCCTGGGGCTTAACGGGACCGCCAGTCATCCCCGCTTCACCCATGAAGAATGGCTTTGTCCGACCATTTGAATCGTAGCGGCGGATGTAGTCCTGCTTTATCCAGCAGAATTTCTCCAAATAGCCTGATTCCAAGTCGGCTGCGGTAGCATAATAGTGGAAATCGTAGGCGCCCACTTCGTCGGGACATTGCAAAACAGTGAGTTCGATCCAGAAGCCATCACGCGGCAGGAAAGTTACATCGGGACCGACCAACTTCACCTCTTTCGCCAACCCCCGTTTGTTAAACTCTGCATTGAGGGCCGTGATGGCGCTCTTCCAGCGGCTGAATTCGATCCGTCCTGACGAATTGCTGTCCGGCTCGTTCAAGAGGTTGAAATAGACAATGCAGTAGTAGTGCCGTTCGTTGCGCAGATAATTAACGAAGTCCGCGATCATGCGGTGCCAGCGCGGATCATTTTCATCCATGTGATACTGCTGGAGCTTGTCGTCCGCGATGTCCGGACGATCCTGCTGCGATGACGGATGATCCCACTCGCCGAGAATGACTTTGACGTTGTGCGCCTGACAATAATCCAACAGTCGATACATCTTCTTCATCCGGCGGTTATCCCACTGGTAAATCGGATTACCCTGCGCATCAAAACCGTCGCAATAAGTGTAGGAACGTGTCATGAGCCTGACCATCGGCACCCGCATGTAGTCCAACCGCTCAAAAATCATTTCCCATGATTTTTCACTGAGATCAAACCAAGGATAAGCGCTCCATTGCACCCCAAAGCCAAGAAAGTTGGCGCAGAGCGGTGAATTGACGTCGATCGTGATGGGGATCGGCTCCGTGACCGCATTGGCCGTGAGCACCGGAACAATCGTCAGCAGAGCCAGGAGAACGGCGGTGCGGTAGACGGTCATGACGACTCGGAATCAGACCGGGAATTGAAGAACGTAATGCACCAGCGCATCGAAATCCGCTGTGGCCACGCCAATAAATTTGTCCGCACAACCGTAATAAACGAAGAGCTTACCATCCACAACGACGTTGCCGGTCGGAAAGACGACCCCATGTGGGTAAAGCCCCTTCCATTCATATTCCGCCTCAGGCGACATGATCGGCTCAGGAGTGCGGGCGATGACCTTGCGGGGATTCTTTAGGTCGAGGACCATTGCTCCTACATGATAGACCCCTTTGCCATCAACCGCGTGATAGAGGAGGAACCAGCCCTTCTCGTGCTTGAGCGGCGGCGTTGAGCCACCGATTTTGCGCTCCCAATTAAACCGGCCTTTCGCCAGCAAGTAATCCTCGCCCCATTTGAGCAGATCGTCACCAAATGAAATCCAAATAGCGGGATATTTCGTGCCGTATTTTTTACCAACCCACTGCATCGGCCGCCGAAGCAAAACGTAACGACCTCCGACCTTTTCCGGAAATAGAATCACATCGCGATCGTCGAGGGTCGGATCAGTGATCCGGCCGAGACGTCGAAACGTCTTCAGGTCGGTTGACATGAGCAGTCCAGACGACGTGAGGTTTTCACCGAACGCCCGGGGCTGCGTTTTGTCGCGTGGATTGAAAGCGGTGCTATTTGGCGCGAGCCAGTATTGGCGTGGAAAGTAGGGCCGGTAGGCGTAGGTTATCAGAAAGCGACCGTCCATTTTCACTATGCGCGGATCTTCAATGCAGCCGGCATCCTCGCCATCTGTGCTCGGCGAAAGAATTGGTTTCCCAGAAACGCGTTTGAAATGAAAACCGTCCGTGCTCGTTGCGAGGCCGAAGCGGATAACATGTTCAGGATCGTCCCCCGCACAGCGGTAAAGCATGTGAAAGAGGCCGTCGTCATAAATGACGCCGGGATTGCAGACGACGAGACTCTCCCACAGCCGCTTGGCATTGGGAGAGAGCACGGGATTACCCGTATACTTATCGAGCTTCATAAACGCATAGGAACCTAACGCCAAACAATGATGAAAGTGGCCGCTGCCATGAGCAGCAGGAGGGAAAGCACACGGTAATTGGCGAACCAAGGTACACCCACCAGATCGCGTGTTTCCTCGCGGAAGAAAGCCGGTTTCCAAACGAAACGTTCAACAACCGCGGCGCTCGGGGCAGGAGTCGCGAAGCTCACGACCACGATAATCGCGAGCGACAGGACAAAGAGCACGGGCGCGACGTAGAGAAAATTCCAGTGGGCCAGCGGCGTATGCTTTAGCCCCAACATCAATGCGACCGCGATGCCCAAGCCAGAGATTAAGCCCGTGAAAGCCCCTGTGGCTGTGGCGCGTTTCCAGAACAAACCCGCCATGAACACCGCCACGACTGGCGGCGCCACATACGCCATGATTTGCTGGAAATATTTCACGACGGAATCAAAGCGCACGATCTGGGGCGCCCACAATGCGGCCACGATGATGATGAAAAGACCGGCGATACTTCCTGTGGTCACCTGCTGGCGGCTCGTCATTCCAGGCCGTAGTTTGCATGCCAAGTCCATCGTCACTAGCGTCTGGGCGGAGTTCAGCGTCGAGGTCAGGACTGAAGTCATGGCAGCAATGAACCCAATCAACACGAGGCCGAGAATTCCTGGCGGGAGCAGCTCGAAAACAAGTTTGGGGTAAATCTGGTCTCCTTTCTCGAGATTCGGATAAAGGACGCGACCGGCGATGCCGGGTAGAACCATTAGGAAGAAAATCACGAAATTAAGCGCACCGGCGAGAAGGTTGCCCCAGCGCCCGTGACGAGTGTCGCGAGCACTTAAGGTGCGCTGCACCATTGTTTGACTCAGGCCCCAAAAATAAAACCCGGCTAGCGGTAGACTGATCAACAACGTTGGCCAAGGGACGGAAGAATCATTTACTGGCCGAATTAGGCTGAGGTGGCCGGCAGGTGCCGCAGCCATTACGGCTGACCAACCGCCGGCCTTTGCGAAGGCAGTCACGGTGAGAATCGCGGAGCCCCCCATCAGCACGAAAGCCTGAATGAGTTCAACCCGCATAACTGCCGACAAACCGCCAACCAGTGTGTAAGAGGCGCCGAGAACCGCCAGTCCCCAGATCAACACGGGAATACTGACCTGCGGGAACACCATGTGCAGCATCAGCGACCCAGCATACAGGGTAACGGCGAGGTCAGCGAACATGTAGCCAAAAATTGTGAGCACCGAGAGATAGGTGCGGGAACGCCGATCAAACCGACCCTCGAGAAATTCAGGAAGAGTATAGATCTTATTGCGAAGGTAAAACGGCAGAAAGAAGACGAGAAAGAATACGATCGGCAGAATGGCAGCCGACAGACCGTAATTGAAAACGGATATTCCCGTATTGTAGGCGTCTCCGGCCCACCCCACTAAGGAGGAACTCGATACCACCGTCGCAAACATGGAGAGCCCGACCACCAGCCATGGCATACCGCGGCCACCGAGAAAATACCCCTCGGCAGTCTGGCGGGATGAATGCCGCAGGCCCCACCAGATTATGCCCGCGAGATAAACGACCATCACGATCACATCAGTGACCGAAAGGTTGACGCTGCTAAGAGACGTTGAGTTCATGAATCAGAGAGTGGGCATAATCAAAAACCACTGTGCGAGCGCTGACGACACGCTTTGGTAAACTCACGGACTACATCTCGTTCAAATCCTTGCCGCACGGTGTAATCGAAATGCCAGCTGGACGAGAAACAGAAACCGCCGTGGTGTTTGGTAGTCAAAACTGTGGACCTTGTAACGGCACACTTCGGTTACTTTCATCCTTAGTCCGCAGACCAGTGTGCTTGGAGTTTACTTTGTTCGACTAAAGCCACCAGCGGTTCCCTTAACACCGCCCTTGTCCTAAAGAAGTGGCGCATGGTCGGGCTTCAATTGGTTGCCGGAATACAGCCTGCAAGGCAATGGGCCAGAAGGCCCATTGCCCTCAGCGTCCATTCTGACATTAGAACTTCAGACTGTTGGAAAAGACGTAACTCCGCGGCTCTGCACTCAATGTTGCATTGATGCCGATTGGAGTCGAAAAACCCGTGGCGACGTTGGGCAAAAGGATAACTTTGTAGTTGTTGAATACATTCGAGACATTCACTTGGGCATCATACGTCACTCGCCGGAATTTGTGACTCCAACCGAGAATCCCGCCCACCTGAAACTGATTCGGAGCATATTGCAAAGTGCGGGGAGCGCCCGTGGTGGCGGTCGCCAGAATGCTGGAGGCGCCGTTGGGGAAATAGTAAAATTGCCTAACCTGCCAACCGAGATTAACCGTTTCGCCGATACGCAGACCTTTGAGTATCCCTTCGCTAAACGTGTAGACATTGGTCATATTGAAGGCATATTTGGCGTAGCCGGTAGTTTTGTCGCCCGCTTGGGTGGTCAGAATCGAACCAACTGGAGCTGACGGAATATTGCTAGCTCCGGCGGCTGTCATTGATGCGGTCACTTGCGAAGGAGAGATCTGAAGCGCCGACATCGGCAATCCAGCGACGCCCGTCAGAATCGGCCCGTGAACAGGATCAACCGTTTTGAGAATATTGGCAACCGTTGAGCCGGAGTTTATCAAATAACTAATCGAAGCAGGATTGGCAAAATAGAAACTGCTATAGTTGCTCATCATGCCCACGGTGAGCGGAACGGCGCCCGCCGAACCTGCCGCGACCGGAGTCTTGGTGCTAACGAGTCCATTCACGTAGACAGTAGTGTTGTCTTTGTATGTGACAGTGCCTGAGTTATCAGCGTAAAATTGGTCGTTATAAAGTTGGTTGTATTTCGTCGTCGTGCCAACCGTGCCGTCCGTCATGGCGGCGCCCAACCGGATGCGCCAGTTCCGCGACGGGGCTGCCGTCAGGACGGCCTGCAGTCCCCGCGTCTTTCGGTCGGTGTTGATCCAGGTATTGGGATTATTGTAGGTGCCGTTAAGCCCGGACGGGTTGATATAGTTGTTGAAATTGCCGTTGATCAAATATTCCTCGTTCTTGGAACTAGTGCCGTAATACACAATCTGACCTGAGATTGTGCCGGTGGTATTTTGCATCTTGATCCCCACTTCTCCACCCAGCGCCTGCGAGGATTGGGGCGGCACGCCATAAGGATCGGCGGCTTGAACCAGCGGCGGATTGACGGACTGGGAGATGGAAAAATAGGGACGCAACCATGGTTTAACGGCATAATCAGCACCAAACTGCGTATTCATCTTTCTCACGGCGCTCTTGAGATAGGTAGGCGCGGCGACACCGTAGGTCTCCTCGTCCGATTTCTGCAGTCGGAACCCAAAGATCGTGTCGAGTTTATTGTCCAACCACTGAGTGTAGTTTAACCCGTAGATTCCCTGCTGAATGACCTTTTGCTGAATATACAGTGCATTGCCAAAGGTATTTATGATTCCTTGCGGATTCGCCGCCGTCACCGGCGCCGTGCCCTTTGGATTCTGCAAGGCGTAAACATAGTTCTGTCCATTGTAAGTCACCTGTTTCTGCATGCCGCTGAAGAAGAACGGATTCTTGACGGGACCGTTGTTGACGGTCCAGGGCATGGCGCTAAAGCCACCCGGAAGAGGGTTCACCACGCCGGGAGCATTTACGCCGATACCATATTTGCCTGCGTTTTGAGTGATGGGGCCCGTCGTAATCGGGTTAAAGTTTGAATCGGCTAGAAAGTAGGCATACGTAACTTGCGCCTGATCGCCCCGAATGTAATCGAGGCCCACGGAGGTTCGACTGTCTGCTCGGTCGTGAAACAGCTTGTTGTGGGCGACCATCTGATAACGAGCACCCTTGGTGAAGGAGGTTGGGGAGAGGACATTTACCATGTCCGCTGCGCCGTTGTTCATCGTAAATGTCCAATTGCCCGGCAATGGATTATTGACATAATTTGGCGCATTAAGATTGCCGAAATTCTGACTGGCCTTGACGTCTGCCATTTGGTCATAGCCGAACGACAGTTCGCTCGACAGCCAAGAGCTCCATACTGAATCGAAATTGATGGTGCTATACCGGTTCAAAGTTGTTTCGTGGTTCAAATTTCCCGCGAAACTATCCACATTCCCCCAGTTTAAGTAGCCGTTGTCGATCACGCCTGCACCGGTCGTTAGGTTACCTGTGGTCGAAACTGCTGTCTGATTCGTGGCAAGGAGATAACGGAGGGTTAAACCGTTTCGGCTGTCCACTGGACCTTGAGTGGTGGCGTTCGTGTTGGCGACCAACGTGGCGGAGTTATACGAGGTAATCCGAGTATAAGTTGTATTTTGGGAAAGCACTCGAACCGTGGTGTTTCCAAAAAGCTTGAAGGCAAATTGTGCATAGTAGCCTTCTATCGGCCCGCCGGTGAATAGGCGCCGTGACCCCTGTTCTCCTTGCAGCCAAGCAAATCGAAAGGCGAATTTGTCTCGACCGAACCCGTAGTCGCCAGTCATCTGCTTATGCCCATATTGATCTACTTGGTAGCCAAGTTGCCCGCCGGACCGCTGGTTGAATCGCGCCTGCTTGGAAACGGTGTTAATCACGCCGCCACCGCCACCAATGCCATAGAGCAGCGACTGTGGACCATTGATGATCTCAACCCGTTCAACATCGAAATTGCTCGTGAAACCGACCGCCGCTGCTCCGGGATTAAGGAACGAGCCGTTGATCATAAACCCATCGCGTTGCATCGTGGGAGTGTTGAGACCTCGCAATGTCATGTAGGCATTCCCGTTGCGGTCACCCGGTTGGTTGTTCGCCGCTGAACTGCCTGCGTCGGAACCTGGATTATAGCCAGCTCCCGGCGAAAATTGCTGAATCATCCCTTCGATGCCTGTGGCGGAATTGATATCCTTCATGAACGCCTCATCCATGAGGTCGGCCGAAACCGGCGTATGATACAGGTCTGTATTGAAGCGTCCGATCGCATTAGAGTTAAATGCGTTATAGCTGCCATCATCGTCAGCGAGGACCTCGAATGGATTGAGCATGACGGCCTCTTGGTCCGTCGCTCGCGCACTGGGTTTCGCTGGCTGAGTGGGGGCTGCAGCGGGCGGGGCTGCGACTTGGGCGATGCTGGTTGACGCGGTAAGGAGCAAGACAAGGAGTGCAACGCCAGTGAAATTTAAAGATTTTCGAAGAGAATGCATACGCGTAAAAATCTGGATGGCTGGCTTTTGTTCTGCGGGATTTTGTGAATCAGATCTTGGTCTTGGGTTTTGCATGGTTTTTTGGGTTCATGAACTCGGGCGACGACTTCCTGCTGGTTTGCTCTACTGAAGATGAAGTCATTCAGTGCGATATATTGGGATACTTGAGTTTGTTTTTTGAGTAGTGATCGATATCGAAGCAAATGACGGCGGCCTTCTGTCCGGGGTGGGCAACCTAATCTCGGCGACATCCGGGGAACACAAGTGCCTCGCTTCTTTTATCGATTAGTTAAAACAATTTGGCGACCCGGCGACTCGCCGCTGGACAGCATAGGTCTGATCTGCAAATGAACCAGCCATGGCCTCCCAGCATGACATCGCCCGAATCTTGGGCATGTCGCAGACGGCAGTTTCGTTTGCGCTCCGCGGCAAGCCGTGGGTTTCCAAGAAAACCATCAAAAGAGTTCGAGCCGCCGCGACCAAGATTGGTTACCGCCCAGACCCCATGATCTCGGCGCTGATGGCTCAGCGCCGAGCGAGCAGGCCATCTGCGTTCAAAGCAAAAATCGCTTTTGTGACAGGTTATCCGAGACGGGACGAGTGGCGGCTAAGTAGCTATGCGGCCGGCTGCTATGCTGGAGTCAAATCAGGGGTCATGGCGCGTGGATATTCGTGCGAGGTGTTCTGGCTTTGGGAGCCCGGAATAAGTAATGAAAGACTCGGTCAGATTCTTTGGAGCCAGAATGTTCAAGGCCTTATCTTCGCTCCCTTGCCAGTTGATATACCACCTATTCGCCTAGATTGGAGCCGATTTGCATTAGCTAGTTTGGATTACTCGTTGGGCGATCCCCAGGTTCATCGCATTGTTGATGACCACGGCTACGGAATGGAACGTGTCCTTGGTGAAATTGACAAACTGGGCTACCGGCGTCCGGGTCTGGTTCTACGCGCTTCACAGGATGTTCGCACGCATCACAGCAGGCTTGGGTCTTTCCTGGTCGGGCGCCGCCTTCATCCCGACTGGTCGGACGTGGCGCCGCTGATTCTGCCAGAAGATCGATGGGACGTTGATTTGTTTGCCCATTGGCTGCGGAGGAAGAAGCCGGACGTCATCCTTACCGAAGAAGTCGAGATGGTGCCCGCAGTCACCAAGTTAGGATTTCGTGTGCCTCGCGATGTTGGGATCGCATTTTTCCATCAGAACAAGCCTACCGAACAACTGAGCGGCCTCTTGGTTAATTCGATGAAGGTCGGTCTTCGCGCAGCTCAAGTGTTAATGAACCTCATTGAAACAAATGAGCGTGGTGCCCCTGCCATACCCACTACCACCCTTGTGGAGGCATTCACATGGCACGACGGCACGACACTGCGTAAGTCAAGCCCGGCTACAACGCGTTCGGAGAATCCTCGTCGTCAGTTAATTGCAGAGGCACGGGGATTTGTTTAGGAAATGGACTTATCATTCTTACCAACGACCATGCGAACCACTTTCCATTACGAGTGTCGGCCGACTCAAAAGAACGAATGGCCTGGAATCTCGGCATGCTCTTCACGCATGTCCGTTGGGCGAACCGGCAAGGCGTCTCCGCCCAATGAAGGGTCCAGTCTGCGTCGAAGTTGAACAACCCGTTTAGACAGTGGGGACAGTCGTCGGGAAATTTCCCCGGACTCGATCGCACCTCAGAATAGCGCAAAACAATCCTGATCGATTGTTGAATTATCTGCCCGACCGTCTCGAATTCCGCGCTAGAGGCGCGGCAAGAGGGCTCATTGCCGCCCGCTAGGCTCCTGCTAGGGGACCTAAGAACGGCTGGCCATTCGCAGAGTGCGTCGGGAATTCGGCCACTCATCCCGCGCGCGATGCCTCCCGCACAGAGCGCAACGCCGCTTCAAGAACGGCGCATACTTGTGCGCGCAGATGTGCGTTACGCGGACCTGGCAGAGCTTTACTCGCTCGCGCCCAGGCCGCTTGCGAGCCCTTACTTGCTGGTTTGGGACCAGGAGGTCGCAGGTTCGAATCCTGTCGCCCCGACCATTTTTCGACTTCGTTCAGCGCCAGTAGGCGGGGACGAACACGACGCCTTCGGGGCGCGACTCATAATGAGCGGCAACATAAGCGTGGGCGTTGGGCGGTGCGATTTCCCAGTGACCGGTGGTCCAAGCGTAACCGCGACCGTCAAACGTCCAAAAACCCGGAATCCAGAGCGCAGTGGGCGCGGGCGGTGCCGGCACGGTTTCTGTGGGAGCGGGCGGCGGGGGTGGCGGTTGCGACCAGCGTCCGGGCCGCTCGCGATAACCATACCCGGGTTGGGTCGGATAAAGCGTGCCGCGCTGTTGGTCGACACTGTTGCCGAGCGCGCCACCGGCGATGGCGCCGGCCGTGCCACCGAGAATGGCGCCGCCCACGGCATCGCCGCCTCGGCTATTGTGACCGATGATGGCACCTGCAATGGCGCCGAGGGTGCCGCCAGTGACGGCACCCTGTTGAGTATTGGGACCTGTGCCGACGCAGCCCGTGAAAAGGGCGGCGGTCGCGAGGGCCGGAACGAGAAAGAGATGTTTATTCATGGTGGTGGTCAGTAATTTTGGGACGGGCAATTCTGGATACCCTATCTACTAGCGGCGAAACCCACCGCGATAACCGAAGCCCAGACGCACTGATACCGGCGGATACCAGTAGTAGGGATCGTAGTAATATGGGTCGTAATAGTAGGGGCCGTAGCCGTCGTAGTAGGCCACCCGTGCGGCGGGCTGATAAACCACCGCGGGAGCCGGCGCACTGGGTGCCGCGACCGCTGGCGTGGCCGTGTTGGCGCCCGGCAGCAACTGGTAGACGACCGTAGACGCGGCTCCGGCGGCGGATTGATACACCGCCGTCACGCTGGAGGTCGTCTGTTCGATCCGGACGATGGTGAGTTGCTGGGCGGCGGCGGCGGCGGAGAGTTCGTTCGCCGTCGGCAGACGCGGAGCATAAATAACCTTGCTGGCAGCGGGCGTGGGTGCGGCGACGGCTGGCGCGGCGGTGGGAACAGGCATGGCGCCGGCGGCGTCCGCCGACTGGGCGTAGGCGCCCGTGGTGAGGAGGAGAGCGAGGAGAGAGATGATTCGATTGGCATTCATGGTAGGTTGTCCTTTCTAACTCTGATTAGTCGTGAGGCGCGGCGGGAAGTTCCAGCGCGGTGTTGAAGCCAAAATTTTTCATGGAACAAGTGACCATACGGCCAGCACGACATCGCGACTGCTGCGTTCGTGCGTGAAGCTGAGCGCGACTTGTTTGTGGCCGAGCGTCAGAGCGTTGATCTGATCGCGGGACCATTTGCCGGCGGGTTTGCCCTCGATACATGTCACGACGTCGCCCGACACAATCCCCACCCCTTCGGCGGGACTGCCGGGGATCGTGCCGGCGACCCGCCAGCCGGCATCGTCCACCAGCAAACTCAATCCGAGGCTGCGTTCGGCCGGTGACGGCACCAGTTCGTCTTTCGCCGCGCAGAGCCACATCTTGTCGTGCGACTGATCAAACACGACGCAGAAGTGTTGGAGAAACTCCACGCCCAAGCTCGGCGCCCCCTCGGAAATGGCCACGATGGGTTCCGTTTGCGTGACGCCGTTCAGGTGAAATTCGCCTCCGACCCGCCCCATGAATTCCCGGCCGGTTTCGCCGATGACATTGACGAGCGGACCGGGCCGTGGCTCGGCCTTCCAACTCAATGGCCGCGCGACATCGGGAGAAATTTGCAGACCGCGATTGGAGCCCGTGTCGATCGAGACATCGAGGTCGAAGCCCTGCAACCGGCCGCTGACGATTGGAATCTCGTGAGTTTCGCGCACGTCGAGCTCCGCGCGGATCGGCGCGAGATTCGTGGGCCAAACCGAGTCTAAAACCAGTTGATGACTGGGAAAATCCAACGCTACAAACACGTCGGAGAAGAGCGAGAAACCCAGCACCCCGTCGACCCGCTGACCGGAGGCCCGGGCGATCGGCGCCAGACCGGACGTGACGCCCGCGCGGACGCCTTCAAACTGTGCGCCGTTCATTTCTACCGTATGCAGCATCACGCTGGAAACGTCGGTGGCGTCGCCAAACCCGTTGCGCGAATCCAGCGGCGTCTCTTCGGAGTCGTCCTCCTGCGCCCCCACAGCCGCGGCGACCGCGGGTGTGATCAACGAGACCGAGGCGCCGGTATCCACCAACATGCGATACGGCCCGTGGCCGTTGATCGAGACGTCGACAAAGAGAGCGTGCGCACTGAAATGGGCCGGCACAACGACCCGACCCGGCACGCGCGTAAACAACGGCGAATCCGGATTGAATGAGGCGGACAGGCGCGCCGCGATCAGGACGGGCAGAATCAGCGCGAGGAGAAAGATTTTTGTCCTCAAAGAAATCAGCCAAAAATTCATGCTCAGCTTGGACCGCGGGTGATCGGACCGGTTCGGGAGGAATGCCGTGGCGGATGTGACCATGGCGTCTCCTTTGCTTGGCCAATGCCACGCAAGTTAAATCTGCACCATTTTGCAGGATAGCCATTTGCAAATCTAATCGCTCGTTCTCTTCCGGCATTATCGGTCACGTGGCTGTCGCCCAATGGTCAGTTACTAACCACCGCACCGCCCATCGTCACTCCTCCGGCCCAGCTTACCGGCCCCTACTTCGCGCCAGCTGGCACGCTCCCCGGGCTCCAACCACCGCCCACCGCCTTGATTAAAAGCACGGTGGCGACGAGCCGGTTGTTTTCCGCGGTGGCGAGGGACAACTCGGTGTTCAGCAGCGTCTGGTTTGCAGTGATGAGATTAAGCGACGAGGCCAGACCTTGCTGATACTGGAGCTGAGTGAGGCGCACTGTCTCCTTGGCGGAGTTCAGCGTCTGGTTCAGCGCCTCGCTCTCGCGGGCCAGCAACCGGAGATCCGATAATTCGTCCTCCACGTCGCGATAGGCGCCGATCACCGCGCTGCGATAGGTCGCCACTTGCTGTTCATAGTTCGCCTTCGCCTGCGCCAGCGCCGCGGTCAGCTTGCCGCCCTCAAAGATGGGCAACGTGAGTCCCGGCGCGATCGACCAGATCCGGCTTTCCCAATTGGTGAGCTGATTGACATTCAAGTTCTCAAATCCCGCGGCCCCTGTCAGGCTGAGCGTCGGATAAAAACTGGCGGTGGCTCCGCCGACCTGCGCATTGGCCGCGATCAGTTTGAGTTCGGCCTCGGCGACATCCGGACGCCGGCTTAACAGCGAGGCCGGCAACCCCACGGGGATTTCCGGCACCCGAATCGCCGCCGGCGCCGCACCATCAAGCGAAAACTCCGACGGCGCGCTCCCGACGAGCAGTGCGATCGCGTGCTCCTGTTTCGCCCGCGAACGCTCCAGTTCGATCAACTGCGTCTCCGCTTGATCGATTTGGGTTTGCGATTGAAGGACGTCCGTCTGGGGCGCGAGCCCGACCCTGGCCTTGCCCTGCGTGAGCTCCAGCTGCTGACGGTAGAGCGCGACCGTTCGCGTGAGAATGTCCTTCTCCCGGCCGAGAAGTTGCAGCGTGAAATATCCCTGCGCCAAATCCGCGAGCACCGTCTGCCGCACCACGGCGAGATCCGTCGCCGACGCGCGCTCAAGATTTTGATAGTATTCGGTCTGCCGGCGCAACCGGCCCCAGATGTCCACCTCGTAGCTGAGGTCGAGCGGCAGCAAATAATTCGTGCTCGTGTTGCCACCGCTTGCATTGGCCGCAGGCGTGCGCGCCCGCCGCACCGAAGGATCGAGGCTGAGCGACGGAAAATATGATCCCTGCGCCCCGCGCGCGGCGGCGCGGGCCATGTCGACTCGCGCCATCGCCGCCTTGATGTCGAGATTCGCGGCGAGCACCTGCTGCGAGAGGCGCGTGAGTTGTTCGTCCCCGAACAGCGTCCACCACGCGCTCGCGATCAGCGGCGCTGCAGCGGCCGGCGCGGCCAACTCCCTGAACGCAGCCGGTGCCGCCACTTCTGGGCGATGATAGTCCGGCCCGACGGCACAGCCCGCGAACGCCAGGCATCCGGCACCCAACGCGAGGCGCACCTTCGGAAAACGCGGAAAGCAAGTTGAAGAGCTCATGGAAATTCGAAAACCAGTCAGGACGTGGTGGCCTCCGCGGCGACGCCGACGATCGCCCGCTCGCGCCGGCGCGCCAGCCACAGCTGGAAACGATCGAAATACAGGTAGACGACGGGCGTGGTGTAGAGCGTTAGCGCCTGGCTGAACACCAGGCCGCCGACGATCGCGATGCCGAGCGGCTGCCGCAGCTCCGACCCCTCGCCCATCCCGATCGCGATCGGCAATGCCCCGAGCAACGCCGCCATTGTCGTCATCATGATCGGACGGAACCGCAGCGAGCACGCCTTGAAGATCGCCTCGCGCGCCTCCAGGCGTTCGTTCCGCTCCGCCGCGATTGCGAAGTCGATCATCATGATCGCGTTTTTCTTCACGATGCCGATCAGCAGCATCACGCCGATGAGCGCGATCACGCTGAAATCCGTCCGAAACAGGAGCAGCGCCAGCAGCGCGCCCACGCCCGCCGACGGCAGTGTCGAGAGAATCGTGATCGGGTGGATGTAGCTCTCATACAAAATTCCCAGCACGAGATAGACCGCGATCAACGCCGCCAAAATCAGGATTGGCTGGTTGTTTAGCGACTGCTGGAAGACCTGCGCGGTGCCCTGGAAGCTGCCATGCACGGAACTGGGCACGCCCAGATTCGCCAGCGCATGCTCGATCGCCGCCGCCGCCTGTGACAGCGACACGCCCGGCGGCAGGTTGAACGAAATCGTCGTGGCCACGAACTGGCTCTGGTGGTTGACCGACAGCGACGTGTTTGCCGGCCCAAAATGCGCAAACGTCGCGAGCGGAATTTTCGCGCCGCTCGAGCCGATCACATAGGTTTCCTTCAGCGTATCCGGATTCTGCCAGTTTTGCGGCGCCAGCTCCATCACGACGTGATACTGGTTGAGCGGTTTGTAGAGCGTGGATACCTGCCGCTGGCCAAACGCATCGTAGAGCACGTTGTCCACCTGCGCGATCGTCAGGCCCAGGCGCGCCATCGTATCGCGATCGAGAACCAGCATCGTCTTGAGCCCCTTGTCCTGCGAATCGGCATTCACATCCGCCAACTCGGGCAACTGGGCGAGCGCGCCCCGAATCTTCGGCTCCCACGCCCGCAACTGCTCCAGGCTGTCGGATTGGATGGTGTATTGGAATTGCGCGGCGCTCGAGCGCGCCCCCACCCGCAAATCCTGCGCGGCGGTAAGAAAAAGTTGCGCCCCCGTGATGACTCCGGTCTGGCCGCGGAGTCGGTTGACGATCAGGTCGGCGGAGATTTTTCGCTCCTTCAGCGGCTTAAGAGCGACGAACAGCGAACCGCCCCCGCGAAACCCACCGCCCCCGGTAAAAGCGCTCACGGTCGCCACGGCAGGATCGCGCCGGACGATTTCGGCGAAAGCCTCCACCTTGGTTTTCAACGCCTGAAACGAAATGCTCTGGTCCGCCTGCACGCTGCCCATGAGCATCCCGGTATCCTGCGAGGGGAAAAAACCCTTCGGGATGATCACGTAAAGATAGACGTTCAGCGCCACGGTGCCCGCCAGCAGGAGCAACATCAACGGACCGTGCCGCAGCGCCCAGCCGAGCGTGTGTTCGTAGCCGCGGTGCAACCGGTTGAACATCCGCTCGCTCCAGGCCAGCAGCCCGCGCGACGACAACTTCAACTGCTCGCGCGGCAGCAAATACGCGCACATCATCGGCGTGGCCGTCAGCGAAATCACGAGCGAAACCAGAATCGCCACCGACAGCGTCACCGCAAATTCCCGAAACAGGCGGCCGACGATCCCGCCCATCAGCAGAATCGGGATGAACACCGCCACGAGCGAAAAGCTCATCGAGACAACGGTGAACGCGACTTCGCGCGCGCCCCGCACCGCCGCCTCGAACCGCGGCATGCCGGCCTCGAGGTGGCGCGACACGTTTTCCAGCACCACGATGGCATCGTCCACCACGAAGCCCGTCGCGATCGTCAGCGCCATCAGCGAGAGGTTGTTCAGGCTGAAGCCAGCCAGATACATCACCGCAAACGTGCCAATCAGCGACACCGGCACGGCCACCGCCGGAATCAGCGTCGCCCGCGCGCTGCGCAGAAATACAAAGACCACCATGATCACCAGCGCGATCGAGAGGCACAGCGTGACCTCCACATCGTGCAATGAAGTCCGAATCGTGACCGAGCGATCGGCGGCCAGGGATAATTCGATGCCCTCGGGAATCGACGCCTGCAGCGCCGGCAGCATCCGCTTCACGCGTTCGACCGTGGCGATGATGTTGGCGCCGGGCTGGCGCGTGATCATCACGAGAATCGCCGGCTTGCCGTTTGAAATCGCGGCGTTGCGGAGATCCTCGACGGAGTCGACGGCGGTGCCGACATCGGAGATGCGCACCGGCGCACCGTGGGAATAGCTGACGATGAGCGGTAGGTATTCCCGCGCCGTGAGCGCCTGATCGTTGGCGGCGATTTTCCAGTGAGCGTCGCCGCGTTCGACGAAACCCTTGGCCTGATTCACGTTCGTGCTGGCGATGGCGGTGCGCACGGTCTCGAGCGAAATGCCCCGCGCGTTGAGCTTCGTCGGATCGATTTCAATCCGCACCGCGGGCAACGCGCCGCCGCCGACCGTGACGTCGCCCACGCCTTCAATCTGCGTGATCTTTTGCGCGAGGATGCTGGTGGCGGCATCGTAGATCACGCCGCGCGAGACGCGGTCCGATTTGAGAGCAAGAATGAGAATCGGCGACTCGGAGGGATTCGCCTTCCGGTAAGTCGGGTTGCTCGTGAGGCTCGTCGGCAGGAGGCTGCGCGCGGCGTTAATGCCCGCCTGCACATCGCGCGCCGCGCCGTTAATGTCGCGGCTGAGATCGAACTGGAGCGTGACGTTGGACGAGCCCTGCGAACTGCTCGACGTCATCTCCGTCACGCCGGCGATGCGACCGAGCGCGCGCTCCAGCGGCGTGGCGACCGTCGCGGCCATCGTCTCCGGACTCGCTCCGGCGACTTTGGCGCTCACCCAAACGGTCGGAAAATCTACCTGCGGCAGCGGCGCCACCGGCAGCAGTTGAAACGCGATGCCGCCGGCCAACGCGACGCCCACCGTGAGGAGTGTCGTGGCGACCGGCCGAGCAATAAATGTCTCAACAAATTTCATTTCGCAGCGATCGGTTCCCCGACGACGGCGATGGGCGCCGAGCGAAACCGCCGCACCAACCGGTCAAACGCCAGATAAATCACCGGCGTGGTGAACAGCGTCAGCACCTGACTGACGAGCAGGCCGCCGACCATCGTGATGCCAAGAGGCTGCCGCAACTCGGTGCCCATGCCACGACCGAGCATGAGCGGCAGCGCGCCGAGCAGCGCCGCCATCGTCGTCATCAGAATCGGCCGGAACCGCAGGAGGCACGCCTGAAAGATCGCCTCGCGCGGGGCGAGGCCTTCGTTGCGTTCGGCGTGCAGCGCGAAGTCCACCATCATGATCGCGTTTTTCTTCACGATGCCGATCAGGAGGATGATACCGATGATGCCGATGACGTTCAGGTCGCTGCGCGCCAGCATCAGCGCCAGCAGCGCGCCGACACCCGCCGACGGCAGCGTGGAGAGAATCGTAATCGGGTGGATGTAGCTCTCATAGAGGACGCCGAGCACGATATACATGGTCACGATCGCCGCGAGGATCAGCCAGAGTTCGTTGCCGAGTGCGGATTGAAACGCCTGCGCCGCACCCTGGAAACTCGTCTGAATCGAGAGCGGCAGGCCAATTTCCTGCTCCACTTGTTTGACGGCCGCGACGGCTTCGCCGAGCGAGGCGCCGGGCGCGAGGTTGAACGACAGCGTGGTCGAGGGAAACTGACCGGAGCGCATGATCGCGAGTTGCGCCGGCTGCTCGACGATGCGGGCCAGCGTGGACAGTTGCACCTGCCCGCCGGATGCCGTCGTGAGGTAGAGTCGGTCCAGTGACACCGGGCCTTGCCGGAATTGCGGCTGTGTTTCGAGCACCACGCGATACTGGTTCGACTGCGTGAAGATGGTGGAGATGAGCCGCTGGCCGAAGGCGTCATAGAGCGCGTTGTCGATATCCGAAACGGCGAGACCGAGGCGGCTCGCCTCGGCCCGATCGATCTCGATGTAGATCTGGCGGCCCTGCATCTGCAGATCCGAGGCGAGATCGGTGATCGCGGGGAGTACGTGCATTTTTTCCATGAGCAGCGGCACCCAGTGCGAGAGCACGTCGATGTCGGGGCATTGCAGGACGAAGCGGTATTGGGTGCGGCTCACCGTGGTATCGATCGTGATGTCCTGCACCGGCTGAAGGTAGAGCGTGATGCCCGGCACTCCGCTCACACGTTCCTGCAACCGCCGGATGATCGCCGGCGCCCGCGCCGAGCGCTCCGCGAGCGGCTTCAGGTTGATCGAGATGCGGCCGCTGTTGAGCGTGGCGTTGATGCCGTCCACGCCGATGAAAGACGACAGACTTTCGACATCGGGATCTTCGAGGATGGCTTGCCCGAGAATCTGCTGCCGCTCAGCCATCGCGGAAAAGGAAATGTTTTGCGACGCCTCGGTGACACCTTGAATCGCGCCGGTGTCCTGCGTGGGGAAAAAGCCCTTCGGAATGAAAACGTAAAGCACCACCGTCAGCGCCATCGTGGCAAACGCCACGAGCAGCGTGAGGCCCTGATGATCGAGCACCCATTTGAGATACCGGCCGTAGGTGGCGATAATGCGATCGAGGATCTGCCCGCTCACTTTGTAGAACCGCCCTTGTTTTTCCTCGGGCACGTGGGTCAGCAGTTTCGCGCACATCATCGGTGTCAACGTGAGCGAGATCACCGCGGAGATGAGGATCGAGACGGCGAGCGTGATGGCGAACTCACGGAACAACCGCCCGATGACGTCGCCCATGAAGAGCAGCGGAATCAACACCGCCACGAGCGAGAACGTGAGCGAGATGATCGTGAACCCGATTTGCTTCGAGCCCTTGAGCGCCGCCTCGAGCGGCGCATCGCCCTCCTCAAGGTAACGGCTGATGTTTTCGATCATCACGATGGCATCGTCCACCACGAAGCCGGTCGCGATCGTCAGCGCCATGAGCGTGAGGTTGTTGATCGAAAAACCCGCCAGATACATCACGCCGAAGGTGCCGACGAGCGACAGCGGCACCGCGATGCCGGGGATGATCGTGGCGGAGACGTTGCGCAGAAAAAGGAAGACGACCATCACCACGAGCCCGATGGCGAGCGTGAGCTCGAACTCCACGTCTTCCACCGAGGCGCGGATCGTGACGGTGCGATCAGTCAGCACGGCGACTTTGACCGCGCCGGGGAGCGACGCCTGCAACTGCGGCAGCAGCGCCTTGATGCGATCGACGACTTGGATGACGTTGGCGCCGGGCTGGCGCTGGATGTTGAGGATGACGCCGGGCGTGGTGTTGGCCCACGCGGCGAGGTAGGCGTTTTCGGCGCCGTCCACCGCGTCCGCCACGCTGGACAACCGGATCGGCTGGCCGTTTTTGTAGGCGATGATGACGGCGCCATATTCAGCGGGCGATTTCAGCTGGTCGTTGGCGTCGATGGTCGAGGCCTGCTTCGGGCCGTCGAAGCTGCCTTTCGCGGCATTCGAGTTGGCGGCGCCGATGGCGGTGCGGATATTTTCCAACGTGAGCCCGTAGGCGGCGAGCGCGGTAGGGTTCACCTGGAGACGCACGGCCGGGCGCTGGCCGCCGGAGATCGAAACGAGGCCGACGCCGGAGACCTGCGAAATTTTCTGCGCCAGCCGCGTGTCGACGAGATCTTCGATCTTCGGGAGTGCGAGCGAGTCGGAGGTGATCGCGAGCGTCAGGATCGGCGTGTCGGCCGGGTTGACCTTGCTGTAAGTGGGCGGGTTCGGAAGGCCGGGCGGGAGGAAATTATTGGCGGCGTTGATGGCGGCCTGCACTTCCTGCTCGGCGACGTCGAGCGAGAGATCGAGGCTGAACTGGAGCGTGATGACGGAGGCGCCGCCGGAGCTCGTGGAATTCATCGCCGAGAGGCCGGGCATCTGGCCAAACTGGCGTTCCAGCGGCGCGGTGACGGCCGAGGTCATCACGAGCGGACTGGCGCCGGGATAAAGCGTCATCACCTGAATCGTCGGGTAGTCCACCTCCGGCAACGCGGAGATCGGGAGCACGTGGTAGCCGACGAAACCGGCGAGCAACAGCGCCACCATCAGCAGCGAAGTCGCGACCGGCCGCTCGATGAACGGGCGGGAAATGTTCATGGGGAGTTCGGCGCGCCCGATCGATCACCACCGCGGCCACCGCGTTTTCCGCGGCCGCCGGCGCCCGGCGCGCCGCCACCGGCGGGCGTGCGCGCGGTGACGACCGAGCCGTTCTGCAATTTATCCAGCCCCTCGGTCACGACGGTCTCACCGGGCGATACGCCCTGGGTGACCTCGACGGAATCGGTCTCGGTCTGGCCCAGAGTGACCACCCGTTGCTCGACGGTGCCGTCGGCTTTCACGACGAAGACGAAGCGCGAATCGGCGTTGACCTGCACGGCCGGGACCGGAATCAGCGTGGCGCCGGAACGGAGCTCGACGAGCAGGCGGATGTTGACGAACTGATTGGGAAAGAGCGAGCCGTCGTCGTTCGCAAACCGCGTCTTCAGCCGCACCGTGCCGGTGCCGGCATCAATCTGGTTGTCGAGAGCGATGACGGTGCCTTTGGCGAGGATACGGCTCATCGAACGATCGTAGGCTTCGACGGAAAGCGGCTCGGCTCCGGCGAGGGCTTTTTGCACTTTGGGCAGCGCGTCCTCGGGTATGCTGAAAAAAATCGCGATGGGCTGGTCCTGCGTGATGACAGCGATGCCGGCGGCATCAGAGGCGTGGATGATGTTGCCCTCGTCCACCAGTCGAATGCCGACGCGGCCCGAGATGGGTGCCGTGATGCGGCAATAGCTCAGTTGCAACTGGTAGTTGTCCACGGAGCCCTGGTCGGCGCGGACGATGCCTTCGTATTGGGCGACGCTGGATTTGGCGGTGTCGACTTGCTGCGAGGTGACGGCGTCCTGCGCGTTTTTGTAGCGCTCGAGATCGAGCTTCGCGTTTTGAAGCAGCGCCCGATCGCGGGCGAGCTGGCCAGTCGCCTGCTCGAGGCCGACTTGATAGGCGCGCGGATCGATTTCGACGAGGAGATCGCCGGCGGCCACGCGCTGGCCTTCGGTGAAATGAAATTTCATCACCTGACCGTCGGCACGGCTGCGGACGGTGGTGGTGTTCCAAGCGGCGACGGTGCCCAGCGCGGTGAGATAGACCGGCATGTCTCCCTGCCGCACCGGCGCGGTGGCGACAGGGGTCGGTCGCGCCATGCGCCCGCCGGCGGCTGGGCTCGGGCCGGACTTGGCCGAACGAATCCAATAGAAGATCGCAAACGTCAGAATCACTAGGCCGATGACGATCCAAGTAGCCCATGGTGAACGGGTTTCGGACGGCAGTGCGGCGGAAGAAGGAGGTGGCGGTGGAGTGCTCATGAGAGGCTGGTAAACGCAGGACGCAGCAGATGGGTAAGAGTTTAGAATTTGTCGCCGAGGGCGTGCTAAGTTGAGAAAGCAACCGGAGCCGGCTCACGCTTGGGCCGGCCCCGGGAGGGAACGAGGAAACTGCCTCAAGGTTTGGATTCGGGCACCGGAATGATTTTGGTGGCGTTGAGCCGTTTGGCCAAATCCGAGAGGGCGCTGCTCGCGGCGTCTTCATACCCGTCGACCCGGGCGAAATAATCGTGGCGCGGCCAGAGCATCATCGAGGAACCGGCGAACAACCCCAGGCTCTCCTTACCGTTCGGTCCGCTGAGATTGGCGGCAAAAGTGCAGTCGACATTCCCAATCCGATCGACGCGCCATTCGATCAGGCTGATCGAGAGCACGGGGATGTCGGTCTTAGGATCGTCGCCGACGCGGACATATTCAACGCGACCCTTGAAGCCCTGTTCGCTCAACCCGGCGGATACTCGATAGGCGAACGCATCCGCGATGTCGTCGTCGCGAATCAGGTTCATGCTCGGCGGGACGGTGACCGTGACCTGAAGACGGATTGGACGGGGCACCAGGGAATCTTTCGTGAGAGCATTGGCCACCAGCGCCGCGCAACTGAACGCACCCAACAGGAGGAGATTTTTCATCGTTTTCATGGCTTTGGTGTGGATCGGATTTCGGATGGACGTGACGTTAAGCGAAAGAGGAGGTGCCGAGGTGGCTGCGGACCGCGGCGAGCACCGGATCGAGTTCCAGTGGCTCCTGAAAAAATTCGGTGATTAGCGGATCGATGTTCCGGGTCTTCTCGGTTGGCAGCGCGGCGATGACGAAGACCGGATGATCGGGGCGAAAATGTTTTTCGCGCACGAGCAGGTCCCAGCCGTTGACGAGGGATTGGTGCAGCTCGGTGACGATCAGATCGGGTTCATGCCGTTCGATGAACGCCAGGGCTTCCTCGCCGCAGCTCGCGAGCAGGAGGTGCCGGTGCTGGCCGACCAGAGACCGGCAGAACCCCTCGCGAACCGACGGATTGCCGCTGACGATCAAGATCGTCAGCAACGGGTCGCGGCGGGGTGCGGAGATTCTGGCCGGTAATGGTTGGACCAGCGGGAGGCGGGTGGCGGTGAGAGCCGTGGCGTGCATCGTGCCCTGGCCTCTGCTCGCTCCGTGCCAGCGGCGAGATTTCGCGCAAGCTGTTGCAGGCAATGCCGTAGAGTTTTTCGAACCGCGCGACGAAATCGGACTTTCGGTCGCTGCGCTGCCGCCAGACGGTAAATGGCTAACCGCTTCACCACGGCGTTCCCAAGTTTATGACCGTGAATCACCACCGACGCCGAGTTACAGGGAACCCCGCGCCGGCGCGCTGTCCTAGCACAGGATGAAACCCTTTCGCTGGCGCTGGACCGGGCTCATTTCAATCGCACTCGCCGGATGGCTGGCCGGCTGCTCGTCCACGCCGATCTCCCGCATCGACTCCAACCGCGCGCTATATGAATCGTGGCCCGTGGACATGCAGTCGGCCGTGCTCGAAGGCAAAGTCGTGAACGGCATGACGCCCGACATGGTGCGCATGGCGTTGGGCGCGCCGACCCGAGTCGAACCGCGCGTCGGCTCGACGACGAATGAGGAAACTTGGATTTATCAAAAGAGCAGCAGCAGCAGCGGCGGTGGCGGGATGTCTCGGTTGCCGCTGCCTAATATTTCTCTCGGAGCCGGCGGCCTCGGCGTCTCAACCGGAGGCGGCGGCCGCCGTGGCGGCGGTGGCATGGGTGGTGGTGGTGGCGGCGGACGGAATGCGACCGGCGCGGAAGAACAACAAATCGTCTTCCAAAACGGTGTCGTGACGCGCGTGGACTGAGGCGCGGTTGAGCCGGAATCGCCCGAGTGGCGCAGCGCGCCCTCCGTCGTTGACCGCGTTGGCGCCTGCTGCTTCGTTGCGTCCACCATGTTTATCATCATCGGAGGCGACGGCAAAGAATACGGCCCCGTGACCGTCGAGCAGATCCGTGCCTGGATCATCGCCGGTCGCGCGAACCTCGACACGCAGGCCAAGGCGCTCGGCACTGACGAATGGCGCCGTGTGGGCGACTTCGCGGAATTCTCCCCGGCGGAAAGCACCCCGCCCGTTCTGACGAGCGTAGCCCCGGCCGCGGACACGACGCTGGCCCATCCCGGCATGAGGTTGCTCGCCGCGTTCATCGACGGTTTTCTGGAGTGGCTTTGCTGGCTGCCCACGTCGACTGCGGTCATGGCCACAATCAGCGGCTTGATCGGTTCCGGCCAAAGCTCGCCACAAGAATTGATCGAAACCCTCACCAGCTCGCTCACCAGTTCGCTCGCTCTCTCGGCACCCTACCTCGCGGGACTCGTGCTCTTGCAGGCAACGCTGCTCACCGTGCGCGGCCAGACCGTCGGAAAGATGCTCACGCGCCTCCGCATCGTCCGCGCCCGCGACGGCGCGCACGCCGGATTTCTCCATGGATTCTTTCTGCGCGGTTTTCTGCCGCGCTGCCTGCGCCAAGTGCCGCTCATCGGCCTCATCTTCTGGCTCGTAGACAACTGCTTTATTTTCCGCGAAGATCGCCGCTGCCTCCACGACTTGGTCGCTGGCACGAAGGTCGTGAAGATCTGACCCACCGGGAGAACTCAGCCGGGCCAGTATTGGTTGCGAAAAAAATTCGTGCGCCGTCCGCCTCGCGGCGGCAGGCTGAAATTCAGCATGTCCCTTGGATCGCCACTTTTGTCCGCAACGACCGCCTCCTCCAACGGCGCGCTCGTGCGGCGGCTGTTCGGACTCGCCTGGCGTTATCGGTTGCACTGCCTCCGCGTGCTCAGTTTCCAGCTCGCGCTGCTGACGATGGGCATCGCCGGGCTGAGCTTCACCGGGCTCGGCATCGACTACATCCGTCACCAGGTCGAGGGCACGCCGCTCACGCAAAACCGCCTGCACCTTACGCTGCCGGAAGCATGGCCGTATTATCAGGTGCTGGGCCTGCTCGCCGGTCTCATCCTCCTCCTCGCGCTCGGCCGCGGCGTGCTCAACTACGTTTACGCCGTCTCGGTCAACCGCCTGGTGCAGCAAAAACTCGTCGTCGATCTGCGCGGCGAAGTTTACGACAAGCTCCAACGCCTCAGCTTCCGCTTCTTCGACGCCAACAACACCAGCTCGATCATCACCCGCGTGACGAGCGACGTGCAGAGCGTCCGCATGTTCGTCGATCAAGTCTTGATCCAGAGCGTGATCATGGTGATTTCGCTCACCGTTTATGTGATTTACATGGCGACGCTCAGCCCGTCGCTCACCCTCGCGTGTCTGGCGACGACGCCGTTGCTTGCATTGCTCTCCGCCTGGCACACGCGCCGCACGCAGCCGGAATACGCGCAGAATCGCACACTTGTGGAGCGCATGGTGCAGGTGTTCGTCGAGAGCCTGCAGGGCATTGCGGTCACGAAAGCGTTCGGCCGCGAGCCCGAGGAGCGAAAAAAATTCGAGACCGTGAACAACGCCGTGCTCACGCAGCAGCAGGTGATTTTCTGGCGCGTGAGCCTCTTCTCGCCGGTGATCGGTTTTCTGACGCGCATCAACATGATGGTGCTGCTCGGCTACGGCGGCTGGCTCGTCATCCACGGCCAGCTCCCGCTCGGCACCGGCCTCGTCGTCTTCGCCGGCCTGCTCGAACAATTTTCCGGTCAGGTCAACAATGTCGCCACCATCGTCAATTCCGTGCAGCAATCCCTCATCGGTGCGCGGCGCGTGTTCGAAATCCTCGACGCCCCGATCGAGGTGAAATCCGCGCCCGATGCGATTCGCCGCGCCAAGTTCGACGGTCGCGTGCAGTTCGAGAACGTCTCGTTCACCTACGACGGTGCCGAGGCGGTCATCCGCGAGGTCGATCTCGACGTGCAGCCTGGCCAGTGCGTCGCGATTCTCGGCACGACCGGCGCGGGCAAGAGCGTCCTTATGAGCCTCATTCCGCGGTTCTTCGATCCGACCGCCGGGCGCTTGCTCCTTGACGGCATCGACGCGCGCCGGCTCCACCTCGACGATTTGCGGCGCAACATCGGCCTCGTGTTTCAGGAGAGTTTTCTGTTCTCGAACACCATCGCGTCAAACATCGCCTTCGGCCATCCGAACGCGACCCGCGCGCAAGTTGAAAAGGCCGCCCACATCGCCGCCGCGCACGACTTCATCACCGCCCTGCCGCAGGGCTACGACACGATCCTCGGCGAGAGCGGCAACACTCTGTCCGGTGGCCAGCGCCAGCGCCTCGCCATTGCCCGCGCCGTGCTACTCGAGCCCGCGATCCTGCTGCTCGACGACCCGACGGCCGCGATCGACAGCGAGACGGAGCACGAGATTTTCGAGGCCCTCGACCGCGCGATCGCGGGCCGCACAACGTTCATCGTCGCACACCGGCTGAGCACGCTGCGCCGCGCGGACTTCATCATCGTGATGGAGGACGGCCGGATCGTGCAGCGCGGCACGCACGAGCAGTTGATGCACGAACCGGGACCGTATCTGCGGGTCGCCGATCTACAGCTCGTCGATGCGCGCGAGCTGGCGCAGTTGAAACTCAAGGAGGGCACCGCGTGAGCATCCAGACCGCCCCCATCCGCGATCTCGGGCTCGTCCGCCGCATCCGCGACGAGGACGACGACGAGGAACTGCAAAAACCGCTCGAGTGGTCGCTCATCCGCCGACTGTTCACCTACGCCGCACCGGTGCAGAAGAAACTCACCGCCCTCAGCGTGATGACCGTCATCCGGGCCGCGCAGCTGCCCGCGCTCGTCTGGATCACGACGCTCATCATCAAGGGCCCGATCGCGCGGAGCGATTTCGGCGGCATCATGCTCGGCGTCCTCGCCTACGCGCTCCTCGCGATTTGGACGGACGGGATGTTTCATTTCCGCCAACGCTACGCGCTCGAGATCGGCGAGACGGTCGTCAACGGCCTGCGCGCCGACATCTTCGCGAAGGTCCAGCGGCAGCCGATGAGTTTCTTTCACCGGGTGAAAATCGGCCGCATCATCGGCCGACTGACGAGCGACGTGGAGGCTTTGCGCGTCGGTATCCAGGATGTGCTGTTCGTGAGCGCGATTCAAACCGGCCAGATGATTTTTTCCGCGGCGGTGATGGCGTGGTGCGACTGGGCGCTGTTCCTCGTCGTCCTCGCGCTGGCGCCGGTGCTCTGGATCATCAACCGGCATTTCCGCGTGAAACTCAGCCACTACTCGCGCGCCGCGAGCGACAGTTTTAGCCGCGTGACGGCGACGCTCGCCGAGTCCGTCAACGGTATCCGCGTCACGCAGGGCTACGTGCGGCAGCAGACGAACTCCGGCCTCTTCCGCGATCTGCTCGCGGATCATTCGCGGTTCAGCGTCGCGCTCGCGCGGACCTCGGCGATCCTCACGCCGCTGCTTGAGCTCAACAGCCAGTTTTTCGTCGCGATCCTGCTGCTGTTCGGCGGCTGGCGCGTGTTTCACCACCAGATGGGAATCGGCGATCTGATCACGTTCTTCCTCCTCGCGAACCAATTCTTCGCCCCCATCGCAATCATCGGCAACCAATACAACCAGGCGCTGATCGCGATGGCCGGCGCGGAACGTGTCTTCCGTTTGGTCGACTGGACGCCAGATTGGGTCGACGCGACTGACGCGGTCGCGTTGCCGGCGATGCGCGGGACCGGCGTGCGCGTGGAGTTTCGCGGCGTGACGTTCGGCTACGATCCGGCGCGGCCGGTTTTGCACGATGTAAATTTCACCGCCGAGCCCGGCCAGACTATCGCGCTCGTCGGGCACACCGGCAGCGGGAAAAGTTCGATCATCAATCTCGTCGCGAAATTTTATCTGCCGACCGCCGGTCAACTTTTGCTCGACGGGCGCGAGGTGCGGACGATTACAAGCGAGTCGCTGCACCGCCAGATGGGCATGGTGCAGCAGCAGAATTTTCTCTTTAGCGGGACAGTCCTCGAAAACATCCGCTTCGCGAAACCCGGGGCGACCGACGACGAGGTGCGCGCTGCCGCTGCACAGCTCGACTGCCTCGATCTGCTGGAGGCGTTGCCCCGCGGATTTCACACCGAGGTCGGCGAACACGGCGCGAGTCTCTCGATCGGCCAGCGCCAGATCGTGTGCTTCACTCGCGCGCTGCTCGCGGACCCGCGGCTCGTGGTGCTCGACGAGGCGACGAGCGCCATCGACGCGCTCACCGAGGCGCGATTGCAGCACGCGCTGGTCACACTGCTGCGCGGCCGCACGAGCTTCGTCGTGGCGCACCGACTGAGCACCATCCGCCACGCCGACCTCGTGCTCGTGCTGGATCAAGGGATCATCGTCGAGCGCGGCACGCATGCGGAATTGCTCGCGCGCGGCGGCCATTATGCGGCGCTTTACCGGCAGTTCGTGCAGGTGGATGAGCGCGCGTGAGCAGGTTTTTTTAGATTTTACGAGGGAAAGCCGCGATCCCCACCTGCGAAAAAGTTGAAGATTCTCCTAGGCAAATACCCCTTTCTCCCTCTAGAACGGCCTTGCTTTCGAGGGAAAGCGTTCTAAACCCAAACTCAATATGGCTAAAAAATCCGCTCGTAAACCGAATGCTGCGTTCATGAAACCCGTCACGCCCGATGCCGCGCTCGCGGCCGTCGTTGGTTCGACTCCCCTCCCGCGCACGGAGCTCACCAAGAAGCTCTGGGCCTACATCAAGAAAAACAAGCTGCAGGACGCCAAGGTCCGCACGCAAATCAACGCCGATGCCGCGCTGAAGGTCGTCTTCGGCGGCAAGGCGAAGGTCTCGATGTTCGAGATGACGAAGCTCGTCTCGGGTCACGTTTCCTAATTCGGATTCTGTCTTTTCCAAAAACGCCGCGAGTTCGCTCGCGGCGTTTTTTTTGCGCCTGCCCGCGGCGGTGGTGCCACGGCGAGAAAGATTTCTTGTAAGCCAACGGCCGCTGCGGCGACTAATCTGGCAAACGGATGAGCACGGACGAACAACGCGAGGAGCGCTTCACTGCTTGGGTGACCGAATTTCGCGGGATCATGCTCAAGATCGCCCGCGCCTACGCCGCGAGCGACGCCGACCAGTCGGATCTGTTTCAGGAAATGGCGCTGCAACTCTGGCGCACGTTGCCCGCGTTTCGCGAACAGGCTTCGCCCTCGACTTGGATTTATCGCGTGTGCCTCAACACCGCGATGACGTGGCGCCGCGGCACGCTGCGCCGCGAAACTAAAATCCAGCCCGGCGCAGATCCCGGCGACCTGAGTGCACCGGCGGCATCCCCCGCCGAGAATGCCGATCAGCGGGAACTGCTGGAGAAACTTTACGCCGCAATTCACGCGATGCCGGACTTCGATCGGGCGCTGGTGCTGCTGCTGCTCGATGGCCTGGCGTATCGCGACATTGCCGCCGTGACCGGTCTGACTGAAAACCACGTGGGCGTGGCGTTGACGCGTGCGCGCAAACGCCTCGCCGAACTCATGAAAGGAGTAACCGATGAAATGGAATGATTACGAAGCCGTCTGGCGGCGGCAACCGCTGCCGCTCGGCGCGGCCGCCGATCTGGCGGCGCTCAAGGAAACGTTTGAGACGAAGCGCCGGAAAATGGCGGCGACGCTTTTCGTGCGCGATATCGCCGAGGCGTCAGCGGGAGTCTTTGCATGCGCCTTCTTTGCCGTCGTTTGGTGGAAGCAGGGGACAAAGGGCTGGCCGATGGGCCTGGCGATCGCGCTGACGCTCGGCGTCACGCTGCTTTTTGTGCGGGAGCGGCTTCGTGCTCACCGCCACCGGCTCGGTGAGGACGCCACGATGCTGGCCAAGCTCGAGGCTGAGATTGCGGAATTGCGCCACCAACGGCATCTGCTCCTGACTTTGTGGCAATGGTATCTCGCGCCGCTCGGAGCGGCGGTCTTGATTGTGCCGGCGAACTTTTTTTTTCGCGCCCCGGCGTGGGCCTGGCCAGTGCAGCTGCTTTTTCTGGCCTTCTATCTTCCCGTCGTAGGATTCGCGTTTTGGTTTGCCTGGAAAATCAACCGTCGCGCGGTCCATCAGCGAATCGAGCCTCGCCTCGTCGAACTAGAAAAACTTCGTTCCGATCTGCTTTCTCCATGAAAACCGTCCTCCGATTGTTGCCAGCCTTGCTCGTCTGTTCATTCACCGCCGCCAAACCCCCGGCGGATCTGCAGACCCAGCTCGACACCTGGAGCCGCGATCTGCCGGGGGGCGTCGCGGCGACTTGGATCGACACCGACGGCGTGGCCTTTGCGCAAAGCGGAAAATATTCCTCCGACGATCCGCGGCCGCTCTCGGCCGACACGCGTTTTCAAGTCGGCTCGGTGACCAAGGTCTTCACGGCGCTGCTCCTCGCGGAGAGCGAACGCGCGGGCAAGGTGTCCCGCAACGATCCGGCGGCGAAATTTCTGCTGCCAACCAACGATCCCGATCAGGCGAAGCTCGCCACCATCACGCTGCTCTCGCTGACGACGCACAGTTCGGGCCTGCCCCGATTGCCGGCGAACATCGGGCCGAATCCCGATGCCAGCCCCAACCCCTACGCCACCTACGATCACGCGGCGCTCGTCACGGCGTTGCGAGTGCACGGGCCGACGGCGCCAGTAGGCCGCGCCGTGAATTACTCAAACTTCGGCGTCGGCGTGCTCGGCGAGGCGCTCGGTGCCGCGTGGGGCACGAGCTATGCGGATGCGCTCACGGCGCACGTGATTGCGCCGCTGAAGATGACGGCGACGTCGCTTGCGCTCACAGGCATTCCGACGCCGGCGGAACTCGCGCCCGGTCACAGCGCGGGCGCCCGCGTGCCGACCTGGACTTTTCAAGCGGAGGCGCCCGCCGGCGCGATCGTTTCTTCGCCACGGGACCTCGGTGTGTTTCTGGAATTCTGCCTTGGCCGCACGGAGTCGCCGCTCACGGCTGCGCTGGCGGAGGCTCTGAAACCACAACGCGAGGCGATCGATGTCGGTGCCCAGATCGGTTTTGGCTGGTTCATCTCCGGCGAAAAAGACCGGCCGGTATACTGGCACAACGGCGCGACGAACGGCTACCACGCGTTCGTGGCGTTTTGTCCGGCGGCCGGCCGCGGGGTCGCACTGCTCGCCAACGATGCGACGAGCTGCGACGCGCTCGGGTTTGGATTGATCGGCATGAAACCGCCCGCGCCGGTCACGGAAAAGATTCCCGACGCAGCCGATTATGTTGGCCGCTACCCGTTGTCGTCCGTGTTCGCGATTGATGTGGTAACGCGCAACGGCGCACTCGCGATCCAGGCGACGGGTCAGCCGCGGGTGGGCTTGCGCAAGGCGGGCGACGATCGCTTTGCCGTGGTCGGCGTGCCCGCGGAAGTTTCGTTCGAGCGCGATCCTGCGGGCAAAGTCACCGCGCTGGTGCTGCACCAGAACGGCCGGGATCTACGCGGGCCGCGCGGCGAACTCCCACCGCCGCCGAAGGAAATCTCGCTGCCAGTCGAGACATTGCGCGACTATGCCGGCCGGTATGCGCTCGCGCCGACGGTGATCTGCACGATGACGGAGACGAACGGTGCGCTGTTCACGCAGTTGACCGGGCAGCCGAAATTTCCGGTGTTCGCAACGGCGAAGGACGAGTTCTTCCTCAAGGTGGTGGACGCGCGCCTGTCGTTCGAGCGCGATGTTGCCGGCAAGGTTGTCGCGGTCATTTTGCACCAAGGCGGGCGCGACCAGCGGGCGCCGCGAATGGAGTAAAATAGCCTTCAAGGTTGCGCCGTCGGAAGTCGCAGCCTTGAGTGCGGTCGACCGACCGCCATGCCGCTGCCTCGCCTGAGTAAATTACTGATCGCCGCCGGCTGGGCGGCGATCTTTGTCGCGGGTGCGGGAGTCGGGGTGATTGGCTACCACCGGGAGCAAACGCGGATTCTCAGCGGCTTGGTGGCCGATGCGAAATGGTGCGCGGAGGCCTTCGACCCGGGCGAAGTGCAGCGACTCGCCGGCGACCGGACGGTGATCGCACGACCGGGCTACACGGCGATCAAACGCAAGCTAGCCGAGCTGCGGGACGTGAATCCGCATGTGCGCGCGGTCTTCATTTTGCGTTTCGAACCCGAGACTGGCCGCGTGATTTATCTCGCGGACTCGGCTCCGCCCGGGAGCAGACCGGAGGCGATGCCCGGCGACGAATTTCCGGTGGCGGCGGATTTCCCGGGGCTCCACCTGATCGCGCGGGCCGGCGTGCCGGCGACCGATGGCTCGATCGCCGGGGGCGCAGAAACGTGGGTGACCGGCTACGCCCCGATCGCGGAGGCGCCGTCCACGAAACCCGATTGGCCGCGGCGCGAGTTCATCGGCTTGAATCTGGCGGCCTCGGAATGGCAATTCGAGGTATGGAGTGCCATCGCCGGGCACACGCTCGCAGCGTGGCTCGCCCTCGGCCTACCCTTCGTCGGCTGGCTGGTCGTGCGCCGCCAGCTCGAGCAGCGCGAGGCGATCCGCAACCTGTCGGAGGCGATGGAACAGAGCCACTCGGCGCTCCTGATCATCGATCTCGACGGGGTCATCGAGTTTGCGAACCGCGGACTGTCGCGGCAAATCGGTTACTCACGCCGTGAGTTGATCGGTCGCAAGTGGCGCGAGTTCCAGACGGCGGACACGCCGCCGGAACGGTTCGCCGACATGGTTTCGAGCGTGCGGTCGGGCCAGGCGTGGGAGGGCGAATGGTTCAACCAGCGTAAGGACGGGACGGTCTATCCGGTGCGCGGCGTGATCACGCCGGTGAAGAACCGCGACGGCAGCCTGTCGTGTTTCGTCGCGGTGTTTGACGACATGACCGAGTTCAAGAAGCAGGAAACCGAACTGCGCGAGGCCCGCGATCTCGCGCTCGCGGGGGATCGGGCGAAGGGACAGTTTCTCGCGACGATGAGCCACGAGGTGCGCACGCCGCTCAACGGCATCATCGGCTTCACCAACCTGCTGCTCCACTCACCGCTCAACGCCGAACAGCGCGACTACGTCGAGACGATCCGCGGTGGCGGCGAGGCGCTGATGCAGCTCACGGGCGACATCCTCGACTTTGCGCGAATCGAAACCGGCAAGTTGAAGCTCGAACTCGGCCCGTGCGATCCGCGCGAGTGCATCGAGGAGGCACTCGATTTGCTGGCCGACCGCGCCCATGCGAAAAAACTCAGCCTGCTGCACTGGGTCGAGGACGACGTGCCGGCGGCGATCCTGGCTGACAGCGGCCGGCTGCGGCAGGTGCTGGTCAACCTCGTGAGCAACGCCGTGAAATTCACCGAGGCCGGCGAGATCGAGGTCACGGTCGCACTGGCGCGCGGCGGCGCCACCCCGGCCGCTAATCCGGCGGAGACGAACCTCGTGTTTACCGTGCGGGATACCGGTGTCGGCATCACGCCCGAAGAGGGCACGAAACTTTTCAAGCCGTTCACGCAACTCGACTCGTCGTCGACCCGAAAGCACGGCGGCACCGGTCTCGGCCTCGCAATCTGCCGAGATTTGGTGCGGCTCATGGGCGGTGACATCTCGCTCCTCAGCGACGCTGGTCGTGGTTCGACGTTTATGTTCAACCTCCGGAGCGCCGTATTGAGTCCACCGGCACCAGCGTCCACGCTGGAGGGACTGCGCCTCGTGCTGGTCGGGCCGCCGAGCGCCTTCCGCCGCGAACTGGGGCGGCTCGCGGTCCGCTGGCAGGCGCCCTGTGTCGAGGTCGATGCGATCGCCGCATTGCCGGCGACGCCGTGGGATCTCGCGCTCGTCGCGGTGGATGAACCGCTCGCCCGCTCGCTCGCCGCACAGACAGCGCCGACGCCCGCCCTGCCGCCCGCGCAGGCGTTCGCGCTCGTGCCGGTCACGCTCAACACGGAATTGCGCAACGCGCTGCGCACGCATTTCCGCCTCATCGTCAATTATCCGCTGCACCACGCGGTGCTGTTCGACTTGGTGAGCGGGCTGCGACCGGTCGCGGCACCGACGGCGGCATCGACGCACTTCGGGTTGCGCGTGCTGCTCGTGGAGGACAACGCCGTCAACCAACGGCTCATGCAAAAGGTGCTGACGAATCTGGGCTGCACGTGGCACGCAGTCGGCAACGGCCGGCTCGCCCGCGAGGAACTCGCCCGCGACGACGCCGCCTTTGATTTTGTGCTGCTCGATCTGCACATGCCGGAACTCGACGGCCTCAGCGCACTTGCGGAAATCCGCGCCGGGCGGGCGGGCGCGCGCGCCCAGACGATCTGGATTTCCGCGCTCACCGCCGACGCGCGCGAGGAACAAAAGGCGCGGGCGCTGGCCGCCGGCGCGAACGATTACCTCGTAAAACCTCTCCGACTGTCGGAACTCGAAGCGGCGTTTCACCGCTATCAAGCCGCGCGCGGTTCGGCGAAAAAATAGCGGCTACTCCCGCGGCGGCGGCATGGCCGGGCGGGGCGCAAGCATCTGCAGCCAGGAGCCCATGCCGTTTTGCCGGTAGGCGTCGTAGCCCTGCGGACCGAGCGAGGTTGTGAGTCGCGTCTGCGCTTCCGTCGCGAGACTGGAAAGTTGCGCCGCGCGATCCGCCGGGGCGAGGGTGCGGTCCATCTGGACAGTGCGGGCCCGCTGCTGGAGATCCTGTTGCGTGGCGTAAACTTGGTTCGCGGTTTCCGGCGGCAGTTCCAGCCGCGCCACGAGCTGACTCGTCTGGCGATAACTGTAGTCGGTCGCGCGCTGGTAGTCGGCCGCGCGATCGGGGCCGAGGGCGGCCGCGATGTCGGCGGTCAACTGCTTTTGCGCCGCGCTGCGCGCCTGCATCTCATCCGGGGAAGGCATGCCATACATGCGGCCGTATTTGTCGTCGAACGCCTGCTGGAGCTGGAAGATGGAGCGGTATTCCGGCTCGGTGGCGTCGAACGCAGCGAGGCTGTAGCGCAGCGACTGGGCGGTGTTGCTGGAGCGAAGATCGTAGTCGGCGAGTTCCGCCGGACTCAGGACGGCGGCGTAGTCGGCGTGCATCGCCTTGTCGAGGGCGGCGATTTTCTGCTGCTCGTCGGGCAGAATCGGGCCGTTGCGGGAATTCAGAAAAATGTCGGAGCGCTGCTGGTTGTAGTCGTCGAGGATTTGCCGGAGTTGATCGACCTTGTCGTCGGGCAGGTTGCCGAACTGGCGGCGGAGGTAGGCGACGTAGGTAGGATCGTCGTTGCGGGCGTCGTGGCCGAGGAGATCTTTCAGGATTTTATCCTGCTCGCGGCCGAGGTCGCGAAACGCCGCCTGTAGCTTCGGATCGCGGATCGGATTTTTCCAAAACGGCACCTCGGCCTGCGCCTGCTCGATGGCCTTGCGGCGGGCGGCGAAACTTTCGCCCACCTGCGCCGCCAGAATGGCGCGGACAATTTCCGGCGGAAAGCCCTCGGCCCGGAGCCGATCGCGCTGCGCGGCGAGATCGCCGGTTTGCAACTCGGCCCACGCAGCGGAACCGGGGGCAGCGGCGGGCGCGGACGATTTTGCCTTCGACAGATTTTGGCGCACCGGGCTCGGCGCAGAACTAGAATCGTCCGACGAGCCGACTGCGATCATCCCGAGGAGAATGACATTGGCCGCCAGCGAACCAGCGAGGATGAGAGTGGAGATCTTCATGGCCTCGGATTGCTGATGTTAGTAGCGGGACGCGGAGCTGGAAAAGCACCTGGCAGCCGGCGAAAGCTCGGGTAACTGCCACCGAGCGAGACCATCGAGGTAACGCCGTTGTTCGTAGTCATAGTGGTTATGCCACCACCACCGGAGTTAAACGAAACGGCGCTGCCGCGCTCGACGTTGGTGAGCCACTGGTCGGCAATTTTCACATACGCCGGGCCGGAAGTCGGGCCGAGGGTGGCAAGAAGTTGGGCGCGGGTGTTTTGCGCGAGCGACTGGAGTGCAGCCAGCTTTTGATCCACGCTGAGCGTGTTGTCGTCGAAGATGCGGTTCGACTCTACGGTGACTTGGTCGCGGGCAGTGTAGGCCTGCACGGCGGCGGCGGCGGGCAGGTTGTCGCGCTGCGCGAGCCGGCTGAGTTGCTGAAACTCGCTGCTGACGGCCCGCGAATATTCGGCGTAGCGCGCATCGCCGAGTGCGGTCTTCAACTGGGCTTCGACTTCCGCCTGCGCGGCTTGACGCTGTTGAAAGTCGCCCGCCGACACATTGCCGCCGCTGGTGCCGACGGATAATTTGTCGTTGAGCGCCTGCTGCGTCTGGAAAATCGCCTGAAATTCGCCCGCAGAGGGATCGAACGTATCGAGCCGCGTGCGAAGCAGGTTGGTGATGGGCGACGTGCGCATCGTGTAGTCGGCGAGTTCCGCAGGGGTGAGGACGGCGGCGAGATCGGTCTGCTTTTCGCGGATGAGCAGCGCGAGTTTTGCCTTATCTTCGGGCAGCGTGATGCCGTTCATCCCGGCGCGCACCTGCGACATCATTTCAGTGTAGTCGTCCTCGATGCGCTGGAGGGCGTCGATTTTTTGCCGGGGCAGATCGCCAAACTGGCGGCGCTGCGCTGCGGTCACATCGCCGGTGGCGAAGAAATCGTCGGTGAGCAGATCGCGGAGGGCCTTGGCGCGGTCGCGCTGGAGTTGGTTGATCTCCTCGTTGCGCTTGGCATCGACGCCGTAGAAGGAAGACCCGACCCGCCAGTAGGGAACCTTCGGGTCGGGCTCCATCAGCGCGGTAAGGCGCGAATTGTAACGGGCGTTGACCTGCGTCCGTAGGATTTCGCGAATCACCGCCGGTGGAAACCCCGCCGCACGGAGGCGGGCAACGAGGGTGCGCAGGTCGTCGGTCTGGAGCAGCGTCCACAACGGCCGCGCCGGGGGCGCGCGCTCGACGACGGGTGAGCTGGGCGTAGCCAGCGCGGCGTCGGCGACGTGAAAATTGCGCGCGAAAAAATCCCGGAACGCCGGCGGCGCGAGCGCCGGCCGCCACGCCAGCGCGCCAAAGAGCGCGGCGTTCGCGGCGAGCGAACTGGTGAGCAACAGCAGAGACGACTTCATGGGGGTAACACTGCGAGACGAACAAGCCGACGTTTCGTTGGGCGAATTTTCTACGGAGTCCCGACTGTGACCGCGAACTTTTAATTGGGTTTCCGGGCTTGGCGAAGCGAGTGCGCCAACCCAAACTGATCGGTTTCGATGAAGGATCTCCACCACCCCCAGCGCCCGCAAGCCATCGTGATGCTGGTGGCCGCGAACCTGTTTTGGGCGGTGAGTTTCCCCATCGTGAAGTCGCTGCTACTTATCCATGCGCAGTTGGTGCCCGCGGCGGGGCCGTGGTTTTCAGCGATCTACACGATGGCGCCGCGCTTCGCGATCGCGGTCGCGCTGCTCGTGTTGTGGCGGCCGCGGTCGATCACGCAGATCACACGCGGCGAGTTGAAACAGGGCGTGGTGCTCGGGCTGTTCACCGCGACGGGGATGTTTTTGCAGAACGATGCGCTGCAATTCACCGCGGCGAGCACGTCGGCGTTTCTCACGCAGTTTTACGCCATCATGATTCCGGTGTGGCTCGCGGTGCGCCTGCGGCGCAATCCCGGCGGGCACATCTGGTTGTGCTGCGCCCTCGTGCTGGCGGGTGTGGCGCTGCTCGGGAAATTCGACTGGCACGCGCTGCGGTTCGGCCGCGGCGAGTGGGAGACGCTGCTATGCTCGGTGTTTTTCATGGGGCAGATTCTCTGGCTCGGGCGGAAGGAATTTTCCGGCAACGACAGCACGCGGCTCACGCTCGTGATGTTTGCGGCGGAGGGCGTGGTGATGTGGGCGGCGGCGGCGGCGCTCGCGCCGAATGCGCACACGCTGCTCGTGCCGTGGCAATCGGCGCCGTGGCTCGGGCTGACCATCATCCTGACGCTGGCCTCCACCGTCGCCGCGTTTCTGCTGATGAACATGTGGCAACCGAAAGTCACGACGACCGAAGCGGGGCTGATCTACTGCGTCGAACCAATTTTCAGCTCGGTAATGGCGCTGTTTTTGCCAGCACTGTTTTCCGCGTGGGCACTGATCGATTATCCGAATGAGACCGCGACGTGGACGCTGCTCGTCGGCGGCGGCCTCATCACGCTAGCCAACGTCGTCCTGCAACTGAAGCCGCCGGAGGAAGGGTGAGCGGGCGCTGGCGGTGGCAGGGCAGCATTTACGGTTTCGGCGGAGTCGCCGGCGGCGGCGAAACTGCGTCGGCCGGCGATCCTACGGTGATGACCTTGGTGACCGTGGTCGCGCCGGATGCATCGCTCGTCGTGCGACTGTCGCTTGAGACGGTCGTGGAGACGGAGTAAACTTGCGTGCCGGCAGTCGACGGTGTGCCACCGATAATGAAATTGCCATCCGAACTAAACGAGACCGGCCGGTCGGTGGTAATCTGACTGCCAACAAAATTCACCGTTTGCCGCGTGCCGCTGCCGGCGACCCCGGCCGGCATCACCGGAAACACGCTCTGCCCGATATTGCCGCTGAGCGCGAGTCCGCCGGCCGAGGTGACCGGCGGAGTCGTCGAGTAACCCATCCCGCTTTGCAGCATGCTGACCCACGACGAACGTTGCGCGTAGGCATCGGCCGCCTCGGCGCCGAGCGTGGCGGCGAGATCGGATTTCGCGCGGGCGGCCAGCGCCTGGACTTGCTCGCGGCGCTGCGGAAACGGCATCGAGGTGTCGGCCATAATGCGTTGCGATTCGGCGGCGTAGCTGTCGCGCGTGGCGGCGACGCGGTCGGTGGTGTCGGGTGCGAGATTGAGGCGGGCGGCCAGCGCATCGACTTGGCGAAGGTCACTGTCGGCGGCGCGTTTGAGCGCGGCGTAGGCGTCGTCGCCGATGGCGGCGCGCAGATCGGCCTGAAGTTGCTGCGTGGCGTCGGCGCGCGCCGTCATCATCTCGGGTGTCAGGCGACCGTTAAAATTTTCGGGCGAAAATTTGTCGTCGAACGCCTTTTGGAGCGCGTAGATTTTTTTGAAATCTTCCTCGGTCGCGATGCCGTCACCGTAGCGGTTCCGAATCGTGCTCGTGGTGGCGGAGGTGCGCATCTCGTATTCAGCAAGTTCCTCGGCTGAGAGCAGTGCGGCGATATCGCGGGTGCGCTCGGTCTGAAGCAGCTTCATTTCTTTCTTGTCGGAGGCGAGTTGGATGCCGCCCAATCCACGATATTTTCCCTCCAACTCGTCGTAGTCGGCGAGAATGTTGCGGAGCTTTTGGCGTTTTTCTGTCGGAAGAAACTCCAGTTTTCCGTTGTCGCCGCCAATGCCGAGATCATCGCCGAACGCCGCGATCATCGCGTCGGACAATTCGCGGCGCGCCTGCGCCATCTGCTCACGCGAGAGGTCGCCGTTGCCGACGCGGTTGCGCCACCATTTGCCGCCGCCCGCGCTGGCGGCCTGCGCGGCGCGCAATTTTTCAGCGAAGCGCGCAAACGCTCGACCGAGCGCAGCATCGCGAGCGGAGTCGCTGGCGACACGCGCACTATCGGCAGATTTGTCGCGGGCTGCCGGGGTGACGTTCGCGGAAGACTTGACGGCGGCGCCCGCCGCGAGACTGCGCGTGCGGGCACTGTAGAATAGGCCAAAGAGCGCAACGTTGGCGACCAGCGAGGCGAGCAAGAGGAGGGTAGTCGGTTTCATATGCAAGCGGACTGGGGTGGTAAGAGGCTAGAGAATAGCGTCGCGGCCGGCGGGTTTCGTCTAGCGTGGAAAATTATTTCTTGGGCGTCGCGGCGGTGTCAAACCGCCCCACCCGCAGAAAACTCAGCACCTGCGCGACCGTGTCGGCGCGCCATATCAGCCAAGTGTGCGAATGATGCAGGACGACGGCGTCAGTCATGCCGGCGAGCCGCGTGCTGGCGACGGAGACTTTGCCATCGTCCGGCCCGGGCAGCCACGCCGAGAACAGCGGGTTGAGCGACCGATCGCCGGCGATGATCCCAAGCGGTGGCGCATCCACAGGCCACGGCCCGAGCGCTTGCGGCAGATCGGTGACTCGCGTGCCGAGGCGACGACCGTTCTCCCCAGTGAACCAGCGGAATGGCGGAAACCCCGCGAGCCGTTCGCTGACTTCGCTACCGGCGTTCGGTGGCGCGATCATCACGACGCGGCCGAGATTCGCGCGCTCGGCTGGCGCCGCGTGCGCAAGCCATTGGCGCAGCACGATGCCGCCCATCGAGTGCGTGACGAAATGCACGCGCGGCGCCGGCGCCGCACCGCTCGCGCGCAATTGCGTCGGCAGCCAGTCGGAGGCGATCGTTTCGATCGGCAGCGTGCGCGAGGGGTAGGACAGGTTGACGACGTGGTAGCCCGCGCGCTCAAGCTCGGCGGCGAGATGCGACATCGACAGGTAGGTGCGACCGAGCCCGTGCAGCAGCACGACGGTCTCGGTGGCTTGGGCGTGGACGATGGCCATGAGGAAAATAACCGGCAGCCAGGTGGAAAGTTTCATGTCGGCACCAAGCTCGCGCGCCGCCGGCTGGCGCGCACCGACGCCACCGCACGCAGCGTCACGGCGCCGAGCACGAGCGCGCCGCCGCCGAGCGCGAGCGGCGTCGGTTTCTCGTGCAGCGCGATCAACACCCACACCGGATTCAGAATCGGCTCGATCACCGGGATGAGCACGGCCTCAAGCGCCGTCACGTGCTTGATCGCGCGAGCGTAGAGCCAGTAGGAAACGCCGAGTTGCACGAGGCCGAGCAGCGCGAGCGAGGTCCAGCCCGCGGCGCTGAGCCCCGGCGCGCGGAGGATCCACGGCAGGCCGATGAGAAACGCGAGCAGGTTGCCGAGGATGATCGATTCGGTGGCGGAGGTGTCTTTTTGTTTGCGCAGCGCCATCGTCATGCCCGCGAAACAAATGCCGCTCACAACCGCGAGCACGTTGCCGCGGATGTGGTCGAGTTCGAGGCTGTCGGCGAAAAACAATCCCATACCGCCGAGCACGACGGCGATCGTGAGCCAGTCGGCGCGCGTCGCCCGCTCGCCGAGAAACCATGCACCAAAGAGCGCGATCCACACCGGCGCGGTGTATTGGAGGAGGATAGCGTTGGCCGCGGTCGTGAGCTTCGTCGCGATGCAAAACGTCACCGTGCACGCCGCGTAGCCGACGGCGCCGAGAATCTGATCGCGGGAAAAATGGAAACGCAGCCCGCGATTCGTCACGACGAGGAAGAGTGCCGCGATGAGCCCGCGCCCGCCGGCGACGGCGAGCGGCGACCAAGCGACATTTTTGATCAGCACGCCACCGAGACTCCAACACAACGCGGCCAGCGTGAGCAGGCCGAGCGCGCGGGAATGGGCGGAGGATTTCACTCGCGCCATGTGTGCGGAAGCCGGCCGTCGCACGCACGCGAAAAAAATCGCCGCGCCGCGCCCTTCGATCCATCCTGCCGCATGAAACGTCGCCGGTGCGCGCTGCTCCTGGAAAAATTTTCGCCGTGAAAAAACTGACGGTCGTCTGGCTCGTGCTGGTCCTGCTGATTTTGCTCGGCGGCGGCGTGGCAACGTGGACGTGGCGGCAAGCGGCGCAGCGCGCCGCCGATCGGGCCGCGTGGTTGGGCCCCGATCAGCTGGCGCCGTCGCGCGGTCGTCCGAGTTCTCTCGCACCCGGCTCCGCCCAATCGTTGTCAGCCGAGGAACGGCGGGCGCGCGCCGACAAGATCCGGCGCGATTACGACGAGATGACCACCAAGTTTTCCGCCGACTACGCCGCCGCGGGCGCAGCATTTCCCGGCGGACTGAGCGCTTACCTGCGGCAGCTCGCGCTGCTCCAATTTGAGAAGCACAAGGATCTCGCCGCGCTGCTCACCCCGCGCGAACTCGAGGATTTGGAACTGCGCGACACGGTGTCGGGCCAGACGGTGCAAACCCTCCTCGGCGACACCACCGCGACAGAGGAGCAGCGGCGCGCGGTGTTTCGCATTCAAAAAGATTTCGAGGATCGGTTCGCGCTCACGTTCGATCTCACGCCGTTCGCCTTGCTCACCCGCGAAACCGGGCGGCAGGCGGCGCAGCGGCAAATCCGCGCGGCGCTCGGCGACGCGGTGTTCGGCGCGTGGCTGCGCGGCGAGGGGCCGGACTACGCGGCGTTCGCGACGTTTGCGCAACAGTCGGGACTCGGCCCGACCGTGCCGCTCGACCTCTGGCAAGCGAAGAGCGATTTCCTGCTCGCGCGACTCCAGCTCAAGGCGCGCAACGATCTTGCTCCATCGCAGGTGGCCGAGGCGGAGCGCGCGCTGATCAACCAGACCGTGGCACGCGTGACCGGCCTGCTCGGCCCGGCCGCCGTCGCTGGTCCGGGGCGCGACGTGCTGAACTGGCTGCCCCTTCCGCCTAGAAGCTGAGCCGGCGGAGTGGTGCCGGGCCGTTGTCAAACGCGCCCGCCAATTTCTTTCCAGTAAAATCGTTCGCGGGCCGCCACGATCCCGGTTTTAAATCGTCTCTTCCCCCACCCCCTATGAACCATCCCATGCTCCGCTCCCGCCTCCTCGTCACCCTCGCCGCCGCGGTTTTCGCGACCGGCCTTTTCGCCCAAGCCCCGGCCACCCCCAGGCTCGAAGTCCCCGCCCCCAGTCCGGCCGCGACGCTCAAGCAACGCGTCGGCCTCACCGATATTGAGATCGCCTACTCGCGCCCCGGCGCCAAAGGCCGCGTGATGATCGGCAAAATCGAACCCTACGGCAAAGTCTGGCGCACCGGCGCGAACAACGCGACGACCATCACGTTTTCCACCGCCGTGAAACTCGGCGGCAAGGACGTGCCCGCCGGAAAATACGCGCTCTTCACCATTCCGAATGAAAACGAATGGACCGTGATCATCAACAAGGGCGCCGCGCAGTGGGGCGCGTTTAGCTACGACGAAAAGGCCGATCTTGTGCGGTTCAACGTCACCCCGGTGAAACTCAGCGAGTCCGTCGAAACCTTCGAAATCGGGATCAACGACATCCGCGACGACTCCGCGACCATCAACCTCTCGTGGGAAAAAGTTCGCGTGCCGGTCAAACTCGAGATCGATCTCGTCGGGCCGATGGTCGCGAAGATCGATGAGGCGATGGCCGGCACGGGAGCCAAACCCTATGCGCAGGCCGCCGGCTTTTATTTGGCGCACGATCTCGACCTGACGAAGGCGCTGGGCTGGGCCGAGGCCGCGGTGGCTGCCGGCGCCAACCAGACCAACGTGCATCTGCAGGCGAAAATCCTCGCGAAGCTGGGCCGCAAAGAGGAAGCGATCGCGGCGGCGAAGCGTTCCATCGAACTCGCGCTGAAATCCACGAACAGCGGCGTGCGGGCCGAATATACGAAGTTAAACGAAAACCTCATCGCCAGTCTCAAATGATGACAGTTCAAGGTTGTATCGGGGGACGCGGCGCCCTCGCCGCGTTGCTCCTTTTTTCCATCGCGATTTCATCGCTCCGCGCCGGCGACACTGTGCCCGCCACGCCCGCCGCGATCGGTCAGGAGCTGAAGAGCTTCGCGACGCTCGGCTCCGTGCTCTACGTCGCCGCGCATCCCGACGACGAAAACACGCAGCTCATCACCTACCTCGCGCGCGGTCGCGGCTACCGCACCGCCTACCTCTCCATCACGCGCGGTGACGGCGGCCAGAACGAGCTCGGCCCCGAATTCGGCGAGAAACTCGGCGTTGCGCGCACGCAGGAATTGCTCGCCGCGCGCCGGCAGGACGGCGGCCGGCAGTTTTTCACTCGCGCGCTCGATTTCGGTTTCACCAAAGATGTGAACGAAACGCTCCGAATCTGGGATCACCAGCAGGTGCTCGCGGATGTCGTGCGCGTTTATCGGACGTTTCGCCCCGACGTCGTCATCGCCGGCATGAATCCAGTGCAGACGCCCGGCCAGCACGGCCAGCACGTCGCCTCCGCCCAGCTCGCGATCGAGGCGTTCAAACTCTCCGGCGATCCGAAGGCGTTTCCCGAACAATTCGCCGACGGGCTGACACCGTGGCAACCGAAACGCATCCTGCAAGGCCGTGGGTTCGGTGGGCGCGGCGGTGCGGGTGCCAGTGTTCCGGCGGGAGTAATTCGCATCGATGCCAGTGGCGATGATCCGGTGACTGGAGAAGGCTTCGGCACCATCGCCAGTCGCAGCCGCGGCATGCACAAGACGCAGTTCGGGCCCAATTTTGGTGGCGCGGGCGGCGGCGGCGGCGCCGGCGGACCGCAGACATTTACTCTGATTAACGGCGATCCCGCGACGAACGACATCGTGGACGGAATTGATCTCAGCTTCGGTCGCTTTGGTCCCGCTGGAGCCGAAATCGCCAAGCTCGCCGACGAAGCGGCGGCGAATTTCAACAAGGATGATCCGTCCGCGAGCGTGCCGGTCTTGCTGGCGATTCGCGCGAAGCTTCCCGCACTCACGTCCCAGCCGTTAAGTGCAGCCGTCATCGATGAAAAGCGCGCTCAGCTCGACCGAATTCTGCAGGCGTGCCTCGGGTTGACCGTCGAGACGACGGTGCCAAATGCCGAGGTGGTGCCCGGTGAAACGCTGGCGTTGCATCATTCCGTCAAACTGAACGGCAAGCTGGCGATTCGCTGGAAGGGCGTGGAGCTCCCGGTCGCGGGCACCCACGGCAGCGTGAACTTCACTGAGGAGATCGCCTCCAGTCAGTCGGCGACCCACGATTCGGAAAATTTGCTCCCCGCATCGACGCCCGTCAGCCAGCCCTACTGGCTGCGTGAAGAAAGTGTCGCTGGCATGTTCGTGGTGAAAGGGCCGGACGTGAAGCTCATCGGCACGCCCGAAAATCCTGCGATGTTCCCGGTCGAGTATCTTTTCGACGTCGGTGGCCAGAGGCTCGTGATCAAGACGGAACCGGTGCAACTCGTCGCTGGCGCGTCCGAAGCGCAGGCGAAGCGGCGGCTCGTCGCGATTCCGCCGGTCGCGCTGACTCTGCCGCTCACCGTTGCGCTCTTCGCACCGGGCGCGACCAAGTCGGTCGTCGTCGAAGTGAAAGCGGCGCGTGCAAATACCAGCGGCACGCTGCGGCTCCATGCGCCGGTGGGCTGGAAAATTTCGCCGACGAATCGACCTTTCGACCTGAAGCAGGTAGGTGAGAAGGCGTCGGTCACGTTTAACGTCACCGCGCCAGCGCAGGCGGCGACGGGCGAGTTCACGGCGGTCGCGACCGTCGGGAAAAATTCTTACTCGAACGGGCGCGTCGAAATCAATTACCGGCACCTGCCGGTGCAGTTGCTGCTGCCGCCGACCCGTTTGAAAGTCGCGGTGTTCGATCTGAAGACGCGCGGCCAGCACATCGGCTACCTGCCGGGAGCGGGCGACAGCATCGCGGAGAATCTCACGGAGATGGGTTATCAGGTCACGACGCTCAGCGGCTTCGATCTCACGGCGGAGAAATTGAAGGGGCTCGATGCCGTCGTGATCGGCGTGCGGGCATTCAACGAGCGCAAGGACCTCGAGCCAAACCTGCCCGGCCTCTTTGCGTGGGTCGAGGGCGGCGGCACTGTCATCGCGCAATACAACCGTCCGGCGAACAACCTCACAAAGAATCTCGGGCCCTATCCGCTGTCGATCGCGGGTAACGCGCCCGACTTGCGCGTGACCGACGAAAATGCACCGGTGATCTTTCTCGCGACGGATCATCCGGCGTTAAACTTCCCGAACAAAATCACGAAGACCGATTTCGACGGCTGGGTGCAGGAGCGCGGCGCGTATTTCCCGAGCAAGTGGGATGAGCACTACGTCGCGTTGTTCGCGATGAGCGATCCCGGCGAGAAGCAGCCCGACAGCAGCGTGCTTGTCGCGAAATACGGCAAGGGCTACTACGTTTACACCGGACTCGGGTTTTTCCGGCAGTTACCGGCCGGCGTGCCGGGCGCGTATCGGCTGTTCGCGAACCTCGTTTCCCTCGGCAAGGAGCAATGAAGCCGGTGCCGGAGCCCGACGACGAAACGCCGAACCTGCCCGGGCTGCGCACATGGCCGGCGGTTTACGCCGCCGTGCTCGGCGTGTTCGTGCTGTGGGTCGGCTTGCTCGCGTGGCTGAGCGCCGCGTTTCGGTGAACACCCTCGATTACGCCGTTCTCCTCGTCACGTTGCTCAGCATCGCCGCCTACGGCATGTGGGCGACGCGGGGTCGACGCGATCTTTCGGGCTACTTGAAAGGCGCAGGCGACACGCGCTGGCTGACGATCGGGCTCTCGGTGATGGCGACGCAGGCGAGCGCGATCACGTTTCTTTCGACGCCCGGTCAGGGTTATCAGGACGGGCTCGGGTTTGTGCAGAATTATTTCGGCGCGCCGCTCGCGCTCATCGTGATCGCGATGGTGTTCCTGCCGATTTACCGGCGGCTCAATGTCTACACGGCCTACGAATTTCTGGGCAAACGCTTCGATCAGAAAACGCGGCTGCTCGGTGCGGCGCTGTTTCTCGTCCAACGCGGACTCGGCGCCGGCATCACGATCTACGCGCCGGCGATCGTGCTCTCGACCGTGTTCGGCTGGCCGCTCAACCCCACAATCATCTACAGCGGGCTGCTCGTGACGCTCTACACGGTCGTCGGCGGCAGTGAGGCCGTGAACCTCACGCAGAAATATCAAATCGGTGTGATTTTTGCGGGCATGGTCGCAGCATTTTTCGTGTTGCTCGCGAAGTTGCCCGCCGGGCTCGGCTTCGGCGATGCGCTGACCATCGCGGGCGGCATGCACCGGCTTGAGGCGGTGGATTTCGCGGTGGTGACGGACAAGCGCTACACATTCTGGACGGGCCTGCTCGGCGGCGGATTTTTGGCTTTGTCGTATTTCGGCACGGATCAGTCCCAGGTGCAGCGTTATCTCGGCGGCGCCTCGCTGCGCGAGAGCCGGCTCGGCCTGATGTTCAATGCGCTCTTCAAGATTCCGATGCAGTTTTTCATCCTGCTGCTCGGCGTGCTGGTGTTTGTGCTTTACCAATTCGAGCGGCCACCGGTGTTCTTCAACGAGGCGGCGTGGCGCCGCGTCGCGGCCGAAGGCGGAGGCGAAAAGCTCCGCGCCATCGAAGCTGATTTCGCGGTGGCACACGTCGCCGAGCAGCAGCAACTGGACGCGTGGCTCGCGGCCAAGCGCCGCAGCGACGGCGCCGCGACCGAGGCGGCGCGCGCGGCTTCGCTGGCAGCGCACCAACGTGTCGAGGCCGTGCGGGATCGGGCCAAGGAGGCGATGGCGCCGACGCCCGGCAAGAAGTCGAACGACGGCGACTACGTTTTCATCACCTTCATCCTGCACTACCTCCCGCATGGGGTGATCGGATTGCTCGTCACGGTGTTCTTCGCGGCGGCGCTGTCGTCGAAGGCTGGTGAGCTCAACGCGCTCGCTTCGACGTCCGTCGTCGATTTCTATCGCCACGTAATTCGGGCGGGGGCGAGCGATCGGCACTACGTGATCGCCTCGAAGTGTTTTACGGGATTCTGGGGGTTGTTTGCGATCGCAGTCGCGCTGCTGGCGCATCTCTCGGAAAACCTCATTCAGGCGTCAAACATTCTCGGCTCGCTGTTTTATGGCGTGCCGCTCGGTATTTTTCTCGTGGCGTTTTTTCTAAAGCGAATCGGCGGCACCGCGGTCTTCTGGGCGGCGATCGTGTCGCTCGGCCTCGTGTGGACCCTCTACGCCACGCTCAGCATTTCCTACCTGTGGTATAACGTAATCGGCTGCGCCTCGTGCATGATCCTGGCCGCGATGCTCCAGCTTTTCACGCGCCGCGCGGCGGCGGCCACCCTATGAGCGCCTCGCCGGTCATCTGTTTCGGCCAGCAGCCGTGCGGATTTTTTCCGCGACGGTTTCTCTTCGCGAAATTTGCGACGGCGCGCCGGCTGCAATCCGAACTCGGCGGCGAGATCGTGTTCTTCTGCCACGACAGCGACCACGACCCGCGGGAGACGCAGACGACGCTCCGCCATCGCAAGACCGACGTGCCGCTCACGTTCAACTTCGCGTTTGAAAACAAGCTCCAGCGGAAATTTTCCCCGCTGAGCTTAAAGCGCATTCCCGCCGGTTGGCGCGACAACACCGCGCGCCAGCTCGGCGCCTACGTCGCGCCGCCGCTGATCGAGGCGTTCAAGGGCAACGCCGCAGCGACCGCGGGCGATTTCTGTTTGGAGATGTATCGGCGGATGGGGCTGCTCGACGGCGTGCGGGTGGTGCGCTCGAGCGATCCGAAGGTGCGGACGGCGGCGTGCAACGTGGCGGAATTTTTCGTCGATGTGCCGCACGACGGCGAGATCGTCCGCGCGCGCTGGCTCGACGGCGCATTGAAACTCCACGAAGGCGGCGACGCCTACACGACGCTGCCCGCGTGCGAATTCACGAAGCCGCAGATCAGCCCGACGCGCGACTCGCGCTTGCGCTGGATGCAATCGGTGCTCCACTGCACGCACTACATCGCCGGCGCCGGCGAGCAGGCTTATTTGAACCAAGCTGACGCGCCGGACATCACCTTCCTCAAACGCGACCCCATTGAACGTGCCGACGAAGCCTATGCCGAAATCCTCGCCTGACGGCCCGCTACTGCTGGCCTTTGGCGCCCATCCCGACGACATCGAATTTGGCTGTGGCGCGGTGATCGCGCGGGAGACCCAGGCCGGGCACGCCGCGCACTTCGTCGTGTGCTCGCGTGGAGAGTCGGGCACGCACGGCACGCCGGCTAAGCGCACACGGGAAGCCGAAAAGGCGGCGAAACTGCTCGGTGCCTCGATCGAATTTGCCGAGCTCGGCGGCGATGCACACCTCGAGCCTACTGTCGCTCACACGCTGCAACTCGCCGCCATCATCCGACGCGTGCGGCCGCGGCTTGTGCTGGCGCCGACAATCGTGGAGAACCAGCACCCGGATCACGTCGCGTTGGGTCGGATGGTGCGCGACGCGGCGCGGCTCGCACGCTACGGTGGCGTCGCGGAACTCAAAGCGCTGTCGCCGCATGCGATCGGACAGTTGTGGTTTTACGCTGTCTCGTTTGATGCCGAGCCGGCCGATCGGTCGTCCGTGCTGATGGACGTGTCGGCACCGACGGTCGTTGCGGCGTGGACGGCGGCGATGCGGGCACACGCCTCGCAAGCGAAGACGCGCCGCTACGTCGAGCAGCAGTTGCGCCGCGCGCAACTGCACGGCGGACGTTGCGGCGTGAGCCACGCGGTGCCGTTGTTTCCCAACGATGCGGTGGTGTGCGAATCGCTCGCGACGTTTGGCCGCGCCGCACGTCAGTTCTGACATGGCTGGCGCGCGTCCGCTCAAGATTGGGATCACTTGTTATCCGTCCGTCGGCGGCAGTGGGATCATGGCGTCGGAGCTAGGCGAGGAACTCGCCGCGCGCGGACACGACGTGCATTTCATCAGTTACGAACGGCCGTTTCGCGTGCCGACGGATCGGCCGCGACTGAAGTTTCACCCGGTCGTGATCAACGACTATGGTCTGTTCAAATACCCCGACTACACGCTGCCTCTCTCGGTGAAGATGGCGGCAGTCGCGCGCGAGGTCGGCCTCGATGTGCTGCATGTCCACTACGCGGTGCCGCACGCGACGGCCGCGATCCTCGCGCGGGACATGCTGCCCGTCGGCCAGCGGCCGCGAGTCGTGACGACACTCCACGGCACCGACACAACACTGCTGGGCCGCGACGTCGGTTACGGCCCGGCGATCGCCCACGCGCTGGCGCAGTCAGACGCGGTGACGACCGTCTCCCACTACCTGCTCGACGAAACGCGGCAGGTGTTGGGCGTCACCCGGCCGATCGATGTCATCCACAATTTTTTCGAGCCGCGACCGCCGAAACGTTCCCGCGCCGTGATGCGTCGCGAGCTCGGCATCGGGCGCGGCGCGATGCTGCTGCACGTCTCGAATCTTCGCGCGCCGAAGCGGATCGATTTGCTGCTGGAAACGGTGGCGCGCATCCGACCACAGCATGCGTTCAAACTCGTGGTGCTCGCGGGCGCGAGTTGGGCGCCCTTTGAAAAGGAGGTGCGCCGGCTCGGCCTCGAGGAGCGGGTCATCGTCCGCGAACGCGTGACGGACATTGAGGATTATCTGCAGGCGGCGGACATCGGGCTGTTTACCTCGGAGATGGAGAGTTTTTGCGTGAGCATTCTCGAGGCGATGAACTTCGGGTGCCCAAGCGTCGCGCCCACAGTCGGCGGTATTCCCGAGGTGACGGTTTCCGGGCGGACGGGTATGTTGGTGCCGTTTGGCGATGTCGAAGCCACGGCGCGCGCCGTAGAATCGTTGATGGAAAATCCGGCCCGGCGTCGAGTCCTTGGCGCCGCGGCCAAAATACGCGCACGCAAACTATTTTCCGCTGATACCATCGTGCCGCGTTACGAAGCGCTTTACCGGCGCGTCGTGGAAGATGGCATAAGCCGGGATCGTGCAATTGAGGGCAATCCTATCGCGTGCGCGTCGTCGACGTAGCGCGCCATGAATTGCGAAAACGATGTCGCCGGATCGGTCTCAAGCGCTGGGCCCTGCCCAAGCTCGTCGTTGTGGCCAAACTCAATGATATAGAAGTCGCCTTTCAGTTCGAGGCCTTTCTGCCACAGTCCCTCGTCGATAAAACTCTTCGAACTGCGGCCACCTTGCGAAGCGTTGATGCACTCGATGGTATCCGGAACGAATTGTTTGAAGCCAGCCCCCCCAGCCGGCGCGGTCGGTCACAGTCGAATGGCCGACGAGGACAATACGAAGCTTTTTCGGCGTTGCAGGCGCTACAGCAGCGATCGCGGATGCAAGGAGAGCCCAGACGAGCGTCCCGTAGCGAAAAGTGAGAAGCGCCGGATCATGCGAGACAAAGGTGGGGCATGCGGTGCCAGAAGTCCTGCGAGGGCAAACGTAACAGGCCGGCGTCCCACGGCCAGTGGAGAGAAAGCATTAGCGCTTCCGAAGTTTCTGGATCGTGTGCTCGCACTTCGTTTTTGCGATTTGAGCGACGCGCCACTTGTGTTTTTCATGCGGCGCCCTGAGGTTGCGCCGCCATGGCCCGACGCACTCCATCGCAGCAAGACATCGCTCTCGATCGCCTGCCCAAGGCTCCACTCAACCGTGAAACCCTGCGTCAGACCTTGGCGCTCGCGCGCTACATCCGTCCCTACCGCGCGCGGTTCTTTGCCGGACTTGCGACGTTGTTCGTCAGCGCCACGCTGGGCCTCGCGTTTCCCCTCCTCGCCGGTTCGTTGATTGACTCGGCTCTACATCCGGACTTGGCGAGGATTCCGGTGCTCGGAGTCCTCAGCCTAAATCAAGTGGCGCTCCTTCTCGCCGCCTCTGTCACGATGCAGGCACTGGCATCGTTCAACAGCGCACTGGCATTCAACCGCGTCGGCCAGAGTGCCCTCGCCGATCTGCGCCGCGACTGCTACAGTCGGCTCATCTCACTCCCGATGTCGTTTTTCGGCCAGCGGCGCGTCGGGGAACTTACTAGTCGGGTTTCGACCGACGTGGCGCAGATCGAGGGCGCTCTGATCGACGCCCTCCCACAAATGTGCCGCCAAGTCGTCTTCTTGCTCGGCGGTGTCACCATGATCGCGCTGACTTCAGGCCGACTGACCGCGGTTATGCTCGGCACGCTGCCGGTCTTGATTGCCGCCGCCGTGTTTTTCGGTCGACGGTTGCGCCGCTTCTCCCGTGAAACCCAGGATCAGCTCGCGGCCACGAACACGATCGTCGAGGAGACCCTGCAGGCCATTTCCAGCGTGAAGGCCTTTGCCAACGAGGCCTTCGAACTTGACCGCTACCAACGCGCCAACGCGCGAGTGCTCTCCGCCGCCCTGAGTGCCGCCCGCTGGCGGGCGGTGTTCGTGGCGTTCTTCATCATCGCGCTCTTCGGGGGCATCGTGATCGTGCTCTGGTTCGGTGCCGGCCTGCTCCGCAGCGGCGACATCAGTCCGGGCGGACTCACCCGCTTCGTGCTCTACACGACCTTTGTGGCAGGCGCGATGGGGCAGGCGGCGGAACTGTTCAGCCAGATCCAAAAGACCGTCGGCGCCACGCAACGGGTGCGCGAACTACTCCGGGAACCCGTCGAAATCGGGCACGACCTTCCGTCGGCGAACCGCACGCCGTTGCCCACCCGGCTGCGCGGCGAAGTTTCCTTTGAAGCGGTGAGCTTTCGCTATCCGGCCCGGCCCGAGGTGGCGGTCCTTCACGACATCACGCTGGCCGCCCGGCCCGGCGAACGCATCGCCCTCGTCGGGCCCAGTGGCGCCGGCAAATCCACGCTCACCGCGCTGCTCCTACGTTTCTACGATCCGGCCGGCGGCCGGCTGCTCATCGACGGCCGCGACGCCCGCGACTACCCGCTGGCCTGGCTGCGCGGCCAGATGGCGATCGTGCCGCAGGACATCCTCCTGTTTGGCGGCACGATTGCGGAGAACATTGTCTACGGCCGTCCCGGCGCTGACGACAACGCCGTTCGCCAAGCGGCGCGCGAGGCGAATGCCGACGACTTCATCTCCGCCTTTCCGGAGGGTTACGCCACCCTAGTCGGCGACCGTGGCATCAAACTCTCTGGCGGCCAGCGGCAGCGCGTCGCCATCGCCCGCGCCATCCTCAAAAATCCTGCCATTCTCATCCTCGACGAAGCCACCAGTTCCCTTGACAGCGAGAGCGAGCGACTCGTGCAGGTGGCGCTCGATCGGCTGATGCAGGGCCGCACGACGTTCATCGTCGCGCACCGGCTCGCCACCATCAGGACCGCGGACAAGATCGCGGTGATCGAAGCTGGACGGGTCGTGGAGTTTGGGAGCCACGATGAATTGAGCGCCAATCCTGAGGGCCTTTACCGCCGACTCAGTGCACTGCAGTTTGGACAACCGGGTGAGGTGGCGCCGAGTGTGGTCGATTGATCGCCCGATTATCTCGGACGCCACCTCCTCTCTTCTTGCAAAAAAAGAGCAGACCGAGAGCGAACCGATTCAGCACGGGAAAATAGCACTGAACTTTCGTCTATGAGTTAGAATGCGGTGATCCCGCGAAATCTGGGCCACTTGCGATGGTAGCCGCAACGTCTCTTCCGTAAGAACTGGCCGATACTCTTCGTTTATGGGCTAATCCGACCGTCTGAACCGATGCGGAGACGAGTATCCTTGGGGTAGGCGTGGCCATCACGCACGAGTTCTTCGCTGAGAACGCATTCTTTGAGCCGACCGTTTTCGTGCAATTTGATCGATTGCCTGATGAGTCCGCCTTTGCAGGGAATCCCTTCGATTTGGGCGTCGTGGCGCAGAAAATATTCTTTGAGCGATCCATTGGGATAGAATGCAGTCTGGACACCCTCTGGTCCGCCGCTGCCCTGGCACCGGTGACCTTGCACCTCCGTGTCACGCGGAAACGCGCAGACGGTGACGACACCAGCCTCATTCTGGAACACCCAAGTGTCGGTGGGAATCGTAAACCGCCCAAGATCGATTTCCCGAGAGGTCGTGAAACCGACTGGAACGCCGTTGGGACGGAGATGGACCCAGCCTTGCTTGCACGGGCGACCACCGATGAGCGTATCCTCCTTGAGTTGGCCGATCACGAGACCATTGCCATCGATCTTTACCGTGCTGAAGGCCACACCCTGAACCGTCACATCGTATTGCCAATCGGAGCAGCCCGCGACGAGCAATGCCGCAGCGAATGCTAATAGCAGCCAACGGGATTTGATTGCTCTCATGGTTGAATGTTCGTCGCCGGACGGTTATTTGTCATCACTGCCGGTCGACTGCGAAAAGAGAATTCACGAAAAGGGAAAAACTCAGCATCGCCGAAAACTCGGCCCCCAAACGTCCAAGCCACGTTCACTGACGAAGAGGCATTTATTGCGAAGACGCGCGGACACGATAAAGGCAAAACTACGAAGAAAACGATTGAAGGCTTGTCCGACGACGCGTTGAAAACACTCGTCCCGTTTGTCCTTGCCCTAGCCTAGACGTAAATGATTTCCAACTCCTGCGCAGTCCGCCATCGACGCAGACATCTTAACGAGACTGTCACGCCAAGGACACAACACCGTGACGATCTCCATCTATATTCCCCCGCTGAAATGCGATTCGTTTTCCTTTCGCACCAGTTTCCGCTGGAGCCGTACTCGACCGAAGTTCGATCGGTTGTTGCTGTTACGTTTACTTGGGAGTCAGCCCTAGTGCACAGCTTAACTCAGCAGCGTTGCTGTGGATGAAAGGCCGGATCATCGCGGTCGGCGACATCCACGGTTGCGCGTGGGAATTCGAGCAACTGCTGGAGAAGCTGGCTTTAACGAAGCACGATCGGCTCATTTTACTAGGCGATCTTGTCAATCGAGGTCCAGACAGCAAGAGGGTGATTGCGTTGGCGCGCGAGCACGCCCACCGCGCACTCCTCGGCAATCATGAGTTGCGGTTGTTGAACTACCGCCGCACCGGCGATCCGACGCATCTCAAAAAATCGGATTATGAGACGTTGCATCAATTCAGGTCAGAAGAGTGGGCTTACCTCGCAAATATGGCGCTGACCTATCATGTCCCCGAATATGACAGCGTGTTCGTTCACGGCGGATTTCTACCCGGTCGGGGATGGCGGCAACAATCTGCGCGCGTCGTAACACGCATCCAAGTCATCGGCCCCGACGGTGAGCCGCACAAACGATCGGATTTTCCAGACGCCAAACACTGGTCGGAACTCTGGCAAGGCCCGCCATTCGTAGTCTATGGCCACACGCCCGGAATGGACACCGTGCAATCACGATGGGCGCTCGGCATCGATACCTCGTGTGTGCTGGGTGGCGCCCTCACCGCGTGCGTGCTGCCGGGTCGAAAAATCGTCCAAGTGCAGGCGAGACAGAGATATTTCGCCGCCTGACCGTCAGGTGGCATCACAAACATTTCAAGAGACGCGACGCTCTTTCGCTGCAACTGGATGGACGTGCGCACTGTTCCTACTGGCGTCATCCCGTCATCTTCCGGCATGAGACACACTGCCGTATTCTCATGGTTCATCCTAATTTAATTACACGTCTGCCACGACTCGTGCTCTTCACTGCTGGGCTTTGCGCTGGCTATTGCCTGAGCGCAGCGGTGCCACCATCGGCAACGTTGCATGGCCGCGTTACGGAACAGGGTAGCGCCAATCCGATCGCGGAGGCGCAGGTCTTGTTGGGCGACCGGTCATTGACGACCGACGGCGACGGCAACATTGCGACGGTCGCACTCTCACCGGGACGTTATGAGGTCGTCGTTACCGCGGCCGGCCACCGCACCCTCAAACTCACGCTCACGCTCGCCGCTGGCGAAAATCCACCCGCGTCCTTCGTCCTCGCGCCGGAGATTATCCAAATGGAGCGCATGGTCGTCGCCGATCGCGCGAGCGAAGCCGCCGCGAATTTCGGCGATAAGACCGCTACCGCCGGCCTCATCGAATCGATCACCGGCCGCGCCCTCGATCGGCCGGCCGCCCAAGTCGCCACCGATCTGGTGAAGGACACCGCGGGCGTTTCCGTCACGCGCGGCGCCGATGGTGCCACCGACATCTCGATGCGCGGGCTGGACTCGCGTTTTGTCCGCGTGACGGTCGATGGCCAGCGTCAGGGTGGCCGCGGCAATCCGCTCGACTCGCTCCCGCCCGAAATCGTGAAGTCGCTGCAAGTCGCCAAGTCGCTCACGCCCGACCTCGACGCCGATGCGCTCGGCGGCGCGATCAATGTCACCACCCAAAACGCCGAGACCATCAAGACTCCCTTTTCACAAGGCCGCCACCAGCTCACCTATGCCCCCGTCGAACACCGGCCCGGCGTGCGCAACAGTTTCACGCACGGCCAACCCATCCGCTGGCTCGGCGCCGATTCGACCGGCGGTCTCCTCACGACCATCAATTTCGACGACCAATATCGCCATCGTGAAAACAACGAGACCGACGACGACTGGCCCGGCATCGTCTCGCCCGGCCCCGCTCCGTTCACGGGCCAGCTCATCCCCGCCTACACCCTCGCGCGGCTTGAAATCACCGAGGATCACCGCCGGCGTTACGGTGCGCTTCTCAACGCCGATGCGCGCTTGGGCGACCTCACCGTTTTTCTCCGGACAAATTTGTCGCACGAGCTGAGTGTCCGCAGTCGCCGCCGGATGCGCTTTGACGTAGGCGAGGGCACGCCGCTCGAGCTCACCCCGACCTACGGCGTCTTCTCCGGCATCCACCTCGAACGCCGCGAGCAGGAGCAAACGACTGAGCGCGACTCCGGGACACTCTCCTTTGGTGGCGATGTTCGCCACCCCAACACCAAACTCGACGCCGCCGTCGGCTTAGTGCTCACGCGCGAAGCCGAGCCGCACACGCTCGACACCGTCTTTAAAAGCGATCGCACCTTTCGCACGACCTACGATTTCAGCCGCGATCCGTTTCGACCGAGCTTCAATTTTGTCGATGAATCGAATCCCGCAGACCTCACGAGCCAATTCGATCCGGCGCACTACCTCTTTAACAGCTTCGCCCGTGCAACGAGCGACAACCGCGATCGCGAGTTTTCAGCGCGCACCAACCTCCAGCGCGATTTCGGTTCGGCACCGGGCGCGACCTTTGTGAAATTCGGCGCGAAATTCCAGCAACGCCACCGCACCGCCAACTCCGCCCGCCAAATCTACGATGCGTCGGCTACGCCGCTCACGATGACTGGTCTCGTCCGCGCGGCCGATTTTACCACGAGCGATGGCTTCTATCGCTACGGACCGATTCCCAGCACAACCGCGGTGGCGGCGCTGCTCACGAGCTCACCCGGCTATTTTCAGACCGACCAGCTCGAGACCGACATCGCCGATGTGGCGACGGACTACCGCGTGACCGAAACGATCTGGGCCGGCTACGCCATGGCCCAGTGGAAAACGGGCCACTGGACGTGGCTTGGTGGCGTGCGCGTCGAGGCGACCGACGTCCAGGGCCGAGCCAACCGCCTCCTCTTCGACTCCACCGGCGCGTTGCAATCCGTCGTGCCCGCCGACGCCGGTTCGTCCTACCTGCAAGTGTTGCCTGGTCTGCACCTGCGCTACGACGCGCAGCCGGGCCTCGTCCTGCGCAGTTCGATCACGCGCTCATTGGCACGACCGTCCTACACCGACGTGCTCCCCACGCAGCAGTTTAACTTCGTCGATCACCGCGTGCAGTTGGGCAACCCCGCGCTCCGCCCCTACGAGTCGATCAACTACGACCTCTCCGCGGATCGCTACAGCGAGGCGGTCGGGCTTTTTTCAGTCGCGGTGTTCGCGAAGGACATCTCGCGCTTCATCGTGGAATCGCAGCGCACGGTGAACCTGTTTCCGTTCGGCGATTATCTCGAACGCCAGCGCATCAACGGTGGTCGCGCGCAGGTCGCCGGCCTCGAGACCAGTTGGAAAGGCAACGCTTTCCCTCTCGCGCATGATTTCGCGACGATCACGCCCGCGATCGCCTACACTTTGATTCAAAGCTCAGCCGCCCTGCCCGACCGCCCCGGCGAATCCCTGCCGCTGCCGAGCCAGGCCAAACATCAAGCCTCCCTCGGCGCGCTATTCGAACACGGCGCCTCGTCACTCGAACTGACCGCGCGCTACCGCAGCGCCACCATCGAAAGCGTGGTCTCGCCCGGCCGCGATTTGCACCGCCGCGGCGGCTTCGACTTCGAACTCGGGTTCACCCAAAAGCTCTCCAAAGCGATCCGCCTGCAGTTCTCCGCCGCCAATCTCAACAACCGCGCCACCCAAGACTACACCGGCATCCCGACTCGCCTCAAGGAAGTCGAAGTAAATGGACGCGAGTTCAGTCTCAGCGTGCAGTGGAAAAAATAGCGCGCTCTCGGCGCGCGAAATTCTCGCCCCTACGATCGCCTCTGGTTGCGACGCGCGATCACACCGTCACCCGGATGCGGTCAATCTCGTTGCCGTGCTCGTCGATCTGACGGAGAATAACTTCGTCGTGGTCGACGTCAAAAACCGTGAGCGAGTGGCGGTCCGACACCATTTGCGTGACGTAGCGCACGTTGCCGTCTTCCGGCAGTGACCATTTTTCCGGGGCGTTGTTGAACTCAGGATCGTAAAGATATTTTCCGCCCGCTCCGGTCGTGATATAGATGACACCGTCGGCGCGCGTGGTTTTTTCGCCGTCGAAATTCCGATCGATCACGAAGTCGCCCGCGATCAGGCGATCCTTCGAGTTTAGATTTTTGGCCTTGGCCGTGTTTTTTGGGGAGAAGCGCAGCGGCTGCGTGCGCTGGTAATTGTGCTCGTGCCCGCTGAGGACGAAGTTAACACGGTGCTTTTCGAACAGAGGCACGAGGGCGCGCATCTGCTGCTCGTGCGAATGGTGCGCGCCGATGTTGAATGGAGGGTGATGAAACGTGACAAACTTCCAGCGCGCATCCGTCGCCGCGAGATCGGCGTCGAGCCACGCGTGCAGCGCGGCATCGGTCGTGTCGACGTAGACGTTGGAGTCGAGGCAAGCGAAGTGCGCATCGCCGACATCGTAGGAGTAGTTCGCCATCGTCGGAAAACGCGCGGCGGCGGCGGCCTTGAAATTGACGAGTCGCGGTTCGGGGCCGAACAGGGTCGTCGTTTGCGCCGGTGCGTGACCGTTGAGCGGAAAATGGAAATTCGTGTAGTAGGCGAGCGCATCGGCGTTGAGCGCGAAGTTCGCGCACGGCGTCTTGGTGTCAGGGATCACGCCCTCGATGTCGTGGTTCGCCATCACGGTGTAGAACGGAATCGAACGCAGCAGTGGCGCGCCGATACTCGGGCTCGCGCAGTCGGCGTTGTAAACAGGAAAAAAGTAGCGCCCGTATTCCGTGTCGAGGCCGGCCTCGTAAACATTGTCGCCGGTGTTCTGGATGAAGTCCGGGTGCGCGCGGTAGGCTTCATAGGCGATGGCGCGCTCGCCCGGTTCGCCGAAAGCGTTGTCGCCAAAAGCCACGAAGCGGATCTTTTTTCCACGCGGCTGACGGGTCGTGAAATAGCCCTCGGCGATCGTCGTGCCATTGCAGCGGACGCGGTAGCGATACTCGGCGCCGAGTTCGAGGCCGGCGCAGGCACAGACGTAGTTGTAGCGGCTGTCCTTGTCGCCGCGTCCGTCATAGTCGCGCGAACTCCGATCGATGCTCGCGGGCTGGCTGTAAGACTCGTCGCGACCGAACCGCACCTCGAACGACGCCTCAGTTTTCAGCGTCTGCCACGCCAGTCGCACCGTCTCGCCGCCGGAGACGAGCCGGCCTTCGGGCCCGGGTTGCACGTAGGGCAACGCGGTGAAGATCGGCACCGCCAGCGGCTTGATCGGGGCGATGGCACCGAACAGCCCGCCACCCATTGGCGTGAGGGCGAGAAAGGTAACACCGCCAGCAGAACGGAGAAACTGGCGGCGGGAAATCGCGGTGATCATGAGGTCTGATCAGAATTCGCCGGAGACGGTGAGGAAATAATTCCGGTTGGGAATCACCGTGAACGACGGCACCGCTTTGGCGCTCAGCGAACTGATGATCTGCAACTGGCGGTCGAGAGCGTTGTCGACCTGAAGCTTGATCTTCACGCTGCGGATGAAGCTGTCACGGCGGAGCTTGTGGCTGTAGCCCACGGCAAGGTCGGCGAGAGTGTAGGCCGGCTGCACGGTGTTGGCGCCGAGGGTGGAGGCGAGGTCGGGGTTTAGACCGGAGGCGTAGATTTTTTGGGCTCCGACGTATTTGTTGGAAACCGAGGCGAAGAAGCCGCCGTTGTTATAAACGAGACCAAAAGCCGCGGTCGATTTCGCCACGGAAGGAAGATCGAGCTTCGACTTCTTGAACACCGCGTGGTTGATCGAGCCGTTGGCGAAAAGGCTCAGGCCGCGGCCGACGGAGAAAGTGCCTTCCGCTTCGATGCCGCTGTAGTAGGCGCCGCTCGCCAGCGCATAATAGGGCTGGTTGGTGACTGTGTCGGTGATCGTGAGCGGGTAATTTTTGTAGTCGATCCAGTAGGCGTCGATGTCGCCGTTGAAACGACCGCTCTTGAAGACGGTGCCGATTTGGTAGTTCGTTGTCTCCTGGGGCTTCACGTTGTCCTTCGACGGATCAGGCACGTAGAAGAGTTGGAGGTTCGGCGCGAGATAGCCTTTCGCCACCTGCGCGTAGGCGGTCCAATTTTGCTCGATGCGATAATTCGCCGCAACGCTCGGCATCGAGTTGGCGTCGGTGCGCTGGCCGAAATAGGTGAGTCGGGTCGTCTGGTTGACGGGTGCCTCGATGTCGCGGTGGAAATGCGCGTAGCGCAGGCCCGCATTGATTGTGAGGTCGTGCGTGGCGTGCCATTCATACTCGGCGTAGCCCTGAAAGGTCTTCATGAAATCGACCATGAGATAGGTCGTCGCTGCCAGCGTGCCCACCGCATCGGAGGTGGTGGCGCGATTGTAATCAAGGGTGTGGCGGCCAAGCGTGTAATCGAGCAGATATTGGTAGCGCGGATTGCGAATATACTCGGCCCAAAATCCGGTCTTGAAGGTCCCGAATGAATCATCGTGGGAAAGCTGCGCAATGTCGGCATATGAACGGTAGGCGTTCAGCTGGTAGGTGCCGCCGATGTCGGTCTTTGACGTCTTGGTGCCGAGGGTGGGCGTCTGGTAGCTACCGTTGCGGTAGGAGTAAGTGAGGAGCTTGTTGTTGAAGCGCCAACCGTTGCCTAGGTCGGTATCTGAGCCGATGTAATCAAAGTCAGCCTGCTTCGTCTGGTAGTTGTAGAGCGGCGAAAGAATATTGTTGGGATCGTTGACGAGGCCGAAGTTGCGGCCGTTGGCATCGATGGTGGCCTGCGTGACTGAGCCGGGGGTGCCGAACTGAATCCAGTTGAACGTCGTCAGGAACGTGAGCGTGGTGCCCTTGCCGATGGGCTGGAGGTATTTGAAATACGTCGTGGTGCGGCGGAAATACGAGTTGGTGAGAAAGCCGTCGGAACTCATGTATTGGTAACTGCCGATGGCCGTGGCGCCATTGAGCTTTTGCATTTGGCCTGTGTTGGCCTCGATGTTGCCGACAAACGTATTGTAGCTGCCGTAGCTCAAAGTCGGGATGACGCTCAAATCGGAACGCGGATCCTTCGATTGCATCGCGATGGTGCCGCCGAACGTCGCCTCGCCGATCGTGCTCGCGGTGCCGGGACCGCGATCGACCGTCATGCGGCCGATGATCTTCGCGGGGAAGTAACTCGTCGAGTGGTGCGAGAAGGAGTTGTTGTCGCTGAACGGAATGCCGTCGTAGGTGACGTTGTATTGGCCGTCGGAAAAGCCGCGGAGGATGTTCTTCGCCTCGCTGAGCCCGGGGCCGTTCGCCTGCAGCGTCGTCACGCTCGGCGCGATGTTCGCGACCATCGTGTAGTCGGCGGACGGCGCGATGCTGTTCGTGATCGTCGAAATATCGATGACCGATTGGGGCTGAACCACGTCGAGCCGGCTCTCGGTCGGCGCTTGGGTGAGAGCGGACGTGCGTTTCTCGGTGACTTCGATTTCATCCAGACGCACGGCCTTTTGACGCAATGTGTCATCAAGAGTTGTGGAGCCCGAAGCTGGAGGAGACTCAGAAGTGGTTTGCGAGCGGACAGCCGGAACAACGGCGACCGCGATCAGACATAGTGTGAGAGTGGTGGTCAGATGGTGGGCTTTCATGCAGCTCCATGCGAAAGGCGGTTACAGCGGCGCACAAATCGCGGGCGCGACATTCCGGCGAACTTCTCGTGTCAATTTGATGGCAACCGGATTCCGTGATCAAACATCGCAGGTTCAGCTACGGCACTTCGGCCGCACGCCGATCAACGCTCGCGCCGCGACTCTTCGTCACCCTCGCCACCGCCGTAGCCAATAACCTCCACCGTAATGAGTGACGGCACCAACTCGGCCTGAGCCTGTGCGCGCGCTTGTTTCGCAGCCTCGTCCGCGGCACTCGTCGTCGCCGCGTTGGAGGACGATGCTGCCGTCGCCAGCCCTCCCACCGCCGGGGCCACCGGCGCGGGTGCGCCGGCGCTCGAACCACTGACTTGGATGTTGGTCGCGTTCACGACTTGCAGCGCGGAAATGTTGAGATTGCCCGAGACGCGGATGCCCGCGTCGCCCGCGTCGATGGTGCCGACGGGCGCAATGAGATCGACATCGCCGGGCTTCACGCCGGCGACGGTCGCCAGCACGCCGATACCACCGCCCGTCGCGAGGCCGGCGAGGTCGGTTTTGACGTCGCCGCTCTGCGGATCGATGAGCACGCGGGTCGGCGGCGCGGATTGCACGGTCTTCGACGACGCACCGGCGGCGATGTTGCCCGCCGACGACCAAATGATTTCGTCGCCGCCGCGGAGAGTGAAAATGCGCGACGTTCCCACGATCACGTTATTGCGAGTGAAGATCGAGATGTTGCCACCGTGCTCGGTGAGGATACCCTGATCGATGGACTGGCTGCCCGCGATATCGAAGCCGACGGTGAGCAAACCACCCGGAGCGAACAGACTAATGTCGCCACCACTCGCCGTCTTGATTTCACGCGACGTGAGCGAAATATTGCCCTGCCACTTGTTGCCCGGAAACAGTGCGGCGATCGCCGCGAAGCCGGCTGCGTAGCTGCGGTATCCGGGACTCGACGGCACGCCATGATCGCGGCCTGCATCCCGCAGCACGAGATAGAATATTTCCAGTGCGAGGGCGTCGCGTTTTTCGACCGGCAGCTGGTTGAATGCCGCCCAGACTTGGGCATCGCTCGCGCTGACAAAGCCCATGAGATCGCCGAGCGCCGGCAGATAACGGATCGCCTGCGAACCGGCCGTCGCCGGGTCGAGGAACTGCGCGAGGAAGGTCGGAAAATCGAGCGAACTCTGGGCGAGGCTCGACGCCACTCCGAGGCCCGCCCCGGCAAACACGCTGGCGCCGGTGAATGGCAGGTTCGGGTTTCGCCCGTTGCCAATGCTCGTGATGCCGATACCCGTGCCGTCGCCCGCGCCGTTCCCGACCCCAAGATCGAAATTGCGGCCGGCCAAAACCTCCAATGTGCCCGGCCCGCTGATCTGAATGTCGCCCGCGGTGGGATTGCCGGTGCCAGGGCCGGGCACGGTCGAACTGCTTTGCAAAAGTTCGTTGCCCGCGGACTGTGCCGCCACGCGGAGCGGCGAGTTCGGATCGAACGCGATGAGGTCGCGGCCGGCAGCGACGATGCTGACATCGTTGGCGCGGTTATTTTGCAGGTAGAGCGCGACATCAGTGATGTCTCGGCCTGCCGTCACTCGTGTGGCCTTCGGGGAGAACAACGTGAGGCCGGAAATGCTTCCGCTCAGCGCGTAGAGTCGCGTCGGCGTGAGATCGGTGAGATGCAGTGGTCCGGGAGCATGCAGCGCCTGTTTCGTCTGGATGACGCTGAACACACCTTGCGTGGAACCAGATTCGTTGAACAAGCCGTTCACGGCGTCGAGCAATCCAATCGGCGTCACCGTCGGCGCGGCGGCTGCCACCGCTGAGAGCGCAATCGGAGTCATCGCCCCCGGCACCCGCCGGGGATCGGCATCGGACAGGTTGACCGAACTTGAGCCCCAGATGAGATCGCCGTTGATCGCATTCACCCCGTTGGGCTGAAGACCGTTGATAGATTTCGCGGCGGTGAGTTCCAAGTTGCCCTGAGAGGAGGGTGAGAGCGTGAGGCTGCCCACGAGGTTGAGACTACCGGAATACGCCGTCGCGCGCAGAGTCGGCGGCAGCAGCGCGTCGACCGTGAGGAAGGGCGTGATATCCGTTTCGAGGAGTCGCAACCATGGTTGCGAATAGGAGGAAAACGTCTGGTGGTGCGCGGCGTCGTAGAGCTGCACGTTTTGCAACCACGCCGTGAGTGAGCCCATGCCGCCATCGGCGCTGTCGCGCACCGTGAGCGAGCCGGTGAGGGAAGCGACATTCACAGCGTCAGTCGCGGCGTAGGTGGAAAAATACGATTTATCGTAGGCGCTGTTGTTCACGCCCTGTGGCAGGAGGAACGGATTCGCAATCGGACCAAGCAACAAGTCGCCCCGCGCGGTGACATCGAAGCTTCCTTGGCCGAGGAAAAGCGTGGTGGGCAGCCACGTCGCCGGGTCCGCGGTCAGCTTTTGGTTGTCGAGCGCGATAGCATCGGACTGCGTGATGGCGGCGCGAGTGCCATTCGTGTGAATGCTACCACCCGCCGAGAGCGTGCCGTCGCCGCGCTCGACATAAAAAACGCCGCCATCGATGTCGCTGCCTGCCCGCACCACCAGATCGCCGCCACCGAGCTCGACGAGTTTCGACGCATCAGGAGTGCCCTTCGGAGCGCGCGCATTGGTTGGAATTACCGCATCGATGTTCGTGACATTCCGTCCGGCGAGGACCGATACATTGCCGCCGCCCAGCGCCCCGACCCCTTCAAAGAAATTACTGAAGTCAACCCACCACGAGGTCGAGGCCACCTCGCCGTTGGTATGCGTCACACCGAATTGTCCCGTCGCCGGATCGACGTAGCCGCGGCGGTAAAGCCAGTTGTTTGGCAACTCCAGCGACGAGTTGGCCACGAGCGTCGTCAACGACGCGTCCAAGACCGCGTGAGTGACATCGCGCTGCGCCGAAATGTTCAGATTGCCGCCCGCCAGACTGTATTGCGCTGGATAAATCGGAGACTGCAGCGGGCCGAGTTGGCTGTTGCGCACGGGATCCGAAAGACTCGGGGTGTCGAAATTGGCCATCGCACCGGCCTGCGTGCCTGCCGTGTAGATCGTCGCGAGCGGGTTGAGGAGTTGCACGTCGCGCGCCGCCGCGATGTCGATATTGCCGGTGCCCGTGCGAATCACCTCGAAATAATTGGGAATGATGTTCTGGCGAAGATTGGACGTGCTGTTCGGGCTGTTCGGATTACTGGGGAGCGGAATCGGCGGCGTGTTGCGACCGAGGAGCAGCGAACCGGAATCGGCCCCGAGACTGGCGAGCGGCTTGACGCGCCGGAAATCCGCCGCGGTGAAATCGGCGCCGGCGACAAGGCGATAAGACCACGACCGGCTGCCGGGCGCGAGCAACGCCTGATCCCACAAGCCGTAACTCGATACGCCACCGAAACCGTCGCTCAACGAACCGATCGAAGCAGAACGCGTGGCCGCATTGTAACTATAGTCGAAATTCAAGTTGCCGGCCGCCCGCAGCGTGAGCACGCCGGGTTCGCTCTGATTGGGCCCGAAGCGAAACGTCGAAAGATCCCAAGCGGCGGCGAGCATGAGATCGCCCAGCGGGTTGATGATCTCGGCGCCAGGCTGGATGTGAATCGCCGCCGCGAGAGCGCCGTTGTTGACCAGCACACGATTCGAAATGGCGGCGGTATTGCCCGCGAACGCCAGTCCATTTGCCATCACGCTGGATTCGACCGCAGTGGTAATCGTCGCTCCCGTTGCCGAGCTCAGATCGAAAATCTTGTAGCCCTCGAGCACGATGCTTGAGGCGCCGATCACAGTGCCGTTAACTGGCGCGATCGCGAGGTCGGTGTTAGCGGCATTCTGCGGAGCGCGCAGTTGGAGCGTGCCGGTAAAATCGCCGAGCGCGGCGCTGCCCGCGGTCTTGCTCGCAACTGACAAATCGATGGTCGCGCCAGTCTGCACATCGACCACCCCGCCGCTGAGGCCGCGCGTCTCGAGGGAAACGGAACCGCCTTTGCCCGCATCGTTAAAATCGCCGCCTGCAACCGTGAGTCGCGAACCCGACTGAAGCGTCACGCTGCTGCCGGCCGCCAACGCGATCGTCCCGCCCGTCGCGCCGGATGCGTCGATTGTGCCGTGCGATGTGAGGGTAATCGCGCCTTGGTCGGCGGAGAGGTTGAAAGTTTGCGCGGTCGCCAGCCCGTCGAGCACCACGTTGCCGGTGCGCACCCGAATCGAGCGCGAGAGCGAGAAACCGCCCGTGTTGAGCGCGGTGTTGAGCGCCGCGATACTCTCGCCAGCCACACGACCCACATCGAGAGAAAATACCCCGCCCTGCCCCAGCATCGTGCCGGCCGCGTTGAAGACGTTCGTCGGGGCCGCCACGTCGATCGTGCCGGCATTCGCCTGTGCCGAGAGAACCGCGACCGTGACGGTTGAGCCGGCGGCTAGATTCACCGAACCTTTGTCTGCGGTGAGGCTGACGTATCCGCCGTCGGTATATTTCGTCAGGTCGTAGAACGTTTGGGCGGTGCCGCTCACATCGAGCGCTCCACCACTGCCGACGGAAACGTCGCCGCTCGTGGCGCGCAGCGACAGCGCGCCGCTCGGCAGCTTGAACGTGCCGTTGGTGGACACGCTCCCACCGGTGAAGGCCAGGCTCGCGCCGAGGCCCGGCGTCACCGTGGCGGTTGAAGCTGCGGCCGTGAGCGTAAGTGCGCCGCCCGCCGTCAAGGACTGAGTGGCCGCCGTCGCGCCGGTGAAAAGCGGCGCGGTCACGGTCACGTTGCCCTGCACCGCGAGACCGCCCGTCCCCTGCCCTAGCACACCGCCCGAGGCGCTGAATGTGACCGACGAGTATTGGTCGATTGAGAGTTGGCCTGCGCCCAGGCGCAGCGTGCCGGAGTTGAAGGCCAGCGTGCCGCTCGCCAGAGACGTCGCGCCCGGCGCCGAAGCGCCTGCGCTGTTGTCGAGGAGAATGTCGCCCGCGGCGAAAGTCACGGTGCCGCCCGAGCTGTTAAAACCGCGGATCTCGCCGGCGTGCAGCGCGAGGCTGGCGAGCACTGGCTGCCCGGTGGCATTGAGTGCTCCAATCGCGCCCGTCCCGTAAATATCGATCGAAGAATAGCTGAGCAGCGAAAGCGATTGCGCGCCTTGGAGACCTTGCAACGCCACACCGGAAAGCGAGAGACCGGTCGACAAGGGAACGGCGCCCGCGTTCGCGAGTTGCAGCGTGATTTGCCCGCTGTCGAGTGCGATGGACTGGCCGCTGATCGAGGCGGTCGCGTTAAGCGAAGTCGCATGCGTGGAATCGAGCGTGACACTCGCGCCGCTGACACGCGCCCCGGCGCCGATGGTCATCGACGGAACCGCCGAGCTATCCACGCTTTGGCGCATGCTCTGCGCCGTCGCATCGCCACTCACGCGCAGGAGCGTGCCGTCGCCGCTGCCGGCATTCGTCGTGTGGCCGAAGATCAGCGTATCCGCCGCCGCCGCCAAGGGCGCCGTCTGGTTGATGGCGGCTCCCGGCGCCAGCGTGAGAGACTTGTTCGAAGCGAGGATGATTTCGGCCCCGGTCAGCGCAGCGCCGGAATTGTTCACCGTGATATTGTCGGTGTTTACCTGGACCGCTGTCCCCCCCGTCGTCGTCGATCTCACTCCGCCAATCAACAGGCTCTCCGCGCCAAACGCATTCAGCTCGGACGCATTCAGCACGAGCGATCCCGGCGGTGCGGTCGCGCCCGGACCAGCAATGAAAATATCCACGGGGCTGCTGATATCGACGAGGCCGCCGCGCCCGCCCGTCGGGGCCTGCGCCGAGACCGACCCTTGAATCGTCATCGCGCGCGTCGCGGCCAGCACCAGTTGACCCGAGTCAATCGGCAACCGCGGCACGGCGACATCATGTGCGACCGCACTCGCACTCAGGAAAGTATTCGCGAGCGATTGGTCGTATTCCGCCCGCGCCAGGACCACCGACTGCGGAGCCACTTCAAACGCAGCCCCCAGCGGCGCCGCGGTGCGCGCGGCACTGAGATCGTTGAACCGGTAGCCGGCGACCACGCTTGCTCCATCCGGTTGGGCGACCGCACCCGTCGGCGGCACACCACTTTTCGGCGTGACCAGGAACGCGCCGGGCAACAGCGCATAGCGTGCCGGAAGCAGCGTGTAAGTCCCCGCCGGCAGACCCGCGCCGCCGCTTAGATAAACGCGGTCGCCCGCCGCGAGACTGGCGTTCACATAGCCGGCATCGCCGCCGAGATTCGTGTTGAGCGTCGTCGAATTGAACGGCGCATACGGCGCGTAATCGGCCTGATAACCCGGCACAATCGCGAAACTGCTCGTCGACGCCAGGATGTCCTTGGTGCCACCCACGCCCGTGACCCAGCGATAGGCAAACAGATCGCCGCCGCCGCGGAGATCGATGGTCGCGCCGGTTTGCTGGGTCACGTTTTGCGCGGAGATGCTGACGGTTTTCTCCGGCGTGCCACCGACGGTGATGTCGGTGCTCGTCGGATCGATCCAGGCCGTGCCGTTCAGGTTCGTGCCGTAGGGAATCGTCGTCGCGTTGCCGGTCACCGGATCGATCGTGGACACGGAGGTTACGCTGCCCGAGGCGAGCGTGACCTGTTGCGCGAGCGGCACGTTTTTATTTGAAACCAGATCCGTCGGAGCCATGCCCGCGCCGTCCCAACCCACCGTGATCGAGCCGACCGGCGCGCGCAAAACGCCACCCTGCGTGATGGTCGAGGCGAAGACGTTTAACGTCCCGCCCGCCGAGAGCGGCAAGGACCGCGTGCCCGATGCCGCGATCGTGATCGAACCGGATTTCGCCACACCGGCAGCCGTGTAGTCATTGGCCACGAGGTTAAAACTGACGGCACTGGGCGGATAAATCTGCCCAGCTCGCAGCGTGAGATCGCCGGCCAGATCGAGCGTGCCGTCGCCACGAATGTCGCCGTTGTCGGCCGCCAGCGTGACCTTGCCAATATTCTGGAGCGAGAGGTTACCGACATCGATCAAACTGGCGGCGACCGAGAGGTTGCCCGCGCCATTCTTCGGCGCGACGTAGAACGGCTGCCCCTGGACCGTGAACGCCGACAAAATTTCCTGTGGCAGCAACGGCGTGGCGAACGCCGTGCCGAGCGCCACATAAGGCGCCGTGAGCGTGACGGCGCTATCCGCCATCAGAATACCTGACGTCGCAACCGTAAGACTGCGCGCCGCAGTGAGCGTGACGGCACCCGAAAACTGCACGGTGCCTTTGAGTGTGAGTGCATCAAATCCGCCGCGCAAAAAGGAATCCGCCGCGAAATAACCCTGCCCGGTGATCGCCGCGCCTGTGGTGGTGCGCACAGCATTGCCTATTTCTGACTGGCCGGCGGGAAGCGACTGTGCCGGCAACGTCGAGCCGCTCTGCTTCACCGTCAGCGTGACATCGATCGGAGTCTGCGCGCTCGCCGAAGTGCCCGGCGGATAAAATTTCCCCGAGGAAATCGAGAGACTGCCGCCGAGCGCCGACGGACCACCGGCGGCGCCGAGCAGCGTCGCATCGGAAAACAATTCCTGAGCGCCCGTCAGACTGATCGTGCCGCCATTGCTATCGACGCGTGTGGCGACGACCGGCGAACCGGTGGTCGAAGTCCCCGCTAAGCCGTTGAACGCGCTGAACGACGGCGCCAAATCGAGCACGCCGGTCGCACCGGAAACGTCGAGTTTCGCACCCGATTCGGCCACGAGGTTGCCGGCCACAGTGATCGCGCCGCCCGGCAACACCGCGCCCGTGGTGTAGCCGCGCGGATCGGGCTTCAGCAACGTCATGCCGGCGGTGGAGAGAAAACTATTCGCCCCGAGATCGACGGTCGGCAGCGCTTGCGAGGCATCGGCAAACAGCAGCGTGGAGTCCTTGCCGCCGCTGATCGAGATGGTGCCGCCGGGCGCGATGACACTGCCCTGCACGAGGGCGGTGTCGCCACTCATCGTCACGCTGCCCTTGGGATCGGTTTGGATGACGGCGCCGTCGCCCAACACGAGATCGCCCCGCACGACGAGCGGTTTCGCGCTGTTGTAAATATCGCGCACCCCGGGAGCGCTGAACGCCAGATTCACCGGCGCCCGCACTCCGACCGGTTGCACCAAAGTGGTGAAAGCACCGCTGCCGCCGGTCGTGTTAGTCGCGAGCAACCGGCTCAGCATAACCGGGGCGATGGTGGTGCCGGGCGCAATCAACACGCCTGGCTCGTAACGATCAATCTGCGAGGTGGCGGCGCCGAGTCCGATGATCGAAAAACTGTTGAAACCGCCGGCGCTGAAAAATGTGGGCGCCAGCAACAGCGTGCTGGGATTGGTCGTCGTTCCGCCGATCTGCACGGACGGCGCCAGCAGTGAGAGCGCCCCGCCCTTTGCTCCAGAAAAAGCCTGCAACGTGCCGAGCAAACTGAGCTGTCCGCCGATTAGAGATGTGAAGGCCGGATCTTGTCCGCCTTTGACCGTGACGTTGCCGCCGTTGCCATAGGATACCTTGCCACTCGCGCCAATGGCCACACCACCCGATGCATCGACGATGCTGCCGCTGGTGAGACTCGTCGTGTAACTATTGATCGAGATGGAGCCGCCGCCCGTCACCAGCGGGAGGCTGTTCGCTGTCGCCGAGCCAGATCGATCGTCGACGAAAAAACCGGCGGTGCTGAGCACGGCGGACGGGCCGAGGTTAAAATTGCCACGTGTCGAGTCAGGCTGCGCCGGCGCGGGCTGCGTGCCACCAGTCAATGCGCGGTCCGCGAACTTCGAGCGATCGTAAACGGTGAAACTAAGGCTGCCGCCCGGAGCGAAAATCTTCCCCTGCAGATCGAGGTTGGCCGCGCTGAGCGAAAGCGTTCCGCCGGCGGGAAAGGCCAGCGAAACGTTGGCCGGCACCAAAATACTCCCGTCGCTGTTGTCGATCGTGAGGACGCCAAAGCCGCTCGAACTCAGCAGCGTGGGCGAAAGAAAAACATTTTTCGTCCGGTCATCGGGCAGCGCGGTGCCGGTGCCGGAAAACGCGCTGACGGCGGTCGCGTTGCCCCCGGATTGAAAGACGATGGCCGGCGGCGTCGGCGAGTAGTTTGGAAAAAGATTCTGCGGCAACGAAGGATCCTGACCTTGGAAGGTAAGCGTGAGCGCACTCGGAGTCGGGAGGATGGTGCGCTGGCGCGGGCCGGAAAAAGTGGCGCCAAGCAAGCTGCCATCGAGCGCCATCGCCGGTGCGGTGATCGCCAGTTTTCCGCCGCTGCCGCCCTGCGTGTAACCCGGATCGAAGTTGGCGAGGAGCTGCGGATTGACCGTCGTGTCGGTCACACCCCACTTCGGATCGCTGCTGCTGGAAGTGCCGGTGTAGATACCGTCGTAAACGCGATCGGGAGTCGCCTGCGAAATGTCGATCACATGGCCATCGGCGAGCAGTTTGGTCGTGGCGACGTTGCCGCCCGCGTAGTCGATCCAACCGCCGGAGACATTGATCGACGAGCCGGTTTGGAGCACAACCGATTTGCCCGCCTGCAGGCTGACCGAGCCGCCGCTCGTGGTGAGCTCCCCCACGGAATGATCGACGAGCGCGACGTAGCCGGCAGTGTTAGCCAGCGGGGTGCCGACCCAAGTCTGGCCGTTGTAGGTGCCGGTCTGGCGGATGTCGATGAGCACCGTCTGCCCGCGGAGCGGCCCGTTTTGCTGGAGCGGCGAGTCGGCGAGCTCGGAGCCGCGCAGCTGGACTCCGACGATATTTTCGGTCACCGACGCCGCCACATCGGCCGAGCCCGAGACATCGATAGTCGAGCCGGCATCGAGATAAATCTGACCGCCCGTGAACGCGAAATAATCCTGCGCCGTGGCGCCAGCGCCGGTGAGATTCCAATTACCGGCGCTAATCGTCAGCGCGGCGCTCGGCGCGAGCAGCGTGGCTTTCGGCGCCAGATAAACGGCGAGCGCCTGAAGATTGACTTGGGAACCAAGAGCAAGCTGCGAGCCGACGACGCGGTCCGTGCTCGTAAGCTCCGGCAGAACTTGAGTGACGCTGTTCGGCCCGAAAGTGATCACGCCGGTGTTCTGCGGAAAAAACGGCGCAAGACCCGAGAGACCGCCGCTGCTCATGGCGTTGTAGTCGGCGAGAACATCGATGCGACCGTTGAATGCAACGGACGTCGAACTCGAGACGACACCGAGTTGGTTGATCGACTTGCCGGCGAGGGTCACGTCGGCGCGGGGCGCGTTGATTATGCCGGCCGCGGCGTTGGTCACAGTGCCGCCACCGGCACCGACATAAACATCAAGGCCGCGCAGCGTCGGATCGTTGCCGTCGTGGGCGGCGAGTCCAATCTGCTGACCGGCGGCGAGAATCGTCTGGCCGTCGGGCGTCGAGATCGTGCCAGCATTGGTGATGTTCGGACCGAGCAGCGCGACACGACCGCCAACGTGCTCGGCGGTCGTCGGGCTCGTGAGCTGCGCCCCCAGCTGAACGGTAATTTCGCCGCTCTTGCCGTCGGGCGTGAGCGCGGCGGCCGGACTAAACGCCGGCGTGCCGTTGGCACCGGCATTGATCGGCAGCGACGAAAACAGGAATTGCTCGTCGGCGTTGTTGAGCAAGCCAAGCGAGATCAGGTTGTCGTTGATCGGGAGCGACGACGCGACCAGGGCGTGGGTGTTCACTTGCGACGAGCCGCCGAAGATGATGCCGTTTTGGTTGAGCAAATAGACCTGACCGCCCGCCTGAATTGAGCCGAGGATTTGCGACGGCAAGCCGGTAGGATCGTTGATTTTGTTGAACGCGATCCATTCGCTTTGATTGTCGCCGCCGGCGCTTTGGTCGAAGGTCAGCGTGGTGTTTTTGCCGACGTTGAAGGTTTGCCACGTGAGCAGCGCCTGCTGCGCGGTCTGCGCAATCGTGACGGTGGCGGCGCCGCCACTCACGGACTGCGTCGGGAGACTGGCGCCTTGCCAGAGCAACGTATCGTTGCCCGTCGCGCGCTGCAATCCGCCGATGACCAGACCATCGGGAACGTTGGGCAAAGTCTTGCCGGGATGAATCGGATCGGCACCGAGATTGTTCGCGCCAGCGGTGGCGGCAGCGCGGGCCGCGACCTGCATCGCCTGCACGGCCGCAATCGCGGCGGCGGTGCGTGCAAGAGTGTCGGAGGCCGTGGGCTGGGGCGAGTTGGCGCTCGTCGAGGCAGGGCCATTCGCACCCGCCGGCGCGTTGGCGAGGAAGGTCGCACTTCCGCCGCGGAGGATATCGCCGCCGCGAACGGAGAGGCTCGCCGCCAGCGCACTGATGACGATGAAACGCCCCGACTGAAAAATGCGGGCCTTTTTCCTCACGGCTTCGCGCGCTGGTCGAGGAGCTTGTCCTGATAATCCTGCACGAGGTTTTCGAGTTTCGTGCGCGTCGTGCCGACGAACGGCTCACGGGCGGCGAGCGCCTCGCCGAAGCTGAACTTCTGGTAACGCGTAAGGATTTCGTTGCCGAGTTTGAAGAGCGCGAGGTTCTTGGTCTCGCGATCGTCGAGCTTGCGCTGGAGGACTACCAGATCGGCGGCGAGCTTGGCGCGATCGGTTTCCTTCGCGGCGGCCAGCGCGGCCGCCTGCTTGCCCGCCGCGACGGATTTCTCCAATGCCTCCTTCAGTTTCGCGATCTCGGCGTCTTGCGCGGTGGCCTGAGCTTTGAGACCGGCAATCATTTTCTCGTCGGCGGCGCGCTCGGCGACGGTTTGCTTGCGCAGCGTTTCGAATTTTGCCTCCTGTGTTTTTTTGTCCTCAGCCAGCGCGGCGGACGCGGATTGAAGCGCAGCGCGCTCGGTCTCGGCGGAACGCAATTGGAGTGTCGCATTGCGGAGGGCTTCCCGCAGCTTGGCTTCGTTGGGGTCCACGGCCTCAGCCGCACGCAGGACTCCGCCGCACGCGATAGCGAGGACCAGAGTCAGGGAAGTAAGGGTGAGTTGTCGGATCATGACGGGTGCAGGGTCAGAACTTTCCATTGAAGTCGAATTGGATGATGTCGTTTTTGTAGCGCGGGCCGGCGATGTTGTTGGTCGAGATCCACAGGAGCTTGAGCCAGGTGCGGTGGGACAGCGCGTAGGAGCCACCAAGGGTGAAGCCCTCGAGGTTGGTGCCGCCGTTGCCGAAATCGGAGTCGGTGAATCCGTCCACAACGGCATCCGACTGCAGGTAGCGGTATCCGAGCGACGCATTCCAATCACCACGCTGTGTGAGGGCGGCGGAGCCGAGTTTGAACTCGACGTTCCAGCCGTTCTGACCGCCCACGAAATCGCCGGTGCCGCCCGGGCCGAGGTTGTTGACCGCCTTCTTGCGGATCGCGCCGCGGTGAAACGCAAGATTGTTCACCCACTCGCCGATGAGCGAAAGCTGGATGGGCTCGAGCCGATTGTAGTCGAGCCGGCCATTCAGCACGAGTTCCTGGAACGGCGTGGCCAGCCCGAAATATTGAAACTGGTTGATCGTGCCGAAATTGTTCAGGACGTTCGGGACGATGTTGCGCAGGGGGAAATAGGTGTTGCCGGTCTGCGCAAACGCGGGGCGCGTTTCGTCGGTGTCACCATTGTCCTGCGCGCTGACCGGCGTGAACGGCGACGAGAGTTTGCCCGCGATATTTTGGAAGTAATAATAAGCGGCGCCCATCTTGGCCGTGAGATCCTTCGAGACTTGCACGTCGGAGCCGAGCTGACCGCCGAGGAGCCATTTATCCTGACTCTTGAATTTCGCCGGCTGGATGGAGGAGAAGTTGAGCGAGCTGTTGAAAACGGGAAACGCCCCGAGCGTCGCAAACGGCTTGAGCTTTTCGCCGGCCGCGATCTTTGCGGCGGCGGCGACACCGTCGAACCCGAGATCCTCGTCGAAGATCATCTGCGTCGCGAAAAAAGGACTGTCGAACCGGCCGGCGGTGATCGACCAGTTGGCCGAGCGGTATTTGATGAACGCGCGGTCGAGCCAAATGGCGTATTTTGAAAAACCACCCGAGGTGCCGAGACTTTGGTTGGTGGTGACCGGCGAATTATTCTCGCCGGTGGCGATGCGGATGCCGGTGGTGTAGCCCTCGCCCATGTCGATGTCGGCACCGAGGCGGACTCGCAGGCGCTCGCGCTGGCGGTTCTGGTCGACGTTGTTCTGCGGGGAGAAGACGGTGCCGGCGACATCGAACGGCGAACCCGTGTTGATCGCGTTGAAATTAGGAAAGGCGCCGGTGTTGTCGTTGCCGGACGGATAAAAGATGCCCTCGCCGCGCAGCCGGAAGTCGCCGAAAAACGTGTAGCGCGAAACCCACTCGGGGAAACTGCGCGGGGCGGCCCAGCGTTCGTCACGGGCTTGGGTGAGGACTTCCTGCTTCACCTCGTCGCGAATTTGTTTCCGCACGAACTCGGGCACGTAAGTCACGCGAACGGTGTCGCTCGCGGCCGGGGCGGGAGTAGTCGCCACGGTGGTGGCGGGCGCGGGTTGCGCGGCGGCTTCAGCCTTGGCGGCGGCGGTGTCCGCCTCGGCCAGTTTCATCAAATCATCGGCGTCGGCCTGAGGCAGGACGCCGCGCTGCACGAGGCGGCGGATGAGATTGATCGTGAGATTCTGCGAGGGGGGAACTGGCGCCGCGGCATCGGCGGCGGGCATCACAGGGACGCACGCAAGCAAAACCAGCAGGAGCAACGGGCGGAGGCGGGAGGCGCGATTACGTTCGGACATGGTGAAAAATTTGGCGGCGATCAATTGGGCCGGCGGGCGGTGAGCCGAATCACGATGGGCAGCGGCATTCCATCGGGCGGTGGCGCATCGAGTTGGAGGCCGGTGAGCACGTCCGTCTTGATGGCGGTGTCGACTGCAAGATCGCCTGTGGAACTTACCAGAGAGGCGCGCGTAACCCGGCCGGTGAGATCGGGCCAGATGCGGACCTCCACGCGAAACTCGGCGCTGCGGGTGCGGGGATTCTTGCGGAGCGCGTCGCTAATCGTCGCCTGCACCTGCGCGGCATACGGCCCGAACGGGTTAGTGTTCTTCTTTCCAGCGCTGCCAGTCAGGTTCCGGCCGGTGTTCGAGCTGACGCCGAAGCCATCGGCCGGGCCTTTGCCCTGAATGCTGGTGCCGGCGACGGGCGTCGGTTCATCCGGCGGCTCTTCGAGCGAGTCCTTCGGCTGCTCGACCATCTTTTGCTCCTGCACCGTCTGCGGAGGCGGGGGCGGCGGAGGTGGCGGGGGCGGCGCGATCCGCACGATGGTGACCTCGACCGCCTTGTGTTGCACAGAGCTCTGGCCGGTAAAAAGCGATCGGCCCATCACGACGAAAACGGCAATCAACACCATCCCGGCGGCACCGAGCGCGAAACCGTGCCGCTGCAGGAATCCCCGCTCCTCGAAGTCGTCGTTTGGATTCATGGGGGCTTACTTTTTCAGCTTGGTGCCGAGGCCGACCTGGTTGAGGCCGAGGCGGCCGAGTACGTCGAGCACGTCCATCACGCCTTGGTATTGCGTGAGGCCGTCAGCCTTGATGACCACGCTGAGGCCGGGCGTGAGCGCCTGTTGCTGACGAAGGCGGTCGGACAAATCAGCGAGGGAGACCGGCACACTGTCGAGGAAGATACCACCCTCGCGGTTGATTGTGACGGCTTTCGTTTTGGGCTTCGCGAGGCTCGGGGCCGGGCTGGCCGTGGGCAGGTCGACCTTCGAGCCCTGCACCGAGGCGGTGCAGATCAGGATGAAGATTACGAGCAGCACATACGCGAGATCGAGCATCGGCGTGATGTTGATGTCGTCGTAGGGCTTGTCGTCCTGGATCTGCATGGCGCGGCGGGTCAGCTGCGGGTCTTCGTGGTCAGGCCGACCTGGGTGAGGTTGAGGCGGCCGAGGAGGTCGATCACATCCATCACGCGCTGGTATTGGGTCTGGCTGTCGCCGGTCACGACCACCGGAAAATCGGGCCCGGACGCCTTGAGTTGAGAGAGACGCTGCTCCAGCTCGGCGAGAGTGACGGGCTGAATATCCTTGCCGACGGCAAGGGTGAGGCTGCCGTCATTCGCGACGGCGATGACCTTCGTCTTTGGTTTGCTGGCGCTGGCGGGGGCATTGCTGGCCTTGGGCAAATTGATTTTCAGCCCCTGCACCGACGCGGTGCACATGAGGATGAAGATCACGAGCAGCACATACGCCAGGTCGAGCATCGGCGTGATGTTGATGTCGTCGTAGGGCTTGTCGTCCTGGATTTGCATGAGTGTGACGCGGTCGATTCGATCGCGCGCTCAGTCGGCGCGGCCCCGGTAAAACTCGGCCAGCTTCGTGACGAACTCGTCGACGAAGACATGCATGTCGCTGCCCTCGGCCTTGATTCGGGTGAGAAGATAGTTGTAGCCGAAGAGCGCCGGGATGGCCACAGCGAGGCCCGCGACGGTGGCGGCGAGCGCGGCGGCGATGCCGGGAGCAATCGCGTTGACATTGACCTCCCCCGCCTGCGCAACCGACGCAAACGTGATCATCACGCCGACGACGGTGCCGAGCAGCCCAAGGAACGGTCCGCCGGAAATCGCGATGGTCAGCAGGACCATCGAGCGGTTGAGGCGGTGCATTTCGCGGACGAGACCGCCGTCGAGACTCGCACGAATCGCCTGAATCGAGCGCGCGGACAGGGCCTTTTTCGTGCCATCGCCCTTGTCGGCGGCGAGGCGGTGCTGAATTTCCTCCACGCCGATGTGGTAGATACGAAAGATAGGCGAGTCGCGCATGACGCGCAGGCCTTTGGAATCAACCCGACCGCCAAATGACTTTGCCTGCTCGGAATCTTCCTGATCGAGCACCGAGAGGTCGTTCGCCACATGCCGCCACTCCTTCAAAAACAACTCATTGCCCCGCCCAACCCGGCCGAGGAAGCGGCCCTTGCCGATCATCACGAACCAACTGATGAGCGACATGACTGCGAGGATGCCGATGACCACCCAGCCGTCGAAGGTGAGTGAACCGATGATCACCCCGACGTAGCCGGTCTTGAGGAAGCTGAACCAGTCCTTCGGATGCTCGTCCTCGCCGAAAACAAGCAGCTTCGCGGCGCCGTCGCCACCCTGCTCGAGCGCGGCAAACTTGATGAAATCAGGGCTGCGCACGATGCTGGAAATCTCGAGCTCGTCGATTTCGCCGACGAATGCGCTGGCACCGTCGCCGCCAAAATTTGACGGGCCATTGAGTGCGGGCACGGCGGCGTTCATCGTCGCGTAAAGATTGCCGTCGAGAAACAACGTGAGCTTCGTGCCGTTCGCGGTCAGCGCCAGGTGCTTCCATCCGGTGGTGGTGACTGGGGCGCCGGCGGGGCTGCGGAATTTTCCACTGTCTGCCACCACCTCGACAAACGGCGTGCCGCGATCGACGCCGATCTCAAGCGACCGACCGGCTTCCAGCCGGCTGAAAATCACGGCGTTGGCCTGCGGCGCGCCGAATTTCACCCACGCGGACCAGGTGAACGACGCGCCGTCGGCCCAGGTGAGCGAGGGTGAAGCCGGAACGGTCACGACGTTTTTTTCGTCCAGCCTCAAGCCGAGGCCGATCATCGCGCCGTCGGCGGTGGCGCCAGCGTTGCGGGCGTTGTTACTATGGCCGCTCGCATCGTTGGCCGGTTGGCCGCGCTCGGTGAAATGATAGACGAGCACCGTATCCGCGTCATAGGTGCCCTTTATGTCGTCGATGCGAGTTGCCGTTGCGTCGCCGTTGCCGTAGTAGAGCCAGAAGGTGGTCTGAGCGCCGGGTTTGAGGTCGGGCACCTTCACCCACACGAAAGCCTCATTGAGCAGCGAGTCGAATTTCTCGATGTGGAACGTCAGCGGGGTCTTGTCGTCATCGGCGACGAAACGCAGGTCGCTGCCATCCGATTTCGCAGCGGTGAATGGAAAGTTGCCATCGTGCAGCCGCACCAGCACCGGGGCCGTGCCGATCGGCTCGGTGATCGCGACGCCGGTAGGGGTCGTGTCGATCGTGATCTTTTTTCGCAGCGACCAGTCGGAGTTCCACCACGCCTGCGCCGGTGACGCCGCCAGCGTCGCCGCAGCAAGGCCCAGCAGGAAAAAATTTCGGAACGGAGAGTTAGCGCGTTTCATAAGGGAAAAGATCAGAAGTCGGCCCAGAGCCGGAAGGTGAATCGCAGGTCGTGCGGTTTGGTTTCGGACTGCGCGACGAGCGGAACGCCCGCGTCGACCGAGCCGTTAAAATTTTCGCGGAAGCGGACGCGCGACCCGACGCCATAGCTCGCGAGGTAAAAATAGGAATGCTGCTGCGGCAGCGCATGGTAAACGTTGAGCAGGCCGGCATCGCCGAAGGCGTAGAGGCGCCACTCGCCGAGCTTGGCGCCAAAAGCCGGGGCGCGCAGTTCGAGCGTGCCGAAGGCGGCGTTGTCGCCGACGACTTCAGACTCGAGATAGCCGCGCACGGTGTTGAGCCCGCCGCCGCTCGCCTCCTCGCTGTCGAGCAGCGCCTGATCGGCCAGCTGGCCGGACACCTTCGCAAAAAGCTGAACCCCGCGCCCAATCTCGCGCTGGTGGGAAAGTTCGCCGCGGAGAAACGCAAAACTTCCATCGGCCTGATACCGCCGGTTGTCGAAGGCCGCCGGGTTGCTGCCGAGGCCGCGGAGGTGGAGCGTCACGCCGAGGCTCGCATCCGTCTCGCGTTTGTCGCCGAGAAAAGTGGCGGAGTAGTTTGCGCTGAGCGGCCAGTAAGTGATCGGGGCCAGCAGATTATTGCCGCCGACACGGAGGGTTTGGTCGAAATGCTTGTAATCAAAACCCAGGCTCAGCGTCTGGAAAAAATCCTTCGCCGCGGGCAGACGAAGCAGGGCGCGGGCGCCGATAGTTTCGCCGCGGCCGGTGACGGCCGCCCCGCCGAGCGTGGAGACGTTGCTGTCCTGCTTCGTGCCTTGGAGCATCAGGGTCACGCCGCTGTCCGGCAGGCGCGTGAGATAGAAACCGGAGACGACCTTCGCATCGGACGAACGCTGCGGGGCGACCTGGAAGCTGAGTCCGAGCGAGTCGCCGCGCTGGAGAAAATTGTTGTCGCTGACGGAAACGTTGGTGCGGAGCGCCGTGGTGTTGGCGCTGCGGCGGTTGTTGAGTTCGACGGTGGCGTGGAGCGGCGTGGTCTCGACGACGTTGAGATCGACGTCGACGGTGCCGGGCGTGTCGCCGGCCCGGAGCGCGGGCGTGACGCGGCGATCGGGCAGCTGGTTCAGCGCGACGATTTCGCGCGGGACGTCGTTGAAGTTGACGACCTTGCCCACGGCGAGCGACGGGGCCATCGCCTTGATCGCGAGCGGCGAGGAGAAGCGCGCGCCATTGACGCGGAGGCGCTCGACGACGCCTTCGACGACTTGCAGGACGACGACGCCATCCTGCACCTGCTGTTGAGGAATCTGCACGGCGACCGTCTGGAAGCCGGCCTCGCGATACGCTTTTTCGAGCGCGCCGCGCGCTTGCTCGACATCATCGGCCGAGCGGCCCGGACCGAGAAATGGGTAAACCGTTTCCTCGACCGTTTCGCGCAGCAAGTGGCGCACGCCCTCGACGCGATATTCCTGGATAAAAAGATCGGACCGGGCCGAGGCGCCCGTTTCCGCCACCGCCACCGTCACGACGAAATACGCCGTCAGCAACGCCGCGGCGCGGATCGCCGGATGGGCGCGGAGGCGACGACTGGCGGTTGGAAGGCGGTAAATTTGCAAGTGATGAGAAAACCTAATTAACGGCTGCGGCCCCTCCGCGTTTGCAGAGGGGCCGCGCCGGTGAATTCGGCGACTAACAGGAAATGCCTGAAGAAAAACGGGGCGCGCAAGGCGCCCCGGAGTAGTTCAGGGAACTTCGTAAACTTCCAAGAGCGCGAGACCCGTGGAGCCAGTGGAGGCTGACACCTGCACCGTGTAGCTGCCGGGAGCGAGGGATTGCAGAATCGCTGCATCTTTGCTGCCGGTTCCCAAGGCGAAAGCCCCAACAGCACTGGCTGCGTTAGAAAGCTGCGTCGCCGAGGCGGCGCTGGTTCCCACCGGTGTGCCCCAGTCGTCGTTGCTCGCAATCGCGGTCTGGGCAGAGTTGAACAGCGTGAGTTTCGGATCAGCCATCGTTCCGCCGACACCGAACTGGACAATCGACGGGCCCGACGCCCGAACCAAGACGTTCATGTTGGTCGAGCCACCCACGACGAATCCGACGGTGATAACCGGGCCAACGTTTTTCAGAACCGAGACGTTGATCAGGCGGGGCGTCGTCGAGTTGAACTGCGCGGAGGGCGTCGAGTCATAGAGTTCGGCGAGAACCGCACCCGTGCTTGCGCCGTTGCCGGAGACGATGATGGAATCGCCGCCCACTGGCACCGCTGAGACGTAAATCGCCGAGTCTTTCGAGGTCGTCGAGAGATACGGATAAGCGCCCACGGCCGCCGCCGCCGTAAGAATCGACTGATCGCCGCTGCCCCAGCCGATGTTCTGGGTCACCTTGGTGCTGCCGCTGTAAAACACCATGACGGGATCGCTCAGCACGTTGGCGGTCGAATATCCGTTGAACTGCGTGAGCGACGGGCCGCCGGCGCGCATCAACATCGGCTTGTTGCCAGACGTGCCCGCGCCACCGACGGTGAAGCCGAACGTGAAGTTGTCGCCGGGTCCCGAGAGAGAAGTCAGGACCGACAGATTGATGAGCCGGCCCGGATTTGGCACCGCTCCGACTGTCAGCGAAAAGCCGGTGCTCAGAATCGAACCAGAGGAGTTGCTGACTTTGACGGAGTAATTGCCGGCATTGGCGCTCGCGACTCCACTGAGCGTCAGCGTGCTGCTCGTCGCACCACTAATGGCGGTGCTGCCGTTATACCACTGATAGCTCAGGGGAGACGTGCCCGAAGCCGCGACGGTAAACGTCACATTCGAGCCCGCCACGACCGACTGGGAAGCCGGCGCCGTCGTGATGACGGGCGCGCCCGCCGTCGACGACGAAAAATATGAGGCCGCGGTGCTGAAGGTCAGCGAACCGTTGGCCGCAAGTCCGAATGAACCGAGGTAATGGGAAATCGTGTCGCCAGGATTCAGTTCATACAAATCAGACACGGCGTAGCTGCCCGTAACCGGCTTCACACCGTTATCGATCGTCGGGTTAAAAAAGCCGAAGCTCACATTAACCTGAAAGCTATCCTGAGTGCTGTAGCTGCCAGCCTTGGTGGCGTTGACGACGGCGGAATACGCGCTGTTTGATGTCGTAGACGCTCCATTTAGGCTACCGGGAGCACCGAGAAATACCGGTTCGATGATCGATGCCGCGTTGTTCTGGGCGCTGCGACTGCCGGGTGTCCAGGCCTGAGACTGCGAACCGTCTGATTTTACGGCGTTCGTTGCCCACAGCGTGCCAATGAGGGAACCGTTCGGCCCGCTGCTGACACGACCGTTGGTGCCGATGATGCCCCAGTAGAGGTCCGTGCGGGTCGCCCAGTTGGAACCGTAGGTCGCCACGAGATCGGCCGCGGCCAGCCGAGAGATCGCGAGCGTCGTGCCAGTCGCCACACCTTGGAATTGTGAGACGCTGCCGAGGTCGACCTCGAGATTGACGTTCTGGCCCTGGCCGCCGGTGGCGCGGAAGCCCAGAATCAGATCGCCTAGATTGGACTGCACCTGAGCCATCACCGGAAGAGCGAGGCCCAAGGCAGCGATAAGTGCTGTCAGGAAAAATTTTTTCATGTAGTGAAAACTAAGGTTGAAAGGAAGGAATCGATGAGAGCGGAGCCGCACCGCAGAGCGTGCGAAACCGATACCGCGATCATCCGGATTAGTTGTGGGTAATCACGGCGCCTTCGGTGACGCGGGAGACATTCATCGTCGAGAGCAGCACGCCGGAGACGGCGGCATCCTGGGTCTTGATCTGATTCGCAAGCTGGTCGGCGACCGTCTTCGGGTTTCCCGTGAGGGTATTGCGATACATCAGGTGCTCGTAACCCCAGTAGGTATAGCGGCCTTCCTGAACGGCCGCGGCACTGTAGGGGACGCCGTTCCAAGTGAGATTGTTGCCACCGGCGTTCACGCCATTGGCGTCGTTGACGCCGAAGAAAGCGACGAGCGCGAACTTGGCGCCAAGGGAGTCACGTGCGGCGGCGGCGACGGGAGTATTGAGATACGTGGCAAGAGTGCCACCGCTCGAAGAGCCGGAGTGGCCGATCGGGTAGCTGATGCCGAGAATCGTCTGGGCGGGCCAGGGGGCAATCGAGGCAATCGCGCCACTCGAAATGGTAGGTTGGAACTGAACCGGTGAACCAAAGATGCCGAAGCCGGACTCAGCATATTGGACAAGGCGGGTGCCAGAATCTTCGTCGCGACCCATCGGATAGACCCAGACGCTGGAATCAGCCGAGTTACCGGTGAGCAGCGAAATCGGCGCGCCGCCGGAGAGAATCGCGCGAGCGGCGAGCGGCGTCATATTGGTGACGTTGGCCAGAATCGCTTGGACCGCGGTGTCGGAGCTCGAACCTTTCGTCCAGACAAACGGCACGACACCGACGATGGTGTCGGTGAGAGTATTGTAGCCCGTGCCGCTGAAGGCAGTCGAACTTTGGAAGGAATCCGACATTGAAATGTCGGCGTTGGCCGGTGAATCAAAAATCGCGGTGGACGCAGTCAAAACGAGACCGGTCGCAGTAAGCGCGTTGGTTTCGGAAATATAGGGGTTGGTAGTCGTGACCACCGGGCTCTGTTGTGCGATGGTTTGCACGCCGCCGACCGAGCCGGCCCACGAGCACTTGACGATTACAGAGAGATTGCTGGTTTTCGTCGTACCAACGAAGGTCGACTGGTTCGCTCCAGTAACGCTCGAGCCGATGTAGCCATAGGTGTAGCCCGGCTGCAGAATATTTTGGATCGCGGTGACCGTCGCCGCACGAAAGGCTGTTGAGCCGGTGATACGAATCGTGGTTTGGGCTGATGCGATGCCAGCGAAAGCGACCGCGAGCAGAGCGACCAATGTGTTTTTAATCATTTTCATTTCTTCTTCCTTTTCCGGTGGTGGTTATTTTTCCAGTTGAGCGGTTGGACGCTGCTCTGTTCCGCAGACTGCAACGCCGAGCTTTCATTAACTACCCACCGGGTTACAGCTTCACGGCGACCGAGTGACGAACGTGTGAATTTCACCGCCGTTACGGCGATTTTCCTCCGCATTTATTGTGCTCCAAAGTAGCAATCATTACGCGGCATCGCTCCGAGCAAAACGAGAAGGCCGCCTGTTGCCAGGCGGCCTTCCGTTGATCCAGCGCGGGGATCCAACACCACACGCACTGAGCAAAGTAAGACGCACGAAGCGCACCAGTAGTTCAATTCTTGGGGCTACATTGCCACATATTCACCTCATTGTAACGCTCCCGTGGCGACAAATCTCATCTCACCGCGGCGATTTCGGATTGGACGCAATAACGTCGCAGCCGGCAGCGACCACACATGTCACCATCGATCGATGTTCAACTTCTTAGGATGGCTTCGTGCACTGGACCTCTTTCGCCTGACCCACCGAGTCGGTGCGAATGATCTACTACTCTGACCATATTGATTCACTGATGAGGTTGCCCCGATCTTGCGACAAAGGATTGATCGCAAGGTAAGGACTGAACGATGACCAAGCTGAAGGACGCGCGTCACACTCCTTATAAGGTAAGTTCAAATTGGCACACACCGTCGAATTTGGCTTGGGCAGAAGTAGCGTGTTCTCCAAACGTCAAATATTTCGCGAGCATATCACGAAGCGCGTCGGCGCGCACGGGTTTCGCCAAATAGTCGTCCATTCCGGCGGCGATACACACGTCCCGGTCGCCGCTCATGGCGTTGGCCGTCATCGCCACAATGTACAATCGGCGCAGGAAACAAGGTTCCGCCGCATTCTCTGCAGCTCGAATTCGACGCGTGGCTTCCAGACCATCCATGACCGGCATCTGCTGGTCCATGAGCACGAGAGCGTAGGGTTTCCGGCGCAATGCAGCAATCGCCTCGGCGCCGTCTTGCACGAGATCGGCCGCATAACCGAGATTGCGGAGGAGCATCATCGTTACTTTCTGGTTCACCGGGTTGTCCTCCGCGACGAGTATTGAGGCCTCACGGTGGTTAGCTGCGACCGCAATTGATGGCACCGGCTCCGCAATCGCGGTGCGTTCCGGTTCGCGGGTCGTGGCTAGAATCCGCGCTAGGCAGGCGCGCAGTTTTTCTGGGTGGACAGGCTTTAGCTCGCAGGCCGAAATACCATAGGAGGCTTGTTCGGCGGAGGTCATCCGCTCACCCCGCGACGTTAGCAAGACCAGCGTGGGCCGCGGTAGCAGGGTGTCGGCTTTGATGGCGTCGGCAAACGTGAGACCGTCAATGCCCGGCATGTGATGATCGATGAATACGAGATCGAAGGGTGTGGCGGCAGTAACCGCGGCGCGCAACGCAGCGAGGCCTGCTTCAGCGGACTCAGCCAACGCGTGCGAAAGCCCCCAGCTTTCGCACAGTTTGCCAAGAAGGTGGCGATTCGTGGTGTTGTCATCGACAATGAGTGCCCGCCGGCGTGCGAACGACGCGGCGGCAATTTCGAATGTTGGCGCGGGGTTTGCAACCGCATCCAATTTAACCGTGAACCAAAACGTCGAACCGCCACCCAGCCTACTGCGCACGCCGATTTCGCCGCGCATCAAGTGGGCGAGTCGTTTACAGATCACGAGTCCAAGCCCAGTGCCACCATAACAGCGCGTGGTCGAACTGTCCGCTTGGACGAACGGCTGAAACAGCGTCGCCTGCACTGACTCGCTGATGCCAATACCTGTATCAGAGATTTCGAAGCGAAGCACGGCTCCAGCGAGTGCCTGCGCCTCGACTCTCACGCGAAGGGCAATCTCGCCGTTGCTGGTGAACTTGATCGCATTTCCTAAAAGGTTGAGGACGATTTGCCGAAGGCGCACGGGGTCGCCGCGCACTCGCCGCGGCACGTCGAGGTCAATATCCATGATGAGTTCAACGCCTTTTCGATGAGCGGCATCAGCATGGAGATCGAGGGCGAGCTCAATCTGTTCAGCGAGAGTGAAATCGATCGACTCGAGTTCCAATCGACCGGCCTCGATTTTTGAGAAATCGAGAATATCGTTGATGATGGTAAGCAACGATTCACCGCTTTGGCAGAGCGTCTGCGCAAGGTCGCGTTGCTCAGCGTCGAGCGGAGAGAGCAGCAGCAAGTTGGCCATGCCGATCACACCGTTCATCGGAGTGCGAATCTCGTGGCTCATATTGGCGAGAAATTCTGATTTCGCGCGGGCGGCATTGAGCGCCGCATCGCGGGTCTCGGTCAGTTCGGCGTTGAGGCGGTTCAGCGATGCCGTCGTGGTCGCAAGGCGATCAAGTTCCTGAAGGAAGAGGCGGTGTTGCAGGCGGACAAGCGCCTGCACGGCGATGAAACCCAGAAATCGGCCCGCGCGATCGACGAGCAAAACGTCGTCGTCGAAGGCCGGACCACTGCGGGCGTTCATTGCCGCCAGAACCGCGTTGACGGGATCGCCCAGTGTCACGCACAGCGTAGACACCGAGACAAACTCGTGGACGCAAGCGCGGGCGAACAACGCGAACCCAAACCGCGTGCCCAACTGCTCCTCAAGCCGGTGGCGCACCAGCACCCCGAGGAGGCGCCCGCCTTCGACGACAGCGGCGAAATCGATTTTCTCCCGTTGGAGCGCGGAGAGCGCCGCTTCGATTGTCGCCGACGGTTCGAACATCCGACGATGCGACACGAGCATCTCGAATCCTTCGCCGGTAAGATCGATCGGCGTGCTTCCCGCCGAAATTTCCACTGGCGCAGGGTCATTCGAACCAGACGTTGAGCCCAAGCGTTGCACCTACACTATCTCGGTTGGGGCAACCCGAGCTAAAGCGATCTGTGGTCACATCTCCGTGACAAACGTGTTACAGCACGAGCCTAGGCGGAAAGACTGACCGATGAGCGCAAAAAGGGAGCACACACAGAGGCGAGTTGCTCGATTGTGAAGGGCTTCGCAATGACCGGGACGCCCCACTGCGCCACCTCGGTCTCGAAATGTTTTTCACCCGCATGGCCGGTGACGAAGACGAAGCGTCTCGCAGTCGCCGGCTGGGCTTCCCGCAGCCAAAGGTAAAGCTCGGTGCCATTCATTTCGGGCATTCGCACGTCGGAAATGACGAGCGTGTATTTCGTGTTGGCCAATTTTTCAAAGGCCACAATTCCGTTGTTCACCAAGTCGACTTCGCAGCCGAATTGGGTGTGAAAAATTTCTTGCATGAGGCGACCGACGACCAGCTCATCCTCGACAACGAGCACCCGACCGCCCCGCGGTATAGCACGCACGGTCTGCTGATCGGGCGGCAGATCGAATGCTAATGGGAGCGCCGTTTCCAAGGGCAGCCACACCGAAAAACGCGCGCCCGAGCCGGGTTGGCTTTCGACGCCGATCTCCCCGCCGTTCTGACGCACGATGCTAAAGCAGACGCTCAGACCGAGACCAGTGCCGCGCTCGGGGCCCTTGGTGGTGAAGAAGGGATCGAAGATGCGGCCTAGATTTTCGGCTGGAATGCCAATGCCATTATCGGACACCACGAACATGGCCCGAACGTCCTGTTCCAGGACCTCAATCGTGATTTCCGGAGAATCGCGATTTTCGCAGGCTTGGATGGCGTTTAACGCCAGATTAAGCACCACCTGTTTGATTTGCGCCGGATCGGTGCGCACCCATACCGGAACCGCCGGGAGCTGGACTCGGACCGCGCAGCCAGAGTCGCGGATCTGAAATCGCAACATCGTCAATGCTTCGTCCACGATCGTCCGTAGATCGGTCGTCTGGCTGATCGTAGTGCCCGGTTTGGAGAGTTGGAGGAGTTGCTGGATGATGCTGGCGGCTTCCTTCACGCTTTTCGAAATCAGACCCGCATAAAGTCGGGTTTGTTCGTCAGTGTTGAGTTCGATGAGCTGGGAGAAACCCTGCACCGGCGTCAGTTTATTGTTCAGTTCGTGGGCTATGCCACCAACCAATGTGTCCAATAGCGTCTGTTTTTCCTGACGGCCCAGTTGGCGCTCAAGCATACGCTGCTCGGTCACGTCGTCTAAGCAGGCGCAGATCTGCCCGGTCTCGCGAATCCAACCCGTCGAGCAGCGAAACTGCCGCGCTCCTCGACCGGGGATTTTCAGCGTAAATTCCTGGGTGGCTGGCAGGGCCGCGTGGCTGGCTTGGTCAGCGAGCAACGCGAGAAAAGCCCGGCGCTCGGACTCCACCACCCAGGCACTCAACGATGCGAGCGTGACGGACCCCGACTCAAGATTGAGCAATTCAGCGAGACGCCGGTTATGCCCATGCACTCCGCCTTCGACGTCGAGAAGCACCACACCTAGAGTGTGCCCTTCGAATAATCCGAGGTAGAGCCCTTGGGATTGGCGCAAGGCATGGCCGGTCTGAAACAGTTCCAGGTGCTGGCGGCGGAGATCATCGACTTGATCGGCGACCAGGCGCGTTTGCAGGCGGGCTAGGGCGTCAATGGGGATGAGACCAATCAGTCCCTGCGATTGGTCTACCAGTGAAACATCCTCATGAAATTCATCACCATCGCGCGCGAGCGCGCGGTCGAGTAGAACTCGCACCGGACCAGTTTCATCATATATCAGGGGATTCTCCACTTGGGCAGCTCGCGCCGGGCTGCGACTATTGAGTGCAAATCCGAAACGCGAGCCGAGCATGTTACCGAGCCGGAGACGCGAACACAGGCCGGTCACTTGTCCATCGTGAACCAGTGCAAGGAAATCGACCTGCTTTTCAGTAAACACCCGTTGCACCTGTTCGAGCGAAGTCTCGTAATCGACGCAGCCGCAGTGATGCACGAGTGAGCGCAATGCAGTCGCCTCAGCCCGAAGCGCCATTGGAGGATGTGCATTGGTATCCGAAACTAGCCCATTGGCGCTGGGAGCGCTGGGCGGCACTGACGAGGGGGCATCCATGACAAAAGACTTTTCAGCGACAGAACACGCGGTTGAGATTAGAAACAAATTTATGAATTAGCGGGAGAAAGGCCGGCGGCCCTTAGTGCGCGTCGGAGCGATTCGCAGATATGGGGAATTGTCCGGTCGGGCTCTCACGGCATACCAGCGCGCCTGAATCCAAGTGCCGACCAGCGCACCCTTGGAATCGAGTTCGTCGAACAACTCCTTCAATGCGACCATGTGTTTTTCGCAATGAGCGTTGTCGAACTGACTCTTGATGGAGCGCCAGCGTTCTGCCATCGACGAATCGACCAGCCGATTTTCGTCCTCAGCCGCGTCGAGCAACGTGTAGAGCAATCGAGCTTGGTCGGAGCGATTCATCGGATCACGGCGCCACAAGGACGTATCATTGACTGCCCCCCATGATAAAACTGCGCCGAGCTAGCCGGCGGACGCGCTGGGTGGAGAAGGATTTCACGTTTCTGGCACAATGTCGGCACGTCCATCGGTGTTGCCAAAAAACAGCAGTCGTAAGTTGGAGTGCATAGAAAGCACTCCAACGTTAGCACGACTCTAAGGCATTTGTGCGGCGTTCAGGTCACACTTGCGCAACGCCCGTCCTCTGTTCGCGGTCAAACTTTCTTTCGCTCAATATCACTCTTGGAAAAAAGCTCGGCGCCAAAAAACGCGTACGGTGGCGAAGCAGGCTTCGCCTGTTCGCTTCAACTGGAGCCGCCTGGAATCGACTGCGTGGTATTGCCTCGAATTCTTGGCCCAAGACATCCGCGTTGATAGGTTAGCTGCGTGGATTACACGCCGGGCAGAGTCTCTGTGGGAGTCAACTTACTTGGAGGCATATCGTTTGTCTCTGCCGCTATCTGCGCGGGAGACACCTTGTCCGCCGTCGAACCCGAGGAATATTGTTTAGGGAGCAGACGTGTCGATTCGGACTGATCAAGGGACTTAGTTTTCTTGGGTTGCTTGGAGTCTTGCTTGTCACTCCTTCCACTCGGGCGAGGTTTTGGGGAAGCTTCTTCACCCAATCGCACTTTTTTGGGTTTAGCTGCGACATTACGTGAAGCCGCTTTCGCTGCTGCCAGCATCTTTTTCCACGCTTTGACTTTCTTGCGTTCGTCCTTGGCCAGACGCTTCGCCTGTTTATAGGCTTTGCGGAACCGTTTGAGCTCAAGCTTTGCCTTATGCGCACCGTCTCTTGCGACATCAGCGCGTTTGCGTGCGGCCAGAACTTGGAGTCGTAAGCTGACGATTTTTTGTTGAGCAGTGGAGGAGGGCGTGGCTGGAAGATTACTTTTCATGGTAACGGCAAGATTCGCAGTTTGATTCGGCCCATTGCAGGGGAGCGTTGATTTGCCAAAAACCATCATGTTTGAAGTCGCCTAGAGCAACATTCGAAGTGTTACGAATCTTGAGAACGGGAAGGCTGGGCTCGGCCTAGGTGCGGATTTCTGCAGCTACGCTGCGATTCGAGCGGCAACGCATGTGGGTGGTGGCAAACAACGTGCGGGTAGCCCAAACCGCCAGCCACGTTTCAGATATGTGCTGGTGACGATGTCTAAAACTATCCCCGCCACACCGGCCGTTACGGGGCAATGGCAGGCGCGTGATATTTGCGCGACGGATAGTGAATCGTTTTGCGAACTCGCGGTCTCCGTGTCGCATCGATTTCATGCCCGCCTTTAGTCTCGCACCCGCTCTTTCCATCCTGGCGGCATTTCGGCGCGTGTCGCCAGTTCGACCCCTGCACACGTTTCTCCGCACCACTGAAGAACGCCTCAACCCGCGCCGGCTTGTCGTGCATGAACCCGTCGACACGCGCTCCCAATCCGCAGTGCTCGTCCGCACCGACGCCGGCTTACATCAGCGCGCCACCATCCTGTGCGAATCCGGCCATGGGCGCGTGCCGACGATTGTGCTCGGCGGGTTCGTCCCTGACGGACCCGAGCAAGTCTTTCTGTTGCGCCGATTTTTCCGACGGACCGGAGACCTCTACTATTTCAATTACCCGCACCAAGGCTTCTCCCTCGACTTGGCTTGTGCACAACTCGACGACCTTGTCTCGGAACTAACGGTTCAGGGTCAGCCACCGGTAATTTTTGCCGTGAGTTTCGGCGCGGGACTCGCGCTTGATTGGTTGCGCCGCACGCGGCTCGCCGGTCGTTGCGCAACCCTTGCCGGTCTCGTGTTAGTCAGCCCGGTTGCCTGCGTAGACGATCTCATCGCACCAGGAACGGTGAAGCCCGCCACATTGCTAGGCCGCGCATTTAAACCCTACCTCACCACCGGCGCCGTAAGTGAGGCGACGATCGAAAAATCCCGGGCCATCTTCACGCGGATGTTCGAGGCGGGCGCGCAAAATAAAGAGACCCTGCGCACACTGATGACCGCGCCGGAGATGAGGCAATTGCACGGCGCCGTAATGGCCACAATCCGGGGCATCACCACCACCGGCGCACGCGAACGGGTGCAAGCGATGCAGGCGATGATCGCTCCAACAGCGTATTTTTCGCAGGCGTTGTTGCCACTCACCGAGGCCCCAGTGCTAATTCTTTTTGCCGAACGGGAAGATGCCGTGCTCGATTCCGCCTCGCCGACGCGTTTTGCATTGGAGTCGGCGCATCGCGCCTATTTTCCATTTGGTCGCGTGCATCGGGTGAATGCACTACCGGGCGGCTCGCCAGTGCAACACGCCTCACTGATTTTTCATGTCTTCGAATTTTTGCCGTATCTGGGCAGCTTTTATTCTAAGCTTAGGAGCACCAAGCTTAAGTCGGCGGCATGAACGCACTCGGCTTTCAAATGCCGGCGATGCGCGGCCTCGCCGAGGTCGGCGCCAGATTGCAGGCGACCTTGGTAGCTCGAAGGCTGCGCGATCCTAATCGCGCCATCGCCTGCCAGCGCCGGACATTGCAGTCGCTCCTCCAGAAGTCCTCGACCACCGCGTTCGGCCGCGAAGTTGGCCTGGAGCGGCAGATGAGCTACGAGGCGTTCCGCACCCGCGTCGCACCACGCGGCTACGAACAGTTTATCCCCTGGATCGATCGGATGAAACGTGGTGAATCCAACGTACTCTGGCCGGGGCGCTGCGCCTATTTTGCCGTGTCGTCGGGCACGACCGCCGGCCGCACGAAATACCTGCCGATCACGCAGGAGATGCTAGCGCACTTCAAGCAGGCCGGCCTAGAATCCCTTTTCTATTATTCAGCGCGTGTTGGACACGCGCGCGTCTTTCGCGGACGGCACCTCTTTCTCGGCGGAGCGACTGCGCTCACCCGATTGTCGGACACAGGCGAATTTCCCGCATGGGCCGGCGACTTGAGCGGCATCACTGCCCTCAATCTTCCGACTTGGGTCGAGTATCATCTCTACGAACCGGGCCGCGAAATTGCTCAGATGAGTGACTGGCCGGCAAAGTTGCGCGCGATCGCTGCACGCACTTCATCCCGCGACATTTCCTTGGTGGCCGGCATCCCGAGTTGGCTCCTGATTCTTGCCGAGGAGCTGCGGGCACATACCGGTGTGACACCGCTCAAGGCAATCTGGCCAAACCTCGAATGCCTCGTGCACGGCGGCGTGCCAGTCGGGCCATTCGCCGCTGAACTGCATGCGGCGGTCGGACCCGGCGTCGAGTTCCACGAGGTATATCCCGCGTCGGAAGCATTCATCGCCGCACAAGATTGCGTGCCGGCGGTCGGGATGCGACTGATTGCTGACGCGGGAATTTTCTACGAATTTCTTCCGTTGCGGGCATTTGACGAATCTAGGCTCGCCGAACTCGGCGCCCAAGCGGTGCCACTCGAGGGCGTGCGGGTCGGCGAAGATTATGTGCTGCTCCTCACGACGCCCGGCGGGCTCTGTCGCTACGTAATCGGTGATGTGGTGCGCTTCCTTTCGACCGCTCCTCCGCGACTCGTCTATGCTGGGCGCACACGGCTCCAACTGAGCGCTTTTGGGGAACATGTGATCGAGAAGGAACTGACTGACACTCTGTCCAGCGTATGCGCGGCGTGGGGACAAACGGTGGTGAATTTTCACGTCGCGCCGCGCTTCATGAGCAACCAGCTCGGCGTTTCGCGCGGACGCCACGAGTGGTGGCTCGAGTTGAAACCGAACGCTGGCGTGCCGCCCGAAGCCGTGGCATTTGCGGCCGAGCTCGACGCGGAACTGCAGCGTCGCAACGAAGACTACGAGGCGAAGCGCCTGGGCGGTGGGCTCGAGCGCCCGCTCGTGCAGTTCACCTTACCCGGCACCTTTGAGAGTTGGATGCGACGCCATGGCAAATGGGGCGGGCAAAGTAAAATGCCGCGTTGCCGCAGCGACCGGATGATCGCCGATGAACTCGCACTGATCGAAAAAACCAAGTGAAAGCCGAGAGCCGATTGCCGGCCAGGGCCAACGGCGCGGGCCAACACGCTTTTCGTTCAAGGGCGGCTGGATTGCTTATACGCTAATCCGAAGCTGAGCGGCATCTCCGGCTCGACAACGTTTGAGGTCGGGCCAAAGTCGAAGGCGCATGGCGAAAGCAAAGCAGCGGCTGTCGAAGAAGACTTACCAAGCCCGCGCTCAGGTGCTGCGCAATGCGCTCGTGCAGCTTCAAGTGGAGTTGAAGCGAGCGCCGTTCAAAGTGCTGCTGATTCTCGCCGGCCCCGAGGGC